>JAFXTU010000037.1 GCA_017535635.1 Oscillospiraceae bacterium
GACTTCAACGTGGAAAAGCTGCGCTATCACAAGATCATCATCATGGCCGATGCCGATGTGGACGGCAGCCACATCCGCACGCTGCTGCTGACCTTCTTCTTCCGCTATATGCGCCCGCTGATCGAAAACGGCTACGTCTACTCCGCCGTTCCGCCCCTGTACAAGCTGACCCGGGGCAAACAGCAGCGGGTGGCCTATTCCGACGAGGAGCGGGACCGGGTGAGTGCCGAGATGCGGGGGGACAACCCCAGCGCCAAGGTGGACATCGCCCGCTACAAGGGCCTGGGCGAGATGAGCAAGGACGAGCTGTGGGAGACCACCATGGACCCGGAAAAACGCACGCTCCGGCGCATCACCCTGGGGGACGCCATCCAGGCCGACCAGATCTTCTCCCTGCTCATGGGGGAAGAGGTGGAGCCCAGAAGGGCCTGGATCGAGACCAACGCGAAATATGTGAGCAATCTGGACATATAAGGGAGGTCGGGGAGATTGGCACACAACAGAAGCTATAAGCCGGAGGACATCGCGTTCCCCGATCAGGTCATCACCGAAGCCGAGCTGGCCAGGGAGATGCAGACCAGCTACATCGACTATGCCATGAGCGTCATCGTGGGCCGGGCCCTGCCCGACGTGCGGGACGGGCTCAAGCCCGTCCACCGCCGCATCCTCTACTCCATGTACGAGAGCGGGCTGACCCACAATAACGCCTATAAGAAGTGCGCCACCGCCGTGGGCGACGTGCTGGGCAAATACCACCCCCACGGGGACGCCAGCGTCTACGACGCCCTGGTGCGCCTGGGGCAGGATTTCTCCATGCGCTACATGCTCATCGACGGCCACGGCAACTTCGGCTCCGTGGACGGGGACCCCCCCGCCGCCTACCGGTATACCGAGGCCAGGATGTCCCGCATCGCCGACGAGATGCTGCGGGACATCGAGAAGGAGACCGTGGACTGGGACCCCAACTTCGACGAGAGCCGCAAGGAGCCCCGGGTGCTGCCCAGCCGCTTCCCCAACCTGCTGGTGAACGGCTCCAGCGGCATCGCCGTGGGCATGGCCACCAGCATCCCGCCCCACAACCTGCGGGAGGTCATCAACGCCGTCATCTGCCTGCTGGAGGATCCGGAGGCCGATACCCTGGAGCTCATGGAGCACATCCAGGGGCCGGACTTCCCCACCCGGGGCATCATCATGGGCAGGGCCGGGATCCGGGCCGCCTACGCCACCGGCAAGGGCAAGGTGGTGGTCCGGGCGCGGACGGAATTCGAGGAATTCAACAAGGACCGCATCCGCATCATCGTCACCGAGCTGCCCTACCAGGTGAACAAGAGCCTCCTGCTCAAGAGCATCAAGGACCAGGTGCAGGATAAGCGCCTGGAGGGGATCAGCGACCTGCGGGACGAATCGGACCGGAACGGCATGCGCATCGTCATCGAGCTGAAAAAGGACGCGAATCCCCAGGTGGTGCTGAACCGGCTCTTTGCCCAGACCCAGCTCCAAAGCAACTTCTCCATCATCATGCTGGCGCTGGTCAGCGACCAGACCCAGCCCAAGGTGCTCACCCTGCGGCAGATGCTGCAGGAATACATCTCCTTCCAGGAGGAGCTGATCCTCCGGAGGACCCGCTTCGATCTGCGCAAGGCCCAGGAGCGGGCCCACCTGCTGGAGGGACTGCTCATCGCCCAGGACAACATCGACGAGGTCATCCGCATCATCCGGGAGAGCTACGACGACGCCCGGGAGAAGCTCATGGCCCGCTTCGGCTTGGACGAAACCCAGGCCCAGGCCATCCTGGACATGCGCCTCAAGCAGCTCCAGGGCCTGGACCGGGAAAAGCTGGAGGCCGAGTACAAGGAGCTGGAGGAGCGGATCGACTACTACCGCCGCCTGCTCAGCAGCGAGGAGATGCTCCGGGGCGTCCTGCGCGACGAGCTCACCGCCATCCGGGACAAGTACGGCGACGACCGCCGGACCGAGATCCAGGACGTGGAGGACGAGATCGACATCGAGGATCTGATCGCCGAGGAGGACTGCGTCTTCACCCTGACTCACGGCGGCTACATCAAGCGCCTGCCCACCAGCGAATACCGGGCCCAGGGCCGCGGCGGAAAGGGCATGCGGGCCATGTCCACCAAGGACGAGGACTATGTGGAGACCGTGTTCACCGCTTCCACCCACGACAACATCCTCTTCTTCACCAGCCAGGGCCGGGTCTATCTGAGGAAGGGCTACCTCATCCCGGAGGCGGGCCGTGCCGCCAGGGGCACCAACATCGTCAATATCCTGCCCCTGCAGCCCGGCGAGAAAATCTCCGCCATGATCCGGGGCCGGGGCTGGGAGGAGGATTGCTATCTGATCTTCGTCACCAGAAACGGCACCGTGAAGCGCCTGGCGCAGATGCAGCTCAAAAACATCCGGACCGTCGGCATTCGGGCGCTGAACCTGGACGAGGGGGACGAGCTCATTTCCGTCCGCCAGACCGACGGGAGCGACAACATCCTCATCGCCACCCATGACGGCTACGCCATCTGCTTTGCCGAGACCGACATCCGCCCCATGGGCCGGGATGCGGTGGGTGTCCGGGGCATCCGGCTCCGGAAGGGCGATCATGTGGTGGGCGCTGCCCGGGCCAGGGAGGGGGCGGCGCTGCTGAGCGTCACCGAAAACGGCTATGGCAAACGGACGCCCATCGAGGAATACATCCGGGGCGGCGGCGAACCCCAGCACCGGGGCGGCATGGGCCTGAAAAACTACAACGTCACCGAAAAGACCGGTTATGTGGCCGACTGCAAGGTGGTGGACGAGACGGACGATCTGCTGGTCATCTCCGACGACGGCACCATCATCCGCATGGCCGTAGACTCCATCTCCGTTCTCAGCCGCGCTACCCAGGGCGTGAGGATCATGCGGGTGAGCGATGGCGCCAGGGTCATCTCCATCGCCAGGACGGAGAAGGAGGAAAGCGAAGAAGAGCCCGGCGAGGTGTGATCGGAACATGAAGTCTGTGACGATCTATACCGACGGGGCCTGCTCGGGCAATCCCGGCCCCGGCGGCTGGGCGGCGATCCTCCGGTACGGGGAGGCGGAAAAGGTCCTCTCCGGGGGGGAGAGAAACACCACCAACAACCGCATGGAGCTGACGGCGGTCATCCGGGCCCTGGAGGCCCTGAAGGAGCCCTGTGACGTCACCCTGTACAGCGATTCCAAATATGTGGTGGAGGCCATGTCCCAGGGCTGGGCCAAAGACTGGCAGGCCAGGAACTGGAAGCGCTCCTCCGGCGGTCAGGCCAAGAATCCGGAGCTATGGGAGCGGCTGCTTTCCCTCGCCCGGACCCATCGGGTCCGGTGGGAATGGGTCCGCGGCCACGCGGAAAACGAGCAGAACCGCCGCTGCGACGCCCTGGCGGTGGAAGAAAGCAGGAAATTTCTGTAAGTTTTTATATAATCCGGATAATTGGCTCTTGCAATCTCAGGATAGTTTTGCTATACTTTGTAACGCAGTAAAAGTTTATAGTTTTTAATAGGGAAATAAGGGACAGAAAGAGGGAGGAAAAATGGTAGAATTAACCGCTGCTGAAAAGAAAGCAATGTGCGAAGAGCTGACGAAGCATCTTCCCAAGATCCGGAAGCTGCTGAGCCTGACCCAGGCCGACCTGGGGAACCTGACCGGGCTGAGCCGCGTCACCATCTCTCAGATCGAGAGCGGAAAGGTCCGGATGACCTGGCTCCATCTGAACGCCATCATGTTCATCTGCACGGCGAACCAGAGATCCAAGGAGTACTTCTACGCCAACAATCTCCTGGGCCCCCGGTATCTCCAGTTCGTCCAGGGCAAGGACGAGAACATTCCGCCCGACTACAACGTCACCGTGCGGACCGAGATGATCGACATGTATCAGAAGCTGGCCAAGGACAGAAGAGGCGAGTAATCGCGTTCCAGAGAAGGCTGCGCCGCCGGGCTCCGGCAGCGCAGTTTTTTCTTGCCTTTTTTCGCCGGGAAAATTTTCTGCCCATTTTCGTAAATTGGGTGTTGACAAAGGGTTTTTGGGGTGGTATATTAGGCAAGCTCGCGTGAGGGAAACCCCATCGGAGTGAGCGCTGTACCTTGTAAATTAAACAATGCAAAGCTAAGCGAACGCACCAAGACGGGCGCGATGCGAA
>JAFXTU010000038.1 GCA_017535635.1 Oscillospiraceae bacterium
GCCCTCGATGGGGTAGGTGTTGTGGTTGAACTGCTGCTCGATGCTCTTGCCGCAGAAGCCGTCGCCGATGAAGTCGCCGAAGCCGTCGATGATGGCCTCGGGGTAGGTCAGCCGGTACAGGCGCTGCTTGATGGTGCCCTCGGTGGCGAGCTTCCGGGCCGCCGCGGGGCTCTTGCCCA
Source organism: Oscillospiraceae bacterium (assembly GCA_017535635.1). GTDB lineage: Bacteria > Bacillota > Clostridia > Oscillospirales > Oscillospiraceae > UBA1774. The sequence continues at coordinate 180 of JAFXTU010000038.1, forward strand.
TCTGGCTCTCGGGCTCCGCGTAGCCGGGGAACCAGGTGTAGTCGGCGGGAGCGCCCATGGTGGTGCCCCAGATGGAGACGCCGGGCTTGCCGAAGCCCTGCATGGCGGCCAGGGCGATGAGCATCCTGGCTTCCTCGGTGCCGTAGGCGGTACGGCAGGCGGACCCTTCGCCGCCGCGGACGCCGCCGGCGAGAGCGACGCGCTTGGAGGCCCATTCCTTAGCCAGGGCGCGGATGCGCCGGGCGGGGATGCCGGTCTTCTCGGCGGCCCACTCACAGGTCTTGGGAGTGCCGTCCTCGTCGCCCATGATGTAGGCGCGGAACTCGTCGATGCCGATGGTCTTGCGCTCCACGTAGTCGTGGTCATAGGTGTCGTCCTGGAACCAGGTGTAGGCGATGGCAGCGGCCAGGGCCGTGTCGGTGCCGGGCCGGGGGGCGAACCAGGTGCCGTCCATGACGGCGGCGGTGTAGTTGTAGAAGGGGTCGATGAAGACGCACTTCATGCCCATCTCCTTCAGCCAGACACGCCAGATGTTGCTCTCCTGGCCGGAGTAGATGCCGTGGGTGGAGTCCGGGTCATTGGACCAGAACACGATCATATCGGTGTTCTTCAGGGCGTCCTGCAGCAGGTCAAACTGCTCGGGCTGGCCCAGACGCCAGTAGAAGCCCCACATGTGGGGGGCGCCCCACATCCAGCCTTCCCAGGAGTCGGGGTTGTCCAGGATGGGGGTGTAGTTCAGCATGCCGAAGAAACGGCCGAAGGGCGCCATCTTGTAGCCGACAATGCCCCAGTTGTGGTGAGAACCGGTGATGGCGGTGATGGCGTGCCCGTCCCGCTTGCCGTCGGGGCCGAGGGGGGCGAGGCGGTTGATCTCGCCGGCGATGATGGTGGCGGCCTCATCCCAGGAAATGCGCTCAAAGCCGGACTTGCCGCGGTTACGCTGGTTCCGCTCCCCGTTGGGGTCCCAGTCCACGCGCTTCATGGGGTACATGATCCGGTCTTCGGAGTAGAGGCGGTTCCGCTCGGCCAGGATGTTCTGAGCGATGCGCATGGCCTTGGGGGGAGAATACTTTCTCCCGTTCCGGTCCTCTACGACCCACGCCTTGGGGTAGTCCTCTTCCGGGATCTGGATGGGACGGACGCGGGTGATCTTGCCGTCCTCCACATACACGGAAATCGGGCCGCCGGTGGTCAGATTGGTGTACACTTTTTCCAAATTCGTTTCACTCCTCCTGAATCGTAATTGGATATCTCTCAAAAATGACTACATGCTCATACAGTCTGGAGTATAAACCTTGGAACTGTACCAGAGTCAAGGGATTTTGACGCCTTCCCCGGTTTTTTTGCAAGAATCGTGGATTCAGGCGGAGAAGACGTCCCCCAGGCCGGAAAGACTTGTCATTTCCTCCAATTCCGCCCCGGTGTAGTAGTGGAGCAGGATCTCCTCCCAGCTCGCCCCGTCCCGTGCCATCACCTCCGCCCCGTACTGGCTGAGGCCCACTCCGTGGCCGTAGCCCTGGGTCACGAAGCGAAAGGTCTCCCCTTCCAGGGTCCAGTCCGTCTGTGCGCTGCGCAGGCCCAGCAGGGTCCGCAGTTCCGTGCCGGAGAGGGAAACGCCGCCGATCCGGAGAGAGATGAGCCGCCCTCCGTCGCTCCGTTCCTCGGCGTCGATCCAGCTCTCCGGGCTCCCGGAGAGATCGGCCTCCGGGTACCTGGCCAGGACCCGGTCCCGGAACTCGGACAGAGAAAACTCAGCGGTTTTCTGGAAGCCCGGCACCTCTGCGCCAGTCTCCAGGGTAGGAACGCTCCGGAGATAGGGCAGGGCCGCGAGCCACACGTTTTCGCTGTCCTCCGTCCGCCCCTGGGAGGCGGCGTGGAAGGCGGCGAAGATGGGCTCCCCCTCCCAGGTGAGCACCTCCCCGTCGGTTTCATCCACCGCCCGGGCAATGCAGGCACTCCAGCGCTCGTAGTCCCCGCCCCAGCGCTCCCGCAGTTCCTCCGGGGAGAGGTAGGCCTTGCAGCAGCCGGGATCGGCGCAGCAGTCCGCCTCCCGGTGGGGATGGGCCACCAGGCGGCGGTAGAGGGTATCGGTCCGGGCGGCCACGGCCTGGGCCGCCAGGGCCTCCGGTTCAAAGGACGCGGGCATCTCCGCCGCCACTACCCCTACCAGGTAGTCCCGGAGGCTCATTTCCTCCTTCGCCCCCGCCCTGAGGACAGTCACGGTGAGGCTCCGGTCCGGAGAGGCGGGGGCGGCGGCCGGGACCGTCTTCTCTTCGGCGGAGAGCTCCGGCGTTCCCGCCGCCGTCCCGCTCCCGGCGAGGACGGAGAGGTCCAGCCCCGGCGTGGGGGGAAGAAGCTCCTCCAGGGTCGGGGCACGGGCGGGAGTCACCTGCGTTTCGGCGGCGGTCTTCTCCCCCGGCAAAGCCGGGGCGGCGGACGAAGCGGAACTGCTCTCCCCTCCTCCGCCCCGGAGCGGGGCCGCCAGGGCCAGGAGGAGTACCAGCACGGGCAGAAGGCTCAGGCCGGTGATTTCAAAAAAACCGCGGATCTCCTTCATCTTTGCACTTCCTTTTTTCCTCAGATATGGTATACTGATTAAGTATCCGTGTTTCCCTGCTTTCCGAAGGGGGAGGACTTGTCCCCTCCGGAAGCGCCTACGAATAATAAAACTTACGTTAAAGGTCGGATCGTTATGCAAAAGAACGCCCGGATCTTCCTGGGCCTCCTTCTGGTCTTCTCCGCCCTGGGGCTGCTGCTGCGGCGGGTCGAGCTGAACACCTGTCTGGACCGGTCCACCATGCTCATGGACTTCCACCCGGTCTCCGCCCTGCTGCTGGCGCTCTCGGTCCTGGCGGCGGCGGTGTTTTTCCTCCTCGGCCGGACCTGGCTCTCGGGGAAAGAGACGGCGGAGTATGGCCGGGTCTTCCACGGAAAGGGACTTCTGGCGGCCGCCGCCGTCGTCCTCCTTCTCATGCTGGCGGGCTCCCTTCTCTGCCTTCGGAGCTGGAAGACCGCCTCCGGACCGGAGCGCCTCTTCCCCGCCATTCTGGCCCTCCTGGGGGTCCTGGCCGGGGCCGGGTGGTTCACCCTGGCGCTGGAAGCTCTCCGGGGCGGAAAGGGGCGCTATTCCGGCGCGGTGCTGCCGGTGCTCTTCGCGGCTTTCTTCCTGGTGGCCTTCTATAAGACCTACGCCCACCAGCCCGCCCTGCTCTATACCCTCTATCCCTTCCTGGGGCTCTGCTGCGCCCTCGCCGCTCTGCACCTGGCCGCCGGGTTCACGGTGGGAAAGTACCGGGCCCGCTGGACCTTCTTCTTCTCCGGCCTGGGCACGGTTCTCTGCGCCGTCTCCATCCTCAGCGCGCCGGATACGGCCCATAAGCTCTTCTTCGCCGCCCTCACTTTGATGCTGGCGGCCCAGGGGGTCTGCCTCCTGCAGCCGCACCGGCCCCTGCCCCCCGCAAAGGAAACGGACGGGTACGCAGAAAAGGCGGAAACGGAGAGCGAGGAAGCGAAGGCGGAGGGGAAAGCCGCCTCGGACTGGACTGCCCCCGAGCCCTGGGACGAGGAGAACAGCAAAGAATAAGTAATCCTTCCATCGGGTAGGAGGTCACCCATTAGTTGAGTGACCGACCTCCCACACCACCGTGCGTACCGTTCGGTACACGGCGGTTCAACCGCATAAGTGCAGATGCTCGTACAGGTCGAGAAGGCTAACAAGTCCGGCCTGTGCGAGCA
>JAFXTU010000002.1 GCA_017535635.1 Oscillospiraceae bacterium
CGTCCGCTGGGATCACCTTTTCCGCGAAACTTTCGTCAATTAACAGTTGCACATTCCGCTCGCATGTGCCATAATCTTTTTGCGGTATTATTCTTTTCACAAATTAATATTACCACAAACAAGAAGCCGAGGCGACTGTTTCAGTCACCTCGGTCTCTTGTTTTTCTAGGGACTTTTGCTACAGCCCCTCTCTCTCTTGATTTACAGCTTGTCAATCCGGAAGCCCGGCTATGGCCGAGGCGATGCGCTCCTCGTCTCCGGGGAGGAGGGTGCGCACGCTGAGGAGCAGCTCCCCCCGGTGAAGGCGCCCGATCACGGGCACGTCCGAGCGCCGCAGCTCTTCCTCCAGGGCCTCCACGCTCCTGCCCCGGGGCACGATGCCCGCCGCGTAGCCGGGCAGGGACACGTTGGGGAGCGCCCCGCCTCCCGTCTCATCCATGATCTTCCGCACAAGGATCTCCCAGTCCGGGCGGAGATCGCTGAGCTTCAGGACCAGGGCGGCGGCCCGGTCCAGCAGCTCCTCCTGGGGGACGGAGAGCATCCGGAGGACGGGGATGCGCTTCATGGCTTCCTCCGGGTACTGATAGATCGCCAGCGCTGCCTCCAGGGCCTGCAGGGTCAGCTTGTCCGGCCGCAGCATCCGGGACAGGGGGTGCTTTTTCATGGCCTCCAGCAGCTCCCGCCGCCCGGCGAGGATGCCCGCCTGGGCGCTGCCCAGGAGCTTGTCCCCGGAGAAGGAGATCACGTCCGCCCCCGCCTCTATGCCCGCCCGGGCGGTCTTGCACTCCGGGAGCCAAGGGAGCTTCGGGTCGAAGAGGAAGCAGGAGCCCATGTCGTAAAGGAGGGGCTTTCCCTCCCGCCGGGCCAGAGCGGCCAGCTCCGCCACGGAGACCGATTCCGTGAAGCCCACGATCTCGTAGTTGCTGGTGTGCACCTTCATCAGCAGTTCCGCGCCCCGGTGCACGGCAGCCTCGTAATCCGGGAGCCGGGTGCGGTTGGTGGTCCCCACCTCCGTCAGGGAAGCGCCGGAGCGGGCCATGATGTCCGGGATCCGGAAGGAGCCGCCGATCTCCACCAGCTCGCCCCGGGAGATGGCGACCTGCTTCCCCTCCGCCAGGGCGGTCAGCATCAAAAACACCGCCGCGGCGTTGTTGTTGACCACCATGGCCGCCTCCGCCCCGGTGAGGGCGCAGATCAGGCCCTCCACGTGGGCATAGCGGCTGCCCCGGGTCCCGGTCTCAATGTCGTATTCCAGGCTGGAATAGCCGCTGTAGACCTCCCGGGCCAGGTCGTAGAGCTCCTGTCCCAGGGGCGCGCGGCCCAGGTTCGTGTGCAGGACGATGCCGGTGGCGTTCACCACCCCCCGCAGGCTGGGCTTCCCCTTCCGTTTCAGTTCCTCCAGCACGAGCAGGGCGCAGTCCTCCGCAGAGGGGACCCGGTCGAGTCTGCCGGACAGGACCTCGCTCCGCAGCTTGTCCAGCAGCTTCTGCGCCGCGACCTTCACGCGGCCTCGCTCTTCCCTCCGGAGCAGGGGGTGCTCCAGCAGGCTGTTCATGTTGGGTAATCCGCGCAGGGGGGAAGGGTCCATTTCGCACCTCCGACGGTCCGGCTCCGGGGAACGCCCGGAAATAAGGTTTAAACATACTCTTGATTGTCTTAAGCATAGCGGAACGCCCCTTCCCCGTCAAGAGATTTTGCCGGAGATCCTCTTCTCTCTCCGTTAATGAGATAATAAAAGACCTGCTTCGGAGAAAGGGAGGGGGCGGGCGTGACGCGGATCGAATTCTATGACAAGGACGCCCGGAACGCTCTTGATGCCGCCGCGGCAGCGCGGTATAATGAAAGAAGCGGCGGAACGGTTCTGGCCGGACGATCTGGGCTTCCAAGCGATCCGGCGCATCCTTGAGGAGAACGCAGCGTAATTTGGGTATCTATGAAAACCGTCTTGTTGAGAGAAGCAGATAAGCGAGAGAACAGGAAGAACGGAGGAGCGATCGCATCGTGATTCAAACCATGAATTTTCCCCTGTCGAGATACTGTCTCCAGCCCTACGGAGGCTGGGAGCACCTGGGGGAGAAGGTGAAAGCTTTGGGACTGGACGGCCTGGAGGTCATCGCGGACCCGGACGACCTGGCGGACGATATCCCGCCCGCCCTGGTGGGGGGATACCACCTGACCTTTTTCCCGGATTGGCTGGATTTTTACCGGCAGGACAAGGCTGCCCTGAGGCGGAAGTTCGGCAGCATGGAATTTGTGAAGGAATTCTACCGCTGTTCCACGCCGGAGGACCTGGTGGAGACCTTCCGTGCCGACCTTCAGCTGGGCCTCCGCCTGGGGACGCCCTATGCGGTGTTCCATGTGTCGGACGTCTCCCTGGAGGAGGGCTACACCTATCGGTGGGAGCATACGGACAAGGAGGTGCTGGACGCCTCCATCGAGGTGATCAACGAGCTTCTGCGGGGCGTGGAGCCCAGCTTTGACTTCCTGGTGGAAAACCAGTGGTGGCCGGGCCTGACCTTCACGGAGCCGGAAAAGACGGAGTATCTTCTCTCCCGCATCCAGTATCCCCGGGTGGGCATCATGCTGGACACCGGGCACCTCATGAACACCAACTGGGGCATCCGCAGCCAGAAGGAGGGCGTGGAGTATATCCTGGACATGGCGGAGAAGCACGGCGAGCTGAGCAAGGCCGTCCTCGGCCTCCACTTCCACCAGAGCCTGAGCGGCAAATACTGCCGGGAGAACGTGGGGAGCGTGCCGGAGGGGTATCCCCTGGAGTACTACCGGGAATTTGCCCGCAGCTACGCCCACATCCAGCGCATCGACCGGCACCGCCCCTGGACCGAGGGGGACTGCGTCCGGATCCTGGACCTGCTCCGGCCCAAGTACCTGACCCATGAGCTCTCCGTCGGCCCCCGGCAGACCCAGCTGGGCGCGTTGAAGCGGCAGCTCTCGGCGATCCGGCGGGGAAGAGAGAACAGACCGGAAAACAAGACCTGATCGACAGAAATACAGCTGCGCCCCGGGACAGCCATGGCGGCTGCCCCGGGGCCGTTTCGGTCCTATGCCTTGCGACGTCCCGTTACCCCAGGTTCTTGACCGTGCGCACGCTCATGAGCAGGGCCTGCTCCCGGGTGGCGAAGTTCAGGGTCTCTTCCCCGCTGGAGACGGTCTTGGGGGCGAAGCGGTTGTCCCCCACGCCGTTCACGATCCTGTTGGCGGCCATGAAGTACACGCTGTCCCTGGCCCAGGGGGAGATCTCGGCGTCGTCCGCAAAGAGGGCGGGCATGGTGAACTTCGTCCGGAATTCGTCGGCAAAGCTGCCGTCCGTCTCCAGGGTCCAGCCGGAGAGATTCAGCTTTTTCCACACGCGGGTGAGCATGGTGGAAGCCTGCTCCCGGGAGATCAGGGTATCGGGCTCAAAGGTCTTTTTCACCGCGTCCGTGCCGTTGGTGACGCCCAGGGCAAAGGCCTTCAGCACCTCCGGGTCCTTCGTATCGGAGAAGGTGTCCGCCGGGGCGGGCTGGGCGGCAGCGCCGCTGAGGGATTCATAGAGCTTCACGCTCACGGCGGCGAATTCCGCCCGGGTGATGGGCTTCGTCAGGTCGGCGGACTTCAGGCAGTCCGGGATGAGTCCCTGGGCCGCAGCCTCGTTCAGCTCAGCCTCTGCCCAGGAGGAGGCCTGCAGATTCAGAAAGTCGAAATTCGTGCGGATGCGCATATTGGAACCGGTGGTATGCCGTTCCATATAGAACATGTCAAAGTCTACGACATCGCCCACCTTGATCCCCAGATCGGCGGCGATCTCGTCCAGCTCGATCTCCTGCTCCATTTCTCCGTGTACGCCTCCCAGGTCGATCACAAGCCGGCCGTTGAAGTACACCCATACGTCATCGTCGCCGCTGAACCAGAAGCGGGCATTCTGAACGTATTTGAATCTGGTATGGATCTCTACGGAGAAGTGGAAGTTGTGACCGTCGTCCCATTCCTCCCCTTCCCATGTATACTTGTTGCCGAAGAGTTCGTTGTCGATGGGGAAGTAGCCGTCCAGCTCCTCCCCGTTGGGGCCGATGCTGGAGTCGATCTCCCAATAACCCGTGTACTCCTCATCCGTACAGGGCCGCAGGGTCAGGGATTTCGTCGTCTTCATATTGACGCCGGGCACATCGTTGAAGAAGGCATTGAGCTGGCTCTGCGTCACACTTTCGCCATAGAATTCCTGCCAGAGCGCCAGGTCGTATACGGGTTTTTTATCCGCTCCCAGCCTGTTTTGTACAAGGCCCTCTCCGGAGGCGAGATCGCCCTCGAACAATATGCCGTCCGCATTGAAGTCCCGCACGGTCACCGTGAGTTCCACGTTCTGGTCCGCCGCTGAGACCGTCAGGGGCGCCAGGGACAGGACCATCACCAAGACCAGAAGCAGTGCCGGAATTCTTTTTTTCATACTTATGACCATTCCTTTCCGCTGCGCGGAAGGCACAAAAAGGGATGAAACTTGGTGCCTCTAACGCAGCAAGCAATAATCTGTTAGAATCGTCTTGAGGAAGCAGGCACACTACAGAGCACGTGGAGGTGAGTAGGCCCAG
>JAFXTU010000039.1 GCA_017535635.1 Oscillospiraceae bacterium
GGGAAGGACCCCACCAAGGTGGACCGGAGCGCGGCCTACGCCGCCCGCTGGATCGCCAAGAACGTGGTGGCCGCGGGTCTGGCGGAGAAGTGCCAGATCGAGCTGGCCTACGCCATCGGCGTGGCCCAGCCGGTGAGCATCCTGGTGGACACCTTCGGCACCGGGACCGTGGCGGACGAAAAGCTGGAGGCGGCCATCCGCAAGGTCTTCGACCTGCGGCCAACCGCCATCATCCGGGCTCTGGATCTGCAGAAGCCCATCTACCGCAAGCTGGCCGCCTACGGCCACATGGGCCGGACGGACCTGAGGGTCCGCTGGGAGGATACGGACCGGGTCGAAGCCCTGCGGGAGGCCCTGAAATAATGGGGGTCCTCTTCCGGGGCATCCGGGCCCTCCTGCCGGACATGAGCATACGGGAGACCGACGTGTGCGTGGAGGGGGAGACCATCGCAGGAGTGGGGGAGATCCCCGAGGGCTTCTCCGCCGAAACAGTGGTGGAGGGGAAGGACCGGCTCCTGCTGCCGGGGCTGGTGAACGCCCACACCCATACCTATATGACCATGTTCCGGGGCTGTGCCGACGACCTGCCTTTTGCCGAGTGGCTCAGCGGGCACATCGACCCCCTGGAGTCGCAGATGACCCCCGAGGACTGCTACTGGGCCACCCTTCTGGGGAACCTGGAGATGATCCTGAACGGGACGACCGCCTCCATCGACATGTTCATTTACACCGAGACTGCCTCCCGGGCGGCGGAGGAGTCCGGCTTCCGCACGGTGCTCACCCGGGGCCTCACGGGGCCCGAAGGAGGCGAGCGGCGTCTGCGGGAGTTCTTCACGGAGTACGAGGCCTGGAAGAGCAGGTGCTCCCGCGTCACCTTCGCCCTGGGGCCCCACGCCCCCTACTCCTGCTCGCCGGACTATCTGAAAGAAGTCGCCGCCCTGGCAAGGGAGCACAACCTGGGCCTCCACACCCATATTTCCGAAAGCCAGTTCGAGCAGGCGACCATCCGGGAAAAATACGGCTGCACCCCCGCGGAGTATATGGACAGGTGCGGCATCCTGGGGCCGAAAACCGTCGCCGCTCACTGCGTTTATCTCTCCGACGGCGACATTCAGCTCCTGAAGGAGCGGGGCGTCAGCGTGGCCACGAACCCGGTGAGCAATTTAAAGCTGGGCAACGGCGTCGCCCCGGTGCCGAAGCTGCTCTCGGCGGGAGTGAACGTGGCCCTGGGCACCGACGGAGCCGCCAGCAACAACGCCCTGAACCTCTTCCGGGAGCTGAGCTTCGTCACCCTCCTCCACAAGGGCCTCTCGGGGGACACCACCGCCGTCCCCGCCGCCGAGGCCCTGAAAATGGCCACGGTGAACGGCTCCAGGGCCTTGGGGCTTACCGGCTGCGGAGAAATCAAAGTCGGGAGGCGGGCGGACCTCACGGTGCTGGATATCGACAAAGCGTGGCTTCGACCTCACAGCGACCTGCTCTCCAGCCTGGTATACTGCGCCCGGGGGGACGAGGTGGAGGACGTGATGGTGGACGGCCGCTTCCTCCTCCGGAAGCGGGAGCTGCTGACCATCGACCGGGAGCGGGTGCTCTGGGAGGTGGACAGGACCTGCAAGCGCCTGGGCTTGCTGAAAAGCTGACAGTTATGACCGAAGTAAGAGCCGTTTTCTCCGGCGCAGACCGCGCCGGGGAAGGCGGCTCCCTTTTGCACCGGCGATTTCAGCAAAAATGACAAAGTTCCGGTTGAAAATGGCATGCTTTTCCACTAAAATACAGACAGAGAAATTTATGTAAAGGTGGGATGCGCAATGATCCATACGAAACACCGGATCGAATTCACGCCGGAGAAGTGCGTGGGGTGCCAGCAGTGCTACAAGTCCTGCTTCGTGGACGTGATCCGCTGGGACGCGGAGGCCAAAAAGCCGATCTTCAAGTACGTGGAGGACTGCGAGCACTGCTTCTACTGCCAGAGCGTCTGCAAGAAGGACGCCATCCAGGTGATCCCGGACTATGCCAGCGAGCATCTGCTCCAACACTTTGACGCGTACAGGTGAGGTGAAAGAGATGAGTGAATGGAATAAGCTGAGCTGCGACGTATTGGTGATCGGCGGCGGCATCGGCGGCCTGAGCTGCGCCACAGCCATCAAGGAACACAACCCCGACGCCGACGTGCTGGTGGTGGAGAAGAACTTCGCCGGTTACGCCGGAAAGGCCAACCGGGGCGGCGGCGTGCTCCAGTATTTCGACCTGGAGAAGATCGACCCCAAGGAGTTCGTGGCCTACCACACCGAGAAGATCGGCGCCTGGTTCACCGACCAGGAGCTCATGGAGAAGTACGTCTCCATGAACACCTACATGCTGGATAAGCTGCTGGAGTGGGGCGCCAACCTGCCCAAGGTGAACGGGAAGTTCATGGTCATGCCCACCGGGCCCATGACCGCCATGATCCAGGTGGACCTGGACGTGACCCTCAAGGTGCGCCGCACCGCCGAGAAGAAGGGCGTCCGCTTCCTGGACAAGACCGTCATGGCGGACCTGATTACCGCCGACGGCGCCGTGGTGGGCGCCACCGTATTCAGCGTTCTGGACGGGAGCTACAGCGCCATCAGCGCGAAAAAGGTGGTCCTCGCCACCGGCAGCCAGAACTACCGCATGGGCTCCATGTGGTCCAACGGCCGGGGCGACGGCATCAAGGCCGCCTACAAGGCCGGGGCCGAGCTGCGCAACGCCGAATTCGGCAACTTCGCCCAGCTGGTGAAGGTGAAGAGCCACAACGAGGTGGTTTTCGGCGAGAACTACATGTACAACGCCAAGGGTGAGCACATCTCCGAAAACTTCCTGAAGGGCGGCCGGGAGACGGACATCAACAGCACCGCCATCCGGGAGTGGTATCTGCAGATGCAGGAGGGCAACGGCCCCGTGCATCTGGAAATGGGCAGTCCCTTCGGCGGCCCTCCGATGGGCGCGGGCGGTCCTCCGATGGGCGCGGGCGGTCCTCCGATGGGCGCGGGCGGTCCTCCGATGGGCGCGGGCGGCCCCCCGATGGGCGCAGGCGGCCCTCCGATGGGCGCGGGCGGTCCTCCGATGGGCGCGGGCGGTCCTCCGATGGGCGCGGGCGGCCCTCCCATGGGCGGCGGCCCCCGTGACGCGGGCGGCGCAGGCGGCCCCGGCGCTTTCGCCGGCCAGCCCTACGCCCAGCGCTTCCGGGCCCTGAACGACGGTTCCGGCGACAAGGTGGACACGGACATGGAGGTCTGCCCCATGCTCATCGGCGAGCAGAGCTGCATCCGGGTGGACCACCACATGAAGACCACGCTGGACGGGCTCTACGCCATCGGCGACTGCTCCTACTGCGGCTCCGGCCTGGCCGGGGCGGTGCCCGCGCCTCCGGGACGCAACCGGGGCTCCGGCATCCTGAACGCCGTTTTCGCCGCCCTCCAGTGCGCCGAGGAGATCGGCCATGCCGACCTGAGCGGCGCGGCCGCGCCCCTCTGCGACGAGCAGACCCAGGCCACCATCGACCATATGAAGGAGTTCCTGGACCGGAAGGACGGAGTGAAGGCCGAGGACGTGATCGCCCTGGTCCAGGAGGCCATGGTGCCCATGGAGCAGAGCGTCTACATGAAGGCCGACCGGATGGCCAAGGCCCTGGAGATCGTCTACCAGGCCAAGGCGCTGCTGCCGAAGCTCATGGCGGCGGATATGCACGAAGCGATGAAGTGCCTGGAGGCGGAGGCCATGGTCCTTTCCGCCGAGCTGCACTACCGCACCAGCGACCTCCGCAAGGAGTCCCGGGGCTGGTTCCTCCGGGAGGATTACCCCAATATGGACAACCTGGACTGGCTGAAGTGGATCATCGTGAAGAACGTGGACGGGGAGATGACCTTCCGCACAGAGGACCTCCCCATGGACAAGTGGGCCTTCAAGCCCAAGCCCATGGTGCCCATCACCGAGGAGGAGAAGCAGGGCCCCCTGTACAAGTATTTCATCCGGCCCCTGGCCGAGCCTGCCCCCGAGAAATACAACATGGCCGAAAAGCCCTCCGACCCCGCCCTGGGCCTGATGGCCGAGGACATGAACAAGCTCTTCGATCCCGGCTATCTTCCCCTGGAGGTGGGCTACTGCCAGCTGCCCAACGGCTGCGCCGTGCTCGCCAACCTCACCTTCATGCCCGGCGTCACCCCGGAGATGTTCGACTTCTGGTTCGCCTGGCACGGGGTGGAGGCCATGCGCTATAAGATCTGGGACCACGACGACCACTACTTCGTCCAGACCCAGAACATGGAAAAGGCCCTGGACAAGTCCCTGAGCCTGAAGGAGCGCTACTGGGATACCACCCACCACGTGGAAGAGGACTGCAACATGGGCAAGCAGACCATCTACATCAACTTCCGCAACCCCGCCGACATCGGCTTTGATCCCGAGAAGCTCAAGACCTTCGGCGGCACCATCGTCTGCTCCGGCGGCGAGCAGGCCCCCACCATCATGGTCCACTTCGTGCGGCCGGTGCCCGGGGGCAGCGAGCTGCGCACCCGCTTCTTCATGGGCTACAACGTGGTGGACGGCAAGCCCCACAAGATGATCCCCGACGGGATGAAGATGCCCCTGGAGCCGGTGCAGGCCCTGCTGAAGCACAACATCAAGGAGTTCGCCAACCTGGCGGCCATCCTCCCCGAGGTCTACGCCGAGTTCATCGACGACTTCACCAAGTAAAACCAGAGCAAAGCAAACGGCGGCCCCGGCGCGAAATGCGCCGGGGCCGCTTTGTCGGCGCGGGCGGGGGGTCTCGACCGCAGGCGTCATTGCGAACCAGTGCGCACACTGGTGTAGCGCAGGCGTCCCAGCGTGGGGCCCTCGCCCACGGAATGGTGTGGCAATCCGTAACTCCCATCCCCATGCGGCGAGGGACGCTGCGCGGCTGCGCCGCTCCGCGCGGATCGCCACGTCGGCTCCGCCTCCTCATTCCCGCGCGAGGGGACCCACCGCAAAGCGGTGGGTGCGCGAAACCTCGCGATGACGGGATTCGGAGGTTTTGCTTTAAGTTACCGGCATTGCCTCAGAGAGGGAGGCTGTTTCCCATGAACACGGCATGAAGCCCAAACGCAGCACAGATGATGCATGTCCCATTGCAAAGCCGGAAGGCAGGCGCTATACTGGAGGAGCAAGGAAGACCGAGGGACGGTTTGCCGGGAAAACCGCGTTTCATTAACATGGTCTGAGCAGCTTTTGAGTACAGATGATTGCGCTTCGAGCGCGTGTGGAAAACTTCACCATTTTCAAGCTGCACCACGCCACTATTATGCGTCACAGAACGCCTTGGCGAGATAAGCGCGGAAACCGAAAACCGTCATTTCACTTCCAGTTTTTTGCGCAGCGCATTGCTGGGCTTAGTTTTGTGTTGCCTTTTTCTTACTTTGGGACGTGGAAACCGTCCCCGTGGACGCAGGAAAACTCTCAGAACTCAACCAATGGTTAAAACAGTGATATTATCGTATAATTGACGATAATTAATCCTGTCAAGTATAATAGCAACAAAAGAACCTTGAGGTGTGAGAAGTGAACTATTTGGGCAAAAAGCTCCGGGAATTGCGGATCAAAAATGAGATGTCCCAGGAAAACGTTGCCAAGATGCTGGGGGTCTCCGTTCAGGCAGTCAGCAAATGGGAGAACGGAAAGTCTTATCCGGATATTTCCTATCTGGTCCCCCTTTCAGACCTCCTTCATGTTTCTGTGGATGATCTGCTGGATAAGGATAAAAACCGGGAAAAATGGGAAGACGCCAGTTTTGCTGCATTAGCCAACGAAGACGGCAATGCAAGGATCCAGGTTTTGAAAGATGCGCTGATCGAATTCCCGGGTGACCATAGATTTCGTTATCAGTTGGCCTCCGAAGAATTCTTCCTGGCAGGGAGAGAAACGGACCCGAACAAACGGATGCGGTTGTTGGCCCTGGCGGATGACCACCTTGAGTCGCTGCGAAAAGAGTATCCTGAATTCTCAAGTGCCGTTGATATGCATGTTCGGGTTCTGGCGGCTCTGGGCCGCAAAGACGAAGCCCTTGATTTGGCAAAACTCTCTGCCAATCACGAAAGACTGCTTCTTTTTGTTCTGGAAGGAGAAGAATTAAAGCGGCAAAAGCGGAAACTGGCAACACTGAGCGTTCTAAACCTGTTCGCCGACTTAATGCGAGAAGGCTCAAAAGAAGCCCTCAATAAAGCGGAAGCCCTGATTACCACAGTTGCCGCAGAAAAAACGCAGTTTGCCGGTCTGTTGTTGGACGTATATTACCAGCAGGCTCTGCTCTGCTGTAAAGAAAAAGACTTTGACGGAGCTGTCGAAGCTCTCAAGGCGGCAAAACAGGTCGTGAAGTCCGATCCAAACGCTGAAGCAGCGGACGACAATGGCTCGGAACCGTTTTTTCAACCATTGATCCTTCCAAAGACGCAGGACGAGCTTCAAAAACAGCTTGAGAGATACTTGCAGGACGAGCGATTCTCCTGCCTTCGCAGTATGGGAGTTAAGTAATGATTAAAAAGGGCGGAATAATGCATTCAACAAGAAGCATGTTATGATGGAGCGGCCATTCTTTCCGGAACCTTCGGGGAATTTGCGGTCCCCGGGGAAGAGGATACAACGATTCGACTCCTGTTTCCGATTCATCTCCTGGCAGAACCGCAGGAATTCGAGTCGGCGGCTTTCGCTCGCGGACGCGTCAATTCAATGAATGAGGAATTTCTGTTTGCGTCCTCTTCGGAGGATATCTTGGGCTTCTATGAGGATTCCGGACGTTTTGAGATCGAGAAGGCGGAAGAAGGGTTCCTGTTTACAGGATATGATTCCCTTTATCCGGAATACGCGCCGGAAGTCTGGCCGCCCATGGATGCCAAGGTGTTTTTCCGCATTATCGAAACGGACGGCTTCTGCAAAGTGCGCATAGAATTGCTGAATGGGTAAAAAAACGCGGGGACGGTGCTTTTGTCCAGGGCAAAGCTGCCCGGCCCGCCCCCCCCCGCGTCTTATGAGGCCGCTCCCATCGGAATGAGCAATCGAACATGGAACGCAAACATCAGAAATGGGTGAATCCCATGGGTGGATCAGCCAAAGCGAATCCCTTAAGACAAAAGGTCCGTCCCCGTGTCCTCTGCTAGAATAAATATGCATGGGAACTAATTGGATAGTGAATCCGTAATTATTAAACGGGGGAGGTGCTATCAATGAGAAAAAGGATCATTTTGATACTATGTATCAATTTGCTGTTTTTATTTGTTGGCTGTGGCAAAAAGGCTAATGTGGACAATTCAGCGGAAAAGACACTTCATGTTGATATTGATGCAGAAGCGATTATGCGGATTGACCTGTATTGGAGTTATCGTTTATATACGATACAGCGCGAGGACAGCAGTAATTTGATTGATAAATCGATTGAAATGCTGAATGGAGAATATGCTGTCTACTCTAAATGGATTAATAACGGAACTGGTTCGGGTAATCACATAGACTTATATGATTCGGAGGGAAATGTTCTAAAAACATATTACATTTTTATAAGCGAAGATGGCCAATTCAGCATATGGGAAGAAGGAACCGAGCATTTCAATTATCAACGGGAAATAAGCAAAGACAATCTTCAAGAAATCGTCAAAACGATTGCTATTGATCAATACTTTGTTGGCGCTGGGTGAAATCAACCAATTCCAGCCGCGAGATTTCAACCAATTATAGGCAACTACGAAACTGTGCGGCGGAGTATAGTTTTTGACTAACATAATTGTCATTCCGGTTGAACTGACGAGCCTGTATTTCGGATACTGCATTTATTTCAAAAGAAATACCATCTTCTCAAGAGGTTCAAAGAAGATTATGAAGCAGGACGCAAATATGAGCAGTATGCCAAGAGAGTCGGACTGATTGAATTTATCGTTGGCATTGTTTTACTGGCAATCGGAATAATCATTATGTCATTCGACTAAGAAAACTCTCAGTTTTGCAAAACGGTTTCAGGATTCAGAATGAGGCAGTTCCTGTCAGGGAAATGAAAACAGGGGAGAAGGATCGAGATGAAAAGAATCAGCAAAGATAGTATGATGAATCGCCTGAGGGAGAATGTCTTTAAGAATATGCATGAGCTGGAAACGCTCCAATCGTTCCCGAATGTGGAGTGTTTTCTGGAGGGCGACATCGGCATCATCGTTTTCAGGCCCACGGAAACATACTGTACGGTCAGTCTGGTAATGGATTCCGGGACAGACCTGAGCAAAATCTCTTTCTCAGAACTGGGGATCGACGCATGTCCCCAGGTCGTGGTTTCGGTGAACGGATGCGACGCTCTGATCGAAGAGCGGCCGGATATCGCGGGCTTCTCTTATGATAAGACTTACAAGAGCTTTGTGAAAGAAGCGGGAATGGAAACGGGCTTCCGATGGAGCATTCGTGAGTTGGCTCCGGGAGATCAGGATCTGGCGGAAAACTGCACCATCCACGCCGAGGAAGAGAGACCTTCTTTTCGGGAGGTTTTCACTATGCTGATTGGAGAAAAGACAGGGCGTATTCTGGCTTGTGTAGACCACGATGAAATCGTCGGCTATCTGGCCTTTGTGCAGAGCATCGATCCGCTGCTGGATGTAGCTGAGCTTTACGTTAAGAAGGAGTACCGGGGAAAAGGGATTGCCACCGACCTTGGACGGAAATACGCCAACACAGTCCTTTCGGAAGGGAAGATCCCATATTGGAGCAATGCGGTCAGCATTGGTTCAGAACGGGCGGCTGAGAAAAGCGGTTTTTCCCGGTGCTGCAGCCATTTGTATTATAGAAAAGCGGCATTGGTATGAACGTGTGTTATGAGTATTCCGGAGTATTTGAATCGGGTGAAACAGACGGATGAACAGCATTGAGGTTCCCTGGCTGGACTGGCTTCCGAATCTATCTACCCTTCGTGCCGCAGAGGTCCTGCTATACTGGAGCTTTGCGGGCATCGCTGCCTGTGCTCTGGCGCTGACGCTGCTCCTTTGCCTGAGGGACCGGTGGGTCCCCGTGTCTGTAAAGCGTTTCACACAGAGAGTGGCGGCAGGGCAGTTCATCATCCTGGGAGCGGTACTCCTCTGTGCGGGTTTCGCCATCTTTCAATGGGTCGACAATGACCTTGTGAATACGGAGATCCGGGTGATCTGGCATTCGGCCAGCTGCGGCCTGGTGTTGGGCTGGCTTTTCTCCGCAGCGGCAGCAGCCCTTCACATTTTGCTCAGAAAGCGGTGGGAGAAGAGCGGAACTGAGCCGGACCCTCGCCGGAGCGCCCGGATGACAGTGCTGGCCTTTGCCTCCCTTCTTCTGCTTGGTCTCGTTAACCGCTATACGCTGTTTCTGCCCAGGCTCTTATCCAAAGGAGAGTTCAAAAACGATATCACCTGGATGGATTCGGGCGTGGGCGTGTACCGTATTGATATCGGTGTTTTCGACGTAGGGATAGAGGCGGATACCGATGTTCAGCGTTCTGATCTTCTCGTCTATGCTGAGCCCAGCCAAAGGGGCAAGGTGGTGGCTGAGCTGCCCGCAGGGACGACCTACGGATATCATGAAGTGATCGAACTGAGTCTGCCCACAACGCGATGGGGCTGGCGCTATCTGCCGGAGGTCAAGGGGTATGCTCCGACGCTGGCCTTGCTGCGAGCTTTCTGGAACAGCATGGAACTCTTCCGGGATGACAGGCGCACCAATGACCCGGATGACTCGGCCTCCCGAAAAACCTGGTGCGCCGTCTATACGGGATGGCAGGATGCCAGACAGAACGTGAACGCTGATAAGTACGCTTTTATAACCGGTCAGGCTGTGACCCACGACGCCTGCTTTTGGATGTCGCCCTTGAGCTTGTTGGCCTGGGTGGCAGGCCTTATTGCCGCGCCGCTGGTGATTCCGAGAAAGAACCGGCGGAAACGATCCAAAACCTGATGTGACTGTGACAGTGTCGATCAGAAACGTCCCCGTTGACTCCCCGTCAGGCTCCCTCTCTGAGGGAGCTGTCAGCGAAGCTGACTGAGGGAGTCAGGCCCCCTCCTTGAGGGGGCTCCCGCGAAGCGGGTGGGGGAGTTCTCCATGTTTCTGCCGCACCTTTGAGAACGCTCTGTCCCCGGAGGACTCCTTCCGTCATCGCCTGTCGGCGATGCCACCTCCCTCAGAGAGGGAGGCTGTTTTCTTGAATCATCCCCGCTGGCACTCCCTAGCGATCACGCATTTCTCCAGCCGCGCCAGCAGCGGCCCGAACCTGGGATCGTCGATGTGGATCGGCCCGAACCAGGAGTCGTTTTTCACGGAGCTCAGGATATCCCTGGGAAGGACCCACTCGCACCAGCCATCCTTTTCCATGCAGAGCTCCCGGTATTCCTTCCCCTCTTTTTCAAACCAGTGGAATCTGCAGTCCAGGGAAAAGGTTTTCAGCGCCGGGGAGGAGCAGCCCAGGGTGAATGCCTCCTCCGGAATGGCCATGACCCGCTCCAGAAGGGATACCGTGTCCTCAAAGGCGTCCAGGGCCGCCTCCGTCTCTCCCAGCCAAATGAGCGCCCGCGTGTAGCGCAGCCCCAGCTGGATGCGGGGCGGGCTCCACAGGTCCGGCCCTGTGCCGCCGCTGACGAGCCTCTTCGGGTCCGGCGTCAGGCAGTTCACCGCGTTGAGGTAATTAAGCTGTGTTTCGCAGAACCATTTGAAGTGGCCGGGGTCCCTGGAGAGGTATTCCTGCCAGTCGTTGGCGGCGGTGAGAAGATGGTCCAGCTCGTCCCACAGGATGAACTGCCGCACGGGCTCGATCTTGTCCAGCTCCTCCCGCATTTTGTACCGGCCGAAGAGCAGCTCCGCCCTGGACAGGCTCTGCCGGGTGGAATACGTGTCGAGAAAAGCGCCGATGTGCTCGTCGTCCTCCAGATACGCCATCCCTTCGACGACCTGCTCGTGCTCCTCCCGCGGGCAGATCTCAAAGACCTCCTCGGCCAGCAGCCGCGCTTCCTCCAGGACCTGGGCGTTCCGATAAAAGCGGAACAGCTCGCGATAGATGCTCCAAAACCAGTAGCTGTGGTATTCCCGGAGATGACGCCGTATTTCCCGCAAAAGTTCGATCGTTTTTTCCGCGTCCTTCTTTCTCGCGGCGTCGAAGAGCGCCTCCTGGAGCTCGCGGCAGTACCTCTCCTTTTCCTCCTCCGGGCGGCCCAGCAGGGCGTCCACGGAGGTCCCGAAAAAGGAGGCGAGCACCGGGAGCATCTCTATATCCGGGTAGGTGACGCCGTTCTCCCAGCGGGAGACGGCCTGGGGCGAAGCGGCGAGCTTCTCCGCCAGCTGCTCCTGGGTCAGCCCCAGCCTTCGGCGGTGGGCGCGGATCTGATTGCCTAGTTCCAGTTTCATAATGGCCTCCTGACTTTTGACACGGTGTAAGCTTCTGCCGGCGTCCCTATTCTTTCATGCTTTTGCCCCGGAAGCAAGGGCGCGATTTGGGAGCTTTTCTCTCAAGAAGCGAGAAAAACACAGCCCATGCGAAAGATGCCCGGAAGCATCCTCCGCATGGGCCTTTTGAGTTTGAACGTAAATTACGCGGTCAGGGCTTCCTTTTCCAACACTCCCACCGCCTGCAGCAGCTCCTCCACGCTGCTCACGGGGGTGATCTCCAGCTTGTCCTTCACCTCCTGGGCCACGTCCTTCAGATCGAAGACGTTGGCCTTGGGGATGAAGACCCGGGTGACCCCGGCCCGCTGGGCGGCCATGAGCTTCTCCGGGAGGCCGCCGATGGGGCTCACCGCCCCCCGCAGGGAGACTTCCCCGGTCATGGCGATGTGGGGGTCCACGATCTCCCCCGTCACCAGGGAGGCCAGAGCCGTGGTGAGGGTGACCCCGGCGCTGGGCCCGTCCTTGGGCACCGCCCCGGCGGGGACGTGGATGTGCAGATCATTCTCCTTAAAAAGCTCCGCCTTGTCCGGGAAGAGGGCCTTCACCAGGCTCACGGCGATCCTGGCGGACTCCTTCATCACGTCTCCCAGCTGGCCGGTGATGATGAGCTCTCCCTTCCCCTTGGTGAAGAGGGTCTCGATGTAGAGGATCTCGCCCCCCGCCTGGGTCCACGCCAGGCCCGTGACCACCCCGGCCTTGGGCTCGGGCAGGACCTGGGCGTGCTCCGTGGGCCGCTCCTCCAGGGTCTCCCGCAGCACTTCCGGCGTGACGGTGACCTTCTCCTCCGGGTGTTCCGCCACCCGCACGGCCAGGGAGCGGCAGAGAGTGTCGATGTGCTTCCTCAGGCCCCGGACCCCGGCCTCCATGGTGTAGTCCGCGATGAGGGCACTGAGCGTCTCCTCCGGGATCTCCAGCATCCCCTCCGGGACGCCCATGGCCTCCATGCTCCGGGGGACCAGGTGCCGGGAGGCGATCTGCAGCTTCTCCAGGGGGCTGTAGCCGGTGAACTGGATGACCTCCATCCGGTTCAGCAGGGGCTCGGGGATGGTGTCGGTGGAGTTGGCGGTGCAGATGAAGAGCACGTCCGACAGGTCGTAAGGCATATTCATGTAGTGGTCGGTGAAGCTGTTGTTTTGCTCCGGGTCCAGCACCTCCAGCAGGGCGGAGGCGGGGCTGCCGTTGTAGGAGGCGGAGAGCTTGTCCACCTCGTCCAGCACCATGACCGGGTTGGAGACCCCGCTCTTCTGGATGCCGTCCATGATCCGGCCGGGCATGGCCCCGATGTAGGTGCGTCGGTGGCCCCGGATGTCCGATTCGTCGTGGACGCCCCCCAGGCTCACCCGGCTGTAGGCCCGCCCCAGGGCCCGGGCGATGGACTTGCCGATGCTGGTCTTGCCGGTGCCGGGAGCGCCCACAAAGAGGAGGATGGAGCCGGACTGCTGCTTTTTCAGGTTCATCACCGCGATCTGCTGAATGATCCGCTCCTTCACCTTCCGAAGACCGTAGTGGTCCTCGTCCAGGATCTTCCGGGCCGCCTCCAGATCGATGGGATGGGCCTCCTCCTTCTTCCAGGAGAGGGAGGTGACGAAGTCCAGCCAGTCGTAGAGCATCCCGGACTCCACGCTCTCCCGCCCCTCCTGCTTCAGGCGGTTCAGCACCTTCTCCGCCTCCCGACGGGCGGTGTCGTTCATGCCGGACTCCTCGATCTTCCGTTGGAACTTCTGCACGTCGGTGAGGTTCTCCGGGTGCATCTCGTCCAGCTCCCGCTGCAGATGCTCGATCTGCCGCTTGATGGCGGCCTCCTTGTAGCGCTGCTGGCTCTCCTTCTGCTGGGAGGACACCGCCTCGTTGGTGATGCGCCCCACCTCCAGGTAGTCGTAGAGGACCCGCTCGATGTGCTCGGCCCGTTCAAGGCGGCTGTCCTCGGCCAGGATGGCGTAGCGTTCGGCGTTGTCGATCTCCAGCCAGGGGGACATGGCGCAGGCCGCCATCCCCAGGGTGTGGATCTGGTCGATGAAGCCCTCCGCCGCCTGGGCCCAGTTGAAGCCGGAGGCGAAGGTGCGCATCTCCTGCAGAAGGTTTTTCAGCTTTTCCGCCTCCACGGCACTTTCCAGGTCCTCCACCTCATTTCGCCGGGAGATGGTGAGCTGGACGGTGTGGTCCGGGTTTACAAAGACCTCCTCCAGGTTCACCCGGTTCTCGGTGCGGACCACGGCGAAGCCCTGGTGGTTCAGCTCGCTGACGCTGCCCACCACGCCGATGGGGTAGAAGCTCTCGTCGGTCATGTCCGCGAGGCTTTGGTTCTCCTTCGCCACGATGAGGATCAGCTTGTCCCCCAGGGCGATGCCCTTCGAGCCTCCCGCGCTGCGGCGGAGCATGTCCAGGGGCAGGTACAGGGCCGCGTCCGGGCAGAGGAGCATGTTATAGGTCGGTACGACGATCATAGGGATCCCTCCAAATCTCAAGAACAAAGAGTGTTCATTATTTACTGCTTATTATCGGCTCAGGAGCAGCTCCTGGAGCATACGGATCAGCTCCCGCAGCTCCGGCTCCAGCTCGCTTGCGCTCCGCCGGCTGTGCACCGCCAGGAAGCGGACGGGGGCGAAAAGCAGGGAAGCCAGGGCCGCGTCGCTGCAGCGGCGGAGGATGCCCCGGTCCTGGTATTCATGGAGCAGCCGGAACACGTCGTAGCAGCAGTCCGACTCCGTGACGTACTCCGCCAGGGTGGGGCAGCGGGAGCACTGCTCCACGAAGCTGAAGGCCTCCTCGTGCTCCACCGTGTAGTCGAGACAGCCCCGGACGATGGCCTCGATGAGGGCGGCCCCCTCCATTTCCGGCCGAAGGCGGCCCAGGAGGAAGCGGTAGGACTGGTAGGAGTACTCCCGGAAGGCCGCCGAGAGCATGGCCTCCTTGCTGTCGTAATAGACGTAGATGGTGGCGGGGGACACCCCAGCCTCCCGGGCGATCTTGGACACCGAGGCGCCGTTGATGCCCTCCCGCAGGATCAGGTGCACCAGGGCCTCCTTGATCCGCTGCTGTTTGTCATAGTCCCGTGTTCTCATCGTTCTCACCTGGCGGCAAAGGATGGAATTCGATTGAGCAATGCCGATTTGCCACAATAATAAACGAACGTTCAGTTATTGTCAAGAGGGAATTTTAGTGGAGAGTGGAGAGTTGAGAGTGGAGATGTATGCCCTGCCTAAAAAAGAGGCGCATTGCGTGTTCGCAATGCGCCTCGCTGAAGGAAGCCTCGCAGAGTTCGCATCCGCAGATGCGAATAAAGTCGGAATCATTTTTCGCGGGGACATGTGCCTCGCGAAAAATACCTTTCGCGGAGCGGACTGTGCGAGCAAAGCGAGTGCGGGGAGCGCAGCGTAATTCTTCTCAACTCGAAGCCCAGCGTAGCGGGTTCGAGTTGAATTTATAAGACTAGCGTCCCGTTCTCGTCCTCCAGCAGATAGAGGAGCTTCACTTCCTCCCCGGTGGCGGCGTCTGCATACACGATGAAGTGGGTCCCCTCTCCGTCCTGACACTTGAACTCCCAGCAGAGCCGCTCCTGCTTCCCCTCCGTGGGGATGAGCGCCAGCCCCTCCGAGAGGATCTTGAGGCTGGGGGACACGGCCTGCCGCGCCGCCTCCGCCGGGATGGGGGGAGGGAAAGCGCGGGCATGGTGACTCATCAGATATCCCTGGGCGTCGAAGCCGATGACCTTCCCCGCCTCCAGGTCCACCCGGACCTTGATGAGGTCGGGGTAGCAGGTGACCCCCTTCTCCTGGTGGTGGAAGGAAACCAGGAGGCTCCCCTCCTCCTTGGTCCAGTAGCTCTCCCTCAGGGAGGGGTAGCCCCGGGCCGCCAGGAACTTCCGGGCCGAGGCCAGGGCCGCCTCCGGGCTGAGGCCCCCGTCGTAGCCCCCCTCGGCGTCCACCATGTCGACGACCTTTCCGCCCTGCCGGGAGACGCGGACCGTCACCCTCCCCGCCTCCAGCAGGAGGGCGGGGATCGTCCCCTCGCTCCGGCCCAGGACGGTGAATTCCTCCTCCGGGATGCCGGTGAATTCGGCGGCGGCCCGGATGGCGTCCTCCTCCGACACCTTCTCCAGCCCCTCCAGCAGCCTCGCGGGGCCCACGGCGGCGCTCTCGGAATAGGGGCCGTCATAGATGAGGGTGGGGAGCTCCGGGAATTCGTCCTCCGTCTCCCGCAGCCGGTCCCCCAGCAGGCTCTCCCCCTGGGGCAGGGACCCCTCCGCCGCGGCCAGCCGCCCCAGGGTGAGGCCGCCGGAATCCAGCTCCGCCTGGAGCACCAGGAGCCGGGAATTCAGGGAGGCCGCCGTCACCCCCAGCTGGGAAAGCCCCTCCCGTTCCTTCGCGCTGAGCGCCCCCCGGTAAGCCTCCCGGCTCAGGGCCCGGGCGTAGTCCCCCAGATGCCCCAGGTAGGCGGAGGTGTCCTCCAGGAGCCACTCGGAGAAGGGCAGAGCGCTGAGACTGAGCTGGGCGTCCTCCGCCCGGCTCCACACCTCCGCCGCCGCCTCGCCCAACAGGGCGGGGGAGGAGGTGTTCCGGGCCTTCTTCAGAGCCGTGTCGATCTCCGTCAGGTCCGCCGAGAGGGAGGCGAAGGCCCGCTCCCAGCCCGCCTCTATATAGTTTCTGTAGACCCGCTTCTGCCCCTCGCTGCGCCAGAGGAAACCCCCCAGGATCAGCATGGCCGCCAGGGCATAGCTCACAAGGCGGATCCTTCTCCGCCGATGGTTCGTTCTCATGAAAATAATCACCCCTTGGCCGGTAGTTTCCGGCCCAGGGGCGATTTTCATTCCCGGTGGTTTTTGTCAAAAACGTAGGTCAGCGCCGTGGATCAAGGCCAGCGCGGTTTCAATGTCGTCCCGGTGGACGTAGATGTGATACTCATAGCTCTGCGTCAGATCCTGCCCGAAGCTTCCCATGCGCCTTCTTCCGGCGCCGTAATTGGAGCCGGCCAGGTTTTTGACCCGGACGGCATACCGTATGCCGTGGTCGGACAGGAGCCTTCGGATCTCCGCCTGCTCCCCCATATCCAGGGTGATCGCCGCTTCCCGGTGGTTCCATAGAGTGATCATGAAATCTCCTCCCTTGTTACCGGCAGATCCAGGGTGATCCGGTCCCCCTCCCAATACAGGGCATTATATCCGCTTTTTATCCACTTTTCGGACAAAACCGTCGTTAAAGTAAACGTAAACCGTGTAGTCCTTGCCCGGGACTGCCTGTACGACGCTTGCCGGATCGTCCATGAGCACCTTGCCTCCGGCCCTGAATATAAACAGTATATCATGGGTACAGGAGAATTAAAAGACCATTTACGCGGTTTCGGATCCCCAGAGGGTCCCGCTGTGCATCCGGTAGCAGACATCGCAGGCGGCGGCCACCTCCGGGTCGTGGGTGACGATGATGACGCAGTAGCCTCTGTCCGTCACCTGCCTGCGCAGGAGGGCCATGATGGCCGCCGTGTTCTCGTCGTCCAGGTTTCCCGTGGGCTCGTCCGCCAGGATCACCTTGGCGCCGGAAGCCAGACTCCGGGCGATGCCCACCCGCTGCTGCTCTCCGCCGGAGAGGTTGCCGGGGAAGCGCCTGTGCAGGCTCTCCGGCAGGCCCACGCTGGTGAGCAGGGCCTCCGCTCGCGCCGCCGCCTCGGAGGTGGGGGTCCCCTGCATCTCCATGGGGAGGCAGACGTTTTCCCGGGCCGTCAGCAGGGGCAGGAGCTGGTAGGCCTGGAACACAAAGGCGATCTTCTCCCGGCGGTAGGCGTCCAGGTCCATGTCCGCCAGGCGCTCCCCTTCGCAGACGATGCTCCCCTCCGAGGGCGTCTCCATCCCCGCCAGGAGGCTCAGAAGGGTGGACTTCCCGCTGCCGCTGGGGCCGGTGATGGCGTACATCTTCCCCGCCTCAAAGGCGGCGTTTACCTCCCGCAGCACGGCCTTCTGCCCGCCGGGATAGGTGTAGCTCAGGTTTTCAATCGACAGGATGGACATGGCATTTCCTCCCTTTTATTCCTTCGCCTGCAAAAGCCGCATGGGGCTCTTTTGCAGGATCGACGCGGAGATTGCCGCCGAAGCAGTCACGCAGAGGGCGAAGTGGGCGATCACGTAGAGGATCGGCACCAGGATCACTCCCAGGAAGCCCAGGCCGTTCACGGCGAAGAGGGCCGCGATGGCCAAAATCAGCCCAGCCATGCACAGCACCGCCTGCTCCAGCGTGAGCCGCCGGATCGTCAGCTTCTTCGACCAGCCCAGGGCACGGAGAATGGCCGCCTCCTTCTGCTCCTGGAGGATCATCAGCACGGGAAGTAGCGTTCCCAGGATCAGGGCCGCTGCCACGGTGAGGGGATAGAGGGTCTCGATGAGCCGATAGATGCGATAAATGCGGTCCGCGTCCGAGGTGTCCATGCTGAACACCGGGGGCTTTTTCACGGTGTATTGGATCTCGGCGGCCAGCTGCCGCACCTTGTCCGCATCGTGATAATCGTTCAGGGTGAAGGCGGCAGAGTCCAGATAGAGGGTAGTGCCGAAAAAGCTGTAGCTGCCGAAGGCAGAGATCGGAGCGAAGACAATGGAGTTTTCCTGCTCCGTTTCCACCCGCCCCACGACCGTATAGAAGGGGCGGTATCGGTCCCGGAGGGCGACCCCCTCTTCCCGGTTGATCGGGGTGACATTGTGGCCGTATGCCAGATATTGGATACAACCAAACTCGTTGATGCGCACCGCGTCCCCGAGTTTGACTCCAAGCTTCTCCATGATCGGAGCGGGCAAGATACAGATCCTTCCCTTTTCCCGGATGGCGGATTCCTCGTCCCAGCCCTCCAGCCAGATCACGGGATCGGAGATCACACTGTCCCACCGGTTGGTGAAGACGACTTCGGCAAGTTCCAACTCCAGCTCAGCCTCCGGAAAGCGTGTCTGGTAAACCGGGTCGCGTACCATGCCGCTCTTGAGCAGGGTTTCGGCCCGGTAAAGGGAGAGACCATCGAAAAAGTCAGCCTCCACTCGGACGCTCTGCATCATTTCCCCGTAACGGCTGCGCAGCACTGTGAGCTGTCCCACAGCCCCCACAAGCAAGGCTGCCAGGAGCAAGGTCAGAAGCGTTTTCACCCCCGCCCGGCGGACATGGCGGAAGACATAGCGCCGCAGGAAGCCGCGGATCGGTTTGCCCGTGACGGTCATGGGAACGGCCAGCACCGACGCGGCAGCGGCCAGGGCCTCCGGGCTGTTCTCTGTACTTTGAATGCCGCCCTTTTTCTCTTGCTTTCGGTTCCCGTCCTGCAAAAGCGCCAGGGGGCTGCGCTTTCCCATCACTCGGAGATAGAGAGCGGCCAGGAGCGCGACTAGCAGCAAGAGGCCGAAGGCCCCCAGGAGATAGACGCAGATACGGGCGGCGGGCATGGCCTCCAGCCCCGCCTCCGCAAACTCCGCCGCGCTTCGTGCTGCTGCCGCGCCGGACCGAAACCAGGCCGCTCCGGTCCCGATCGCGGCAGCGATGGCCGCAAGGACTATCAGGGGCAGCCACAGGGCTTTTGCTGCCGCCCGCCGGGGCGTTCCCAAAGCCCGCAGGATGGCGTATTCCCTGCGCCGCCGGTGGAGGAAGAGGTAAAGGGTCAGCCCCACTGCCAGCAGGGCGGCGATGGTGAAGATCAGGAGCTTCATCAGGGTCAGGCTCCGGGTTTCTTTCATTTTCTCCGCGACGAGCGGCCAGCCCGCGTCGTTCCAGGCATAACGGAGGCCCATTTCCTCCACCAGGGGAAGGCATTCTTCCGCAAATGCGCCGATGTTCCCCGCGTCCCGCACCAGGAAGCTCACCTCGCCGGGACGGAAGACGTGGTTTTCCGTGTCGCAGCTCGCCGGCAGGAAGGAAGCGGGCACAAAGATCGCGTTAACGGAATAAGCCCAAAACAGATCCTGCTCCTGCAGGGAGCCGGTGGAATAGTAAGAATAATGCTCCTGTACCTGCCAGCGGCTATCCCCCGTGTCCTGCCAGGTGCCCACGATGGTAAAGGTATGTTCTTCCCATTCGGTGGCATAACGTCCAAGCGTGACCGCCACAGCCCCCAAGGGCTGGTATTGTTCCATGAGGTAGTTTCCCAGCTTCAGAGTGATCGTATCCCCCAAACGGAGGCCGTTCTCAGCCAAAAACCGCTCGCTCACCACGCAGACGGGACTGCCCTCGTCCGCAGGGGTGAGGAAGCGGCCCTGGGCCGCTGTGAGCTGCTTGCGGGCAGCTCGGCGGATAGAAGTCATATCGTCGGTATATACCACGTCGAAGGTACGGATATCCTCATTCGTTACCTGAATGAGCTGACACAGAGACGCGAATTCCTCGGTTTTCAAGTAGTCCGACCGCAGATCGGTGATGTCCGTGAAGTAGGGCCACCAGCCCTTTCTGCTGTCGTCACCAAGCAGAAAACCGAAGGTGCTGGAATCCGGCGCTTCATATCTGGGCGCCCGGACCACGAACACGTATCGTCTCCCTGCCTTTATGTCTTTTGCCTGTTCTTTCGTGATATCGTAGTCCAGACAATCAATACCATCGCCTGCCATTCCGCCCAGATACACCCGTGTGCCGGTGCCCAGGGCGCTTTCCGGCAAGGTGTTGACGATCAGCCGGGCTTTTCCGCCCAGGGCTTTGTACTGCTGATCCAGGGTTTTCCGATCTCCGGCCAGGACATTCACATCATCCAAGATATAACGCCAGGCACTGTCATATTTGTATTGATCAATGAGCGCACCCTGACCGATACTCGCCACCGTAGCCTCAATCACAAGCCGATCCATGTAACCGTAATCTGCGTAAGCTCCGTCGATCCTGTAATAATCCTCTGAGACTCCGGCGGTCATGTAACGGCGGTCCATAGCGTCGATATAGGGCAGGGCCTCCAGGGCTTCCAGATCCGAAACGCTGAGCGCTTCGTGATGGGTGCTGTCATAACTGCAATCTTCTCGGTAGGTTTCCCCGGGATTTGTGGGGTCGGAAAGCAGGAATGTGCTTCTGGTTCCATCCCAGGGGTTGCGAACCTGGCTGCGTTCCACGGTCAGCACGCCCTCCGCCGCTTTCTCCGCCTGCTGGATCGCCTCCGTCTGCATGACGTAGGAAGAAAGGTTGTCCAACAACAGAAAACAAGCTGCCGCCAGGAGCAGCACCGTGAGGGCCGTTTTCACCGGGCTGCGAAGCAGCGTTTTGAACCAGAGCTTCATCGGCGGCGCGTAACTCGGCCGCTCCTTCCGGACGTATTTTATCCGCAGGAGCGTCACCGCGCCCTCCCGCGCCCGGTACACCAGGATCCACCCCGGCTCCACCCGGCAGGCCCTGGCCTCCGCCCAGGGAAGGGAGGAATCCTTCGCGCTCTGGGGCAGGGGGGAGCCCAGGCGCAGCAGCTCCAGCAGCGCCCGCAGCTTCCCTCCGTCGCAGCCCTTTTTCAGCCCCCAGCGATAGTCCCGCCGGAAGCGCAGGGTATACCGCAGCTTGTTCATCCGATCCTCCTTTCGAGGGGGAAATTCGTCCTTGTTCTCCGGAATGGCGAATACCGGCGCTGTGCGCAGGCGACTCCCTCAGGGGGAACTGCCCTCGCTTCAGCCCTGCTCCGACAGATAGAGCTCGGCGCGCCTCTGCACCCGACGGGAGACCTCTTCCGGATCCCGCTGTCCGGCAAACAGAGCCCCCGCCTCCTCCCGGACGATCCCGGCGATGGTCTGATCGTAAGAGGTGGAGCGCACGGCGCTGTCCAGCAGCCGGAGAAGGGAGTCCCGCTGCGCCGGACGCAGGGCGTACATCTTTTCTTCCCGGATCATGGTGTAGTTTTCGTCATACCAGCGGAAGACGGCGCGGGGCGCGGGCTCCCCCTCCGCTCCGTCCCAGAGGTAAACGGTGCTGTCCGGCAGCCGGTAGCCCTCCGGCGTGAGATAGGTAACGGTATAGCCCTCCTCTGCCGTGGGCTCCCGCATGGCCTCTCCAAGCTGGGTGTCAAACGCGGACCGGAGGGAGGGGAAAAGATCGGTATCCGCGGCCTGGGTCTTGACCTCCAGCATGCTCCGCAGGAAGGCGCAGGCCCCCTCCGCTTGGGCGGAAGAAGCGCTGACGGCCATGGGGAAGTGCATCCGGATGAGGCTGCCCACCCCGTCCGTGGCGGGCATGCCGGGGCAGACGAGCTGACCCATATAGACCAGGTCCCGGAATTGCCAATCCCCGATGGAGGAAACGGTGACGGCGTCCGCCAGGGCGCGGCCCTGCATGAGCTCCGCTTCGGCCCCCTCCGCCGCCGGAGCCTCCGCGGGCAGCGCGGCGGCGAAGGCCAGCACATCCCGGAAGCCGGGACTGTCGAAGGAGGCCGTGCCGCTGCCCCAGTCCAGATAGCCCTCCAGCCAGGAATCCAGCAGGCCCAGATACGTTTCCCGCGTCATGGAGCCGGGGAATACTCCTGCGCAGTCCGGGAGGGAAGCGGCGAGGGCATTGGCCTCCGCCACGGTCCAGCCGACCGGGTCGCCGATCACGTCCCGCCTCCCCGCCGCCGTCAGGATGGAAAACCCGGCGCAGACCATGAGCAGCTTCCCGTCCACGGTCCCCGCCCGCAGGAGCTGGGGCAGGAGCTCGATCCCCTCCTCCTCCAGCCAGGGGCTCAGGTCCCGCAGAAAGCCCTTCTCCGCCCAGCTCTTGAAGGGGACTCCCTCCTGGATGGAGAGCAGGTCCGGCATATTGCCGCTGACAATGTCCAGATTCATGGCGGTAATGGCCTGATCCTGCACGTCCCGGGTGAAGTCCCTTCCCTGGGAATAGTCCCGGATGGTGACGTAATATTCCCCGCTGCGGCGGTTGAAGTTCCGCACGGCGTCGGCCAGCGCGTCCTCCACGGTCAGACAGGACAGGGTGAGCTCCTGCCGGACCGGGACCTGGCTGCGAGGCGTGGGCGTCAGGGTCACATACTCCCCGTAGCCATAGTCCAGGAGGCGCACGACGCCGTCCTGTACCCCCAGGGGGGAGGTCGTGCCGAAGAAGATGCCCCACTCCGCCCAGTTCATCAGCTCCCGCCGCTCCCCGGAGCCGGGGGTGAAGGCGATGAGGGCTTTCTTGTCGTAGGCGAGGCATTCCCCTTCCGGGAGGCCGCTGCCCGCAGAGCCCAGGAAGGTGACCAGGTATCGCTTCTCTTCATCCAGGGGGACCGTCAGTTCAGAGAAGGTCCCATCCTCCAGCATCTGGAATACGGTCTGTTCCCCGGTGGAAAGGGAGGCGGTGGAAATGCCCAGGCTGCCGTCCGGCAGGTCGAACAGGCCGAGGACCAGGCCGTATTCCGTGGGGAACGGGACCTCCCGAAGGATCTCGCCGGTCTCCAGGGACAGCTCCAGCAGGGCGGTCTCCCAGGTCAGGAAATCCAGCCGCTCCACCCAAGCCCGGCCGTTTTCCAGGAGGCAGAACCGCTCCACGTAGACCTCCGGGTCAAAGGCGGTCACCGTGACCGGGTCGGCGGCGTCGGGGCCGCCGTGCATGAGGCACAGATGAGCGCCGTTCCCGTCATCCACCTGACGGAGGAACCAGAGGCCGTCCTCCCGTTCCACGGCGCAGCGGGTGTAAAGAGGGTCCATGGAAGGGGGGTAGACCTGGTAGGAGGGCACGTAGACGGTCTCCTCCTCCGGCGCCTCCGGACTCTGGGAGAGCGCAGGCGCGGAGGGAGCGGGCGCAGGGGCGGCCGTCTCCGCGGGCGGGTCGGCGGTTTGGCAGCCTGCCGACAGAAGAAAGAGAAGGCACAGGATGAGCGTCCAGGCAAGCTGCCGGACCGTTCCGATTTTCATGAGCTGCTCCTTTCCGCAGGACAGGGGAGCCCCGTCCCGCTTCCGTCGATCATCATTCCTTCGCCTGCAAAAGCCGCATGGGGCTCTTTTGCAGGATCGACGCGGAGATCGCGGCGGATGCCCCAACGCAGAGGGCGAAGTGGGCGATCACATAGAGGACCGGCACCAGGATCACCCCCAGGAAGCCCAGGCCGTTCACGGCGAAGAGGACCGCGATGGCCAGAATCAGCCCCGTCAGGCACAGGGCCGCCTGCTCCAGCGTCAGCCGCCGGATCGTCAGCTTTTTCGACCAGCCCAGGGCCCGGAGGATGGCCGCCTCCCGTTGCTCCTGGAGGATCATCAGCACCGGCAGCAGCGTCCCCAGCAGGAGCGCAGAGACCAGGGTAATGGGATAGAGCGTTTCGATCAGCCGGTAAGTGCGGAAGATGCGGTCCGCGTCGGCGGTGTCCATGCGGAACTCCGGGGGCTCCAGCACGGTGAGCATGAGTTGATCGGAGTATCTTTGGAATTCCGACGCCTGGTAGTAGCTGTTCAGCGTAAAGGAGGCCCGGTCCAGATACAGGACATAGCCGAAGCAGCTGTAGTAGGGGAAGGCGGCGGCGGGGGCATAGGCGATCATGGCGTCGTCCTCGGTCTCCACCCGGCCGATGACCGTGAAGAAATTCCGGTGGGCGTCCCGCAGGGAAACCATTTCCTCCCAGGTGCGGGGATTGACATGGTAGCCGTAGCAGAGATTCCCGATGCAGTCCAGCTCGTTGATGCGTACCTCGTCCCCCAGGGAGAGCCCCAGGTTTTCCATCACCGGAGCGGGGAGAATGCAGACCTTGCTGAAGGCGGACATGGCGCTCTCCTCGTCCCAGCCCTCCAGCCAGGTCACCGGCGCAGGGACAAACCCCTCCAGCCGGTTCAGAAACCAGACCTGGGCCTTTTGGAATTCCAGCTCGGCGTCCTTGAACACCTTTTGGAAAGCCGCGTCATGGACGTAGCCGGATTTTTCCACGATTTTGGCCTTGCCGTAGGAGAGTCCGTCATAGTAGCTGACGCTGACCTCCACATTTTCCACCAGCTCCCCGTAGCTCCGATACAGAACGGTGAGCTCACCGGCGGCTCCGGCCAGCAGCGCCGCCAGGAGCAGGGCCAGGAGGGTCCGCGCCCCGGCTCGCCGGGCGTGGCGGAGGACGTAGCGCCCGAGAAAGCCCTTTGTCGGACGTCCCCTCCCGGTGAGGGGGGCGGTCAGAGCTTCTGCCAGGGCCTTTTGCTCCGCTTCCGTCATGAGCGGAATGGCGGCTGTTTCTGCCCTGCTCTTTCCCTTGCCGGCGCTGTCCTGCAAAAGGCGGAGGGGGCTCCGCCGCCCCAGAGCGGAGAGATAGACGCCGGTGAGCAGCAGCAGCGTCCCCAGAAGCCCCAGGGTCCCCAGCAGGTAGACGGACACACGGACCCCCGGCAGGGACTCCAGCCCCGCCGCCTGAAATTCCCGCAGGCTCTCCCGCAGAGTGGAAGCACTGCGGAGCAGGGCCGCCCCCAGCCCCAGGGCGGCGGAGAAGAGCGCCAGCGCAAAGAGAGGCTGCCAGAGAGCCCTGGCCGCGGCCCTGCCGGGGCTTCCCAGGGCCCGGAGAATGGCGTATTCGCCCCGCCGCCGATGGAGGAAGAGATAGAGGGTGAGTCCCACCGCCAGCAGGGCCGCGGCGGAGAAAATGAGCAGCTTGAGCACCGCCAGCGTCCGCGTCTCGTCCATCTTTTCCGCCACGGCGGGCCAGTTGGAGTCAAAAAAGACGCAGCTCAGCCCCATCTCCTCCAGCCGGGGCAGGACCTCCTCCTCAAAGGGGAGGATCTTCCGGGCGTCGCTGACGAGAAAGCTCAGCTCCGCCGGACGGAATTCATGGTTTTCGGTGTCGCAGCCCGCCGGGAGGAAGGAGACGGGAACGAAAACGGTGTTTTTGCCGTAGGCCCAGAACAGGTCCCGCTCCAGCCATTTCCCGTCGTAGACGTCCCGGAAGGCGCCCACGATGGTGAAGCTCCGCTCCTCCCATTCCGTAGCATGCCGCCCTTCCGTCACCGCTACGGCCCCCAGGGGGACGTACTGCTCCGTGAGGACGTTGCCCAGCTTCAGGGTGAGGGTGTCCCCCAGGTCCAGACCGCTTGCCGAAAGGAACTGCTCGCTCACCACGCAGACGGCCTTTCCCCCGTCCTCGGGGGTGAGGAAGCGGCCCTGGGCCGGGGTGATCAGCTCCTGGGCCACCCGGCGGATGGAGGCCATGTCGTCGGTATACACCACGTCGAAGGTGTGAAGGTCGTCGTCGGTGGTCTGAATGAGGCTCCGCAGGGGAGCGAATTCCTCCGTCTCCAGATAGTTTTCCGGCAGATCGGTGACGTCCGTGATATAGGGCCACCAGTCCCTGCGGCTGTCGTCCCCCATATAGAACATGGGCTCCAGGATCCCGTGGAGGGAGGCCCGGAGGACAAACACATAGCGGCGTCCGGGGACGACGGTCTCCAGCTCCGCCTGGGTGAGCTCGTAATCCAGGCAGTTCACCACCGCCCGGGAGACGTTGCTCTCCAGGTGCAATTCGCCGGTGCCGATGAGGTCGTCCCGCAGGGCGGAGACGGTGAGCCGGGCCTCCCCCCGGTAGGCCTCCAGATGCTCCTCCAGCCACGCCGGGTCCCCGGCCAGTAGGGTCACGTCCCCCAGGCCGAATTTCCGCACGTCGCTGTATTCGGAGTAGAAGCCCGTGGCATAGGCGCTCCGGCGCCAATCCTCGTCCGTGTGTCCCCAGAGGACCGTGGCCTCCAGAATGATCCGGTCCGTATAGCCGTAGTAGCCCCAGTAGTCCATCCGGGAATGATCCTCCGAGACCCCGGCGGTCATATACCGCTTGTCCGCGGCGTCCACGTAGGGCAGGGCGGCGACGGTCTCCGTCTCCTCCGCCGTCAGCGCCCGGTGGTGCAGGTCCTCGTAGAGGAAGCGGCCGTAGGTCTCTCCCGGACTCGTGGGGTCCGTCAGGAGAAAGGCGTTGAAGAGATGCGGGTCCAGGAACCGCCGCACCGGGGTCTTTTCCAGCGTGAGGATGCCCCGGCAGCCCTCCTCCGCCAGCCTCGCGGCGGTGCGCTGGAGCTCGTAGCCGGAGAGATTATCCAGGAAAAGGAAGCAGGCCGCCGCCAGGAGCAGCACCGTGAGGGCCGTCTTCACCGGGCTGCGGAGCAGCGTTTTGAACCAGAGCTTCATCGGCGGCGCATATCTCGGCCGTTCTTTTCGGATGTATTTTACCCGCAGGAGCGTCACCGCCCCCTCCCGCGCCCGGTACACCAGGACCCACCCCGGCTCCACCCGGCAGGCCCGGGCCTCCGCCCAGGGAAGGGAGGAATCCTTAGCGCTCTGGGGCAGGGGGGAGCCCAGGCGCAGCAGCTCCAGCAGCGCCCGCAGCTTCCCTCCGTCGCAGCCCTTTCTCACGCCCCGGCGATAGTCCCGCCGGAAGCGCAGGGTATACCGCAGCTTGTTCATCCGATCATCCTTCCTGTCTGGCTCCCTCTTTGAGGGAGCTGTCAGCAGAACTGACTGAGGGAGTTCCTATTCCTTCGCCTGCAATAGCCCCATGGGGCTCTTCTGCAGGATCGACGCGGATATTGCGGCGGACGCCCCCACGCAGAGGGCGAAATGGGCGATCACATAGAGGATCGGTACCAAAATCACCCCCAGGAAGCCCAGGCCGTTCACGGCGAAGAGGGCAACCAGCGCGAGAGACAGCCCCGCCAGACACAGCACCGCCTGCTCCAGCGTCAGCCGCCGGATCGTGAGCTTCTTCGACCAGCCCAAAGCCCGGAGGATGGCCGCCTCCCGTTGCTCCTGCAGGATCATCAGCACGGGCAGGAGCGTCCCAAGGATCAGCGCCGCCGCCACGGTGAGGGGGTAGAGCGTTTCAATGAGCCGGTAGATGCGGAAAATGCGGTCCGCGTCAGAGGTGTCCATGCTGAACACCGGGGGTTTCTTTACCGTGTACTGGATCTCGGCGGCCATCTGCCGCACCTTGTCCGTGTCGCGGTAATCGTTCAGGGTGAAGGCGGCAGAGTCCAGATAGAGGGTGGTGCCGAAGAAATAGTAGGTGTTAAAGGCTGAGACCGGCGCATAGATGATACGGTGTTCCTGAGGAGTCTCCACCCGCCCGATGACGGTATAGAAGGGACGGTATCGGTCCCGCAGGGCCAGCTTCCCCTCATAGGTAGGAGGATAGTTGTTATGACCGCGTTCCAGGAGGTCGATGCAGGCTGCCTCGTTGATGCGCACTTCGTCCCCCAATTCGATCCCATGAAACTCCATCACCGGGGCGGGCAGGATGCAGACCCTGCCCTTTTCCTTCATGGCCGTTTCTTCGTCCCAGCCCTCCAGCCAGGTCACGGGATCGGAGATCACGCTGTCCAGCCGGTTGGTAAAAATGACCTCGGCCAGCATCAGTTCCAGTTCTCCCTGCAGCAGATCCTCCCCAAAGCTGCTGATATAGACCGGGTCACGCAGCAGTCCGGTCTTCATAAGGCTCTCGGCCCGGTTAAGGGAGAGCCCGTCGTAGAAGCAGGCTTCCACCCGGACGTTTTGCAGGATCTCCCCATAACGGTTTCGCAGCACCGTGAGCTGTCCCACAGCCCCCACCAGCGCCGCCGCCAGCAAAAGAGTCAGCACCGTTTTCACCCCCGCCCGGCGGACATGGCGGAAAATGTAGCGCCCCAGGAAGCCCTTTGCCGGTTTTCCTGTGACCGTCATGGGGAAGGACAGCAGAACGGAAGCGGCAGCCAGGGCTTCCAAGCCGGTCTCTTCGGCAGGCGGCGCAGCCTTCTTTCCCTTCCGGAGACTGCCGTCCTGCAAAAGAGCCAGCGGGCTGCGTCTT
Organism: Oscillospiraceae bacterium; assembly: GCA_017535635.1. GTDB lineage: Bacteria > Bacillota > Clostridia > Oscillospirales > Oscillospiraceae > UBA1774. The sequence goes on from JAFXTU010000039.1 coordinate 28,093, forward strand.
CCCAGGATTCGGAGATATAAAACGGAAAGAAGGCCGATCAGCAGCACCAGACCGACGGTCCCCAGCAGATAGACCCTTATATGGGCGGTGGGCATGGTTTCCAGACCGGCAGCCGCAAACTCGGTGATGCTTCGCTCCACCGCCGCGCCGGAGCGAAGCCAGGCAGCCGCCAGTCCCAAAACGCAGGAAAACAGCGCCAGTACCATAAGGGGCAGCCACAGGACCCTTGCCGCCGCTCTTTTGGGGCTTCCCAGAGCCCGGAGGACGGCGTATTCCTGCCGCCGACGGTGGAGGAAGAGATACACGGTAAGCCCCGCCGCCAGCAGGGAAGCGGCGCAAAAGATCAGGAGCTTCATGCGACTCAAGGCCTTGGTCTCGGCCAGTCTCTCCGCAATCAGGGGCCAGCCGCCGTCGCTCCAGGCGTATTTCAGGCCCATTTCCTCCACCAGGGGCAGGCCTTCTTCCGCAAAGGCGCCGATGTTCCCCGCGTCCCGCACCAGGAAGCTTACTTCGCCGGGACGGAACAGGTGGTTTGACCTGTCGCAGCTCGCAGGCAGGAAGGACGTGGGAACAAAGATCGCATTTTCCGAATAGGCCCAGTAGGGGTCCTGATCCTGCCAGGAACCGTTGGCGGAATAGATATTATAATGCTCATGTTCCCGCCAGCCCGGGTCCGAGGAATCCTTCCATGAACCCACGATGGTAAAGGTTTGCTTTGTCCACTCCGTCGCGTATCGCCCGCGGGTGACGGCCAGGGCCCCCAAAGGCCGATACTGCTCCATGAGATAGTTTCCGAGCCGGAGGGTGATCGTGTCCCCCAGCTCCAGGCCGCTTCGCTCCAGAAAGTTTTCACTCACCACGCAGACGGGACTGCCCTCGTCCGCAGGGGTGAGGAAGCGGCCCTGCTCCGCCGTGATCTGGTTCCGGGCAGCGCGGCGGATAGAAGCCATATCGTCGGTATATACCACGTCGAAGGTGTGAAGGTCGTCGTTGGTGACCCGGATCAGTTCCCGCAGGGGGGCGAAAGCCTCCGTTTCCAGGTAGTTTTCCGGCAGGTCGGTGATATCTGTGATGTAGGGCCACCAGTCCTTTCGGCTGTCGTCCCCAACGTAGAATCCCAGTCCGTCGCTGCCCGATCCCACCCCCCGTGGGGCACGGACTACAAACACATAGCGCCGGTCATTTTCCAGTGACATCACCGTTTTCCGGGAGATATCAAAATCCAGGCAGTCGATAACGTTCGGCCCTGCCGGTCCCCCCGAAAAGTTGGCGTCCGTACCAATGAACTCTTCCGGAGTTCCGATGAGAAACAACCGCACTTTCCCATTCAGGGTGTCCAGCTGTGTTTCCAAAGAGGCACGGTTTCCCGCCAGCAGAGTCACGTCCTTCAGCTTGTATGCCCGGATGCCGTCAACATAGCAGTATGTGACGAAATTACTGTCATCCCTGTCCTCAAAACCGTCCACCGTGGCTTCGATCACCAGCCGATCCATAAAGCCGTAGCTGGCTGTCGGGTTGTCGCTGCGGGCATACTCCTCCGAGAGGCCGGCAGTCATATAGCGCTTGTCCACGGCGTCGATATAGGGCAGAGCTCCCAGGGCATTCAGGTCTGCCGCCGTCAGGGCCTCATGATGCATATTTTCGTAGGTGAAGCTTGGCCCCCAATAGATATTCCCTGGATTTGTTGGGTCTGTAATAAGAAACCAGCTCTGGGTCCCGTCCTGGGGCCTGCTTACCTGGCTGCGTTCCACGGTCAGCACGCCCTCCACCGCTTTCTCCGCCTCCCGTATCGCCTCCGTCTGCATGACGTAGGAGGAGAGATTGTCCAGGAAGAGAAAAGCGGCTGATGCCAGGAGCAGCACCGTGAGGACCGTCTTTACCGGGCTGCGGAGCAGCGTTTTGAACCAGAGCTTCATAGGCGGCGCATATCTCGGCCGTTCTTTTCGGATGTATTTTACCCGCAGGAGCGTCACCGTTCCTTCCCGCACCCGGTACACCAGGACCCACCCCGGCTCCACCCGGCAGGCCCGGGCCTCCGCCCAGGGAAGGGAGGAATCCTTCGCGCTCTGGGGCAGGGGGGAGCCCAGGCGCAGCAGCTCCAGCAGCGCCCGCAGCTTCCCTCCGTCGCAGCCCTTTCTCACGCCCCGGCGATAATCCCGCCGGAAGCGCAGGGTATACCGCAGCTTGTTCATCCGGCGTTTTTACTCCTTCAGCTCGTCCATCAGCTCGTCCACGCTGTCGAAGTCCCGGCTGACATCCTTCCCCTGCTCCGCGTCCGAGAGGGCCCGGAGGGTCTTCCGGTCGGGCTTGCGCACCACGTCGAAGGGGATGCGCTGCTCCTTTACCGCCCGGGTCAGAAACATCCGGCAGGCGGTGTTGAGGCTGAGGCCCATGTCCTCGAAGAGGGCGTCCGCCTGCTCCTTGAGCTCCTTGTCCAGGCGAAGCGTTACGTTCACCGTTTTCATGCCGATCCCGTCCTTTGTCTTGTTCTTGGCGCCAGTATACAGGGAGAAAGGGGATAATGCAAGTATTACGAAATCATTTTATGTGCAAATTCATCCCAACGGGGACAAAACCCCCCGCGCCGGGGATCCCGGCGCGGGGGGAAGCTTGCTCAGAAGGTCTTTTCCGCACGGCGCTCAGCCCTGCTCCGACAGATAGAGCTCGACCCGCTTCTGCACCCGCCGGGAGGCCTCCTCCGCGCCGCGCTGCCCAGCGAAGTACGCTCCCGCCTCCTCCCGGACGATGCCCGTAATGACCTGATCGCAGACGGTGGAGCGCTCGGCGCTGTCCAGCAGGGCCAGCAGGCGGTCCCTCTGTTCTTCATCCATGGCGTAGAGCTTTTCCTCCCGCACCGGGGAGGAATTCGCGTCATACCACTGTACGATGCTCCGGGGGATGCGCTCTCCCTCTGGGCCGTCCCAGCGGTGGACGAGGAAGTCTTCCATCCAGACATGGAGGCCCTGCTGAGGAAAGACGTAGGTGATGTGATAGCCCTCTTCCGGCCCCGGCTCCCGCATGGCCTCCGCCAGATGATTTTCAAAGGCACTTTTCAGGGAGGGGAAGCGGTCGGTATAGGCGGTCTGTGTCTTGACCTCCAGCAGGCTCCGCAGAAAGGCGCAGGCCCCCTCCGGGTGGGTGGAGACCGCGCTGACGGCCATGGGCGAGCGCATTTCGATGAGGCTGCCCACCCCGTCCGAGGCGGGAAGGCCGGGGCAGACCAGCTTTCCCGAATAGCTCAGGTCCCAGAGCTGCCAGTCCCGGACGGAGGTCACGGTGACGGCGTCGACGAGGGCCCTGCCCAGCAGGACCTCCGCCTCGGCGGCGTCCGCCAGCGCCAGGTTTTGCAGATACTCAGCCTCGGTGGGGATCTCCCCGCTCTCTGCGGAGGGGAGGGAGGCGGCGAAGGCCAGCACGTCCCGGAAGCCGGGGCTGTCGAAGAAGGCCGTGCCGCTGTCCCAGTCCAGATAGCCCTCCAGATAGGGATCCAGCAGGTCCAGGTACGTTTCCCGCGTCATAATGCCGGGGAATACTCCCGCGCAGTCCGGGAGGGAGGAAACCAGGGCGTTGGCCTCCGCCGGGGTCCAGCCGGTCCGGTCGCCGATCGCGTCCCGCCTCCCCAGCGCCGTCCGGAGGGTGAAGCTGGCGCAGAGCAGGAGGAGCTTTCCGCCCACGGTCCCCGCCCGCCGGAGCTGGGGCAGGAGCTGGACGCCCTCTTCCTCCAGCCAGGGGCCCAGGTCCCGGAGAAGGCCCTTTTCCGCCCAGCTCTTGAAGGGAAGCCCCTCCCGGACGGAAAGGAGGTCCGGCATATTGCCGCTGACGATGTCCAGGTTCATGGCGGTGACGGCCCGGTCCTGTACGTCCCGGGTGAAGGGCTGTCCGCCGGAGTAGTCCCGCACGGTGACGTACCATTCCCCGCTGCGGCGGTTGAAGTCCCGCACGGCCTTGGCCGTCTCGGGATCCGCCGTCAGGCAGGCCATGGTGAGCTCCTGCCTGGGCTTCACCCGGCTCCGGGGCGTGGGCGTGAGGGTGACGTACTCGCCGTAGTCGTAGTCCAGCAGGCGCACTGCCCCGTCCCGCAGGCCCAGGGGGGTGAGGGTGCCGGAGAAGATGCCCTGCTCCGCCCAGTTCATCAGCTCCCGCCGCTCCCCGGTCTCGGGGGTAAAGGCGAAGAGCCCCTCCCGGTCGTAGGCCATGCACTCCCCCTCGGGAAGGCCGCTGCCCGCCGCGCCCAGGAAGGTGACCTGGGAGGGCTTTTCCTCCTCCTGGGGGAAGGGCAGCTCGGTGAAGCTCTCATTCGCCTCCAGCCGGAACAGGCGCATTTTCCCGCCGTCCGCCGAGCAGACGCCCAGGCTGCCCCCCGGCAGGTCGAAGAGGCCGAACAAGCTGCCGTTTTCCTCCGGGAAGGGGATCTCCCGCAATACTTCCCCGGTCTCCGGGGAGACCTCCCGCAGGGCAAAGGCCCAGAGCTGCGTCTCCGGATCGCCCTGCCACATGCCCAGCCAGAGGCGGCCCTCCTCCAGGAAGCACATCCCGGCCATCGGCGCGCAGTCCGGGCCGAAGTCCAGCACCGTGACGGGGCTTTCGGCGTCCTTCCCCCCGTGCATCAGGGGGTAGCGGAGCTCCCCGTCCGCCTCCGCCATGCGGATGAACCAGACCCCGTCGGAGCGCTCTGTGGGATAGTTCGTGAGGCCGGGGGCCATGGATGGGGGATAGACCTCGTAGCCGGGCACGTAGACCAGCTCCTCCTCTTTCGTCTCCGTCGGCGCAGAGGCGGGCGCAGAGGCCGCCGGGGCCGCGGAGGCTTCGGATGCGTCGGGCGCGGGCGCGCCGCCTCTCTCGCAGCCCGTCGTGAGAAGCAGGAGGCAGATGGCCAGAGCCCCGGCCAGGACCTTGGCAGTCAGTTTTGTTTTCATGGCACTCTCCTTGTGTCGGTTTTCGGATACCTCTTGCCCGTACCATAACCGAAGCACAATGGAGAGTCAAAAACCAAAACGGAGAGGGATTCTCATTTTTGGGGGATCGTCTGGGGACGCCTGTTTTTACCTCCCCAATATCCCCGGCAGGCAAAGCCGTAAGCTTAAGCGCTAACCGCTATCCTGCTGCGTCTGGCTCCCTCTTTGAGGGAGCTGGCGCGGAGCGCCTGAGGGAGTCAACCGAGCAGCAATTACTTATAGACCCCGAAAACGGGGAACTCCCCCACCCGCTTCGCGGGAGCCCCCTCAGGGAGGGGGGCCTGTCCGATTCCTGAAACTTACGCCAATACCTCCAGCAGGGCCGAGAGGAGGGCCACCGCCGCCAGGAGGGCCAGGAACCAGAGCGCCGTGGCCCGGGCCGACTGTTCCCGGACCCGGAAGAAGGGGTAGGGGCCGTCCGCCTTTCCCAGGGCGTTGAGCAGGAGCAGAACGATCCCGTAGACCAGCGTGACCCCCACCGGCAGCAAAACGGCCCGGAAGGGGGCGTGACGCTCGAAGAAGAGATAGGAGACGATGCACAGGACCGGGCAGAGAACGTGGTTGATGAGCCCGCTGCCGACGCCCAGGAGCTTTTTCGCGTCGCCCCCCATGGGGACCAGGACGCAGGCGGTGACAAAGGCGGTCATAAGCAGCATACATGCCCCCAGGTAGCGAAAATGGGCGACCCATCCGGTCTGCCCGAAGAGCAAGAGCAAGAGGGCGGAGAGGGCGGCGGTCATGTTGGAGAGCTGGGTATAGAACTGGAAGAGCTGCCCCAGGGGCCGCTTTTGCAGCACCAGGCGCATCCCCCACACCTCCAGCCCCAGCAGCAGGATATTCAGTGCGATCGCCATGGGCTTGTTCCTTTCATAAAAATCGACCCGAAGCCCGCAAAGGCGGGTTCGGGTCGATCATAGCTTCATTTCTGTTTGGCCCGGAAGGCGCTCTTGGCCCTCCGCTCGTGGTCCAGCACCCGCTTGCGCAGCCGCAGGGACTTGGGAGTGACCTCCAGCAGCTCGTCGTCCGCCAGGAATTCCATGCACTGCTCCAGGCTCATGAGTCTCGGCGGCACCAGGCGCAGCGCCTCGTCCGAGCCGGCGGCTCGCATGTTGGTCATCTGCTTTTTCCGGCAGACGTTGATGACGATGTCCTCCTGCTTGGGGCAGGAGCCCACCACCATGCCGCCGTAGACCTTCACGCCGGGGCCGATGAACATGGTGCCCCGGTCCTGGGTGTTGAAGATGCCGTAGGCCACGGCCTCCCCGGTCTCGAAGGCCACCAGGGAGCCGGTGTTCCGGCGCTTTACCTCCCCCTTCATGGGAGCGTAGGAGTCGAAGACGGAGGCCATGATGCCCTCCCCCCGGGTGTCGGTGAGGAATTCGCTGCGGTAGCCGAAGAGGCCACGGCTGGGCACCAGGAAAATGAGCTTCGTCCGGGTCCCGGTGGGGGTCATCTCCTTCAGCTCCCCCTTCCGCAGGGCCAGCTTCTCGATGACGGAGCCCACCGCCGCGTCCGGCACGTCGATGACCACTTCCTCCATGGGCTCCATGAGAACGCCGTTCTCCTCCTTGGTCAGCACCCGGGGAGGCGATACCTGGAATTCAAAGCCCTCCCGGCGCATGGTCTCGATGAGGATCGACAAATGCATCTCGCCCCGGCCCGCCACGTTGAAGCTGTCGGTGCTGTCCGTCTCCGTGACCCGGAGGCTCACGTCCTTCAGGGTCTCCCGGAAGAGCCGGTCCCGCAGGGCCCGGGAAGTGACGAACTTTCCCTCCGTCCCGGCGAAGGGGCTGTCGTTCACCGAGAAGGTCATCTCCATGGTGGGGGCGGAGATCTTCACGAAGGGCAGGGGCTCCGGGGTGTCCGGGGCGCAGATGGTGTCCCCGATGGTCACGTCCCCGATGCCGCTGAGGGCGATGATGTCCCCGGCGGCGGCTTCCGTCACCGCCGTGCGGCTGAGGCCGTCGAAGACGTAGAGGCTCACCGCCTTGGCCTTCTCCTTTTTCTCCGGGTCCTCGGCGTTGGTGACCAGGATCTCCTGGTTCTGGCGGATCGTCCCCCGCTGGATGCGCCCCACGGCGATGCGTCCCACGTAGTCGTTGTAGTCCAGGGAGGAGACCAGCATCTGCAGGGGGGACTCCTCGTCCCGCTCCGGGGCGGGCATATACTCCAGAATGGTGTCGAAGAGGGGCCGCAGGTCCTCCCCCTCCACTTCCGGGCTGTAGGCGGCGGTGCCGGCTCTGGCGGAGCAGAAGAGCATGGGACTGTCCAGCTGTTCGTCCGTGGCGTTCAGCTCCAGAAGCAGCTCCAATACCTCGTCGATCACCTCATGGATCCGGGCGTCGGGCCGGTCGATCTTGTTCACCACCACGATGACCCGGTGGCCCAGCTCCAGGGCCTTGGAGAGGACAAAGCGGGTCTGGGGCATGGGACCCTCGGCGGCGTCCACCAGCAGCAGGACCCCGTTGACCATCTTCAGCACCCGCTCCACCTCGCCGCCGAAGTCGGCGTGGCCCGGTGTGTCCACGATGTTGATCTTGGTATCCTTATAATGAATGGCCGTGTTTTTGGAGAGAATGGTAATGCCCCGCTCCCGTTCCAGGTCCCCGGAGTCCATGACCCGGTCTTCCACCACCTGGTTGTCCCGGAAAACGCCCCCCTGCCGCAGCATTTCGTTCACCAGGGTGGTCTTGCCGTGGTCTACGTGGGCGATGATGGCGATGTTGCGAATGTCCATTGGGATCAGCCCTTTCCGCTGTTAACCTGAAATAACCGAGGTATTATATAACCGTGTTTGGCGGAATGCAATCCTTTTTTTGCGCCGGAGGCGTTCACAAATTGTTTTCAATTTACCCTTGACAAGGAGAGAAAGGCGTATTATAGTACGGTTAGCACTCGGGGACGAAGAGTGCTAACCACAGGAAGCGGGGCGCAGGGACCATGGAGCTCAGCCAGCGGAAGCGGAAGATCCTGAAGTTCATCGTGGAGAGCTACGTTGCCACGGCCGAGCCCGTGGGCAGCAAGGCCATCGCCGCCTCGGAGGAGCTGAACCTCTCCAGCGCCACCATCCGCAACGAGATGGCGGAGATGACCGGCCTGGGCCTCCTGGAGCAGCCCCACACCTCCGCCGGGCGCATCCCCTCTCCCCAGGGCTACCGGATCTACGTGAACGAGCTGATGAACGAGCACCGGCTCAGCCTGGAGGAGACCCAGCGCATCAACGACGCCCTGAGGCAGCGGATGAGCAAGTTCGACGAGCTGCTGGCCGACGCGGGCAAGCTGGTGAGCGAGATGACCAGCTACCCCGTCTACGCCGCCGCCGCGCCCCAGCAGGTGAGGACCATCAAGCGCTACGACCTGATCCGGGTGGACGACACCACGGTGATCGCCGTGGTCATGCTGGAGGACGACACGGCGGTGAACCGGGTGATGCGCTTCCCCCAGGGGATCGACGAAGCCCTGGTGCGAAAGCTCAGCACGGTCTTCAACGCCAGCTTTACCCTCCTGCCGCCGGAACGGATGGACGCGACCCTGGTCCAGGCCGCCGAGCGGAGCCTGGGGGACGAGAGCGGCGCCGTGGCGGCCCTGGCGGCTTTCGCGGTCCAGGCCATGACCCACCAGGAGACCCACCGGCCCTACCTGGCCGGAGCCAGCAGCATCCTGAGCCTCCCGGAATACCGGGACGTGGACAAGGCCCAGAAGCTGATGGATTACCTCTCGGACGAGAGCATCATCCGGGACCTGCCCGCCGACGGGGAGGACGGGGTGAAGATCCTCATCGGGCCGGAGAACGTGGCCGAGGAATTGAAGGACTCCGGCGTGGTCCTGGCCTCCTACGACATGGGAGGCGGCATGCAGGGCGTCATCGGCGTGGTGGGCCCCGTGCGGATGGATTACGCGAGGGTGGCCGCCTACCTCCGGGGGATCGCCCGGGGGATGCAGCAGGCAGCGTTGGGGGGGGCGTCCCCGGCCCCGCCCCAACTGCCCGCCGGTACGGAAGATAAGGGAGAGTAAGAGCTATGGAAGAGGAAAAGAAGCAGGAGGCCGCCGGAGCGGCGGAAGAGAACAAGGCGGCAGAGGAGGAAGCCCTGCCGGAAGCGGAAGCGGAAACCCAGACCCCCGAAACGGAGCCGGAGGAAGCCCAGCCCCAGGAAAAGGAGCGGCGCTTCGGCCGGAAAAAGGAAGGGGAGCTGAAAAAGAAGCTGGAGGCCCTGAAAGCGGAGATGGACGCGGCCCTGGCTTCCGAAAAGGACAAATACCTGCGCCTGGCCGCGGAGTACGACAACTACCGCCGCCGAAGCCAGAAGGAGAAGGAGACCACCTATTCCGACGCCAAGGCCGACACGGTGCTCCAGCTCCTGCCCGTCTACGACAACCTGGCCCGGGCCCTGAAGGCCGAATGCACCGATCCCGGCTTCTACAAGGGCGTGGAGATGACCATGACCCAGCTCATGGACATTCTGGCGAAGCTGGGGGTCACCCCCATCGAGGCGGAGGGTCAGCCCTTCGACCCGGCGGAGCACAACGCCGTCCTCCACGTGGAGGATGAGAGCCTGGGGGAGAACCTGGTGGTGGAGGAGTTCCAGAAGGGCTTTAAGCTGAACGACAAGGTCATTCGTTTTGCCATGGTAAAAGTGGCGAACTGACGATAGAGTTTGAATAAGGAGGAATTGAATCATGGGTAAGATCATTGGTATAGATTTGGGCACCACCAATTCCTGCGTCGCCGTCATGGAGGGCGGCGAGCCCGTCGTCATCGCGAACGCCGAAGGCGCCCGCACCACCCCGTCCGTCGTGGCGTTCTCCAAGACCGGCGAGCGCCTGGTGGGCCAGGTGGCCAAGCGCCAGGCCGTCACCAATCCGGACCGCACCGTGATTTCCATCAAGCGCGACATGGGCACCGACCGCAAGGTGACCATCGACGGCCACAACTACACCCCC
>JAFXTU010000040.1 GCA_017535635.1 Oscillospiraceae bacterium
CATAGGACCGTTTCCGTGGAGGAGGCCATCTTCCTTTTACAACGGCAAGGCTATCTCGTGACGCCCAGCGCCACGTAGATTATACCCCGCCCGCTTGCTCTTGAAAAGTCCCTTTTTCCAGGGGCTGAGTTTTTTGCGCCTAATTTCGGTATGGTGCGCTGATTACAATGTTTCAACCTTCACGCTCCGATCATTAGATTTTCTTCCTGTATATATTATACGCTGTCAGCCCTGTGTTTTCAACCTGTCGGGTCGGTATTATACGATGCTTCGTTGCCGCATGCTCCAACTTCTGTGTCCCGCTCAACCATTGTTTGAATTCTTCAACTGAAATACAACTATTCGGTTATTGATAATCGCATTGTTTGTGCAATAATAGCATTGCGATCGCCAAATCATGTATGGGAGGACTTCAAATGGATATCTGTTTATCGAACAAACTAAAAAGCTTGAGAGTGGAGAAAAAAGTTTCGCAGGAGAAGCTCGCTCAGTATCTGAAGGTTTCTTTTCAGGCGGTTAGCAAATGGGAAAACGGAAACGCTTATCCGGACATCACGCTTTTGCCGGATATCGCGCGATTCTTCGGGGTCACAGTCGACGAGTTGCTTTGCGTGGAACTGATTGATGAAAAACGGCTTTTCGAGGAGTATTCCGAAAAGGCTGTGGACTTGTTTCGATGCGGCAATAAGGCGGAGGCTCTTGCGCTTTGGCAGGAGGCCTATCAGCGCATGCCGAACAACATCGACGTCAAAGAGATGCTGATGTCCTCCTATTTTGACGCCGACCGCAAGAAATACTTCCATGAAATTTACGATCTTGCAACCGAGATCATCAACGGGAACGCCCAGGGAACAGCCGGTTCGATGTATTACAAGGGTCAGGCCATTTCGCAGCTCGCCCGTGTTTTCGCGGAACGCGGTGAAATGGAAGAAGCGCAAAAATGGGCCGGGAAGTCGATTTCTGTCTTCAATTCCAGGGAGATCATCGAGGCGCATATCGACAAAGGCAAGGACCTGATCCGAGATGTGGCGTTCTGTACCTATTGGTTCTTGGAGGAATTGTTTTTCTTTGCCTGTCGCATATGCGGTGATACCGGCTCGGAATCCAGTGACGATAACAAGCAGAATTGCTTTGAGACCGTGGCAAAAATCTATGAGACAGTTTATCAAAACGATGACGCGGGTTATGAACAGCTCCACCATTTGTATATCCTTCACCAGGGACTTGCCGAATTCGAGGCGATGAAGCACGGTGACGAAGACACTATCAGATATCACCTGGAACGGGCGCTGGAATGTTGCAGGAGATCAATTTCGGTAAAGGAACACAGTCTTTCCCATCCCATGTTAGACGGTTTGCAGGTCTATAACGCTCCCAGCGATAAACAATCCATTATCCGAAGCTTATCAGATCGTTTGAAGCAGAGTGTATACGACCTGTATCGTCAGACGCCATGGTTTTCGACAATAGCGGCAACTACAAAGGATCTGTTGAAAGAAATGCCGCGGGAGCTAATGTCATTTAGTTAAAGCTCATGGGCGGGTATTATGGGGCTTACGCCCCATCGTTCTGCTGTCACAGAACGTCCCTCATCAGTCACCTTCGGTGACTGCTTCCCCCAGGGGAAGCCAAAGGTGCAGATTTCAATGTTATCCAGTTTTTCTTTCCTCGTCCCGCCCGCAGGCGATTGCCTTCCCCTTTGGGGAAGGGGGACCGCGAAGCGGTGGATGAGGGCCGATGAGCAGCAGGGCTCTTAAGCATAATGACCATGCCGCAGGCGCTTCTCTCCTGAGTATCGGCAGAGAAACAAAACAAGGCGTTCAAAACCACTGTAAAGACCTAGGACGTGGGAGGCAATTATGCCTACCCACGCCCCGGTACTTCTCATTGAAAAAAGACCCTGAGATTACGCCCTATCCCTCCAGTTTGTTCAAAAACGCTCTCGTCCGGGCGTGGGAGGGGTCGTCGATGATGCCGGGGCCCCCCTCCTCCACGATGACGCCCCCGTCCATGAAGATCACGTGGTCCGCCACCAGCTTGGCGAAGTTCATCTCGTGGGTAACGATCACCATGGTCATTTTCTCCTCCGCCAGGGCCCGGATCACCTTCAGGACCTCGGCGGTGAGCTCCGGGTCCAGGGCGCTGGTGGGCTCGTCGAAGAAGAGGACCTTGGGATTCATGGCGAGGGCCCGGGCGATGGCCACCCGCTGCTGCTGCCCGCCGGAGAGCTGGCAGGGGTAGTTGGCGGCATGGTCCTCCAGGCCCATGCGCCGGAGCAGGGCCACGGCCTCCTCCTCCACCTCTTTCTTGTTCCGGCCCAGGACGTGGACCGGCGCGTCCATCACGTTCCGGAGAACGGAAAAATGGGGGAAGAGGTTGAAGTTCTGGAACACCAGGCCGAAGCAGCTCCGCACCTCCCGGAGGACCTGGGCGGAAGCGTACTTCGCCTTCCCCCCCTCCTCCCAGGCGGCGGTCTTGTCCAGATAGGTGACGCTCCCCCCGTCGATGGTCTCCAGCAGGGTGGCGCAGCGCAGGAGGGTGCTCTTGCCGGAGCCGGAGGGGCCGATGATGGCCGTGACCTGGCCCTCCGCCACGGAGAGGGAGATGTCCTTCAATACCTCCCGCTCCCCGAAGGACTTGCGGATGTTCTGCATGGAAAGTATGTTCATCCCCGCACCCCCTTAATTGTAGTAGGCCAGGCGCTTTTCGCAGCGCTCCATGAGAAAGGCCACGATGAAGTTGAAAACGTAGTAGAAAACGCCGGCAATGACGAAGGGCATCAGGGTGGACTGGGAGGAGGCGATCTTCTTGGCCAGGGTGAACATCTCCGAATAGGAGATGGCGAAGGCCAGGGAGGTATCCTTCACCAGGGTGATCATCTCGTTGGTCACCGCCGGGAGGATGCGCTTCACCACCTGGGGCAGGATGATGGTGAGGAAGGTCCTGGAGCGGGAATAGCCCAGCACGTGGGCCGCCTCCCGCTGGCCCTGGGGGATCCCCTCGATGCCGCCCCGGTAGATCTCCGCAAAGTAGGCGGCGTAGTTCAGGATGAAGCCGATGACCACCGCCACGAAACGGTAGCTGCTGCCGGTGGGGATGCGGAAGAGGTAGTAGGGGCCGAAGAAGACCACCAGGAGCTGGAGCATCAGCGGCGTTCCCCGCATGACGGAGATGTAGAATTTCACGATGAGCTGCAGGGGCTTCACCCGGGACATGCGGCCGAAGGCCACCAGCAGCCCCAGGGGCAGCGCCCCCGCCAGGGTACAGACGTAGATCAGGATGGACTTGCCCATGCCGTCGGCCAGGGTCTGCACCATCGTCCAAAGGGCCATAGGGTTTTCTCCTTTATTCTAAAGACGCCCGGCCGCAGCGCCGGGACTTCCCGGCGCTGCGGCACAGCGGGTTTTCCTTATCCGATCAGGGTCACGTTTTCCTTCACAAGGCCGTAGGGAACGTACTTGTCCGCGATGGAGGCCATGGTCCCGTCGGCGGCGATGGAGAGCACCGTGTTCCACACGGTGTCCCGCAGTTCCTCGTTGCCCGCAAGGAAACCGATGCCGTAGGTCTCCACATTCACCGGCTCGTCCAGGATGACGAAGTCCCCGCTCTTATTCTGCATATTGTAGTTGGCCACGCCCACGTCCGCCACCACGGCGTCCACGGTGCCCATGCCCAGCTCCATGAAGGCGTTGTTGTAGTCCGAGCTCTCCAGGAGCTCAGCAAAGGAGGCCAGCAGCTCCGGCCGCTCCTCCAGGGCAGTGACGCCGGAGGAGGCCGCCTGGGTGATGACGCTCTTCCCCGCCAGGTCGTCCAGGGAAGTGATGCCGCTGTCGGCCCGGACCACCACCACCACGGAGCTGTCGTAGTAGGCAGGGCTCCAGGTGTAGGCGTTCTCGCGCCCTTCGATGGTAAAGCCGTTCCAGATGCAGTCGATGCTGCCGGAACTCAGCTCCGCGTCCTTGAAGTCCCAGTTGATGGGCTGGGCCACGAAGGTCCATCCCAGCCGGTCGCAGACCTCCTCCGCCACGGCCAGGTCGAAGCCGTCGTAGCTGCCGTCACCCGCGATGAAGCCGAAGGGCGGGAACTCCGCGTCGAAGCCCACGATAAAGGTCCGCCACGCCACGGTCTCCGCGCTGGGGGCGGGGACGATGTGGATCACGTTCTCCTTCACAAGGCCGTAGGGAACATACTTGTCTGCGAGAGTGGCCAGGGTCCCGTCGGCGGCAAGGCTGATGTACTCGTCCCAGACCTCCAGCATGAGCTCTTCGTTCCCCTTGAGGAAGCCGATGCCGTAGGTCTCCACGCTCACCGGCTCGTCCAGGATCACATAGTCGCCGCTCTTATTCTGCATGTTGTACTCGGCCACGCCCACGTCCGCCACCACGGCGTCCACGGTGCCCATGCCCAGCTCCATGAAGGCGTTGTTGTAGTCCGCGCTCTCCAGGAGCTCGGCGAAGGTGGCCGTCAGCTCCGGGTTCCCCTCCAGGGCGGAGAGGCCGGAGGAGGCCGCCTGGGTGATGACGCTCTTGCCGGCCAGATCCGCCAGAGACTTGATGCCGCTGTCGGCCCGGACCACCACCACCACCGAGCTGTCATAGTAGGCGGGGCTCCAGGTATAGGCGTCCTCCCGGCCTTCGATGGTGAAGCCGTTCCAGATGCAGTCGATGCTGCCGGAACTCAGCTCCGCGTCCTTGAAGTCCCAGTTGATGGGCTGGGCCACAAAGGTCCATCCCTTCCTGGCACAGATCTCCGCCGCCGCGGCCAGGTCGAAGCCGTCGTAAGAGCCGTCGTCCGCGATGAAGCCGAAGGGCGGGAACTCCGCGTCGAAGCCTACGGTAAAGGTCCTTCCCCCGGCGGGAGCCTCCGGGGCGGGTTCCCCGCCGGGAGCGGGCTCCGCGGGGGCCGCGCTTTCCGGAGCCGGGGCCGCCGAAGCAGGGGCCGCAGGAGCGTTGGTTGCCGGGGCGGGCTCGGCAGGCTTATCGGCGCAGCCCGCAAGGCACAGTGCCAGCAGCGCCAGGGCCAGCACCAGGGCAAGTGTTTTTTTCATGTTCAGGTTCCTCCAAACAGTATTATTTCTCCATTTCAAAGGATATCACTTTATCGAATAAAATCAAGAGTTTTTTCCTCTCTCCCGGCTTTTTTCCTTTCCAATCCGGTGATTTTTCCCAAAAGCGGGTGGAAACCGGCGGCGGGATATGGTAGGATTGTACCAAGAGATCAAAAACATCGGAAAGGAGCCAAGTTATGCAGCTGGATTTGAAAAAGCTGGCCTTCGGCCAGTATCTCAGCCGCCACCTTCTCTTTGAAGAGGCGGATCCCCTGGGAAGGGGCTGGGAAAAGGGTCTCTACCTGGGCCTCGCCTCGGAGAGCAGCAGTATGTTCGCCGGGGCCTCCGCCCGCAGCGCCGGGTTCATCCGTCTGAAGGACGCCTCCGGCGGGGAATTCTCTGCGGAGGCGGGCCCCGCCTCCGTCCTTCTCACCAGTCCCCAGGGGGAAGTGAAGCTGGCCATCGACGGGCCGGCCCTGCTCCTGAAGGGGACGGCGGGACTCAGCATGGTGGTGCGCCTGGGCTTCGGCGAGACGGTGAGCCGCACGAAGCGGGGCTATGAGCTGAACATGGGCCCCACCCGCTACATCATCGCCGTGCAGAAGGGCAAGGCCGACCTGGAGGTGGGCTGGGACCTGGTGGGCCTCCACAGCACCGACCCGGTCATCACCCTCACCCCGGAGGACGGGGTGCTGGAGGCGGTGTTCTGGGACAGCACCACCGCCTATGATCTGCCGGAGATCGCCCCGGACGTGGACGCCGCGGCGAAGAAGGCGGAGACGGCCTTCCAGGACTTCCTGGGCCGCTTGAAGGGCAAGAATGAGCTGTTTGCCTACGTCCTCTGGCTGAACTTCCAGACCCGGAAGGGCGCAGCGCTCCTCACGGCAAACAAGATCGGGGACATCCGGGCCGTCAGCATGGAGCAGGCCATCGCCGCCCTGGCCCTCAAGGCCCCGGAAGCGGCGGAGCTCGTCAGCGCGGTTCTCGGCCTCATGACCCCCGGCGGGATGGTCCCCGCCTGGGTGAAGGGGGACACGGTGCTGCCGGAATCCGCGCCTCCCCTTTGGGGACTCCCCCTCTGCCGCGCCTTCGCCGGGGGCGGCATCGACGCCGTTCCCGCCGAAAAGCTGGCGGCGCTCTACGCCCTGCTGGACAAGGCCGTGGGCTGGTGGGTGAAGAACCGCAGCCTGCCGGAGGGGGCCTTCTTCTACGCCTACCCCCATGAGAGCGGCTTCGACGGGAAGCCCGCACTGCCCATGGGCGCGCCCGCCGTCTCCCCCGACCTCTGCCTCTGGATGGCCCTGAACGCCCGGGCCCTGGAATCCATGGCGGTGAAGCTGGGCCTCAGCAAGGAGGCGGAAAACTGGGCCGCCCTGGCCCAGGGGCAGCTGGAATGCCTCGCCTCCCTCTGGAAGGACGGCGGCTTTGTCTGCCGCAGCGCCGTGGACGGCGCGGAGGCGGCCTGCCCCGCCGGACTCGGCCTGCTGCCCCTCCTGCTGGGAGACGCCGCGCCGGACTGCGCCGCCCTGGAGAAGGCGGCGGGAGACGCCGGAAAGCTGGACGCTCTGCTGAGCGCCCTCATCGCCCTGGGCTCCCCCGCCCTCGCGGAAAAAGCCCTGGCCGCCGGAGCGGAAAAGCCGGACGCCCTCAGCGGGGGCGCCTGCAGCCCGGTCCTCTGCGCCCTGGGCCTGGCCCTGGAAGAAAGGAGCTGACGGGAAATGTTCGGAAGCGGAACCAAATTCGACCTGACCCACGCGGTCTACGCCCGGGAGGGCAGCGCGTTCTTCCTCATTGAAAACTATTACAGCCACCTGCTGCAGCTCAGCAGCTACAAGCCCGGCGCCTGGATGGACTCCAATCCCTTCCTCTTCTCCCTGCGCACCTGGGCCGGGGGGCGGGAGGTGAGCTACTCCTACCGGGGCGACCCCGGCTCCATCCTCCTCACCGTGCCCCAGGGGCAGGTGGAGATGATCTTCACCTACGACGAATATATGCGCGTCCTGGGCTGCGGCGGCCTGAGCCTCAGCCTGGAGGCGGCCCCCTACAAGCCCCAGACGGGGCTGAACGCCGCCGGAGCCTGCCACGGGGTGGTCCAGCTCCCCGACGGCAGCACGGAAGTGACCTACGGCACCTACGGCAAGCTGCGCTTCCGCCCCCTGAAGGGGAGCGTGAAGCTCCAAAGCGTCCTGAACCCCGACGGGAGCTTCCAGAGCCTGCTTCTCTGCCTGCAGCCCGACGGGAACGGGGAGCTGGACTTCGCCGTCCACGAGGCCATGACCGAGTTCGGGGACTTCCCGGAAGCCTACCCCGACCCCGCGGTACTGCGGCAGGACGGCTTCGACCGCTTTGAAGAGTTCAAGAAGGTCTACCGCAAGCCTGCCAAGGGCTTCGAGGAGCTCTTCGAGTACGCCGCCCACACCTGCTGGGCCCGGCGCACCAAGCCGGGAGCGGGCGGCATCTACCAGAGCCCCATGATCCTCATGCACTACGAATACCTGGGAGAGGCCTTCTCCTGGCAGCAGAGCTACCACGGCATGAGCATGATGGGAGACCCGGCCGAGGGCTGGCGGATGATCTGCACCATGTTCGAGTACCAGAATCCCCGGACGGGGCAGCTCCCCGGCAACGTGGGCTTTTTGAGCTGCAACGCGGGCATCCAGCCCCCCATCCAGGGCTTCGCCCTGGACTGGCTCATCCAGAAGTGCGGGGACAGCTTCCTCACGGAAGCCGAGTGCGCCAAGATGTACCCCAAGTTCGCCAAGTGGGCGGAATTCTGGGTGACCTACCGCTCCGCCGGGCGGGGGGACGACGTGACCATGATCGACAGCCCCAACGACTCCGGCTGGGACGATGCCACCATCTTCAAGGACGGCTTCCCCACCGTGAACCCGGACCTGATCGCCTTTATGATCGACCTGCTCTGGGCCACGGGCCGCCTGGCGGAGGGCTGCGGCAAAACCGAGGAGGCGGAGAGCTGGTACGCCCGGAGCGATAAGCTCCTGAAAACCCTCATTGAAGAGTTCTGGGACGGGGACAAGTTCGTCACCTACCACAACGGCAAGCCGGTGGACAGCCTGTCCGTCGCCTCCTACCAGCCCATCCTCCTGGGGAAGAAGCTGCCCCAGAAGATCATCGACCGGATTGCCCAGCAGCTCACCGAGGAGGGCCACTTCCTCACGGAGATCGGCCTTGCCTCCGAGAGCCTCCGAAGCGCCGACAGTAACTACGGCACCAGCACCTTCGTCCACGGGCGGGTGGTGGCCCCGGTGCAGGCCTTCATGTGCTGCGGCCTGAACCTGGCCGGAAAGAAGAAGGAGGCCGCCCTCATCGCCCGGCGCTTCGCCCAGGTGAGCCAGGAGCGGGGCTGCATCCTGGGCTTCCCGCCCCGGACGGACGTCTACCCCGCCACGGGGAAGCCGGTGTACATCGCTCCCGGCCCCGTGGCCTCCGACGGCTGGCCCTGGTCCGGCTGGAACGCCTGCAACTGCCTGACCCTGATCACCCAGGTCATCCCCGAGGGGGAAGAAGAATAAATCACGCAAGACACAGCAGCACCCCGCCGCGTTCGCGGCGGGGTGCGTGATTTCGTTATTCCGTCATTTGATCTTGAACAAACCGGGGAAGATCTGGAAGCAGAAGCGGGTCAGGTAGGACTTTTCCACCGCCTCCGGACTGAGAGGGCCGCCCGGCTGGGAGAGGGCGGGGACCAGGTGGTAGGCAAGCCACAGGAGGAAGATCGACAGCACCGCGCCCAGCACCGCGCCCAGCACCAGGCCCATGAAGCTGTTGATCTGCCCGATGATGGGCAGATTGGAGATCACCGGGTCGATGACGCCGTTGAAGATGATCCTCACCAGCACGTAGGCCAGGATGGCCGTCACGAAAAAGAGCAGCCACCCGCTGAGGCGAAGGCCAACCACGTTAGACGCGGTGTTGACGGCGGAATCCAGAAAGGCGCCGCCCCGGGTGGTGACGCTCTCCGTCACGTTCACCTTCAAAAAGCCGGGGAGACTGGCCTTGTTCAGGATCTCCGTCAGGTTCTCCAGCAGGTCCGCCAGGCCCAGGCTCTCCCGGGCGTGGGTCAGGAGCCGCCCGATCGCCGGGGTCACCCAGCGCTCCGCCACCAGCTCGGCATACTGGGCCCTGGCCGCCCTTCCCAGCACCAGACCGGCCGCCAGGGAAAGGAGGCCGCCCAGCTTTTTGACCACGCCGTCCGCCCGCCCCTTCAGGAGCATCCAGACGATGATGACGGCCATAATGAGGTCAATGGCCAGGCTCCAGTTCAGTTGATCCATAGTTTCCTCCCTGCCCGGCGAGCGGGCAAGCTGCCTGCACGTATTTGTCCGAGTGAGATTGTACCACGGGGAAAGACCCTATGCAAGGGATTTACGGGCGAAAGAGCCCGGTCTTCGCGCCGAAAGAGGCCGACAATGCCAGCCTCTCGGGCTTCCTTATCCCCAGCTTTCCTTTCCCGTCTCCCTGCGGTATTTCTGCAGGAGCTCCCAGGTGTTCTTCGCTTCCGGAGTCACCTGGAACTGATCATACATCCGATAGCGGAAATCCGCGTCATAGCGGCCGTCTCCCCGGAACCAGGCGTCGTAATTCAGGAAGTAGAAGGTCTCCGGTTCCTCCGATGCGCTGACCGGGCCGAAGGCCCAGCCGGACACCAGGCGCAGGGTCCCGGCCCGCCAGTCCGGGAGGACACCATCCCGCAGGAGCTTCCGGCCCTGCTCCTCGCTGAGGTCGAAGTTGTAGTATTCCTCCCCCTCATAGAGCGTGGCATAGAAGTTGAACGTCCGGTTGTTGTCACTGAGTATGACTTCCAGCCCCTCGGCCAGCTCCCGCTCCACCATCTGCCGCAGCTCCTCCTGCCCCTCCTCCGAGAGACCGGCGAGGCTGTAGCGCCGCCGCAGGGCGCCACCGGAAGTAAGCTCGTATTCGATATACACGTCCCTGCCCCCCATCTGTCCGGGCTGGGCCGCGGCCAGCTCCCGGTGCAGGGTCTGGATGCCCGGAATTTCGGAAGGATCGTCCGTGACGCAGGAGTAGCCGCCCACCTCGATCTGCGCGCTCTTCACCCGCTCCGGGGCAGGGATCCGGGCGGAGTAGCCGAAGCCCCCTTTGGCGCAGCCCACCGTCAAAAGGATGATGAGCAGAGCCAGGATGGGGAAGGTCTTGAGAGAAGAGCCCACTTTGTAGGACTTCCGCACCAGCATCTCCGCGATGACCCAGCCCAGGAAGGCCCCCAGCAGGAGGAAGGCCGTCATGGGTACGACGAGGTAGGGTTCGTCGTCCAGGATCAGGAGATAGAGGAGATTAGAGAAGCAGAGGGCGAAGCCCACGGAAAAGACCCAGCGGAACACCGGCTTCAGCCAGGAGACCGCCACCGTGTCCGTAGCGCTCTCCATCCGCCTCTTCTTCGCCAGCAGAAGGGCCAGACCGGCGCAGATCAGCCCGAAGGCGGCGTAGCCAAGGAGCCCCGCCCAGTCCGGGAAGGGACTTCCATCCCACTGGAACATCATCACCCGCACCACGGGAGAGAGGATGTAGGCCGCCTGGGGAACCTCCCCCGCGTAGCCGGGGAGGAGGTTCGTCAGCACGTTGGCAATGAGGAGCCAGAGCACCACTACCGCCACGTTCAGGAGGCCATAGACCACCGGGAGGACCCAGAGGGTCCCGGTAAGAAAGGCGCAGAGGGAAGCGAAGCCGAAGAAGAGAAGGCTCAGCAGCAGATACTTCAGCAGCCACTGCGCCGCCAGAGCCGCCGCAGCCCCGGAAAGCATGGTGAGCAGGGCCGCAATCACCCCCGGCAGGGCCAGCATGGTATAGCCCGCGAGAGCGCAGGAGAGAAACATCCCCTCCCGCCGCAGGGGCAGGGCCGCGGTAAAGCCGGTGCTTCTGGCGTTATACATCCAGCCGTAGACCGTCATGGCCGCGACGGCGGAAAACCCGAAGGCGAGGACCACGGCCCCGAAGCTGCCCACCCCCAGGATGACGCCCTCCGCCCGGGAGGGAGACCAGGCATTCAGCACCGGCAGGGGCAGCAGCAGGATGAGGATCAGGGTGAGGCCCGCCCACACGGGCCAGAAGCGCTTGAGACTCGACTTATAGACCGTGGCGTTAAAGAAGGACATCCCGCACCGCATAGTGCTCACCTCCCAGCTCGTAAATGAAGATCTCCTCCAGCGTCAGGGGCAGGAGGTCGTAAAAGAGAGGACCCGCGGCGGCGACCTTGGCCGCGATCTCCTCCGCCTTTCCCCGCAGGATCAGGGTGATGACCTGGCCGGTGCGGCTCTCGTGGAGGATGTTCAGCCCCTGGGGCAGGGCCCCGCCCTCGGGGAGCACCAGCTGCACCTTCACCATGTTGTCCTGGAGTTCAGAAAGGCTCCGCTCCACCAGGGTCCGTCCGGCGTGGATGATGCCCACATGGTCGCACACATCCTCCAGCTCCCGCAGGTTGTGGGAGGAGACCAGCACCGTCATCCCCCGCTCCGCCACGTCACTGAGGAGCAGGCTCCAGATCTGCCGCCGCATCACCGGGTCCAGCCCATCCACCGGCTCGTCCAGGATCAGCACCTCCGGCATGAGGCTCATGGCGAGGCGAAAGGCCGCCTGCTTCTGCATGCCCCGGCTGAAGCGCTTCATGGGGGCCTTGTCGTCCAGGTCGAAGGCCTCCCCCAGCTTCCGGTAGCGCTCCTCGTTGAAGGAGGGGTAGACGCCCCGGTAGAAGGCCGCCATGTCCCGGATGCCCGCCTGGGCGAAGTAGTAAACTTCGTCCGGGATGTAGGCGATCCGCTTTTTTGCCTCCGGGTTCTCGTATACCGGCTGGGCGTCCAGCAGCACCTGGCCCCCGTCGGGGCGGTAAATACCGGTGATGTGCTTGATGGCGGTGGTTTTCCCCGCCCCGTTGGGTCCCACCAGGCCGTAGACGGCCCCGGTGGGCACGGTCAGCTCCAGTCCGTTCAGGGCGTCGAAGCTGCCGAAGCGCTTTTTCAGCCCCTTGACTTCAATCATGGTCCAATTCCTCCAATTCCCGGCGCAGCTCCTCCTTTGAAACGCCCAGGGCGTACAGGGCCGAGGCGGTTTCCCGAAGGCTTTTCAGCAGCGCCGTTTTCTTCTCCTCCCGCAGGGATGCCGGGGAGGCGGCAAAGGTCCCCTTGGCGGTGACGGTGTAGACGACCCCCTCCGCCTCCAGCTCCCGGTAGGCCCGCTGGATGGTGTTGGGGTTCACGGAGAGTTTGGTGCTCAGCTCCCGCACCGAGGGCAGCCGGTCCCCCTCCCGGAGGACGCCGGAGAGGATCAGCCGCCGGAAGCCGTCCTTGATCTGCTCGTAGATGGGCCGGGGGTCCCGGTAGTTCAGCTCGATCAAGGGCTTCGCCTCCTTTCTGCAACAACTGTACTAGTGTGCTCTAGTACAGTTAGATTAGCACTTTCCTTCTTGCTTGTCAAGGGGGAATATGCTATACTTTTTTCAAATGAGTAAAACAATAAGGAGGCTGTTTTATGGACCAGATGAAAATTGATTCTCCCTGGAAGCTCACCACCGTTCCCGGCAGCGGCCCCTTCCCCCAGCAGGAGATCGACGTCTCCGGGATCAGCCGCAAGTGGCTGGACGTGGCCTATGCCAGCCAGTCCCCGGCCCAGAAGCTGGACATCTTCCTCCCCGAGGAGGGCGAGGGCCCCTTCCCCGTCTACATTTTCATGCACGGCGGCGCCTATCTCTTCGGCGCGAAGCGGGACGCCCAGCTCTTCCACGCCATCGACGGCGTCACCAAGGGCTACGCGGTGGTGACCGTGGAGCAGCGCCTGGCGGGAGAGGCCCAGTACCCCTACGGCCTCTTCGACCTGAAGGCCGCCATCCGCTACCTGCGCGCCAACGCCGCCCAGTATAAGCTGGACCCGGAGAAGTTCGCCCTGGCCGGCGACAGCGCCGGAGCCTACTACGCCATCATGTGCGCCGCCACCCAGGACATTCCCGGCTTCGAGGACGAGAGCATGGGGAACGCTGGGGTCTCCAGCAAGGTGCAGGCGGTCATCGGCTTCTACGGCTGCTACGACCTCATGAGCATGCTGCCCCCGGAGATGCCTGAGCCCCCCAAGGGCGCGGCCCCCGGCCCCGGCGCGGGGGGACCCCCCATGCCGGACCTGTACCAGTCCCTGGTGGGCGCCAAGCCCCGGGCCATCCACGGCCTCATGTACTTCACCAACCCCCTGAACTTCATCACGGGGGACTTCCCGCCCATCCTCATCCAGGCGGGCACCAAGGACCAGATCGTGCCCCCGAACCAGAGCCAGATGCTCTACGACAAGGTGACGGAGAAATGCGGCGAAGGCCGGGCCGAGCTGGAGTTCTTCGAGGGCTGGAACCACGGCGGCTTCTCCACCGACTGGTACGAGCCCAAGCACCAGGGGCACGTCTACGAGTTCCTGGACAAGCATCTGAAGTGATCCCCCGGCGGAGCCGGAAGGAATAAGCGAACCACTCAACCATTTATAATTGAAAGGATGTATGCGCTATGATCCCCTCCATCGTGAATATGCAGGACGCCTTCTCTCTGAAGGGCAAGAACGCTCTCGTCACCGGCGGCAACCGGGGCCTGGGTCTCGCCATCGCCTCCGCCTTCGCCCAGCAGGGCGCCAACGTGGCCATCTTCTGCCGGGACGCCAAGAAGGCGGCCGAGGCCATCGAGGAGCTGAAGCCCTTCGGCGGCAAGTACCAGAGCTTCAGCTGCGACGTGACCAACCTGCCCAACGTCCGCGAGGTCGTGGCCAAGGCCTGGGACGAGTTCGGCGGCTTCGACATTCTGGTGAACAACGCCGGCGTCACCTGCGTCAGCGAGCTCCTGGACATGGACGAGGAGCTGAGTGACTGGTATCGGGTGCTGAACACCGACCTGAACGGCACCGTCCACATGACCTACGAGGTGGGCAAGAAGATGCGCGCCGCGGGCAAGGGCGGCAGCATCATCAACGTGGCCTCCAACGCCGCCTTCATCGTCAACAAGACCCAGGCCATGAGCCCCTATTCCTCCTCCAAGGCCGCCGTGGTCCACTTCACCCACTGCATGGCCGTGGAGCTGGGCAAGCATAACATCCGCGTCAACGCCATCTGCCCGGGCTTCACCAACACCGACCTGAGCCAGTTCATCCCCAAGGATCAGTTCGAGTACATCAACAACCAGATGCCCCTCGGCCGCTTCGGCGAGCCCATCGAGGTGGGCGCTCTGGCGGTGTACTTCGCCTCCCCCGCGGCGGCCCAGGTCACCGGTACCGCTCAAGTCATCGACGGCGGCTATATCCTCTCCTGCTGATGGGAAAATACACCGGCATCCTGCTGGTGAGCGACTGGGACCGCACCGTGACCGGGCCGGACAGGACCATTCCTCCGGCCAACACGGAGGCGGTCCTCCGCTTTATGGCGGAGGGGGGCCTCCTCTCCATCGCCACCGGCCACACCAGAGTGAGCCACCGGAGCCGCTGGTCCCAGCTTCCCACCAACGCGCCCCACATCGTCTTCAACGGGGCGGAGATCTACGACTACCGGGAAGAAAGAAGCCTCTGGCAGGGGGCCCTGCCGGAGGGCGCGGCGGCTCTCTTCGCTTCCCTGCTGGCGCAGCATCCCCAGCTCCACTTTGAGATCCAGTGCCCTACCGAGACCTACGTCTTCGGGGAGGACATGGGGCTGGCGGAGATCTTCAAAAAGATGGGGGTCCCCATCCGGGTTTCCCCGCTGGAGGAGGTCCCCCGGCCCTGGGTCCAGTTCGCCGTGTCCGGCTCTCCCGAGCCGCCGAAGGACCCGGAAAAGGCGGAGCCGGACTGGTTCCGCTATACCACGGAGGAGACGGACGCCCTCTACGGGGGCATCGCGGAGGCCATCAACGCCCCCGGCACCGGCTGCACTGCCTCCCGCAGCCTCCCCTTTCTGATCGAGGCCCAGGCCCTGGGCTCCTCCAAGGGGGAGACGGCCCGGCGGCTGCTGGAAATGCTGGGCTGCGATACCCTCATCTGCTGCGGCGACGCCATGAACGACCTGAGCCTCCTCCGGGCCGCCCACCGGGCCTTTGTGGCCGGGGACGGGGCCAGGGAGCTGCTGGACATGGGCTTTGAGCTCACGGTCCCCAGCTCTGAGGGGGTATTGGCGGACGCGATATCCAAAATCTAGAGCAAAAGCAGCGGCCCCCTGCCGCGCCAAGTGGCGCGGCAGGGGGCCGTGATGTTTTTATATTGTCTCTATCCCACCACGAAGGTGAAGCCCACGTTTTCCTCTCCGCAGGAGAAGTCGAAGCAGTAGGTCCCGCACTTGTCCGGCATGACCACGTTCAGCACCTCATCCGGCATCAGGGGATACTGGGCAAAGGGAGTCGTGACCCAGAGGGGCCGGAGAGCGTTGATGACGTAGAAGCACACGACCTCCCCGCCGAAAAGAAACTTCCGGCACTGGCTCGTTCCGATGATCAGGGAATGCTCCGCGTTCTCGTTCATTGATCCGCTCCGCTGTTTTGAACTGTCTCAGGATATTATACCCCTCTCCCGGGCGGGATGTCAAGATTGCGGACACGGAAAATACAATTTCTGGTGGGAAGAGCCCGCCATGCGGCCCCACATTTTGTAAGATCCGGTCACAGTCCGTCGGGGAGCCGTCTTACCGGCCTCTACCCTGAATAGAATTTCTCAACATTTTGGTTTTTGACTCTACGGTACGTTTCGTTTATGCTGTACGCACAGGCCTGAACCATCCGAAGGAGGCAGCAAGCATGGACAAGACGAAATTCCTGGAAGCTCTCGGTGAGGAGCGGCGAAAACGGGGCTTCACCCAGAAGCAGCTCGCCCAGGCCCTGGGCGTCTCGGACAGGACCTATTCCAAGTGGGAGACCGGGGAGAACGAGATGGACGTGGATTCCCTCTGCCGTCTGGCAGAGCTCTACGGAGAGAGCCATGCCCTCTTCTTCCGGGACGGGGGAGCCGCCGCCGTTCGGACCGAGCTGGCGGCCCTGCCCCCAAAGGAGGCGGCGGCGCAGTGGTTTCGCATCCACTACGAGGCCATCCGGGGCATGGGGGACAGCATCATGGAGGAGACGAAGCTCGACCCCTCCGTTTACCTGAAGCCGGTCCCCTGGGCCGGGGTCCCGGAGGACCCCTCGGAGCAGCGGGGCAAATCCCGGAGCAGCATCACCTATCTTTCCATCCCCGATTTGATGGGCATTTTCGCCGCGGGGGAGGACCTGAACCTCTCCATCCTCATGGAGCCCAACCGGGAGCACTACGCCTGGATCCATGAGGAGGCGGAGAAGCTGGGGGCCCTCTTCCGGGTCCTGGGGATGCCTGGGGCGCTCCCCTGCCTCAGCTTTCTCATGCGGCAGGACAGCTCTGACCTCTTTTCCCTCCCCTATCTGGCGGCCCGAGCCGGGGTATCGGAGGAGGAGACCCGGGCCTTCCTGGAGGCGGCGGCGCCCCTGGGCCTCTGCGTTTCCAGGGGAAGGATACAGCGAAAAGGAAAGGAAGAGCGGCTGTACTGCGGCTACTGCCGGGAGGCGCTGGTGGGCCTCCTCTCCCTGGCAAAGCTGCTGATCCCCGACGAGGCGGCCAGAGGCCGCTATGGGCACACCCTGGGCATCCAGTCCAGACTGACGGAGAAAGGAGCGGAGGAATGAACCTGGGAGAAGCGATCCGAAACGCCAGGACGGCGAAGGGCATGACACAGGAGGCCCTGGCAGAAATGATCGGGGTGGTCCCCCAGACCGTCTCCAAATGGGAGCGGAATGAGAGCCAGCCGGACACGGAGCTCCTGTCCCCCCTGGCCGACGCCCTGGGCATTTCCCTGGACCGGCTCTTTGACCGACAGAGCGGCTCCTGGGAGGACGCGAGGGAAGCCCTTCTCCGCTGGCTCCCCCGTTGGGAGGAGGAGAGCCGGCAGGATCAGATCATGACCCTCATGACCTTCGCCTTCCAGTACCTGATGGGCCGCTGGGACAAGGATAACAAGGGGCCGGACCCCTTCGACTTCGGCCCCCTCTACCCCGCCGACGGCTGGGACTACACGCTGCTGGGGGATGAGATGCTGGCCCTCCTGGGCACGAAGAAGGTCCTCCCCTTCGGTCTCTTCCTGGGAGAAGGGCCGGAGGGCTGGGGCTCCCTCTTTGAGGACCCGGACCTGCTGGCCCCGGTCTTCGATGTCCTGGGGGACCGGGACTGCCGCCGCGTCCTCCTGCGCCGCCTTTCCGTCGCGGGCTCCGCCTCCTTCCTCCGGGAGGAGGCGGGGGAGGTCCTGGGGGTGGAGGACCCGGAGGCGGTGATCTCCCGGCTCCAGAAGCTCCGTATGGTCTCCATTCGGAAGGCCCGGATCGACGGGGAGGAGACGGAGCTCCTGCACTTCCAGGCAGACGTCCATATTCTGGCCATCCTGCTCCTGGCCAGGGCCTGTTTTGGGCCGGAGGGCAACGCCGCCGGGATGTCCGGCATGGGGAGACACCGCTTCGACACGCCGCCCCTTCGGCGGAAGGTGCCGGAAGGCGAGTAAGCACACCAGCGTGGGCTCCCGCCGCCGCGAGACGCGGCGGCGGGAGCCTCTTTTGTTTTTCTCCGTTTCCGAGAATTCTGTTCCATTTTGGTTTTTGACTCTACGAGGCGTTTCAAATATACTGGACGCGCAAAGCCGGTTTTGCCATTTCAGACCGAGGAGGAAAACCTTAATGGACAAGGCAGGATTTCTCGAAAACCTGACGAAAGCCCGGAAAAGCCGGGGCCTCACCCAGAAGGAGGTCGCGGAGGCCGTGGGCGTCTCGGACAAGGCCTACTCCAAATGGGAGACCGGCGAGAACGAGCCGGACATCGACGCCCTCTGCCGCCTGGGAGCCTACTACGGCCCAGGTCCCGCCCTCTTCTTCCGGGAGGGGGAGGAGCCCTCGCTCCTGGAGGGGCAGGACATCGAAGCGGCGGCGGAGACCTGCTTCCGCCGGATCTGCGACCTGCTGCTTTCCCTTCGCAGCGTCCGCTATCCCGCCCCCGGCGAAGAGAAGGAGCTTCCCCCGCCGGAGATGCCGCCGGAGCTGCGGATGCCGGATTCGGAGCGCAGCATCTGGCACTATGCCTACCGGGACCTGATCGCCCTCATCGCCGCCGGGACGGACGCGAACTTCGCCCTGGTGATGCTGCCCCATGTGGTGCGCTATCGCTGGCTGAGGTCCGAGGGGGAAGGGCTGGAGGCCCTCTTCCGGGTCCTGGGGATGCCGGGGGCCGTGCGCTGCCTCTATGCCATGCTCACGGAGATCCGGGGCGGCATCTTCACCCCGGCCTATCTGGCGGAGAGGGCAGGGGTGACGGCGGAGGAGGCGGGAGCCTTTCTCGCGGCGGCGGAGCCCTACGGCATCTGTCACGGCACGTTTTACTACCGGAGCGAGCGGGCGGACGCCGTCTATTCCAGCCGGATCACGGCCCAGCTCACCGGCATTCTCACCCTGGGGCGCATCGTTCTCTCCGGGGACTACCGGCGGGAGGAACGGCGGGGCACCATCGTCTCCGGCAGCGGCAGCGTGAATCTGAGCATCCAGAAGGAGGAGGAGCCATGAGTCTCGGTGAAAACATCCGTCAGGCCAGAAAAGCGGCGGGCATCAGCCAGGAGGAGTTGGGGGCAGCTCTGGGCGTGGTGTCCCAGACCGTAAGCAAATGGGAGCGGGACGAAAGCAGCCCGGACGCCGCCCTGCTGCCAGAGCTGGCAAAGGCTTTGGGCATCTCCCTGGACCGGCTCTTCGGCCTCGCCCTCCCGGATAAAGCCCTGGAGGAGGCCTTCCTCCGCGCCCTCCGCCCCAAAACGGAGGCGGAGCGGTCGGATCTCCTTCTGCGCCTGTGGCGGCTGTATCTGGAGCTGAACATCGGGATGCTGGAAGGGGAGGAATCCATCTCCTATCCCGACATGCCCAGGTCCCGCCGCTACGCCTGGCGGGAAAAGGGGGAGCTGGCCTTTTTCCGCTCCTCCCCGGCCCTCCCCGCCGCCTTCCTCTTCCGGGAGCCGGAGGAGGGGTATGCTTCCCTCTTTGAGGCGAGCGAGGAAAAGCGGCTCCTCTGGGAAGCCCTGGGGGACCCGGAGACCCTGCGGGCGGCGAAAAAGATCCTCTCCACGCCCTCTTTCGGCATCGTGGAGGCGGCGGCTGTGGAAAAGCTGCTGGAGCTGGAGGACCCGGAACGGACGATCCCCCTTCTGCAGCGCCTGGGCCTCCTGTATTTCGACAAGAGGATCGTGGACGGGCGGGAGGCGGAGGTGGGCTTCTTCACCCCCCTTCCGGAGCCTCTGGCCCTGCTCTGCCTGGGGGAGGTGCTGTACCCCGATCGGCCCGCGGAGGAAATGTTCGTCACCGGGGGCGGCTGGCATTTCGTTCCCTTTCTCTGCGACGGCCCCCTCCCCGTTGGGCCCCTCGCCTGGTACGCAGGGACGGACTGGCTGTAATACAATCGCTTTAAATCGTCAGGGGACAAAGCCGCGGGCTCTGTCCCCTGACGGTTTTTGTATTGCGGCAAGAAAACCCGGCCTCCGTCAATATCGGCGGAGGGGCTCCGCACCGCCCGTCTCCCTTGTTTTCAGCGACAATCTGTCAGGATCCGGTGCTTGACAAAATGACGGAGAACCGCTATACTGGGGGCATCTTGTATATACAAAGTGCGCAGAATTCTTCCCTGATTCGAGGCAAAACAACATTTTGAGGAGGTACACCATGAAAGCAAAGAGGATCCTGGCGCTCGTTCTGGCGCTTCTGCTGGCAATGACCCTGTTCGCCTGCGCCAAGAAGGAGGACTCCGGCAGCAGCAGCGGCTACAAGATCGACAAGAACAAGGACACCATCGTTTTCGGCGGCTCCCGGAGCATGACCGGCGTCTACGCCTTCTTCGAGCAGAGCGCCTACGGCCCCATCTATAAGATGTGGGTGGACGACGTGAACGCCGACGGCGGCCTGTACATCAAGGAATACGACAAGAAGATGAAGATCGAGCTCAAGGTCTACGACGACACCAGCGACCTGAGCACCATGACCCGGAACCTGGAGAAGGCCATCGTGGAGGACCAGGTGGACTTCATCCTGCCCCCCGTCTCCACCGCCTTCCTCTACGCGGCGGCCCCCATCGCCAACAAGTACGGCAAGGTCCTTATGGGCGCCGAGGGCGGCAGCGCCACCCTGAAGGAGTCCATCGCCCAGTACCCCTACTTCTTCTCCAGCCTGAACTTCTCCGACACCCAGGCTCCCGCCCTGGTGGACATCTTCGTGGAGCAGGGCATCGAGTCCGCCTACGTGGTCTTCATTGAGGACCTGCACGGCACCGAGTACTCCGGCGCCCTGATCCCGGCCCTGGCCAACGCGGGCATCGCCGTGAAGGGCGTCAAGAGCGTCCCCGCCGACATCCAGGATATGACCAGCATCATCCAGGACGCCCAGTCCACCGGCGCCGACGCCTTCCTCTGCCTCACCTACCCCGACCAGGGCTTCCTGGCTCTGAACCAGTCCATCGCCCTCAGCTACAATCCCAAGGTGTGGTTCATGGGCTCCGGCGGCGGCTTCAGCAGCATCCTGGACATCTACGGCCCCGAGGTCTGCGAGGGCATCATCTCCTGGGGCGCCTGGAACCCCAAGAGCAGCCCCGCGGCGGCGGAGTACTTCGAGCACTTCAAGGAGTTCTGGAAGGACGATCCCAACGTGTTCTACGACTACTGGGGCCTCGTCCACTACTACGCCGGCCTCCAGTGCCTGCAGAAGGCCATCGAGGGCGCGGGCACCCTGGACAATGCCAAGGTGCAGGAATACCTGGTGAACAACCACTTCGACACCGTCCTGGGCGACACCTGGTTCGAGAACAACATGATCGCCCCCGACTGCTTCATGGGCAACGTGGGCCAGTGGCAGAACGGCGTGTTCGAGGTCATCGACCGCACCAGCAAGGCCACCAGCGATCCCATCGTCCCCAAGCAGCCCTGGCCCGCCTCCTGAGCATCCGGCGGCTTGAACGGTTTTCGCTGAGGATTTGAAATCATTCGGAGGCGTTCCGGAGCATTTCCCGGAACGCCTCCCTTTCCAGGCGGCTTTCACAGCCGCCCCATCAATCAGTTAGGAGCAAGCAAATGCTGGTAACGATCCTCAATGTCGTGAGCAGCGGGCTCATCATGGGCGGCGTCTACGCCATCATCGCCATGGGAATGAGCATCCAGTACGGCGTTGCCCGCATCCTGAACGTGTCCCACGGCGAGTTCATCATGGTGGGCGCATTCCTCACGCTGGTCCTGGTCCGGCAGAACGTGAATCCCCTGCTGGCCATGGTCATCATCATGCCGGTGATGTTCCTTCTGGGCTTCGTGCTGCACAGGACGATCTACAAAAAGCTCGGGGACGTGTCCGGGTCCGCGGGCGTCTTTGAATCCAACTCCATGCTGGTTTCCTTCGGCCTCATGTTCGTGCTGCAGAACGTGGCCCTGCAGATCTGGGGCAGCCAGCAGCAGGCCTATTCCTTCCTTCTGCGGAGCGTGAACATCCTGGGGACCGCCATCGCCCTGAACCGGCTGGTAGTGCTCCTCTTCGCGGTGGCCATCAGCCTGCTCTTCTACCTCTTCCTGCAGAAGGCGCGGCTGGGCAAGGCCATCCGGGCCGTGAGCCAGGACGCCTCCAGCGCCGCCCTCATGGGCATCAAGGTCCACCGGGTGGGGGCCATCTGCTTCGGCATCGGCGCTCTCCTGGCCGGCTGCGCGGGCAGCCTCATCAGCATCATCAACCAGTTCAACACCTCCATGGGCATGAGCTACACCATCATCGCCATCATCGTGGTGGTGCTGGGGGGCATGGGGAGCATCCCCGGGGCCCTGCTGGGCGGCTTCATCCTGGGCTTCATCGGGACCCTGGTGAACTACATCGACCCCAGCCTCTCCCTGGTGGCCTACTACCTCATCATTATCGTTCTGCTGCTGGTGAAGCCCAGCGGGCTGATGGGAGGTAAGTCATGAAGCTATTGAAGGAATTCCGTGCCAGTCCCAAAAAGGCCATTCTCCCCGCCGTCGTGGCCCTGGTCCTCATTTTCCTGGCCTTCCTGCCGGGACTCACCAAGCCCTATACCACCATCATGCTGGGGAGCGTCATCATGTACGTGATCCTCTCCCTCTGCTGGAACATGTTCTCCGGGGCCACGGGCTACATCTCCCTGGCTACGGCGGCCTTCTTCGGCCTGGGGGTCTACGTCTCGGCGTTTTTGGGAAATAACCTCCCCCTGCCGCTGCTGATGCTCCTGGGAGGGGTTGCCGCGTCCATCCTTGCCTTCCTCATCGGCGTCATCACCCTGCGGCTCCGGGGCGTGTACTTCACCATCTTCACCCTGGGCGTGGTGAAGCTTCTGGAGCAGCTCATCCTCTACCTGGAGATCCACTTCAACGGGACGAGAGGGCGCTTCGTGGTGTCCTACTCCTATACGGAGGTGTTCTACGCCCTCTATGTGCTGCTGCTGGCGCTCATTATCGCCATCGTCGTCATCCGGCGCAGCCGCTTCGGCAAGGCCCTCACCTGCATCGCCGAGGGGGAGGACGCGGCGCAGCACATCGGCATCAACGCCACTCTGGTCAAGGTCCTGGCCTTCACCATCAGCGCCTTTGCCATGGGCGCGGCGGGGGCGGCCATGGCCACCCGCTGGACCTACATCGACCCGGGCATCGCCTTCAACGCCAACTACAGCTTCCTGCCGGTGCTCATGGTCATCTTCGGCGGCTCCCAGAACCTGCTGGGGCCCATGATCGGCGCCTCGGTCTTCGCCTATCTCCAGGAGCTGCTGACCACGAAATTCCCCTACATCTACATGCTGGCCATGGGCATCATCATGATCGCGGCCATTCTCTTCATGCCCAAGGGCATCCTGGGCGTCGTTCACGCCCTGGCGGCCAGGCTGCGGAAACGGAAGGAGGCGGGGCAGGATGCGCGTACTTGAGGGCAAAGGCGTCACCAAGTGGTTCGGCGGCCGGAAGGCCGTGGACAGCGTGGACTTCGACGTGGAAGAGGGCGAGATCCTGGGCCTGATCGGCCCCAACGGGGCGGGCAAGACCACCCTCTTCAACCTGATCTCCGGGGCCATCAAGCTGGACGAGGGGACCATCACCTATAAAGGAGAGCGGATCAGCGGCCTTAAGCCCTTCCAGATCTGCCGCCTGGGCCTGGGGCGCACCTTCCAGACCGCCAAGAACTTCCCGGACCTGACGGTATACCAGAACGTCCTCATGGGGGCTCAGTTCGGGAAAAAGCGCATCAGCGAGGCGGAGGCGGAGAAGATCACCGGCGAGGTGCTGGATTTCGTGGGCCTCCGGGAGCAGGGGGACAAGTCCATGAAGGACATCACCCTGGCCTTCCAGAAGCGGGTGGAGGTGGCCCGGGCTCTCGCCAC
Source organism: Oscillospiraceae bacterium (assembly GCA_017535635.1). Classification (GTDB taxonomy): domain Bacteria; phylum Bacillota; class Clostridia; order Oscillospirales; family Oscillospiraceae; genus UBA1774. The sequence goes on from JAFXTU010000040.1 coordinate 23,441, forward strand.
GCGGCCGGACCTCCTGATGCTGGACGAGATGATGGCCGGGCTGAATCCCACGGAGGTCACCGAGGCCATGGACCTGGTCCGGCGCATCCGGGACAGGGGCATCACCATCGTGATGATCGAGCACGTGATGAAGGCCATCATGAGCATGTGCGACCGGATTTTGGTGCTCCACCACGGGCAGAAGATCGCCGAGGGCACGCCGGAGGAGATCGCCGCCAGCCCGGTGGTCATCGAAGTCTATCTGGGGGAGTGAAGCATGGCACTGCTGGAAATCAAAAACCTGAACTGTCATTACGGAAACGTCCAGGTCCTCTGGGACGTGAACCTCCGCATCGAGGAGGGGGAGCTGGTGGCCCTGCTGGGGGCCAACGGGGCTGGCAAGACCACCCTGCTCAACGCCATCACCGGGGCCGTGACCCCCACCTCCGGGCAGATCCTCTTCCGGGGGGAGGACCTCTGCGGCATGAGCACGGACCTGCTGCTCAGTAAGGGCATCTCCTACCTGCCGGAGAACGGCGGCCTCTTCCCGGACATGAGCATCCAGGAGAACCTGGAGCTGGGGGCCTACCCCAGGAGCATGTGGGGTGGGCGGAAGCAGGCCATGGAGACGGTCTTCCAGCTCTTCCCCAAGCTGCGGGAGCGGCGGGGCCAGCTGGCCAGGACCCTCTCCGGCGGCGAGCGGCAGATGCTGGCCATGGGGAGAGGCATGATGTCCGGCCCCAAGCTCTGCCTCTACGACGAGCTGAGCTACGGCCTCAGCCCCCTCATGGCCAAGGAGGCCATGGGCATGGTGAAGACCCTGCGGGACCGGGGGATGACCGTGCTTTTGGTGGAGCAGAACGTGAAGCAGTCCATGGAGATCGCCGACCGGGCCTACGTCCTGGAAAACGGGCGCATCACCCTGGAGGGCCCCTGCGCGGAGCTGCTGGAGGACGACTACGTAAAGCGGGCCTATTTGGGCATGTAAAACCCATCGCATGAGTTTGTTCGCTCCTCCGCCCCGGCCTTTTGGACCGGGGCGGAGGAGCATGGAAACAGAACAGGAAAAGAGGATCGGCGGATGAACATTCTTCTGGTGGAGGACGAGGTAAACTTATCCCGGGCGCTGAAAAGGATCCTGGAGCAGAAGGGCTATTACGTGGACGCGGTCTATGACGGGCTGAGCGCCCTGGACTACGCCCGGGGCATGGACTACCAGCTTCTCATCCTGGACGGGATGCTCCCCGGCCTGGACGGAGTGGAGGTGCTGCGCACCCTCCGGCGGGAGGGGCACAGCACCCCCATCCTCATGCTCACCGCCCGCTCCGCGGTGGCGGACAAGGTGACGGGACTCAACGCCGGGGCCGACGACTACCTGACGAAGCCCTTCGACACGGAGGAGCTGCTGGCCCGGGTGGGAGCCCTCACCCGGCGCACCGGGGAGGTGGTGGTGGACACGGCCAGTTTCGGGGACCTGGCGCTGGACGTGCATACCGGCCTCCTGAGCTGCGGGGAAGGGTCCGTGCAGCTGAGCAAAAAGGAGCTGGAGGTCATGAAGGCCTTTCTCTTCCAGCCGGGGGCCCCCGTCTCCAAGGAGGCCCTGCTGCTCCGGGCCTGGGGCGGGGACACGGAGGCCACGGAGAACAGCGTGGAGGTCTACATCTCCTTTCTGCGGAAGAAGCTGAAATTTCTGAAGTCAAGGGTAGGCATCCGCACGATCCCGCGGATCGGCTACCTCTTGGAGGAGGAAGCATGCTGAAAGCCTATCGCCGCCGCTTCGTGCTCTATAACCTCCTGCTGGTGGGGGTGGTACTCCTGGCGGCCCTCACGGTCCAGGGGATCCGCTACGGGCGGGAGAGCCGGCGGGAGCTGCAGAACACCCTCCGCCTGGTCCTGGAGCCCTGGGACACGCCGGGGGAGCGCTTCCGTCCCCTGGGGGAGGGGATGCCGGAAAAGCCGGGGGACGCCCCCGCCCTCCCGCCGGAGGGGGCGCCGGAGCCGCCCCCCTTCCCCGACGGGGACGGAAGCGCCCTCCGCCCCGACGGGCGGGGCTGGGAGGCGGACGTCGTCACCCTCTACTACAGCGCCGAAACCGGGGAGATCTCCGTCCTCTCCGGGGACAGCCTGCCGGAGGCGGCGCTCCTGGCCTCGGCGGCGCCGGAGATCGCCGGGAGGGCGGAGGACAGCGGGTATCTCTCCGAATACAGCCTCTACTACTGCCGGGCGGGAGACCCCTCCGGCTGCCGGATCGCCCTGGCGGGGACCGGCTACCTCCGCGGCCGGATCCTTCGCAACATCCTCTTTCTCCTCCTGGCCTTCCTGGGCGGGATGGGGCTTATCTTCCTCATCAGCCTCCGCCTGGCTAAGCTGGCGGCAAAGCCCATGGAGGACGCCGTTCAAATGGAGCGGCAGTTTGTGACCAACCTCTCCCACGACCTGAAGACCCCCATCACCGTAATCTTAGCCAACAACAGCATCCTGCGCTCCTCCCCGGCGGCCTCTGACGGGGAGGTGAGCGCCTGGGTGGAGAGCACCGACGCCGCCGCCCACGGGATGCTGGACCTGGTGAATGAGATGCTGACCCTCTCCTCCCTGGAGGAGGCGGGGAAGAAGATGGAGCTCTCCCCCCAGGACCTTTCGGAAGCCGCCGAGAGGGCCGCCCTGCAGCTGGAGCCCCTGGCCTGGGAAAAGGGCGCAGCGCTGGAAACGGAGCCGGGGGAGGGGATCCGGGTCCAGGCCTCGGCGGAGGGGCTTCAGCGCATCTGCTCCGGCCTCATAGAAAACGCCGTCAAGTACGAGCCCAAGGGAGGGAAGGTGACGGTCCGGGCGGAGCGGGGGCGGAAAACCGCCGTCCTCACCGTGCACAATCAAGGCAGCTTCATCCCGCCGGAGGACCTGGGACACATCTTCGAGCGCTTCTACCGGGGGGACAAGTCCCGGAGCGGGGGAGGAGGCTTCGGCCTGGGCCTCCCCATCCTGCGGCAGCTGGCCCAGCTCCAGGGGGCGGAGATCGACGTGAAGAGCGAGCCGGGAAGCGGCACGGTGTTTACGGTGACCTTCCCTTTGGCGGAATAGAGATCGTTTTTATTTCCCTGCGCGGAAGCGCGGGGAAATATTTTATGGAGAGCTGTTGCAAAAAGCGACACCGGCAGTCTATTGTAACAGAAAGATGCTTTCTGAGCTTCGGAGGTTTCCTTATGGCAAAGGACGACTTGGCCGCCCGGCGGGCGGAGTTATACGAGGCCTACGACGAGGCGGCCCTGCGGATCCTGCTGGACCGCTACGGGGAAACGTGCGCCGAAGGTCTGCTGGCGGAGGAAGAGACCCTTCTCTCGGCGCCGGAGGCTCACGCCCCGGACACTCTGGACCTGAAAATGGCCCGGACCCTGGAGGGCTGCGTGAAAAAGAAAAAGAGGGCGCGGCTGGAAAAGCGGGCCCTCCGGCTGGGAAGCCGGGTCGCGGTGGTGCTGGTGGCCCTGGGGGCGGTGCTGTCCCTCTCCGGCTTCCCCATCCACGCCGCCCGGGAGGAGGAGCCGCCCCGCTGGGAGGAGACCATCTCCCCCGCCGACGCAGAAGAGGAGACCCCGGAGCAGACGGAAGAGGAAGAAGTCCAAAGGGAAGAGAGCAGAGGAACCCGGACAGATGAGACAGAGACGAGAAAAGCCGATTGACCCCATACAGGCGGATCGGGCCTTTCTGGAGGGACTCTATCGGCGCTGGAGGGATCTGCTCTACGCCCACGCCCGCTCCCTGGGGGCGGGAGAGGCGGAAGCGGAGGACGTCCTTCAAGAGTCGTTCCTTCACCTCTGGGAAAAGGTGGAGACCCTCCGGGGCCTGCCGGAGCGGCGGCTGTTCAATTATGTCTACACCACGGTCCACAACGCCGCCCTGAGCCACCTGGCCCGAAGGGGCCGCCTGCCCGGCCTCTCCCTGGACGATCCGGCCCTGGCGGTGGCGGACCGGAAGCCCGGTCCGGAGGAGGCGCTGCTCTCCCTGGAGCGGGAGCGGGACTTCCGGGCGGCCATGGACCGACTGGAGGAGGGCCCCAGGCAGCTCCTGATCCTCCGCTACGTTCTGGAGGCCGGGGACGAGGAGATCGCCGAGAGCCTGGGGGTGCAGAAGGACAGCGTGCGGATGCTCCTGACCCGGGCGCGGCGGAAGCTCCGGGAAGAACTGAAAAAGCTGGAGGAAGGGGGCGAGAGGAAATGAAGCGGAAGTCTCTGTTCAGATCCACGGCGATCCGGCTGCTGGTCGTTCTTCTCTGCCTCTGGCTCCTGGGCGCGGCGGTCCTGACCGCCGCCCTGGCAGGGGACATCCAGCGGCAGGCCCAGCCGCTCTTTGCCGCCGCCCTGGAAAAAGAGCTGGCGAGGGCGGGAGAGGATTACCCGCTCCTGGGGGACGAAATGACGAAGCCCGAGACCCTGGACGGGTACTTCGCCCCGGAGTCCCTGTCCTTCACCCCGGAAACCTCCCTGCCCCTCCTGCGGAGCGTCACCGTCACCCCCCAGCGGGCCTGGATCCTGCTGGACGAGAAGGGCATTCTCCGGGAGATGCGGGGCCTCAAGGGCTGGGACATGGCTCTGGGGCACACGGGGGTGACCCTGTGGGAAGAGAAGTATCTGGCCTACTACTGGAATCCTTCCCTGTTCCGCTCCATCAACCGGACGTTCAGCACTTTTTCCGGCAGGTCCGTGGACGGCACCCTGCTGGCCTTCGAGGGGAGCTCCCGGCTGTTCTCCGCCGCCTTCCCCCTGCAGGGGGAGCTGGACTACGATCCGGCGGAGCGTTTCCATCCCGCCGCGCCCCCCTCCCAGGAACTGGCCTCCCAGACCGATCCCCGGCTGCTGGACGGGCTGGAGGAGGGCCGCTACCGCTTCGGCTCGAACCGTCTGCGGATCACCACCCTCCTGCGGGGCCGCTGGCTCCGGGACGGGGAAGGACAAGGGCGCTGGTTTCTCATGGCGGCCCTGGATTGGGACCCCCTGTCCAAGGCGGCGGGGATGCTGGTGTATATTTACCCTCTCACCCTTGCCATTTTCCTCCTGGCCTGGGCTCTTTTGTGCCTCTCCCTGCGCCGGAGCCTCATAAGGCCCTTGCGGGAGCTGGGGAGGGCGGTGGAGGGGTCTCCCCTCTCGGTGTCGGAGCGGGAATTCGACTACCCCTTCCGCTACGGGGAAGTGCAGGACCTTTTGGCCGAAGAGCTCCTGCGGCGGCAGATGCTGGAGGCGGGGCCGCCCGCTGGGGACATTCCCCCGGAAGCCTGCCCCGTGCTGCTGACGGCCTTGCAGCGCTCGGAGGATAAGCTGCTGCCCATCCTCATGGACCGGGGGCAGCGCATCCGGCGGGAGCTGGAGACGGACGGGCGCATCCCGGCGACGGCGGATCAGCTGGAGGACTGCCTGCTGGCCCTCTTCCGGGAGGCCCTGGCCTACGCGGAGCAGAACTGCCGGATGGCGCTGCGCACGGAGGAGAAGTCCGGCTTCCTCCTGGCGGAGGTCCGGGTGAAGAGCCGCCGGGGGCACAGGGCGAAGGAGTTCTATGCCCTCTGGAACGGCGTATACCGCCGGCCTTTGGACGGGGACGCCCCCGGAGCGAAGCTGCGGAAGGCCGTCGTGGCCCTTCCCGGCGCCTTCGCCGCCGTAAGACGCACGAAGGACGGGCTCGCCCTGACTCTGGGCCTGCCGTATATCAAATGAAAAAGGACAGGCTCCCTCTCTGAGGCAATGTCATCAACTTAAGGTAAAGCCGCCAAGCCCCGTCATTGCGAGGAGGCCCGCCAGGGCCGACGTGGCAACCCGTATCCTTCCCCGTAGGGGGCTCTTGAAAGCGTCCGGCAAAGGGACGAGGGGATACGGATTGCCACGCCGGTGACGTCGGTCACTGGCTCGCAATGACAGGACGGAGGACTCCCTCAGTCAGCTTCGCTGACAGCTCCCTCGGAGAGGGAGCCTGACGAGGCTTTTTCCCATCGGAAAGGAGTGGAACGGAATGAAACGGGAAGCGTTTTTGGGCACACTGGCGGGAAAGCTGGGGACGGCGCTCTTCTGCCTCTGGCTCCTGTGCATGGTCCTGCTCACCTGGGCCCTGGCGGGGGATATCCAGCGGCAGGCGGCCCCGGTCTGCGCCGCCGCCCTGGAGGGGGCTTTGGCAGACTTTCAAAGGGAATACAGCGCGGGCGCAGTCTCCAAACCGGAGGAGACCCTGCTGCGCCTGCCGGAGCTGGACTTCCACCCGGCCCGGACCCTGCCCCTAGTGCGGGATCAGGCGCTGAAGGTGTGGAGCGGGACCCTGACGCTGAACGAGCGGGGCATCGCCGCAGCCTCCTACGGCTTCGACACCGGCTCCATCGTCCCCCTGGGGAGCGTAGGCGTCACCCCCAAAACGGGCATCACCGTGACGGAGGGAAGGCTGGCCTTCCGCGTCTCCTCCGCGCTTCTGGAAGGGACAGAGCCCAGCGAATTTTTCGGGGGCATGACGCCCACCTACAAGCGCTACGGCGGCGCGCCAACCTCGGGCTTTCTCACCTTCCGGCTGTCCCCCCTGCGGAAGGGGAGCTTCCCCTCCGGGGAGATCTCCGGCTCCTGGCCGGAGGAGCGCAGCTATGACCCCACGAAGCCTCCGGTTCCCGGCAACCAGACGCCGCCGGAGCTGCTGGAGGGCATCGACAGGGGCGAGCTTCGATTCGATTCCCGCCGCCTTCTCCAGGGGACGGTGCTCCGGGGCGCGTGGCTCCGGGACGAAGAGGGGAACCCCCTCTGCTTCGTCCTGGCGGCCTACGGCTGGGACCCCATCCCGGCGGCGGCCGCCATGCTCCCCGGCGTCTATCTCGCCTCCCTGCTTCTCTTCCTTCTGCTGGGGAGCCTTCTGTGGTTCACCCTGCGGCGGACCCTCGTGCGGCCCCTCCGGGCCCTGTCCTCGGCGCTGGCGGAGGACCCCCTGGCGGTGTCGGAGCTGGAATACGACTTCCGCAGCCCCTATGAGGAGGTGCAGGACGTGCTGGCTCCCTACCTCCTGCGGCGGCAGATGCAGGCGGCAAAGGTGTCCGTGGGGACGGTTCTCACTGACACTTCCCGGCTTTCGGAAGGGCTGAAACAGGCGGAGGGGAAGCTTCTGCCCATTCTGAGGGACCGGGGACAGGAGCTGAAGCGGGACCTGGCCGCGGACGGCGCGGTCTGCGCCTCCGCCTCCGCTCTGGAGGATGCGCTGCTGGCCCTCTTCCGGGAGGCGGTGGGCTATATGGAGCAGAACCGCCCCCTGGGGCTCTCCACCCTGGAGCGGGAGGGCAGCCTGCTGACGGAGCTGGAGATATGGACGAAGCGGGGCCTGAAGCCCAAGGATCTCCGCCCCCTGTGGGACGGCCTTTACCGCAGTCCCCGGGACTCCGACGCCCCCGGCGCAAAGCTGCGGCGGGCCTGCGACGCCATTCCCGGCGCTTTCGCCGCCGTGCGCAGGACAAAGCACGGCCTGGTCCTGACCCTGGGACTGCCCACGGAGAGAGTGGAGAGTGGAGTGTGAAGAGTGGAGATGAGAGTGAAAATGCTTTGTAAAGCAAGCGGAAAACGAGGATTCTCTTTATAGTACGGAATCGGCGCGCTTTTGGGAGAAATTGGCAGGAGCCAATGCTTCGCGGAAGGCGGGCATTGGCTCCTGTTGCGTCTTTTGCGGAATCCTACCCTGGGTGGAATGAGTACAACCAACAGATCGTTGATTCTACCTGCTCGATTTGATATAAGAATGGAAGAAAACACAGCAATCATCGGATTGCATCGGAAAGGAGAACGGATGATGAAACGGACCCTGAGCTCCGGCGGAAAGCGCACCTGGGCCCTCCTTGCGGCCCTGTGCCTCACCCTCTGCCTGCTGGCAGGCTGCGCTGCCCCGGCGGCGAATCCCGGCGCAAGCCCGACCCCCACCCTCACAGAGGCCCCGGCGCCGACGCAGGGAAGCGAGACGAGGCCCCCCGTGGAGGTGACGGAGTCTCCCGCCGAAGGGACGGAGCCTCCTGCAGAAAGGCTCGTCTACGTCCCCGGCTATGAGAAGTACCCCGCCACCATGGACCCCATTACCACCCGCTTCCCGGTGGAGCGGCCGGAGGGCGTGTACTTCCTGCGCTTTGTCCAGACCCCGGAGGAATCCGGCTACCGGCTCATGCTCGGGGGAAAGGACGCCGCCGACCCCGTGACCGTCGCTTCCTTCCCTTCAGACGTCTATGTAGACCGGGCCTTTCCCACGGAGGGGGGGACCCTGTGGGTGGACCGGATGGATTTCACCACCGGGGAAGTCTCCCTCCTGGAAATCAGCGCCGAAACCGGGGAAACCCTGCGGGAGGTCCCCTTCCCCGCCGAAAACGGCACGGTCCTGGGCTTCTTTGACCTGCCGGACGGGAGCCTGGGCGTCTCCGCCATGCTCCCCACCGGGGCCCAGGCGGCGTTTCAAATGGACGGGGAGGGGAAGATCGCTCCCCTGGCGGCCCCGGTGAACGAGGGGATGAACTTCCTTCTGAACATGACCTTCGTGGGCACGGCGGGGAGCGGGCTTCCCGAAGGAGAATGCCTCGCCTACGACCGGGAGAGCCTCTTTGCCTTCACCCCCGGCTCTACCGACCGGCGGGAGCTCCTGCGCTGGGCGGACATCGGCGTCAGCGCCGTCAACACCATGCCCCTGGGCATGACCGAGGGAGTGATCCGGCTCCTGGACGCCCGCTATGGGGAATATATCACCCTGACCCCCACCCCGGAGAGCGCCGTCCCGACACGGGAGGAGCTGAGCATGGCCTGCCTCAGCCTCCAGGGGGCGGTGGAGGATGCGGTGCGGGACTTCAACCGCCACAGCAGCGAGTATTACATCCGGGTGAAGGACTATTCCGGGGGCCAGCCCCTCACCCGGGACGTGCAGGACCGGGCCATTACCGCCCTGAACCTGGACGTGGCCTCCGGGGCCGTGCCGGACCTCATTTCCCTGCAGGAGGGGCTTCCCTTCCGGAGCTGGGTGGCAAAGGGCCTGTTCCGGGACCTGGGGCCAGACCTCCGGGGGGCGGGGATCGAGCTTCTGCCCCAGCTGGAGCGGATCGGCTCCGTGGACGGGGCGCTTTATATGGTCTCCGGCAGCTTCGCCCTCCTCACCGCCATCGGGAGCCGGGACGCCCTGGGGGATCTCAGCGGCTGGACCGTCGGAGAGGCGAAGGCCCTGGCGGCCTCGTCCCCGGACTGCGAGGGGGTCTTCACCTCCACCGTGACCCGGGACTTCTACATGAACTATCTCTCCTCCTATCTGGAGGGCTTCCTGGATTGGGATCGGGGAGAAGCCTCCTTCGACACCCCGGAATTCCGGGAGATGCTGGACTACGCCGCCGCCCTCCCCGTCCAGGGCCCCGCCGTGTCCTCCACCGGGGATGAGGAGGTCATGGGGGGGAAGGCCCTGGCCGCTCCCTTCAGCATCACCTCGGTGAAGCAGTACCAGGTGCGGGACCTCATGTACCTGGGAAAGCTCGTCTGCCCCGGCTTCCCCATGCCGGACCGGGTGGGGACCCTCGTCTACATGACGGCGCCCATGGCTGTGAGCCGCACGACCCGGCACCCCGAGGGAGCCCTGGCCTTCCTTCTCAGCCTGCTGAACGAGCAGGCCCAGACCGCCTATACCGACCTCTTCCCCTCCACCCGGGCGGCCTTTGAAAACCAGCTCCGGGAGGCCATGCGGGAGCCCAGCCCGGAGGAGGGCTACCGGGAGATCGTCATCATGTCCAACGGCGGCCAGTTCCTGGACCCCACGGTTTACCTCTGGGACGAAAGCCGGGGGGAGCGGCAGCCCAAGGCCATCCTTTACTGGCTGGACGACAACGGCAGCGTCTACCGGGAGGAGTACCAGTACGCCCTGAGCGAAGAGCAGCGGGACGCCCTGCTCCGGCTGCTGGACGCTTCCCAGCGCTCCTCCTCCTACGACCAGGTCATTTCGGGCATCGTGCGGGAGGAGGCGGAGGCCCTTTTCGCCGGACAGCGAAGCTCGGAAGAAGTGGCCGGGCGCATCCAGGCGCGGGTGGAGCTGTACCTGGCGGAACAGGGGTAATTCTTCCTCGCAGGGAAAAGGAGGCTGCGGCTCCCATGGAACCGCAGACTCCCTGGTTTGGGCGGGGATCATTCCGCCCGGTACAGCCGGAGGACGTTTTCCTCTGTGAACCGGATTTCGTCCGGCTGCACCGCCAACCTCAGCTTCTTCCCCTGGTTTTGCAGCAGCACCGCCCCGAGCAGCACACTGAGAAAGTGCTCGGTGACCGGCGTCTTCCGCTCCTTCAGACAGACTCCCAGGCGATAGGTCCCGCCCTCCTCCAGGGGCGGCAGCTCCCGGAGGGCCTCGGCGGCCTTCTCCCAGCCGGAGCGGACCCAGCCGGTGTCCCTCTCCTGCCCGGCCTCCCGGGCCGTGTAGGTCGAGACGCCCCGGAGGAAATCGTCCCAGTATTTCCGGAGCTGGGCGCGCAGCGCTTCCAGCGCCTCCGGCCCCAGGCCCACCTCCTCCAGATCCGCCGGGCCGATCCGCTCCGTCAGGGCGGAAATGGAATTCCTGGCCTCTTCCACTTTGGCTTCCATGTTCATGGGTTCTGTTGGGGTATGATATGCTTCCCGCAGCGCCCGCAGACGCCGCAGCCGTTCTTCCTCCCGGGCGAGCTTTCGGTCCAGCGCCTCCCGGACTTCTTCTTCCGAAGACCGCAGGAGCTTCCGGATCTCTCCGATGGAGAAGCCCGCCTGCTGGTAGTCTTTGATCCTCCAGTAGTCCCGGAGCTGGCTTTCCTCATAATAGCGGTAGCCGGTCCAGGGATCCACCCGGAGGGGCTTCAAGAGACCCGCCCGGTCGTAGTAACGCAGGGTCTGGGGGGTGCAGGCGCAGAGGGCGGCAAAATTACCCACTGTCAGCATATCTCCCGCCTCCTTTCGCCCCTATCCTGCCATTACAGCTTGGTGCAAGGTCAAGACCTTTTTTCTGAAAAAGCGTGGGGAGTGCGAGATCCGCTCTTCCCACGCTTTTTTCGCAGTTTTACGCCAATTCCGCCGTGATGGGCGCGCCCTTGGGCATTGGGAAGGGGGAATTGTTTTTCGTCTCGATGCTGACGCCCTCCTCCGTGAAGGTGAAGGTATAGATATCCTCCAGGCAGGTCTCCAGCCAGCGGCCGTGGAGCTCGAAGACATTCTCCTCCGGCCAGAAGCCGTCCGCCAGGTAGAGCTGGGTGCAGTCCTCCGTCTTCCCCAGGAGATTGGTCATCCGGCTCCCGCCGGTGCCCACCCGGATCGCCTCCTGCCGCCCGGAGGCGGTCCGGAAGCGCCAGAGGGCCCCGTAGATATCGAAATCGAAGCCAAACTCACTGATGGGGTCCGGCCCCTCCCCGCTCATGAAGCTGCCGCCGAAGGGGGTGAAGAAGCCCCCGGTCATGCGGTACGTCTTCCCGCTCACCTTCCCCGCCCAGGGGCTGTAGGGCTGGCAGGGGGGATTGCCGATGTTCAGGCGTTTGGCCCGGTCTGCGAGCTTCGCCGCCGCCTCGGGGTTTTCCGGCAGAGCGGCCTGGGAAGTGACCTTCGCGGTGAACTCCCAGGTGATGTCCAGGGTGTTCTGGGCCCAGTGGGCGCCGGGGGCGGTCTCAGTGATGGCGATGAGCATGTCCAGCTTGGGCAGGACGATGGTGAACTGGCCCATGGCCCCGTCGGCCCGGTAGGCTCCCTCGGGCTTGCACATCCAGATCTGGAAGCCGTAGCCCAGGAAGTTGTCTGTGGCGGGGGGATTCACCGCCGCCTCGGAGGCGGAGTCGTTCTGGTTGGTGGTGGCGAGACGCACATAGTCCTCCGCCAGGATCCGCTCCCCCTCCCAGACGCCGCCGTCGGCGTAGAGCTTCAGGAGGCGCAGGTTATCCTCCGTGGTGGCGTAGAGGCCGCCGCCGCCCACCTCCATGCCGTCGGGCATACAGAGCCAGCGGAGGTTCTCCGGGTCGATGCCGATCTTCTTGAAGAGCCGGGGGGTCAGGTAGTCGTGGAGGCCCAGGCCGGTCTTTTTCCGGACGATGGCCCCCAGGAGGGTGGAGCCGGTGGAGTTGTACATATAGGTGGTGCCGGGCCTGTGGTTCACCGGGGTATGGAGGAAATCGCGGATCCACTCCTTTCCCGGCGGGGGCATGGTGTCCATGCCGCAGCCCATGCAGAGCACATCCCGGACCGTGAGAAGCTTCAGATTTTCGCTGGGGTTTTCCGGGGACTCCTCCGGAAAAATGTCGATGATCCGCTCGTCCAGGCGGAGGATACCCTCCGTATAGGCGATGCCCACCGCCGTGGCGGCGTAGGTCTTGGTGTGGCTCTGGAGCCCGTGCCGGAGCCCCGGGGCATAGGGAGCCCACCAGCCCTGGAAGCAGAGCTTTCCATGGCGCATGATCATGAGGCCGTGCATCTCCGTGTCCCCGGCCTCCAGAGCGTCCAGATAGGCCAGAATGTCCTCGCTGCGGATGCCCAGCTCCTCCGGCGCAGCCATTTCAAAGGGCTTTCGATTCTCCATGTGCGTTTCCTCCTTCATCATTCATTATTCATCATTCAATATTCATTCGTTTCTTCCCCAGGCCCGGGCCAGCTCCACCGCCCGCTGCCAGCGGGCATAGAGAGCATCCCGCTCCCCAGGCTCCATCCGGGGAGTAAAAACCTTTTCCGAGGCCCGGAGGGAAGCCAGCTCCTCCTCGCCGGACCAGACCCCCGCCGCCAGCCCCGCCAGGGCCGCCGCGCCGAAGGCGGTGGTCTCCACGTTCCTGGGCCGGTCCACGGGGATGCCCAGCAGGTCCGCCTGGAACTGCATCATAAAGTCGCTGACGCTGGCGCCCCCGTCCACCCGCAGCTCGGTGATAGGCTTCCCCAGGTCCCGGTCCATGGTGCGCACCAGGTCCGTCACCTCATAGGCGATGGCCTCCAGCACGGCCCGGCAGAGCTGGGCCTTGTCCGTCCCCCGGGTGAGGCCGAAGAAGCAGCCCCGGGCCGCAGGGTCCCAGTAAGGGGCCCCCAGGCCGGTGAAGGCGGGGACAAAGTAGACGCCTTGATTGTCCTTGGTGCTCTCGGCCAGGATGTCCGTCTCGTGGGCGGCGGAGACGATGCCCGCCTCGTCCCGCAGCCACTGGATGGCGCTGCCGGCGTTGAAGACGCTCCCCTCCTTCACATAGGTAGTCTTCCCGCCCAGGGACCAGCCCACGGTGGTGACGAGGCCGCTTTGGGGTTCTGCCCGCCGCTCCCCCAGGTTCAGGAGGGTGAAGCAGCCGGTGCCGTAGGTGTTCTTTGCCATGCCGGGCTTCGTGCAGCCCTGGCCGAAGAGGGCGGCCTGCTGGTCCCCCACGGCGGCGGTGATGTGGATGCCCTGCAGGTCCCCCAGGCCGGGGAGCTTGGCCATCACGCCGTAAGCCTCGCTGTTGGAGACGATTCGGGGCAGGAGGGAGGCCGGGATGTTCAGCTCCCGGAGGATCTCCGGGTCCCAGTCCAGCTTCTCCGTATCCATGAGCATGGTGCGGGAGGCGTTGGAGGCGTCCGTCACATGGGCTTTGCCCCCGGTGAGCTGCCAGATGAGCCAGGTCTCCACGGTGCCGAAGAGAAGCTCGCCATTCTCCGCCCGCCGCCGCAGCCCCGGGTCCTGGTCCAGGAGCCAGCGGAGCTTCGTGCCGGAGAAGTAGGGGTCGATGATGAGGCCGGTCTTCTCCTGGATGTAAGGGCCAAGGCCCCGGGCTTCCAGCTCCGCGCAGAGGTCCGCCGTCCGCCGGCACTGCCAGCAGATGGCGTTGCACACGCTTTTCCCCGTGGCCTTGTCCCAGAGGACGGTGGTCTCCCGCTGGTTGGTGATGCCGATGCAGGCGATGTCCGTGGGCGAGAGGCCGCTTTTTTCGTAGACCTCCTCCATGGCCTTCAGCTCCGTCCCCAGGATCTCCATGGGGTCGTGCTCCACCCAGCCGGGGCGGGGGTAGATCTGCCGCAGGGGGTACTGGGCCTTCACCAGGGCGTTTCCCGCCCGGTCGAAGAGGATGGCCCGGGAGCTGGTGGTCCCCTGGTCCAGAGCAAGGACGTAACCGTTCATGCTGTAAGCTCCTTTATCGGATTTTGGAAAAGGGGGTTTTCCTTCCCCCGGGATTCGTGTATGATGGAAAAAAACAGCGATGGAGGGAGAAACGATGAAAACAGAGGACATCCGCTCCGCCGGCAGCGGGGAAATCCGCTGCTATTTCTGGGAGCCGGAGGGAGAGGCCGTGGGGGCGGTGCAGCTCGTCCACGGCATCGCGGAGCACGCGCTCCGCTACGCCCCCTTCGCGGAATTCCTGGCCGGGAAGGGTTTCTATGTCTGCGCCGAGGACCACATGGGCCACGGGGAGTCCGTCGGGGAGGACTGCCCCAAGGGCTGCGTCCGGGGCGGCTGGGACGCCATGGTTTCCGACGTGAACGCCCTGTCGGAAGTGCTGAAAGCGCGCTTCCCCACCCTGCCCCGCTTCCTCCTGGGGCACAGCATGGGCTCCTTCCTGGCCCGCACCTGCCTCTACACCTGCCCGGAGGCAGGCTGGCAGGGGGCGGTCCTCTCCGGCACCGCCTGGCAGCCGGGTCCCATTCTGGCGGCGGGTCGGGCCATCACCAAGGGGGAAGTCCGCAAACAGGGGCCCGACGCCTCCAGCCCCAAGCTCCAGGCGCTGATGTTCGGCTCCTACACGAAGCAGTTTGAGAGTGTGCGCACCCCCAGCGACTGGATCTGCTCCGACCCGGCGGTGGTGGACGCCTACCAGGCGGACCCCCTCTGCGGCTTCATCCCCTCCGGGGGGCTGATCGCCGCCATGCTGGAGGGCCTTCAGCGAAACCAGAAGGCGGAAAACCTCCAAAAGATGCCGAAGGGACTGCCGGTGCTCTTCATCGCGGGAAACCGGGACCCGGTGGGCGCAAACGGCAAGGGGGTGACGAAAAGCGCCGAGGCCTTCCGCAAGGCGGGGATGAAGAAGGTGGGCGTGAAGCTCTACCCCGGCGACCGGCACGAGGTCCTGAACGAAGTGAACAAGGCCGAAGTCTGGTCCGACGTGCTGACCTGGCTCCGGGGACAGATGAACTAGCCCGAAGCGGCAAAAAACGGCAAAGGAAGGGTCCTCTGCCGTTTACTTTTTTAAGATATGGAAACGCCGTCGATCTCCAGGACCCGGCTGCCCTGGACCTTCAGCTCCACCCCGGCGCCCTTGGAATACTGTTCCCAAAGGGCCTGGGAGACCCGGGCGGAATAGGTGTTTCCCTTCTTCTTGTCGGTGAAGTAGAGGATGTACTCTTCGCTGCGTCCTTCCTCCCGTTCGTTCCCGCCCAGCCGGGTCTCCGGCCAGTAGGGCTCAGCGACCTCCAGGTTCCGGAGGGTACTGTCCGAGGCCGCGAAAGCCGCGCCCCGGGCGATCTCGTCCCGGGCGTGGACCCAGCGCTCGATTTCGTAGTCGTACATGGTGTCGTAGACGGGCTCCTGCCGGTAGACCGGCACCTCCCGGTATTCGGTGTGGTACTCCGTTCGGTAGCGTGGCTCCTGCCAGGTCACCTCGGTAAAAGTCCCGTCCCCGTTGTCCTCATAGTCCGTATAGGTGTCGTAGCCGTCCAGGACCTCCTCCCCCACCTCGTAGGCCTCGGTGGCGTAATGGTCCAGCACCTGCTCATAGCTGCGGATCTCCTGGTGGGAATTCACCAGCCGTCCGCCCTGGGGGACCGACCAGTCCGATTCCCGGAGGGTGACGTACTCCTCCACGGCGATGCTCCGGGTCCAGGTCTTGTCCGACACGGAGACGTCCTTGGCCTTGGGCCTGGCGATCAGGACGATCAGGGCGATGATGAGCACGATCCCCAGCAGGATGGGCCAGAGCTTCCGCTTCTTCGGGGCGGGGGGCGGCGGAGGCGGCTGCTGCCCGGCGGCCTCCTTCTTCCGGTTCTCAAAATAGTCCCCGGAGGAGTCCGCCCGCTCCGCGCCGCAGTTAGCGCAGTTGGCGTTATGATAACGGTTCAGACTGCCGCAGAAGGCGCAGGTCCAGTCGGCTCCCTTGCCGTAGTCCTTGGCCTTCCCGGCGTCCACCGCCTTTTTTTCGTTTCCAAGATAGAACTTCGTCCCCTCGTCCTGGGGATGGGCGCAGTTGGGGCAGCTCTTTGTGAGGCCGCTGATGCCCTTTTGTCCGCAGTAGGGGCAGTCCCAAAGTCCCTCGATGATTTTATTGGCCATTCCATCATCTCCCTGGGTTCATTATATAGGAATCGTCCCCCTCTTTCAAGGCTTGGCAGACCTCTTCCGGACAGATTCCTGCCGCAAGCGCGGTCCGCGCACCGAGTTCCCAAAAGAGAGGTCGGTGCGCGGACCCGTATTTCCCGCGGCCTCAGTCGGCGGGCGTGTAGAAGATGTCCATGACCAGCTTCTGCAGGGCCGCGTCGTCCGCGTAGAATTCCTGGTATACTTCTCCCATCCGGGTCTCCCCTTCCAGGGTGAATATCCCGCCGACGGCATAGCCGTCAAAGCGGTCCACATAGGCGTTGAGCTGGTCAATGGTACAGTCGGTGACCATGGACTTCTCCAGGGCGCCGTAGGCGTCCAGCGCAAAGGAGGCGTCCTTCTTTATGGCAGCGGACATGGCGGAAAAGAGTCCCGTCATATAGGTCCGCTGGCGGCGCATCCGGGCCTCGTTGGAATCGTCGTCCACCATGCGCATTCTGGAGCGGACAAAATGCTCCACGTTGTCCGCCGTGAGGGTCACGGTCTCTCCCTTGATCAGCGTGTCGTCAATGCCGGTAAAGTCGTCCTCCACGGTGACCGTGACGCCCCCCACCAGATCGTTCAGCACGGGGATCGCGTCCATGGTCAGAGAGAGGTAGTTGTCAATGGAAACGCCGTAGAGCAGCCGGGAAACGGCGTGAACGGTGTTCTCGCAGCTTGGCTCCCGCCCGTTTCCGTAGGTGTGCGCCAGGGCCAGCTGCTCGTAGTGGTAGCCCATCGGCTTGCCGAAGGAATCCTGATAGGGCACGTCGCACATGGTATTCCGGTCCAGCTGCAGGAAGATGCAGGTCTCCTCGGCCGGATCAAAGACCGCCAGAAGGAGGAAATCCGACTGGCTCGTGTTGCGGAGGGTCACGACCCCCTCGCCCAGCTCCGGATCGTCGATGCCCAGGATAAGCAGCGTACTCAGATCCGTGTTGTACACATACTTACGGCCGCCGTAAAACAGGACGGGGACGGCGCTCTCCTCCTCTTCCCCGGGAAGGGGAAGATCGTTCCTGCTCAGGGCGGTCCCGGCTCCCTCGGGGATCGGATCCGCGGCCAGCTCCAGACGGGAGAAAAACAGATAGACGCCCACCGCGGCCGCGACCAGGACCGCCGCCGCCAGAGCATAGGCCAGATGCCTCTGCCGCCGGCTCCAATGCCTTCCCATATTGAGCTCCTCCCTTCGCTGACGATCAAAGAATGAAGCGGAAAAAGGAGATGGGTACCCGGTCCGAAGGCCGGATACCCATCAAAAGACCTGGGATTACTCCTGGGTCTTCTTGCGGGCACTGACAAAGCAGTAGCCGGCGAGGCTGACCATCGCGGCCGCGAGAACGATCCACAGAACGGTGTTGTATCCGGTCTGGGGAGAACGCTGAGGGCCGACAGGAGCGGGAGCATTGTCCGCAGGGGCTTCGGCGGCAGGCGCGGGAGCCGCGGTGTCATACACGAACACGAAGGGAGACGTCGAATCCACCGTGATCGTCCCGGCAGCCTGGTCGAACTGCTCAGATCTCCAAGCATTGTTGACAAAATGGAGGACCGCACGAAGCTTCATGGTCAGGTCCATATTGACCTTGAGGGTGACCGAACCATTGATCGTCCCGGTATAGGTAATATCAAAAGCCACATAGCGAAGGGTATCGGCAGTGCCGACAGCCACCTCAGCAGCGGCCTCCAAACCGTCCTTATCGGGAACCTGGGAAGCATCGATGCCCGTCATGGTAACCGTCTCGCCATTATCCTGCGGAATGGTCGCAGTGGTGCCGGCCTCAGGGCTGGGAGCGGCAAAAGCGCTGATGCTCAGTGCCAGAACCAGCACGAAAACGGCCGCGATGGTAAGAACCTTTTTCATCGGAAAAACCTCCTTTCTTCAAAGATTTCGCCTCTATGTGAACGGTCAGGGAAGCATTTTTCCCATGACCAGGAAGCGATTGGTATTGTTGCCGATCAGGCAGGTGGAGAGGATCATGACCTTATCCCCCGGCGCGGGAGCGTACTCCTCCCGGAAGCGTGCGCCCAAATCCCTCGTATTGAAGATGCCGGCAAAAAACTTTTCAAAGACGGCATCGTCGGAAAAATCATGGTAATACAGGATGTGATCCCCCGGATAGGGAACGGCGGCGAAAACGCCGTAGGTGAGCTCCGAAACCGGAGTATAGACCGTGAAGGTCTCGTTCTCCTCGAAGAACACCGGATCGGAGAAGAGCATCTGCAGGTTGCCGAACATGGCGCCGGACTTCATATGGTGGCCGTAGATCAGGGTCACCGGGTCCGTAAGGTCCAGGCCGTTGTACTGATGCTCGGAGAAAAGCGCGCCGTTGGCGGAGTACTGCTTATCGCTGTTGTGGTCCAGATAATAGGCGTCGTCCTCGGCGCTCTGGACCAGGGGATAGCTGATGTCCGTATCGGGGATCTCCAGCCAGGCGTAGATATCGGGATTCAATTCCCGCAGGGCCTCAAAGTCGACGGGGCTCACGTAGGGCTCCGGGGTGGGCGTGGGCTCCGGGGTGGGCGCCGCCGTTTCCACAGGTTTCGGGGTCGCAGGGGCGGGCGTGGGACTGGGCCGCTCCGGCGCGGCAGTCGCCGTAGGGGCCAGCGCTTCCGTCCGGGCAGCCCTGGGGGTCCAGGAGGCCAGGATCGCCTTTCCGGCAAAAAAGAGAGCGCCTGCCAGCAAAACCGCTCCGCAAAGGATGTAAATCGTCCGTTTTTTCATGGTCTGACTGCCTCGCTGTCCACGCCGGTCAGCTTTTCCAGGTCCAGCAGCCGGTCAATGGCCCGCCGACCCAGCTTTTTTTCGATCAGCTCCAGGGCCTGGCCCAGATTGGGGGGGCGGGAGGTGGTATTGTGGGCGTCCGAGCCCAGGAAATGGATCCGATCCTCCTCCAGCAGCCGCAGGGCCTGACGGGAGGTGCGGCGGGAGAGGAAAAACTCCGCGTTGCACTGGATGAAAACGTCCATCTCCATGAGCCGACGCAGGAGCTTCTTCGGATTGAAATCTATGTACCGCTCCAGGTGGGCGATCACCGGTCGGATGCCCCGCATCCGGATCTCCTCCACTTCCCCCAGCATCCGCTCTGTCCATCGGACAAAGGGCATCTCCAGCAGCAGAAGCCTGGTCCCTTCCAGGCAGAGGGAAGGCAGGACCTCCGTCCCGCTGATCCCGTCAAAGAAACGGACCTCCGCTCCGTATCGAAGGGTGGGGTAGGTCTCCCCCTCTGTCAGCACCTCCGTCAGTTCCTCCCGGGCCTTCGCCCTTTGGCGAAGGAAGCGTTCCGGCGTGGTGTATTCCGCGTAAAAGTGAGGGGTGGCGATCACCTGGTCGATCCCCTGGCTGCGCCACATGTCCAGCATCAGGAGGGAGGTGGAAACACTGTCGCTCCCATCGTCCATGCCGGGGAGCAAATGTGTGTGGAAATCGGTCATGACTCCTCAGGTCTCTTGTAATAATAACTGTACTTGTAGTGCTTCTTGTAATAGCCCCGACGCCGGTAGTAACCGCCGCCGGATTCCTGCGCACCGTTGAACACGAAGCCCAGGATATGAGCGTCCACCAGCTTCAGCTGCCGGATGGTCTCCGCCAGAGCGCCCCGGACCGCCCGATCGGAACGGACCACGACCACCATCCCGTCCACCAGCTTACAGGCCACCAGGGCGTCCGTCACCGCCGTGACCGGCGGCAGGTCCAGAATGATGAAATCGTAATGCTCCCGCAGGACCTCCAGCAGGGAAACCATCCGATCGGAGCCCAGGAGCTCCGAGGGGTTGGGCGGGATGTCCCCGGCCACCAGAACGTCCAGGACCACGGGATCATCCTCCTCGTCGGAAGACCGGAAAGCCTGGATCGCTTCCCCGGCAGTGGACATGCCCACCAGCAGGTTGGAAAGACCGGGGCTTGCCTGGAGATCCAGACGCTTGGAAAGGTTCGGAAGGCGCATATCTCCCTCGATGAGGAGCACATTGCGCTTGGACTCCGCCATGGTATAGGCAAGATTGATGGAGGTGATGCTCTTCCCCTCCGAGCTGAAGGAACTGGTAAACCCGATGATCCGGCACTCCGAGGAGCCGGAGAACGAAAAGAGCAGATTAGTACGCAGGAGCTTATAGGCCTCCGAGGAGGCGAAATTCATATTGGAGCCGATCATGAACTGCCGTTCTGAGGCATGATCGGTCCTCTGGCCGGATCTGTTTCGCTTTCTGGAAGAGCTCTTTCCGAAATCAAACAACTTCATCTCCCGACCTCCTTATGCCGACGCGGCGCCAGAGGAGTCCCCGGAAGAATCCGATGAATCAGACTGTCGGCGGCGTTTTCTGTGGGACGCTCCGTAGCCATATCCGTAGCCATATCCGTAGCCATATCCGTATTTGTAATACCCGCCGGAGCGCTGCCGGGAAGCATGCATGTCCGGGATGACGGAGAGGAGCGGGATGTCCGGGAAGCTCTGACTCAGATAGTCTTCGCTGTGGATATTCTCGTCCAGGAGATGGACCATGACAATGACCGCCGCAGCCAGCACGGCTCCAACCAGGAAACCGATGGCCGTATTGCGGGTATAGCTGGGGGAATGACGGTGAGCCGGGACCACGCCATAGTCCACGATGCGCACATCGCTGCCGTTGACGATATCGGAGATCTTCTCCGGCAGGACGCTGGCAATGGTGTTGGCGATCTTCTCCGCCTCGGTGGGGCTCTTGCTGGTGACCACCACCTGGAAGATCTCCGTGGAGTTCACCGAAGCGGCGGAGATCATATTTCTCAATTGCTCATAGGTATACGGCAGCTCCGCTTTTTCAATGACATCGTTCAGAGCGGCTCGGGATCTCAAGATGACCACATAGGTATCCACCAGCTTCTGGGCGGCGGTCAGCTCACCGGAGGAGATGCTGAAGGAGGAAGAACCGATATTGATGCCGGTGTTGTTGACATAGAGCAGGGTGCTGGACTGATACAGAGGATCCACCATAAAAAACGTGTAGGCGAATACCAGCGCCGCCCCGACCACGGCGGCCAGCGCGATCAGCCAGGCTCTGTGCAGAAGGACAGTGAATAACTCCCGAAGGTCGATCTCCATGGCTTCATTGTTTTCTGTCATGATTCTCTCCAAATCAGACCGCAAAGCGGCGGAAATCAAGGATAAACCTCGTCTTCTTGGGGGGAAGGAGTGCGGAAAGCTATATGGATAACATAACAAATTATATTCTAACTCATTAAGTATACCTGAGTATTCTGAAAAATACAAGCGTTTTCCGAAATATTTTGCGTAAAACAAGCCTCGTTTTTCAGGGGCAGAAAACCCTGGCGGCCTCCATCATGAGGGGCTAGCATAGTAGCATAGACATCGCCCGCTGTCAAGATGCCCGTTCCGGGAACCCTTTCCAAGGTCCGGCAGGACCGCAAAAACGGAAACCAGGGCCTTGACAAATACTCCCACAGGGTATATATTGTACTCGGAATTACCCCTAGGGGGTATCTGAGAAGGGAGGTCTCTCCTATGGAACAGGCAGAAAAGACCTGGGACGGCAGCGAGGCGGAACCCTGCTGCGCCGGCACAGAGGAGACGGGCTGCTGCGCCACCAAGCTGCGAAGCGAGGAGGAATTGCGGGATCTCAGCCACCGGCTCAGCCGCATCGAGGGCCAGATCCGGGGCATCAAGGGGATGCTGGAGCGGGACGCCTACTGCATCGACATCCTGAACCAGGTTTCCGCCGCCTCCAGCGCTCTGAACAGCTTCACCAAGGTCCTGCTCTCCAGCCACATCCGTTCCTGTGTAGCGGAGGACATCCGGGACGGCAGGGAGGACAAGCTGGAGGAGCTGGTGAGGACCCTGCAGAAGCTGATGCGATAGGAGGGAGCGGGGATGGAACAGTATCTGGTCACGGGGATGACCTGCGCCGCCTGCCAGAACCGGGTGGAGAAGGCGGTCTCCAGGGTCCCGGGGGTGAAGACCTGCAGCGTGAGCCTTCTCACCAACTCCATGGGCGTGGAGGGCTCCGCGGCCCCGGCCGCGGTCATTCAGGCGGTGGAGGCAGCGGGCTACGGCGCATCCCTGAAGGAGGCCGGAAAAAAAGTCTCCGGCGGCAGCCTGGAGCGGCTGGCGGCGGAGGAAGAGGCCCTGAAGGACCGGGAGACGCCCCTGCTGCGGAAGCGGCTCATCGCTTCGTTGGTTTTCCTTATTGTTTTAATGTATTTCTCCATGGGCCACATGATGCTGGGCTTGCCCCTGCCCTCCTTCATGGAGGGGAACCACGTAGCCATGGGCCTGGGGCAGCTATTGCTGGCTGGGGCGGTGATGGTCGTCAACCAGCGCTTCTTCGTCAGCGGCTTCAAGAGCCTTTTTAAGGGCGCGCCCAACATGGACACGCTCATCGCCCTGGGAGCCGCGGCAGCCTTCGGCTACTCCACGGTGATGCTCTTCGGTATGACCGTGGCCCAGGTGCGAATGGATCACGAGGCGGTCATGAACTACATGATGGAGTTCTACTTCGAGTCCGCCGCCATGATCCTGGCCCTCATCACCGTGGGAAAGATGCTGGAGGCCCACTCCAAGGGCAAGACCACCAGCGCCCTGAAAAGCCTCATGAAGCTGTCCCCCAAGACGGCCACGGTCCTCCGGGAGGGCCGGGAAGTTACGGTCAGCGTGGACGAGGTGGCCCCGGGGGACCTCTTTGTGGTCCGGCCGGGGGAGAACATCCCCGTGGACGGGGTGGTGGTGGAGGGCGCCAGCGCCGTGAACGAAGCGGCCCTCACGGGCGAGAGCCTCCCGGTGGACAAGTCGCCGGGGGATGAGGTCTCCTCCGCCACGCTGAACCAGTCCGGCTTCCTCACCTGCCGGGCAACCAGGGTGGGCGAGGACACCACCCTCGCCCAGATCATCCAGATGGTCAGCGACGCCGCGGCCACCAAGGCCCCGGTGGCCAGGCTGGCGGACAGGATCTCCGGGATCTTCGTCCCGGCGGTCATGGGCATCGCGGCGGTGACCATTGCCGTCTGGCTCCTGCTGGGACGGCCCGTGGGCTTCGCCCTGGCCAGAGGCATCTGCGTCCTGGTGGTCTCCTGCCCCTGCGCCCTGGGGCTGGCCACCCCCGTGGCCATCATGGTGGGCAACGGCATGGGGGCCAAAAACGGCATCCTCTTTAAGACCGCCGAGGCTCTCCAGGAGGCGGGGGGCGTTCAGATCGTCGCCCTGGACAAGACCGGCACCATCACCCGGGGCGAGCCGGAGGTGACGGATATTCTCCCGGCGGAGGGAGTCACGGCAGAGGAACTGCTGGGCCTGGCCCACGCCCTGGAACAGAAGAGCGAGCACCCCCTGGCGAGAGCCATCCTGCGGAGGGCGGAGGCCCAGGGGCTCGTGCCCCGGGCCGTAACGGACTTTCAGGCCCTGCCCGGCAACGGGCTCTCCGCCCGGCTGGAGGGCGCGGAACTCTGGGGCGGCAGTGAAAGCTTCATCCGCTCCCGGGCCCAGATCCCGGCGAAGCTCCATGACGCGGCCATGGCGCTGGCCGGGGAGGGCAAGACGCCCCTTTTCTTCGCCAGAGACGGGCTTTTCCTGGGCGTCATCGCCGTGGCGGACACCATCAAGGGGGACAGTGCCCAGGCCATCCGGGAGCTTCGGGACATGGGCATCCACGTGGTGATGCTCACCGGCGACAACGAGCAGACCGCCCGAGCCGTGGGCAGGGCCGCCGGGGTGAACGAAGTGGTAGCCGGAGTCCTCCCCGACGGGAAGGAGCAGGTGATCCGCCGCCTCCGGGAGTTCGGAAAGGTGGCCATGGTGGGCGACGGCATCAACGACGCCCCCGCCCTCACCCGGGCGGACATCGGCATCGCCATCGGCGCGGGGACGGACGTGGCCATCGACGCGGCGGACGTGGTGCTCATGAAGAGCAGCCTCATGGACGTCCCGGCAGCGGTGCGCCTCAGCCGCCGGACGTATCGAAACATCGTGGAAAACCTCTTCTGGGCCCTCATCTACAACACCCTGCTGATCCCCACCGCCGCCGGGGTCCTGGTGGGCCTGGGCGTCACCATGAACCCCATGCTGGGGGCCGCCGCCATGAGCCTAAGCAGCTTCTGCGTGGTGATGAACTCCCTGCGCCTGAACCTGGCGGACATCCACAGCACCAAAGGAGACCGGAAACAGAAGAGAGCCCTGCCCCTGTCGGCGGCGGGAGGGCTGCTGGAAGAGGCTGCACCGATCACAGAAAACAAGATCGAAGAAAGGACGGAAGAACCCATGAAAAAGACCCTGACCATCGAGGGCATGATGTGCAATCACTGCGAGAACACCGTGAAGAAGGCCCTGGAGGCCCTGGAGGGCGTCGCCGAGGCCCAGGTGAGCCACGAGGCGGGCACCGCCGTGGTGACCCTCAGCGCCGAAGTGGCGGACGAAGCCCTGAAGAGCGCCGTGGAGGCCAAGGACTACAAGGTTTTGAAGGTAGTATAATTCCCGCAGAACAAGCCAGTCCCCGGAGCTGTGAACCGCTCCGGGGACTTCCGCTTTTCTAAGAGAAAACAGAATTGATAATCCATCGCCGAAGGCGATACCGCAACTCCTAACTCCCCACTCCTAACTCCTCACTCTTTTCCGCCTCAGTTTCCAGCCTTGCGGACGCCTGCTCCTTCCTCTCCTTCTCCTCCACGGCGGCGAAGAGGCTCCGAAGGCGGATGTTCACCGCCCCCATGTTGGAGATCTCGTCGATCTTGATCTGGGTGTAGATTTTCCCGGCCTCCTCCAGGATGCTGCGGACCTCGTCCGTGGTGATGGCGTCCACCCCGCAGCCGAAGGACACCAGCTGCACCAGGTTGACCCTCGCCCCCTGGGCGGCCACCCAGCGGGCGGCGGCGTAGAGCCGGGCGTGGTAGGTCCACTGGTTGCGGACCTTCACCGGGAAGGCCTCCACCAGGGCGCTGACGCTGTCCTCGGTGATGACGGCGGCCCCCAGACGGCAGAGGAGGCTGTGGATGCCGTGGTTGATCTCCGGGTCCAGGTGGTAGGGCCGCCCGGCCAGGACGATCACCGGCTTCCCTTCCGCCTCCGCCCGCCGGAAGATCTCCTTCCCCTTCTCCCGCAGGGTCCGGAGGTAGGAAGCGTACTCCTCGTAGGCCCGATCCGCGGCCCGGCGGAGAAGGGCGGCGCCGAGCTCGGGGAAACGGGCCTTCAGGATCTCCTTCATCCGGCGCAGGAAGTGCTTCGGCTCCGCCAGGCTGACGAAATCGTCGATGAACACCGTTTCCCCCAGCCGGGGGACGTTCATTTTCAGCACCTGGGGATAGTAGGCCACCACGGGGCAGTTGAAGTGGTTGACCCCCAGCCCCTCCTCGGTGTTGTAGCTCATGTTGGGATAGAAGATCGCGTCCGCTCCCGCCTCCAGCAGCCATTCCAGGTGGCCGTGCATCAGCTTGGCCGGGTAGCAGACCGTGTCGGAGGGGATGGTGTGCTGGCCCTTCAGGTAGGTCTCCCGGGTGGAGAGGGGGGAAACCAGGACGTTGAAGCCCAGCTCCCGCCAGAAGGTGTGCCAGAAGGGCACCAGGTCGAAGAAGTTGAGGCCCAGGGGAATGCCGATGGTCTTTTTCCCCGCCTCCCGTTCGTTTTTGCAATACTCCTTCAAAAGTCCCAGCTTGATCTCATACAGGTCGTCCCTGGTCTCGTGGCCGCCGCCCCCGCTGGGCCGGTCGCAGCGGTTCCCGGCGATGTAGCGCCGCCCGGAGCCGAAGCGGTTCACCGTCAGGCTGCAGTGGTTGGTGCAGCCCTGGCAGACGGCGGTGCTCACCTCGTGCTGAAAGTCCCGGAGCTCGGCGGCACCCAGCAGGCCCTCCCCCGCCCCCGCCCCCAGGTCCATGGCGTGGAGGGCGGCGCCGTAGGCCCCCATGAGGGGGGCGTAGCCGGGGCGGATGACCTCCACTCCCGTCTCCCGCTCAAAGGCCCGGAGGACGGCGTCGTTCAGGAAGGTGCCTCCCTGGACCACGATGTGCTTTCCCAGCTGCTCCCCGGAGGCGCAGCGGATGACCTTATAGAGGGCGTTTTTCACCACGCTGATGGAGAGGCCGGCGGCGATGTCCTCCACCGTGGCCCCGTCCTTCTGGGCCTGCTTCACGGAGGAATTCATGAACACCGTGCAGCGGGAGCCCAGGTCCACGGGCTTTTTGGCAAAGAGGCCCAGCCGGGCAAACTCCTCCGGGGAATAGCCCAGGGCCTCGGCAAAGGTCTGGAGGAAGGAGCCACAGCCGGAGGAGCAGGCTTCATTTAAATAGATATTGTCGATGGCCCCGCCCCGGATTTGGAAGCACTTGATGTCCAGACCGCCGATGTCCAGGATGAAATCCACCTCCGGGCGGAAGCGCCGGGCGGCCCGGTAGTGGGCCACGGTCTCCACCAGGCCCCAGTCCAGGCGGAAGGCGGCCCGGATGATCTCCTCCCCGTAGCCGGTGACGGCGGAGGCGGCGATGTTGATCTCCGGGAAATCCCGGTAGATCCCCTCCAGATAGCCCCGGATCAGGGGCACGGGGTTCCCGTGGTTGGGGGCGTAGAAGGGGCGCAGGAGGTTCCCCTCCCGGTCGCATAGGACGGCCTTCACCGTGGTGGAGCCCGCGTCGACGCCCAGGAACATCTCCCCGTGGGGGGCTCTGATCTCCTCGATGCCCTGAGAGGCCCGCCGGTGCCGCTCCTGAAATTCCGTGTATTCCGTTTCGGAGGAAAACAGGGGCTCGCAGGCGACGTAGTTCCCGCTGCCGGTCCCCTGCTTCAAGCGCTCAGAGAGAGCCCCCAGGTCCCGCTCCTCCCCCGTTCCCGCCAGGGCGGCGCCCATAGCCACATAGTAGAGGGAGTTTTCCGGGCAGACGCCCTTCGTTTTCAGCACATCGTCGAAGGCGCCGCGCAGGGCGGAGAGGAAGGTGAGGGGGCCGCCCAGGTAGAGGATGTTTCCCCGGAATTCCCGGCCCTGGGCCAGGCCCGCCACGGTCTGGTTCACCACGGCGTAGAGGATGCTGGCGGAGACGTCCTCCTTCTTCGCCCCCTGGTTCAGCAGGGGCTGGACGTCGGACTTGGCGAAGACCCCGCAGCGGGAGGCGATGGTGTAGAGCTTTTCATGCTTTTCCGCCAGGGCATTCAGCTGGTCCACGCTGATCTGCATCAGGGAGGCCATCTGGTCGATGAAGGCCCCGGTGCCCCCGGCGCAGGTGCCGTTCATGCGCATCTCGAAGCCCCCGGTAAGGAAGAGGAGCTTGGCGTCCTCGCCCCCCAGCTCCACCACCACGTCCGTCTCCGGCCGCAGGCGGCGGACGGCGATGCGCTCGGCGTAGACCTCCTGGACGAAGGGCAGCCCCAGCTCCTGGCTGAGGCCCATGCCCGCGCTCCCGGAGAGGGAGAGGGCCATCTCCTCCCCGGGGAAGCGCTCCATGACGCCCTCCAGGAGCCGCCCCAGGTGCTCCGGGATCCGGGAAAAGTGGCGCATGTACTCCGAATGGAGCAGCGCGCCCCCCTCGTCCAGCACGGCACACTTGAGGGTGGTAGACCCCACGTCGATGCCCAGCATTTTCACGGCTTCTTCCCCCCGATCCGGCTCTCAGCTGTCAAAGCAGATTGTGCTCTGCCGTTATCCTACCACATCGGAGAAAAAACTGCAATCTTCGACAGGAAGCTTGGAAAAACCTTGCTATCGCGGCTTCCATTCACCGTCTTTCTTTTTGCAGAAAACGGTTGACTTTGCCGGGGGAATCCTTTATAATGGTGGAGCTTTCGAGCAATGCGTGGAGAAGTCGCGTAGTTTGGTCGAGCGCGCACGATTGGAAATCGTGTATACCCCAAAAGGGTATCGTGGGTTCGAATCCCACCTTCTCCGCCAAGCCTCAAAGTCGCTAAAAACCTAGGTTTTTGGGACTTTGGGGCTAGTTCTTTTTCCGCCGTAGAAATCGCTCAAAATAGGAGCAATCGTGTATCTACTTTTTGGTAATCGTTTCTTGCTAATCGTGTATCGCAGATGGTAGAATACTTTTGGAGGGAACGATATGTCAAAAAGAAAACTTACGACAAAAAAGGAAGAACAGCGGAAAGAGGCACAGCGGAGAGGCGTAGAGCGTCTTATCAATGATGAAGAATTCAGCGATATTTCCATTGACTTTGCCAGGAGCAAGTTTATCCTCTACCAGATGGAAAAGGGCAACAGCAAGCAAACAATCGCCTTTTACGAGCGTTTCTTCAAAAAGTTTTATGCTTTCTTGGAGACTAATCACCTCCGAGCCGGGAACGTGATCGTGTCCGTAAAACGCGAGAGAGCAACGCTCGTTAATACTCTGGCAGATTTGCTTTTTCATGTCAAAGGGGAACCAGTCTGGCGAATGATGCATCATCACCAAGGCCAGGTCCGCGTTGGAAGGCTTGGAAAACTCATAAAGCGCAGTTGGCGGAAGATAATGCAGTCCATCGTCGTTTTCGCAGGAAAAGGGGGCGGTGTTGATCAGGTTTGCTTCTATGCGATAGCCGCTGCTGAAATGAAGGATCTTCCGCGTGAAAACCTGGTTCTCTTCCCGTTGAAAACGGCTCATGTTGAAACAACCGTGCTTGTTTGAGTACCAAAAAAAGGAATCCATCTTTTCCAGTTCTGTCTGGTAAGCCGAATGAAGGCCGAGGTTGCTCAGCTGCCGTATGCTTGCCGGATTGATAGAACGAGAATCGCCCCAATCAATATCATGGTTGCCCGGAATCAGAAGTATCTTGATATCCTTGCTGTCCAATGCATAGGAGTCCGTTATTTTCATGAGCAGGCAGTCCATAAAGAGGGAGACTAGCCTGTACTCGTCGCGTTTCCCGTTTCTGGCCAGATCACCGGAGATGGCGATTACGATTCCATCGACATGATCGAATCCCTGCAAAGACTGAACCAAAGACTGAACCCTCGGAAGATTCAGCCCCAGCTCGTTTTCGATATGTAAATCACTCAAATGGAGGAAAAGAATTCTCATCGGCTTTCTCTCTTTCTATCTTTTGTATGCTGTCGTCCATGTCACTGAAGTTGAAGATTGGGGAACATTCACATACGGACTTAACCAGTACGATGAAATAGAATGGTATCGAAAACCAAATGATATCCCTTTTTCATACTCATATCATCTTTCCGGAAATTACCAGCCAATTCTTTCCTTGGCTGCAACAGGCTATAATAACATAATAGGAATGTACGGGTATTGGCCTTGGGGCGTAGGAACCTTCGGCTGATAAAATGCAAGAGCGCGTTTAAGTTTGGCGGGCAATATAGGTATTGCCCGCCAAACGAGTACAATCACAAAACCCTGCTTCCTACAAACGGTGCATTGCCGACCGACAGTCACAGAAAAAAAGAGCTTATTCTCATAGTATTTAGCTTTGCAGGGATATAATTACTTTGACATTCTTCACTATTACTATGACTACTGCGAAAACGCCGGTTACCAAACTATTGCTTTCCGGATATGCAATATTATTGATGCCGTTTGTATTGTAAACTGGGTCTGCCTATGCTATACTGCTTACTGAGGAGGGATGATCATGTCGACTACATCTATCCGAATGGACGATGAAGTCCGGGAGGAAACGACCAGGATCGCTTCTGAAATGGGTCTGACGCTCAATGCAGTCATCAATATACTTGTTCGCAAATTCAATGCTGAGAAAGGCTTTTTCTTTCCGGTTCGGCTGGAAACAGCGGAAAAAACCGTATTTGAATTGGATTCCGATGAGTTTCAGGCTGCATGCCGCAAGGCTGTCGCTGAGCGGGATACTCTTCCGAATATGCCCTATATTACCCGACTGGACGAGGAAACAGGCAAGATCATGAAGGTCTATCCGGACGGGCACGTGGAATAAGTCCTCTGAAATGGAGATCGAAAACCGGCCAAAGTTCCTGGTCTTTGCCGGGCCGAACGGCTCCGGTAAATCAACGGTAACAAAGGGACTGCCGATCGTCGGCATCTATGTGAATGCAGATGACATCAAGCGTGTATCCGGTTGCTCCGATCTGGCTGCCGCTCAGGAAGCGGAAAAGATCCGCAATATCCTTATGGCGGGGAGACAGGACTTTACTTTTGAGACCGTCCTTTCCACCGACCGGAATCTGGAACTGCTGCGGCGGGCAAAAGAAGCCGGTTATGAGATCCATGCCGTTTTCGTGCTGACAAGCAGCAGCGAGATTAACGTTCAGCGTGTACGGGAACGGGTACGTTCCGGTGGACACGATGTCCCGGAAGAGAAAATCAGAGGCAGATATACTAAGTCTCTGAAAAACCTCGCGAAACTGGTCCGTATTGCTGACAGAACCAGAGTGATCGACAACTCCGGAGCGGAACCGTCAATGATCTGCGAGGTCACCGGGAGAACGGTACGTATATGGGAAAACGAAATATGGACGAAGATGGCGATTCTGAGTCTGCTTTCCGAGGAATAAGTCTGAAGATTATCTCTGCCGGGTCTTTCCTGCCGCTTTGCCGGGGAGGCCCGGCTTCTCTATTCCTTGCGGAAGAAAAGGTTGCATCAGAAACCGTATTGAGGGAAACTGACGTTCCCAACAGGCTTGTGCCCGGAAAACCAACTGGGTAGGCAACGGACAGAAGTATAAGATAACATGCTTGCTTAAACGGCGCAAGTGTTGACAATGCGCCGATTCTGCATTGACAAACATCCTGGGGAACACTATTATTAACTCTGGTTAGATATTAACCTTGTGTTGTGAAATGTTTGCAGGACACGATCGACTCGTGAAAGAAAGGGCAGGCTTTTGAACTGTCCGGCGGAGGAATTATGGATCAGACAGAGAGGGAAGAACGGCTTATGGCGTCCCTGCGGCAGCTGGTGGGCTGCGAAGAAGGCCGCAGCTGCGTGGCGGCGTCCCGGGGGGAACTGTGCCTTCTGATGCATTTGAAGCGCCAGAGCGACCTTGTCCTGCCCAGTGAACTCAGCGAGGCCATGTCCGTCAGCACCGCGCGGGTCGCCCGCTTGTTGAAAACGCTGGAGGATCGGGCCCTCATTCAACGCAGCATCGACCCGACCGACCGAAGAAGGATCATCGTCAAACTGACAGAGGAAGGAGAGCGGTATCTGGAAGCGGTTTATGCGCGCACCCACAAGCGGGCCTCCGCCGTCATCGAAGCTCTGGGCGCGGAAGATACGGAAGCATTCATCCGGATAGCGGAGAAAATCGTAGACGTCTCCAGGTCACTCAGCGCTGAAGAGGCCGAGGAGTAGGAATAAGAGATCAACAAAGCGAGGTGGAGGTTTATGCTCAGTCCGAAAGACAACCTGTTGGAAACCATCCGCAAGGGCGGGCATCCGGAGCGGCTGCCTGTCTGTTTTACCCCCTTTCGCCCCATCGGCGGCGATCCCGTTTTCCAGTTCGTCCGGGGAAACCGGGTGCGCGGCACCAACTCCTATGACCGCTGGGGGACCTACATTTCCTTTCCGGAGGATCAGCCCGCAGCCATCCCCATCGTCACGCCGGAAAACCAGGTGATCCGGAATATCGAGGAATGGGAGCGGTATGTGAAGGTGCCCGATCTCCGGGCCAATTGTTCCCAGGGCTGGGAGACCGCCCGGAAGAACAAGGAAGCGATCCCGGAGGGCTATCTGTCCATGACCGTCATGGGCACCGGTATCTTTGAGCAGCTGCATATGCTCATGACCTTTGAGGATACCCTGATGAATCTCCTGCTGTATCCGGAGGAGATGCACGAGATCATCGAGGCAGTCACGGATTTTCGTCTGGAGTACATGAAGCTCATCGTTGAAAACCTGCACCCGGATGTGATTTGTTCCCATGACGACTGGGGAAGCGAACATGCCATGTTCATGCATCCGGATACCTGGCGTGCGTTCTTCAAGGAACCCTTCCGCAAGCTCTACACTTACCTTCACAGCCAGGGCGTGCTGGTGATGCACCATGCGGACTCGTTCTGTGAGCCTATCGCGGAGGATATGGCGGAGATCGGCATCGATATCTGGCAGGGGGTACTTCCCACCAACGACATCGTGGGGCTGAGCCGCCGGCTGGACGGGCGCATGGCCCTGATGGGCGGCGTCAGCTCCGTGATCGATCGGGAGGACTCCACGGAAGAGGAGATCCGCCGGGAAATGCGCAGGGTGCTGGACAGCTACGGCCAGCTGCATAACTTCATCCCCAGCTATACCTACGGCGGCCCCGGCACCATTTTCTCCCATGTCCTGCCCGTGATCCATGAGGAGATCGAGAGATACAACCGGGAGCATTTCGGCGTCTGATCCGGCGAAGCTCTCATCCTGTGCAGCAAAAAGGAAGACCGAATCATGAAGAAGACCTATATCACGACGATGCCGGATCAGATCGGCGCTTTTCTGAAAGCCAGCGAATGCTTCGCCGGTCTGGGGATCAACATCACCCGCGTCAGCTACAACAAAGCCGTCGATTCCCATACGCTTTTCATTGACGCCGAGGGGGAAGCCGGGCAGCTGGAAAAAGCCGACCTTGAGCTCACGAAGATCGGCTATCTCCAGACGGACAAAAACGAAAACGGCGTCGTCCTGCTGGAATTCATGCTGCCGGATGTTCCGGGCAGCGTGACGGAGGTCCTTCGTCTGATCCACGGGTATCGCCTGAATATCTCCTACATCAGCTCCCAGGAAAACGGCAGTGCGTATCAGGCCTTCAAAATGGGCCTGTTCGTGGACCGGGAGGAAACGCTGACGGCCTTCCTGAAAGAAGCGCAGGAGCTTTGCCCGGTTCGGGTACTGGATTACAACCGCTCCGAGCGGGTGTTCGACAACAGCATTTTCTATCAGGTCTTTGTTTCCGCCCTGATGCAGCTGACCGGCCTTCCGGAAGAAAAGCGGGATGCCCTGCTGGTGAATTCCAACCTGGTGATGCAGCTGCTGGACGAAAACGGCCTGCCTCCCTCCAAGACCTTTGAGAGCATCAGCCGCTTTGCGGAGCTTCTCTCCAAGTGCCGGGGAGAAGCCTTCGAGCCGCGGATCACGGAGCACAAGGTCGCGGAGAATACCAAAATTACCCTGATCGAGCCCCCCTGCGGCAGCAATACGGCGATCCTGCAAAGCGGGGAGGAAACGCTGTTCATCGACTGCGGCTATGCGCTCTACGAGGATGAAATGCTCCGCATCTTCCGCAGACTGCTGCCCGGCTGGGAGAAAATGAAAAAGCGCATCTTCATCACCCACGCGGATGTGGATCACTGCGGCCTGCTGCCTCTGTTCGACGAGGTGCTGGCGACGCGGAAAACCATGGACTGCCTGGCGCTGGAAGCGAGGGGAGAAAACGGATACCGGGAGCAAAACCCGCTCCACAGGCCGTATGTGAATATCTGCAAGGCCCTGACCTGTTATCGCCCGCCCGCGCCGGAACGGATCACGGCCCTCTGGGATGTGCAGGGTGAGCAGACCCAGCCCCTGGAGCAGGCAGGCTTCTTTGACTTCGGGGAACTGCACTTTGAGGTCTATCAGGGCAAGGGCGGCCATCTGCCGGGCGAGACGGTGCTCATCGACTACGCCCGCCACGTGGCTTTCACCGGCGACATCTACGTCAATATGCACGGCATGACACGGGAACAGGCGGAGTACAACAAGTATGCTCCCGTGCTGATGACCGGCGTGGATACGGACCCGGCTCTCTGCGCCGCGGAGCGCAGCGCGATCCTGCAAAGACTGGGTCCGGGGGAATGGAGGATCTTCGGCGCGCACGGGATGGTGAAGGAATTCAGCGTCCGGGTGGAGTAGTGCGGAGGACCGATGAAATCTGGAAAACTATCTATTTCAGTAATTAAGATTCACAAAACAATATAAAATGCCAAGGAGGTCAAAAATGAAAATAGTAGTATTGAACGGAAGCCCCCGCCCCAAGGGAAACACCGCCGCCCTGATCGAAGCTTTTAAGGAAGGCGCAGAGGGCAAAGGTCATCAGGTTTCGGTCCTTCAGGTGGGCACCATGAAGATCGGCGGCTGCAAGGGCTGCGAATACTGTCACACGAAGGGCGGCGGAACCTGCATCCAGAAGGACGACATGGCTGAGGTTTACCCGGCTCTGGCGGAATCGGATGTGCTCCTGTTGGCCTCTCCCGTGTATTATCACGGCCTGACCGGGCAGCTGCAGTCGGTGGTTTCCCGCTTCTATGCCGTCGGTGCTCCGGCTGCCAAAAAGTGGGCGTTGCTCCTGACCTCCGGCTCGCCCAACGTCTATGCCGCCATTGAGACACAGTACAGGGGCATCCTCGGCTTCATTCAGGCAGAGAGTCTGGGCATCTTTGAATACGACGGCAAGCGTTCCGGCACCGAAGAAGCAGCAAATGAAGTCAAAGCTTTCGGCGCATCCCTCTGAGAAAGGCTGCGCTGTCACAGAAACCGCAACGCACGCATCTCTCCGCCCATGGGCGGATGCGTGCGTTCCTGCGGCAGGGTGTTTCCAAAGGCGGGTCAATTAATGAAAAAGATCAAAGCGGTATTTCAGGAGAAGTCCGGATTCCAGTGGCTTTTCCTTGCCATCCTGACCATGGGGCTGGGATATGGCATCTATAAGGGCGTCATCGACA
This sequence comes from Oscillospiraceae bacterium, assembly GCA_017535635.1. Taxonomy (GTDB): domain Bacteria; phylum Bacillota; class Clostridia; order Oscillospirales; family Oscillospiraceae; genus UBA1774. Next base: position 58,203 of record JAFXTU010000040.1, read on the forward strand.
ATTACCTGGCGAATATCGTGGTCATGGGCGAATTCGAGCGGGGTCTGGCGGAATTCTTCCGGGAGCTGCCTGGCCTTCTGCTGGTCCTGCTCTTGGCGATCTTCTACACACTTTCCGCGGAAAGCCTCTATAAGATCGGCGCGCTGGTGATGCTGGCGGGCATGGGCATGCTGGCCCTGGTATCGCCGACCAAGCTGCTGGTGACCCTGGCGATCTGTGTCTATTCCCTGGGCGAGCATATCCAGCTGGGGATGAAAAACACCATGACGCTGCAATACGCCCGGCCGGACAGCGGCGGCGTCGCTTTGGGATATCAGAGCTCCGTCAATCAGATCGGCACTCTGGCAGGGTACGCGGTGGTGATCGTTACCCTGTCCCTGCTGGCAGGAAAAACCCCCTTCCGGGCCTTTTTCCTCGTCGCCACGATCCTGACCGCCATCGGGACGGTGCTGGCCTTCGGGCTCCACGGCAAAAGCGAGACGGATAAGACGGTCAGCCGCTTCTATTTCCGGAAGAAGTTCCGGAAGTACTACATGCTGGAGGTGTTCTACGGGGCAAGGAAGCAGGTCTTTTTCACCTTCGGCCCCTATGTACTAATCCTGTTTTACGGCGCGGACGCCCGGGTCATCAGCCTGCTGTTTGCCGTTTCCGCCATCGCCGGCTTTTTCCTCTCCCCGCTGATCGGCAAGCTGATCGACCGGATCGGCTATAAAATCATCATGATCTCCGACACCTTGATCCTGGTCATCGTCTGCTTCTTTTACGGGTTTGCCCATCATCTTTTCCCCAGGGAGATCGCCTTTGCCGTATGCTGCGTGAACTATGTGCTGGATTCCATCATCTCTCTGGCGTCCATGGCCTCCAACGTCTATGTGCAGGACATTTCCGACTCCCCGGAGGAGACGAAAGCCACCCTCTCCACGGGCATTTCCGTCAACCACATGATCACGGTGTTGATCGCCCTTTTCGGGGGCTGGATCTGGCAGACCGTGGGGATCGAGACCCTCTTCATCATCTCGGCGGTGCTGGGCCTCTGCAACAGCGCCTACGCCGCCAGCATCAAGCCGAAAGCAAAGAAAAACACGCCGCAAAGCTGAGCGAGGCAAGACGAAGTGCGAGTTTTCAAACGGAGGGAAACATGATCTACATCATCCGGCACGGTCAAACAGAGCTGAACATTACGAATGTTCTGCAAGGCAGAAGCAATCATCCCCTGAATGAGACCGGCATCCGGCAGGCGGAGGAAGCGGCGGAAAGGCTGAAAGACATTTCCTTTGACGTGGTCTATTCCAGTCCGCTGATCCGTGCGGTACGTACGGCTGAGATCATTGTCCCGGATCTGAAGCCGATCATCGACGAACGGCTGATCGAAATGGAATACGGACCGTATGAGGGGAAAGGGCTCCGTGAGCTTGGACCGGAGGTTATGACCTTCTTCCGGGATTTCGTCCACAATCCCGCGCCGGAGGGGATGGAACCCCTGGACAGTGTGGTCAGGCGAGGCGGTGAGTTTATGGAGGACCGTTGCAGAACGACGGACAATATCCTGATCTCCACCCACGCGATCGCCATGAAAGGGATCCTGGAGTATCTGACCCCTGCTTCGGGAGGCAGCTACTGGTCCAAAAACATAAAGAACTGCGCCGTTTATACGGCGGAGTACCAGCCGAACGGCACCTGGTCTGTGCCTGTGGAAATGTGACGGCTGCCGGTGCACGGTGAAAGGAGACTTGCGATGAAAACAGTGATCGTCAACGGAGGCCCGAGGAAGGAATGGAACACGGCGCAGTTGCTGAAGTCCGCGCAGAAGGGTGCGGAAGTTGCCGGCGCTGAAACGGAATACGTCGATCTACGATCTGCGCTTTACCGGCTGCCGCAGCTGCCTTGCCTGCAAGAGGAAAGGGCTTGAGAATCCCTGCAGGTGCTTCTTCAAGGACGAACTCTCGCCGGTGATCGAACACGTTCACCGGGCAGATCATCTAATTATGGGTTCCCCAATCTACTTTGGAGAACCCACAGGCCAGCTGCGTTGTTTTCTGGAACGGGTCGTATATCCCACCCTGTCCTACAACAGCTTTTCTTCCATTTTCACCGGAAAGATAGACGTTGATGTCTTCCTGACCATGGGCGAGACCAGAGACTCATACGATCGGAACTACCTGGCGAAGATGGAAGCGTATTTCGCCCCGTTCCGCTCCTTCAACGGAACCGTTACCATCCATCCCGTATGTGACACCGCTCAGGTGAAGGATTATTCCCAATATGAGATGGCCGGTATCCCCGGAGCACACAAGCTGGAGCTGCGTGAAGAAGCGTTTCCAAAGGCGCTTGAGCTTGCTTTCACGACCGGGAAGCACATCCTGTAATCTCTGCAGATGTATCTACCGATAGGGAAGAATGTCAGGGGGGAACAGAGAATCGGCGTGGTGCTGTATACATAAATAAGGGAGATGAGAGAATGCTCTATCAAGAACCAATCAATATCTGCGGGCGGGTCCTGAAAAATCGAATCGTCATGCCGCCGATGGCGACAGGCAAGGCCGTAAACGGCGCGCCGGGCGAGGAAATGGTCGAGTATTACCGGCAGCGGGCAAGAGGGACCGGATTGGTCATCGTCGAGCACGAGTACGTCATGCTTCAGGGCATGGCCCATCCGGGCCAGCTGTCCATGGCGGAGGATTTCGTTATTCCGGCTTACCGGAAGCTGACAAACGCGATCCACGGGGAAGGCTCTGCAGTCATTGCCCAGCTCAACCACGCCGGGGTCAAGGCGATGGATACCGGACTGCCGCCGGCAGGCCCCAGCGCCATGCCGGCAAAGGACGGTATGGCTGAGGCAATGGACCGTGACCAGATCCGGGCGGTCGTCGAGGCCTTCACCGTTGCGGCGGTCCGCGCAAAGGAAGCCGGATTCGACGGCGCGGAGCTCCATTCGGCCCACGGATACCTCCTCAATCAGTTCTATTCGCCTTTGATGAATCATCGGGATGACGAGTACTCCGCAAAGTCCATGGCGGACCGCACGCGGCTGCACTGTGAGATCATCCGCACGGTGCGGGAAGCCGTCGGTGAGTTTTTCATTATAGCGATCCGCTTCGGCGCCTGCGATTTCGAGGAGGGCGGGAGCAGGATCGAGGATATCCCCGAGGCAGTCAAAGCTTTTGAAGCTGCCGGTACGGACTTGATCGACATCTCCGGCGGCACGACGGGCTTTATGCGTCCGGGTCATACAGAACCCGGATATCTGAAAGATCTCAGCTTTGCCGCGAAAACGGCTGTGTCTGTTCCGGTCATCCTGACAGGCGGCGTGACCGAAGCCCGGGACATGGAAAACCTGCTGCAGGAAGGCGTGGCGGACCTCATCGGCGTCGGCAGGGCCTTGTTGAAGGACCCCATGTGGTCGTTAAATGCGCTGGGCGAATAGAAAAGGTTTTAATAGGAGGTATACATATGGAATTCAAAGAAGTGATAAGGAGTCGTTATTCCTGCAAGAAGTACAGCAGCCGCCAGGTCGAACCGGATAAGCTGAACGCGATCCTGGAAGCCGGACGTCTGGCCCCGACGGCGAAGAACCTCCAGGAGCAGCGGATCTATGTCCTTCAGTCGGAAGAGGCGCTGGCGAAGATCGACAAAGCCACCCCCTGCCGTTACGGCGCACCGACGGTCCTCGTCGTGGCATATGACAGGAACAACGTCTTTACTTATCCCGGCGGGAAGAAGGATTCCGGCGCGGAGGACGCGACCATCGTCGCGACTCACATGATCCTGGCGGCGGCAGATGAGGGTGTGGACAGCTGCTGGCTCAATTTCCTCGATCCGGAAGCCGTGGCAAAAGACCTTGGCCTGCCGGAAAACGAGGAGATCCTGATGCTGATGGATCTCGGATACGCTGCGGAATGTTCCGGACCGTTGCCCAACCACGGGAACAGGAAGCCGTTGGCGGAAACCGTTTTCTACCTCTGAGGCAGGGACAGGACCAGACCGTGAGCCGAAAAACGGTCCGACAGGCGTTTGTAAAGTCGATCCCCGTCATGGCGGGCTACGTCGTGCTGGGGATCGGCTTCGGCGTGCTGATGCATGCTGCGGGGTTTGGACTTCTGTGGACGCTCGCCATGAGCCTGCTGATCTTCGCTGGCTCCATGCAGTATGTGGGCGTGGGGCTGCTGGCCGGCGGGGCCTCGGTGATCACGACGATTCTGACGACCATAATGGTGAATGCCCGCCATCTGTTTTACAGCATCTCCATGATCCGGGTCTATAAGGATTCCGGGCGCTATAAGCCTTATCTGGTTTTCGCGCTGACCGATGAGACTTACTCGCTGCTTTGCGACGGAATCGTGCCGGAGGGAGTGGAAGCTGAATCCTACCGCTTCCTGGTCTCCGCTTTCAACCACAGCTACTGGGTGGTCGGCAGCGTCCTGGGAAGCCTGCTGGGGGCAGTCCTTCCTTTTTCCGCGAAGGGGATAGAGTTCAGCATGACTGCGCTCTTCCTCACGTCCTTCGTGGAGCAGTGGATCAAGGCGGACAACCGCATCCCGGCGCTGACCGGTCTCTGCGCCACGCTGCTTTCCCTGGCTGTTTTCGGGCCGGAGCGATTCCTCATTCCTGCCATGCTGCTGATCACGCTGGTTCTGTCTCTGCTCCGTGGGCGATTGGAAAACAGGGAGGCGGACACATGAACAGTATGGGACATTCTGCTGTCCTTGTAGCCGTCATGTCGGCTTTCACGATACTGCTCCGTTTTCTGCCCTTCATCGTTTTCCGAAAGCGGGTGCCGCCATACGTCGCGTATTTGGGCAGAGTCCTGCCGCCCGCGATTATCGGGATGCTGGTAATATACTGTCTGAGAAGTACGGCGGTATTTTCGTTTCCCTTCGGGCTCCCGGAACTCATTGCAGTACTGGCCGTCGTTCTGCTGCAGATCTGGAAGCACAGGTCCTTGCTGAGTATCCTTGCGGGTACGGCGATCTATATGCTGCTTGTACAGTTAGTATTTTAAGTTCCAATAACCGCGACAACTGAGGCCCAACGCTGCCGACGGGTATATTGTGACCATCACGAAAGTTTGACTCCAGGGCAGTCAAGAAATGCTGGGTCAGCATAAACACAGCCGCAGGCGGCGCAGGCGCTGCAGCTCCGAAATTGGTTGCATTCCGAGCCTCATAGATGTATAATAATATAGCATTTATAATTGCTTCCGGATTATTCATTTCTTTGCGTATTATTCTGTTTTGCCGGTGTTATTTTGACCCTTATTGGGACCCTTACCACGATAAAACCAGCCAACACGCGGCAACACACGGTAAGATATGGAACCAGCGGAGAGCCTTGTAAATCAAGGACTTGCGGGGTTTTTGGGGCACGAGCGGGACTTTGGCAACACGTCCTCTCGGGCTGTTCGAATCCCTCCTTCTCCGCCACGGAGAGCCTTGTGCCGTAAGGGTTTCAGGACTCTCCGATTTTTTGTCGGCCTTTATTCGGCCTTTATCGCTTTTATTCCTTCAGCACATCCTGAATGTACCGTTCCATCCGGTCCGCGGACTTCTGCCGCATCCGCTGGGAGGCATGACCATATCGCACGAAACTGTCTTGGTCGGTCAATGGAGTATCACAGCCTGACGTCGAAGTCACAAACACTTGCCCGTAAGCGGGTAGACTATGAACTTTCTGTATTAGCTGAAAAATACGGATTTAAAGTTGAGTTTATTGACTACGAAAACACACGGCAGGATTCCCACTCAACCATTGTTCCTGTGGCTTCCTTCGATACAGTTGAGCAATTTGTTGCTGCATAAGGCAGAACGGAAGAACGTGAACTGCGCGGCCCGTCGGGGCCGGGAGAGCGAGGGAACACCGGAAAATGCCTGAATTGAATAGGGCTTGTAGGCTGGCGCGGGAGAAATGGATCTGCGGCAGCCACTTTAGCTTGTGCATTTTAGACAATTTCCGAGGGGAAAATTTGTGTGCATTGAGAGCTTGATTTTTCCCTGACACCGTCACCCCGCCAAAAATGGTTGCGCAGGCCGTGGAAAGGGGATATAATTAAGATTACGAAATATGGACCCCGGCCTCCGCCCTGGGGCGGACCTGGGGTCTGACAGAGGTGAATGTTACCATGACGGAAATTGATATCATCTCCGGTTTTTTGGGCGCAGGCAAGACCACCCTCATCCGGAAGCTCATCAAGGAGGCCTATGCCGGGCAGCAGCTGGTGCTCATCGAGAACGAATTCGGGGAGATCGGCATCGACGGCGGCTTCCTGAAGGAGGCGGGCATCCAGATCACGGAGATGAACTCCGGCTGCATCTGCTGCAGCCTGGTGGGGGACTTCTCCAAGGCCCTCAGCGAGGTGATGGAGCGCTTCCACCCCGACCGCATTCTCATTGAGCCCAGCGGCGTGGGGAAGCTCAGCGACGTGGACGCCGCCGTGAAGAAGCTGGACCGGGACGACTGGCGGCCCGGCAGCAAGATTACCGTGGCGGACGCTCTGCGGGCGAAGATGTACCTGAAGAACTTCGGGGAATTCTATAAGGACCAGGTGGAGGCGGCGGACTTGATCGTCCTGAGCCGCACCGGGGATATTTCCCCGGAAAAGCTGGAGGCGACCCTTGCCCTTCTCCGGGAGATCCACCCCGGCGCCAGCATCGTCACCACCCCCTGGGAGCAGCTGGACGGAAAGCAGATCGCCGAGGCCGCCCGGCAGAGCACCAACTGGCAGGAGGCCCTGCTGAAGGCCGAGGTCCCGGAGGAGCACGACGAGGACTGCGATTGTGAGGAGTGCCGGGAGCATCACCACGACCACGAGCATCATCACCACGATGACGACCATGAGCACGGGCATGAGCATCACCACCATCATGACGATGATGACGATGATGACGAGCATCATCACCACGACCATGACCATGACGACGACCACGAGCATCATCACCACGACCACCATCACCACCATCACCACGACGGGGAGCACGACGCGGACGAGGTCTTCACCTCCTGGGGCCGGGAGACGGCCAGGGCCTATTCGGAAGCCGAGCTGGAAGGGATCCTGGAGGCGCTGAACGACGAGGAGAAGTACGGTGCGGTCCTCCGCTCTAAGGGAATCCTGCCCGCCAGCGACGGGGAGTGGCTCTACTTCGACTTCGTGCCCGGGGAGAAGAGCCTCCGCCGGGGTGAGGCTCAGGTGACGGGGCGGCTGGTGGTCATCGGCGCGGAGCTGAAGGAGGACGCCCTCAGCGCGCTGTTCGGAGGGATCTGACATGGCAAAAAGCAAGAAACGGGAGGACATCGGGGTCTACTTCTTCGAGGGCTACCTGGAGGGGGGCAAGACCACCTACATCCAGAGCCTGATCGACGACCCCAAGTTGCCGGAGGATCTGCGCATCCTCATCCTCCAGACGGAGGAGGGCATGGAGGAGCTGACGCCGCCCCCCGGCCGGGCCATCTTCGTGGAGCAGCTGGAGGGCTGGGAGGACGTGACGCTGGAGCATCTGGCCGCCCTGGAGGACAAGACCGACTGCAACACCATCATGGTGGAGCTCAACGGCATGTGGCAGGAGGTGGACTTCTTCCAGAAGATGCCGGAGAACTGGTATCCCTTCCGGAAGTTCGTCATCGCCGACGCCCGGAGCTTCGTGACCTACAACAACAACATGCGGGCCCTGACGGCGGACAAGCTGCGGGAGAGCACCGTGGTGGTCTTTAACCGGGCGGACGCCAAGGCAGACCGGGACGCCCTGCGGAAAATCGTCCGGGCCGCCTCCCGCCAGGTCCCCATCTATTTCCAGTCCCCCGGCGGGAAAGAGGAGTACGACGATACCCCCATCGAGCTGCCCTACGACCTCTCCGCTCCCATCGTGGAGATCGAAGACCGGGACTACGCCGAGTGGGAACGGGACATCTCGGAAGAGCCGGAGAAATACGACGGGAAGATCCTGCGTCTCCGGGGCTTCGCCGTGAAGAGCAAGGACAAGCGGAAGGGCCACTTCGGCTTCGGGCGGCAGGTGATGACCTGCTGCGAGGCGGACATCGCCTTCCTGGGCTTCCCCGCCATCGCCAGTGAATCCAACACCCCCGTCCCCGGCAGCTGGGTGGAGCTCACCGCCCAGGTCTCCCTGGGGCATACGAAGCAGGGAGAGCCCCTCCCCTGCCTGATGGTGGTCACCTGCGACAAGGCGGAAAAGCCGGAAAACACTTTAGCGACGTTTTATTAAAAGTGAGGAGTGTGAAGTGAGGAGTGAGGAGTTAAGGTATCCCTTCGGGATGTTTTTTAATTCCGCCGCCGAAGGCGGCGCACCACAACTCCTGACTCCTCATTCCTAACTCCTCACTCATTCGGAACGGTTCGCTTATTTCGGAAACTTGGGAGATAACATGGGACAGGTACGCTGCGCTTTTTTGGAAATGTTTCCCTTCTGCGCTCCGTCGGAGGGGAGCGGAAACGAGGCCATCCTCCGGCCCTTTGCCCAGGCCACGATCTTCGAGGCCCAGGTGGACCGGGAACGGGCGGTCATGTCCCTGTCCGTAGAGTTCCCGGAGCCGCCGGCCCCCGTGGCCGTCAGCACCGCGGAGGAGTACATCGCCCGCAATTACAACCTGTCCCGGATGGACCTCCGCCCCTTCGTCCCGGATACCCGGGGAAAGAAGGCGGACAAGGAGAAGTCCAGGCAGCTCTGGGGCCGGAAGCTGCAGGGAAAGGCCACGCCCATCTCGGAGCTTACCCCGGAATCCGGGCGGAGCGTGATCACCGGGGAGGTCTTCGGACGGGAGCTGAAGGAGACCCGGGGCGGCCGGAAGATCCTCTCCTTCAACGTCACCGACGACGAGGGGAGCATTCGTGTCTCCCGCTTCCTCCAGGACGGGGACAAGCCTCTGGAGGACATCCAGGACGGGATGTACGTCTCCGTGGGCGGGGACGTGAGCTACGACCGCTGGCACGGGGACATCGCCATGGCCCCCACCGGGGTGCTGCGCCTCCCTAAGCCCAGGCGGGAGGACCTGGCCGAGGGAGAAAAGCGGGTGGAGCTCCACGCCCACAGCCGCCTGAGCCAGCTGGACGGCCTTACCGACATCACGAAGCTGGTGGAGACCGCCGCCCGCTTCGGCCATAAGGCCATCGCCCTCACGGACCACGGGATCGTGCAGGGCTATCCGGAGCTGTGCTCTGCCGGGAAGAAATACGGCATCAAGGTCATTTACGGCCTGGAGGGCTATTACACTAACGACGTGGACGACCGGGTGGCCGTCTCCGGGGAGCAGGACGCCTCCTTCGAGGATGAATTCGTGGTCTTCGACCTGGAGACCACCGGCCTGCGCTCCGACCGGGACCGGATCATCGAGATCGGCGCCGTGCTCATGAAGCAGGGGAAGGAACTGGCGCGCTTCCAGACCTTTGTGGACCCGGACCGGCCCATCCCCGCGGAGATCACGAACCTCACCGGCATCCGGGACGAGGACGTGGCCGCCTCGCCCAAGGAAGGAGAGGCCGTCCGGGCCTTCCTGGACTTCGCCGGGGACCGGGTCCTCTGCGGCCACAACGCGGACTTCGATATGGGCTTTCTGGCCGAGGCCTGTTTCCGGCAGGGCATCCCCTTCGACAAGACCAGCATCGACACCCTCATTCTCAGCCAGAGCCTCCTGGATCTGCGGAAGAACAGCCTGGACGCCGTGGCGAACTACCTGGGCCTTCCGGAGTTCCGGCACCACCGGGCCTCCGACGACGCCCTCACCTGCGGCCTGCTGCTGGAGGCCTTCTTCGGGCGTCTGCGGGAGCGGGGCCTGGGGCGGATCGGGGAGCTGGGGCCCCTCATTTCGGAGCTGCGCCGGGACTACGACGGGAAGCGGCAGCCCAAGCACATCATCATCCTGGTGAAGGAGCAGAAGGGCATCCGCAACCTCTACGAGCTGGTGTCCCGGGCCCACCTGGAGCACTTCAAAAAATACCCCATCATCCCCAAGAGCCTGCTGATGGAGCTGCGGGAGGGGCTGATCCTGGGCTCCGCCTGCGAGGCGGGCGAGCTGTTCCGGGCCATCACCGGCGGCCGGAGCCTTCGGGAGCTGAAGCGGATCGCTTCGTTTTACGATTTCCTGGAGATCCAGCCCCTGTGCAACAACGCCTTCCTGCTGCGAAACGGCACCGCGAAGAGCGAGGAGGAGCTGGAGGACTACAACCGGAAGGTGGTGCTCCTGGGCTCCCTCCTGGGCAAGCCCGTGGCGGCCACCGGGGACGTACACTTCCTGGAGCCCCGGGACGAGGTGTTCCGGCGGATCCTCCTGAGCAACAAGTTTTCCGACTGCGACGAGCCCCTGCCCCTCTACTTCAAGACCACCGATGAGATGCTGGAGGAATTCAGCTACCTGGGAGAGGAGAAGGCATATGAGGTGGTGGTGGAGAACCCGAACCTCATCGCGGAGAGCATCGAAGAGGTGGCCCCCCTCCCCACGGGGCTCTTCCCCCCCAAGATCGAAAATTCCGAGCAGCAGCTCAAGGACCTTTGCTATGAAAAGATGCACCGCCTCTACGGGGACGAGCCCCCCGCCCTGGTGAAGGAGCGGATGGAAACGGAGCTGGGCAATATCTGCTCCCGGGGCTACGACGTGATCTACATGTCCGCCGTAAAGCTGGTGCAGAAGAGTAACGCCGCAGGCTACCTGGTAGGGAGCCGGGGCAGCGTGGGCTCTTCTCTCGTGGCCTACATGTCCGGCATCACGGAGGTGAACGCCCTCCCCTCCCACTACCGCTGTCCCCAGTGCCGCCATGTGGACTTTGAGAGCGGCAAGGACTACGCCTGCGGCCCGGACATGCCGGACCGGGACTGCCCCGTCTGCGGCGCAAGGCTCACGAAGGACGGCTACAACATCCCCTTCGAGACCTTCCTGGGCTTCGGGGGCGACAAGGTGCCGGACATCGACCTGAACTTCTCCGGGGAGTACCAGGCCAGGGCCCACCGGGACACCATCGAGCTCTTCGGCGCCGACCACGTCTTCCGGGCCGGGACCATCGGCACCATCGCGGAGAAAACGGCCTACGGCTATGTGAAGAAATACATGGAGGAGCGGGGGCGGCAGGTCTCCAAGGTGGAGGAGACCCGGCTGGCCCTGGGCCTCACCGGGGTCAAGCGCACTTCCGGGCAGCACCCCGGCGGCCTGGTGGTCATCCCCCAGGACAAATCCATCTACGACTTCTGCCCGGTGCAGCACCCGGCGGACGACCCGGACACGGACATCATCACCACCCATTTTGAATACCATTCCATGGAGTCCAACCTGCTGAAGCTGGACATGCTGGGCCACGACGACCCCACCATGATCCACATGCTGGAGGAGCTGACGGGGGTGGACGTGAAGGAGCTGCCCCTGGACGATCCCGGGACCATGCTCCTCTTCCGCACGCCGGAGGCCCTGGGCATCCCGGACGGAGACCCCATCATCGGCCACACCGGCTCCATCGCCGTGCCGGAATTCGGCACCAAGTTTACCCGGGAAATGCTGGTGGACACCCAGCCGGAGAAGATGAGCACCCTGGTACGCCTGTCCGGCTTCTCCCACGGCACCGACGTGTGGCTGGGCAACGCCAAGGACATCATCGACAGCGGCACCGCTTCCGTCGACGAGGCCATCGGCTGCCGGGACGACATCATGCTCACCCTCATCGACTACGACCTCCCCGCCAAGCGGGCCTTCAAGATCATGGAGACCGTCCGGAAGGGCAAGGGCCTGGCGGAGGACATGGAGGCGGACATGCGCCAAAAGGGCGTCCCGGGCTGGTACATCGACTCCTGCAAGAAAATCAAGTACCTCTTCCCCAAGGCCCACGCCGTGGCCTACGTCATGATGGCCCTGCGCATCGCCTGGTTCAAGGTCCATATGCCCCTGGCCTTCTACTGCGCCTACTTCTCCATCCGCTGTCCGGCCTTCGACCTGAAGATCGCCTCGGCGGGGGTGGACGCGGTGCGCCGGAAGATCAATGAGCTGGGGCGGAACATGAACGAGCTGAAGCAGGCGGAGAAGGACCTCTTTATCGGCCTGGAGGTGGTCTACGAATTCTACCTCCGGGGCTTCCGCTTCGCCCCCGTGGACCTGAAAAAGAGCCACGCCACCCGCTTCCGCATCGAAGGGGACACCCTCATTCCCCCCTTCACCGCCATCGCGGGCCTGGGGGAGGCCGCCGCCTGGGACATCTATGAGAAGCGGGACCGGGACTTCACCTCCGTGGAGGAGGTGGCCCTGGCCTGCCCGAAGGTCAGCAAGACCCACATCGAAGAATTGAAGTCCGCCGGAGCCTTTGGGGATATGCCGGATTCGGCGCAGATGTCGTTCTTCTAGTGAGGAGTTAGGAGTGAGGAGTGAGGAGTGAAGGAGCCGCCTTCGGCGGTTATTAAATTTTTACTCAAATCCATCGCCGAAGGCGATACCGCAACTCCACTCTCCACTCTCCAAACTCCACTCTCTGAAAACGCATGTTTTCAAAGGAACCGCAAAAACTACCCCAAAAGGAGGATGCCCATGGAACGCTACGATCAAAACGAAGCCCCCCGGCGGAAAAAACGGGGCGGACGGTTTTTTCTCGCCGCGCTGCTGGTGCTGGTCCTCTGCGTCCTTGGCTACGGGACCGGGGTGGCGCTGCGGGAGCTGGGGAAGCTGCGGATCATCCCCCTTTCCCAGAAGCCTCCCATCTACCGGATGGCACAGGCGCCCTCCGGCGAGCGGGTCCTGAGCGCCCTTCCCATGGAGGGGGAGCTGCCCGCCTCGGAGATCTACCGGCTGCTGAGTCCCTGCTGCGTGGGCGTGACCACCAGCACCACCTCCACCAACATCTTCGGACAGGTGACGAGGGGCGCCATCTCCGGCTCCGGCTTCCTGATCAGCGCCGACGGCTATCTTCTCACCAACTACCACGTGATCGAGACCGCCCTGGAAAGGGAGCTGCCGGTGAAGGTGATGCTCTGGTCCGGGCAGGAGTATACCGCCCGGATCGTGGGGGGCGACAGCGCCAGCGACGTGGCCCTGCTGAAGATCCAGGGGGAAAACTTCCCCTACGCCACCCTGGGAAGCTTTGAGGAGACCCAGGTGGGCGAGCAGATCTACGTCATCGGCAATCCCCTGGGCGAGCTCACCTATTCCATGACGGCGGGCATCGTCTCCGCCCTGGACCGGAGCATCCCCGTGAGCAATACCCTTTCCATCGACATGTTCCAGATCGACGCCGCCATCAACAGCGGCAATTCCGGCGGCCCCATCATCAACCGCTTCGGCCAGGTCATCGGCCTGGCCTCGGCCAAGTACTCCTCCTCCGGGGTGGAGGGCCTGGCCTTCGGCATCCCCATCAACAACGCGATCAAGGTGGTGGACGACGTCTCCAGTTACGGTTATGTCCGGGGCAGACCCTGGCTGGGCATCACCGTGGGGAACGCCTCCGACTACGGCTTCGAGCCCGGCGGCATCGTCAGGGAGGTGGTCCCCGGCTCCGCCGCCGAAAAGGCGGGGCTGAGGGTGGACGACATCATCCTGGAGGCCGGGGGCAGGACCATCGGCGGCCTGGCGGACCTCCTGCGGGCGAAAAACGACTGGTCTGCCGGGGACACCATCGAGCTGCTGATCCTCCGGGAAGGGGAGCGGATCACGATCCGGATTACTTTGGACGAGGAAAAACCGTAGTTCAGTTAGGAGTTAGAAGTTAGGAGTTGCGGTGCGCCGCCTCTGGCGGCGAGATTTAAATCATCCCGAAGGGATACCTTAACTCCTCACCCCTCACTTCACACTCCTCACTGAAAAAACTTCCCGGCTCTCCGCGGAGAGCCGGGAAGTTTTTTCCTAAATGCTGCCGTTGCGGACCTTGTTCTTGAAGGCGGTCAGGTCCTTTTTGAAGAGCTTCTGCTTTTCCTTATCGAAGCCCACGGTGAGGGGGAAGCCCCGGCTCTGGATGCAGGCGATGGCCTTCTCCGTCTCGCTCTCGCCGGAGAGCTTCACCACCGCCTCCTCTCCCCGCTCGGTCTTGAGGACCAGCCGCCAGCGGAGGGAGCCGCCCTCCTGACGCTTGCTGCGGGGGTAGGCCCAGAGGATCTCCTTCAGCTCCAGGACCTGGGTGAAGAGGGGCCCGGCGGCCCAGAGGAAGTCGTGGCCGATGATGAGCTGGGGCCCGAAGACCTCGGCGGTGTTGTAGTCCGTGGCCAGCCGGTTCTGTCCGAACTGCCGGACGGCGGCCCGGGTGGGCTTCTCCCAGAGACCCAGGAAGACGGTCACCGCCAGGGCGACGGCGCCCAGGAAAAGGATCAGCGCCAGGACGCTGAGGGTCTTGACCAGGCCGCCGCTGCGCGCGCCCAGCCAGCCCGTATTCAGCTGCACCGGCAGGATCACCGCGTCCAGATAGGCGCTGTAATCCCCGGTTTCTGCCCCGGCGTAGGCACTCAGGTCTGCCCCGGTGAGCCGGTCCGTCAGGGCGTTGGCATTGATCTGATGCGCCGTGATCCACTCCCGCAGCTGCTTGTCCACGGAATTGGGGACCCGGTTCAGGGTGCCCTTCAGCTCCCCGAAGTCCAGCTCCAGGACGCTGCCCACCTTGCCGGCTTCCACCAGGGCCGAGCGGTTCTCGTACTGCTCCAGCAGGGCGGCATAGGGCTTGGTGAGCCGGAGGATCAGGTACTTCCCGTCCCGGACCCAGAGGCAGTACCGCTCCCGCACCACGGGCTGCCCGTCGTCCCCGGCGTAGCCGTAGACGGCGAAGGTATCCGTCACGTCCTCCACCGGGAGGGTGACGTAGGTCCCCGGCAGCGGCTCAGAGAGGGAGGCCAGGGGCACGGGCTTTTGAAACAGATAGCGGAAGCCGAAGCCGCTGATCCACAGCAGGAGAACAGCCAGCAGCACCAGGACCCCCATCGCGGGTCCCAGGAAGCGGAGATACCGCTTCCGTACAGCCATGCGCATCCTCATGGCTTACAGGTCCGCGAAATCGTCGTCGTCCCGGCGGCGGGTCAGAGCGGCCTTGAGCCGGTCCAGCAGCTCCAGCGCCCGGGCAATGAGCCGGGCAAAGGCGTCCCGCAGCTGATCCCGGTAGGTGTAGGCCAGCCAGCACAGGACCGCCGCCAGGGCGCTCAGGAGCAGGGCGGCCAGGAGGGAGCGCAAGGGGGAATTCTTCTTCATATCGCAGTACCTCCGATCTTCTGTTCGGTTTCATTCAGGTGTTTTTTTATTGTACAGGAAATCGGAGCGGGATGCAAGACCCGGAACGGGCCTGCCGCAGAATAGGATCAGGAACCGGGGGCTTCCGGGATGCCGCTCCGCCAACCTTTTCCGGACTCATCGCCGGGGACGACGCCTCCGCGCCTCTCCACGCACTGACCACCGGCCACTAACCACTAACCACTAATTATCGTTGACGATTCCTCCCGGCAGAGGTAAAATATCCTATCTTATCCGATGGGAGCATTGCAGCATGGCGCGATCACGGCGGCCCGCCCCTGATTTGCCGGAGGGGCCTTTCATCACCAGGGACCCGGATTTTTACCGGACCTTCCTCCCTCTCCTCCTGGTCATCACCCTCCAGCAGCTGGCGGCGCTGACGGTGAACCTGGTGGACAACCTGATGCTGGGGAGATATACCGAGCTGGCCCTCTCCGGGGCCACCCTGGTGAACCAGATCCAATTCATTCTCCAGCAGCTCTGCGGCGGCATCGGCATGGGGGTCAGCGTCCTGGGGAGCCAGTACTGGGGCCGGAAGGAAGTGCGCCCCATCCGGCGCATCACCTCCGTGGGGGTGAAGTTCGCCCTGGCTTCGGGGCTGATTTTCTGCCTCCTGACCCGGCTCTTCCCCGGGTTCGTCCTGGGCATCTTTACCGGGGAGGAGGCGGTCATCGCCGAGGGGATGAAGTACCTCCGCATCATGTGCTGGACCTATCTCATCTTTGCCGTGTCCAACACCCTAATGTACTCCCTCCAGAGCGTGGAGACCGCCTTCATCGGCACGGTCATGTCCTGCAGCACCATCGTCATCAACTTCTGCCTGAACTACTGCCTCATCTACGGGCGCCTGGGCTTCCCGGAGCTGGGCATCCGGGGGGCGGCCTGGGCCACCCTTACCAGCCGCTGCGTGGAGCTGGGCATCATCCTCATCTACGTCCTCTTCATCGACAAAAAGCTAAAGATGAAGCTGAAGGACATCTTCGGCTTCGACTTTGCCTATCTGCGGGACTTCGCGGCCGCGGCTCTGCCGGTGATGGTCTCCGGCCTCATGTGGGGCGTGGCCCAGGGGGCGCAGACCGCCGTGCTGGGCCACATGGGGGCCGCGGTCATTGCCGCGAACTCCATCGCCGCCGTGATCTTCGGCATCTTCGTGGTGGTGGGCATGTCCGCCGCCAACGCCGCCTCCGTCACCATGGGAAAGACCGTGGGACGGGGCAGATTCGACTGCGTGAAGCCCTACAGCCGGACCCTGCAGCTCCTCTTCCTCTGCTTCGGCCTCCTCCAGGCTGCCCTGATGCTCCTGACGAGGAACGCCATCATCTCCTTCTACACCGTGTCGGAGGAGGCGAGGGCCCTGGCGGGGAGCTTCCTCATCGTCCTGGCCGTCACCAGCGTGGGCTCCTGCTACGAGTTCCCGGTGGAGGGAGGCATCATCGCCGGGGGCGGGAACCCCCGCTACCAGGCCATCGTGGACAACCTCTTCATGTGGCTCTTCACCATCCCCTCCGCGGCGATCAGCGCCTTTGTCTTCCACGCCCCGCCCCTGGTGGTCTTCTGCTTCCTGAAGGCGGACCAGCTTTTGAAGTGCATCCCCAATGGCATCGTGGTGAACCGCTACCGCTGGGTGCGGCAGCTCACACGCTCGGAGGAGGGTACGCCGTGAGAGAGAAGTTCGGGGTCCTCTTTGACCTGGATGGGACCCTCTGGAACGCCGTGGCGGCCATCACCCCGGCCTGGAGGCGGGTCCTGGCGGAGTACGGCAAGCAGGTCACGGCGGAGGACATGAACGGGATCATGGGCCTCACGGACCGGGAGATCGCCCGCCGCTTCCTGCCCTCCCTGCCGGAGGAAGAGGGGGTCCGGGTCGTCCACGAGGCGGCCGGGGCGGAGGCCCTGGACCTGTGGGAGACCGGGGGACGCCTCTATCCGGGAGTGGAGGAGACGCTGAAGGCGCTGGCGAAGGATTATCCCCTCTTCCTCGTCTCCAACTGCATGGACGGGTACATCCCCGCCTTCCTCCACGCCCACGCCCTGGAGGAGGTGTTCACCGACGCGGCCTGGCTGGGGCACCCGGCGGACTCCAAGGCGGAAAACATCCGGGCCATCTGCACAAGCTACCGGCTGGAGAAGGCCGTGTATGTGGGGGATACCGCCTCCGACGGGGCGGCGGCAAGAGCGGCGGGGCTCCCCTTCCTCCAGGCCCTTTACGGCTTCGGGGCCGGGGCGGAGAACGACGGGGAGATCGGGGCGATCACGGAGCTGCCGGGACTCCTGGCGGCCTTTTGGAATAACGAACCATAGCACAGGAGGGAAAGCACATGCGGGATTATCGGGAAGAGACGGAAAAGCGGGTGGCCTTCATCCGCGCGAAGCTCGCCGAGAGCGGCGCGAAGGGTGTCGTCTACGGCAACAGCGGCGGCAAGGACAGCGCCCTGGCGGGCATCCTCTGCAAAAAGGCCTGCGAGAACACCGTGGGGATCGTGATGCCCTGCCAGTCCAAACGCAACTTCGGGGAGGACATGGCCGACGGTCTGGCCGTGGCGGAGAAGTTCGGCATCGAGGTCCGGACGGTGGACCTTACCCCGGTGAAGGAGGCCTTCACCGCCGCCCTGGGGGGCGCGGCGGAGCTGAACAGTGCCGCCGACACCAACATCAACCCCCGGCTGCGGATGACCACGCTCTACGCCGTGGCCGCCGCGGAAAACCGCCTGGTGGCCGGGACGGGGAACCGGAGCGAGCGGTATATGGGCTACTTCACCAAGTGGGGGGACGGGGCCTGTGACTTCAACCCCATCGGGGATCTCACGGTCACGGAGATCTACGAGTTCCTCCGGTATCTGGGCGCACCGGAGAACATCATCCAAAAAGCCCCCTCCGCCGGCCTCTTCGAGGGGCAGACGGACGAGGCGGAGATGGGCGTCAGCTACGCTGCCATCGACCGGTATCTGGCCGGGGAGGCGGTGACCCCGGGGGAAGAGGCCGTCATCCGCCGCTACCATGCCCGCAGCGGCCACAAGCTGGCCTTGCCCCCGGTGTACGGAGAAGCGTAAAGAAAGCCCGAAGAACGAACCACCCCGGCGGCAAATGCCGCCGGGGTGAAAAACGATTTCAGGCGATCAGCGCTTTACACGTCCACGCCGCCGTCCACACGGATGAGCTGTCCGTCCACGAAAGCGGAGTCGGTGGTGGCCAGGAAGAGGGCCACGGAGGCGATCTCGCTGCCCTCGCCCAGGCGGCGCAGGCAGGTGCGGTCGATCATGGGCTGGAACACGTCCTCGCCGCCCACGGAGTCGAGCATGGCGGTCTTGATGGCGCCCGGGCAGATGCCGTTGACGTGGATGGTGGGGGCCAGCTCGTTGGCCATGGCCTTGGTGAGGCCCACCATGGCGTGCTTGCTGGTGACGTAGGCCACGAAGCCCCAGTGGGCGGCCCAGCCCACGATGGAGGCCACGTTGATGATGTGTCCGTCGCCCTTGGCCTGCATCACGGGGGCGACCTTCTGGCTGAGCATCAGGGCGCTGGTCACGTTGACGTAGATGTCGTCCATGAATTCCTTCTCGGTGACGGTGGCGAACTGGGCCAGGGAGAGCATGCCGGCGTTGTTCATCAGGATGTCCACGGTGCCGTAGGCCTTCATGGTCTTGTCAAACACGGTCTGCGCGTAATCGGGAGCGCTGGCGTCGGCAATGACGTAAACGGCTTCGCCGCCCTCGGCCTTGATCTTGTCCACCACGGCCTGCGCCCGCTCCGCGTTGCGGCCCGTGACGACGACCTTGGCGCCTTCCTTGGCGAAGAGGTAGGCGGTGTCCCGGCCCATGCCGGAGGTGGAACCGGTGATGATGGCGACTTTTCCGTCGAGCTTACCCATGAGTGATTTCCTCCTGTATTGTCAAAAATATTAAAGTCTATCCCATCTGAATTGATTTGATTCTACCAAAGACTTCCAGTCTTGTCTATTGACGGAATTCATGATTTCCCGCCGGGAAAAGCGGTCTCTTCTGTGCTTCCTGGTGAAAACCGTCCTCTTTTCTCCGCATTTTCCCCTTCCGGACAAAAAAGGGGTGAAAATCCCCGTCTTATCCTGTATAATATACTGACGGAATTCTATTATTCATGCTTGGGGAGGCGCCGGACCATGTCCATCGGCCGCAAAAAGCTCTTTCTTCTGGATATGGACGGCACCATCTACCTCAGCGACCGGCTCTTCGACGGGAGCGCAGAATTCCTCTCTCTGGTGAAGGAAAAAGGCGGAAAGTACGTCTTTCTCACCAACAACTCCTCCCGGGGGACCGACGCCTACATCGAAAAGCTCCGGCGCATGGGCGTCGAGACCGGGCCGGAGGACTACCTCACCTCCGCCGATGCCCTGATCCGGGACCTGCAAAAGCGCGGCGAGGACCTTCTCTGGTACGTCGGCGGCACCCGCTCCCTCATCTCCCAGCTCCGCAGCGCGGGCGTCCGGGTGGCCGACGGGCGGGAGGAGGCCCAGGGGGTGATCCTGGGCTACGACACGGAGCTGAGCTACGAGAAGCTGGAAAACTGCTGCATCCTCCTGAACGCCGGGGTCCCCTACCTCGCCACCCACCCGGACCTGGTCTGCCCCACCTGGTACGGCAGCGCGCCGGACTGCGGCAGCGTCATTGAGATGCTCCATACCTGCACCGGCCGCCGCCCCCGGATCATCGGCAAGCCGGAGCCCAGTATGGCCCTCCTGGCCATGGAGAAGTTCGGCTTTTCCAAGGAGGAGACCTGCCTTTTGGGGGACCGGGTCTATACCGACATCGCCTGCGGCGCGAATGCGGGCATCGACACCGCCTTCCTCCTCTCCGGGGAGGGCATCCCAGCCGACATTGAGAAATATGGCGTCCGTCCCACCTGGATCTTCCCCGATATCCGGGCGGTGCTGGAGGAACTGAAAAAAGCTTAGACACGAAAGAGACAAAGGAGCGAGGAAGATGAAGCTCAACTACAAGCGCACCGTCTGCGTCGGCTTTGCTTTTTTCCTCATCAGCGCCTTCTGGCAGGCCTACGACAGCATCATCCCCCTGATCCTCACGGGGAAATTCGGCCTGAGCCAGACCTTCAGCGGCATCGTCATGGCCCTGGACAACATCCTGGCCCTCTTCCTGCTACCCCTCTTCGGCGCCATTTCGGACCGGCACCGGGGCCGCTTCGGGCGGCGCACCCCCTTCATCGTGCTGGGCACGGTCGTCGCCGCCGTCGCCTTTATCCTCCTGAGCCTGGCGGACAACGCCCAGCTGAAAAGCCTGGGGACCGCCGCGGTCATCGACGACCCTGCCGCTCTCTCCCAAATTTACGCCGCCGAGGCGGACAAGACCCTCCTGACCCCCGAGGGACGGAGCTTCGTCCTCTCCCAGGAGCTGACGGAAGCGGAGTTCACCGCCATCCGCAGCGAGGGGGACTCTTCGGGTGACTACACGAACTACGTGGTCCCGGCCCGGCAGGCCTACGCCCGGGACGTTTCGTCCGCCCACAGAACCCCCCTCATCCTCTTCATGCTCCTGCTCCTGGTAGTCCTGGTGAGCATGTCCACCTTCCGCAGCCCCGCCGTGGCCCTGATGCCGGACGTGACCGTCAAGCCTCTCAGAAGCAAGGGCAACGCCGTCATCAACCTCATGGGGGCCTTCGGCGGCATCCTGGTCCTGGTGCTGGGCATGGTCTTCTCCACCGGGGCGGTGAAGAACTCCCTCATGAGCTACACCGGCTTCTTCTCCATCATCGCCGGGGTCATGCTCATTGCCCTGGGCCTCTTCGTGATCACGGTGAACGAGCCCCGCTTCGTGAAGGAGATGCAGGAGGAGAGCCGCCGGTACGACATCCCGGAGGACGGGGACGAGGAAGAGCCCGGCGGGGAGAAGCACCGTCTGGGAAAGGCGGAGAAGCGCAGCCTCATTTTCCTTCTTCTCAGCATCGTCCTCTGGTTCTTCGGCTACAACGCCGTCACCAGCAAGTACTCCGTCTACGCCTCCAGCATCCTCCACAAGGACTTTAACCTGACCCTGATCATCGCCCAGGCCGCCGCCATCGTGGCCTTCCTTCCCGTGGGCATCATCTCCAGCAAGGTGGGCCGGAAAAAGGCCATTCTGGCCGGGGTGGTGATGCTGGCCGTCGCCTTCGGGACCTTTGCCTTCCTCCGGGAGGACAGCCCAGCCCTTCTGATGAACGCCCTCTTCACCCTGGCGGGCGTCGGCTGGGCCACCATCAACGTCAACTCCTTCCCCATGGTGGTGGAAATGTCCTCGGGCGCGGAGGTGGGGAAGTACACCGGCATCTACTACACCGCCAGCATGGCTGCCCAGGTGGCCACGCCCATGGTCTCCGGCTTCCTCATGGACAAGCTGGGGATGACCGTCCTCTTCCCCTACGCGGCGGTCTTCGCCGTCCTGGCCTTCCTCACCATGCTTGCCGTCCGCCACGGGGACTCCAAGCCGGAGGCGAAGCGGGGCCTGGAGGCGCTGGACGTGGATTAGGGAGTCAGGCTCCCTCTTTGAGGGAGCTGTCAGCGAAGCTGACTGAGGGAGTCCCCTGTCGTTTTGCCGCACCCCTGGGGAGCGCTCTGTCTTTGCAGGACTCCTTCCGTCGCCTGCGGCGACGCCTCCCTCAAAGAGGGAGGCGGAGCTCTTCATTTTGGAGGTTCAGGTTTTGCGGATCGCTGCCGTTATTCTTCTCATTCTCGTGCTGGGCTATACCGCGGCGCTGCTGGCGCTGCGGTGCCGGCGTCATGGCCGGGGCTGGGAAAAGCTCCTTGGTCGGCGCTACGCCCACCGGGGCTATCACGACAAGCCTCAGATCCCGGAAAACTCCCTCCCCGCCTTCCGCCGGGCCCTGGAGCGGGGCTGGGGGGCGGAGCTGGACATCCACCTCCTGCGGGACGGGACCCTGGCGGTCTTCCACGACTCGGATCTCCGGCGCTGCGCCGGGGTGGAGGGGACCATGGAGGATCTGGACCTGGCCGCCCTGTCCGAGCTCCGGCTGGAGGGGACGGAAGAAAGGGTACCCCTCTTCTCTGAAGTCCTGGCCCTCTTTGAGGGGAAAGCCCCCCTGATCATAGAGCTGAAGGCCCACGGGGGGAACCACCGGGCGCTGACGGAGGCGGTCCTCCGGGTGCTGGAGGGCTATCGGGGGGACTACTGCATCGAGTCCTTCGACCCCAGGGTCCTCATGGTGCTGCGGAAAACGGCGCCGACGGTCCTCCGGGGACAGCTGAGCATGGACTTCCGGCAGGGAGACGAGCCGCTTCCCGGCTGGCAGTGCTTTTTCCTCAGCAATCTGCTCCTGAATTTCCTCACGGTCCCGGACTTCATCGCCTACCGTTTTGAGGACCGGGAGCGCTGGGCCCCCCGGCGCTGCGTCCGCCTCTGGGGCGCCAGGGAGGCCAGCTGGACCCTGCGGAGCCGGGAAGACCTGGAGAAGGCCGAGGCGGCGGGCTGCCTCCCCATCTTCGAGCGCTTCGACCCTGAGGAAGAACCAAGTCAAAACAAGTAAGCCATCGTCGCTTCGGAAAAGAATAAGGTGATATCAAATGGCAAGTGAAAGAGCGTCTATTTTCTGCATCAAGTGCGGCCGGGAGATCAAGGAGCCGGGCCGGTACTGCCCCTACTGCGCCGCCGAGCTGCCGGGCCAGGAGGAAGAGGGAGAAGAGCGGAAGGAACAGGACCCCAACATCGGCTACTGGAACTTCTACGGGGCCGTCCCCGACGACGAGAACCTCACTGCCGGGCCCATGGGGGCAAGGGGCTGGCTGCGCTTCATCGCCGTGGTCCTCTTCATCCTCTCCGCCGTGGCGGCCCTGGGCTTCAACGGCTGGAGCTGGACCTTCCGCTGGGGCCGGGCGGGTCTGATCCTGGGGATCGGCCTGGGCGTGGCCGTGATCCTCTTTGCCCTTTCCTTCGCTTTCAAAAAGCAGGACTGATCGTTCAGGCAGGGAATTCATGGACGAGATCAAGGCAGCCTTTGCCAGCAACCTGATCCGGCTCCGCACGGCCCGGGGCCTGACCCAGGCGGAGCTGGGGGAAAAACTGCACTACACGGACAAGGCCGTTTCCAAATGGGAGCGGGCGGAGTCGGTGCCCGACGCCTTTGTGCTCATGGAGCTGGGGAAGCTCTTCGGCGTCAGCGTGGACCATCTGCTTACCTCCCACGACAAGTGGCAGCCCCCTCCCACCCTCCGCTCGGAGAAGGAGACCTACAGCCGCCTCTTCATTCTCCTCAGCTCCATCGCCGCAGTCTGGACCCTGTGTATGGTGGAGTTCGTGGTGGTGTGGACGGTGCTGGGCGCTATCCAGTGGATCGTCTTTGTGGCGGCGGTGCCCCTGAGCCTCATCGTGCTGCTGGTGTTCAACAGCGTCTGGTTCCGAGGCCGGGGCAACATGTTCATCGTCATGGGCCTGGTGCTGAGCCTGGTGCTGCTCATCTATCTCATGCTCCTGAAGTACCACATCTGGCAGGTCTTTCTGATCCTGCTCCCGGCGGAGCTGCTGGTCGTCCTGGCCTTCCAGATCCGCCGCGGAGCCTTGAAAACAAAGGACTCTACCGGCAGTAGAGTCCCCGAAGCGAAGGGTAGAGAGGCAAAAATAAAAGGTAGCTTGCCCAAAGAGTAAGCCTTCGCTTACACTTGCCGCAGGATTCTGACAAAGGAGAAGACTATGGCAAGTTATGTTTTGAGCTGCTGCTCCACCGCCGACCTGACGAAGGAGCATTTCGAGGCCCGGGGCATCCGGTATATCTGCTTCCACTACTGGCTGGACGGAAAGGAGTACCCCGACGACCTGGGGCAGAGCATCTCCTTCCCGGATTTCTACGGGGCCATGGCCCGGGGGGCCGAGACCAGGACCAGCCAGATCAACATCTCCGAATATCTGGAATACTTCGAGCAGTTCCTCTCCCAGGGGCTGGACGTACTCCACGTCACCCTCTCCTCCGGCATCTCCGGCACCTACAATTCCGCCATGGACGCCCTGCGCATCTGCCGGGAGCGGTACCCGGAGCGGAAGATCTACGTGGTGGACTCCCTGGGGGCCTCTTCCGGCTACGGCCTCCTGATGGACGCCCTGGCGGACCGGCGGGACGAGGGCTACGATATCGACGCCCTGCGGGACTGGGCGGAGGCGAACCGCCTGCGGCTCAACCACTGGTTCTTTTCCACGGACCTGAGCTTCTACGTGAAGGGCGGGCGCATCTCCCGGGCGGCGGGCATCTTCGGCGGCATGCTGAACATCTGCCCCCTCCTGGACATGGACGCCCTGGGGCGGCTGATCCCCCGCTTCAAGATCCCCGGCAAAAAGCGGGTGATCCGGGAGATCGTGAAGAAGATGGAGGAGTGCGCCGAGGGCGGGCTGAATTACTCCGGCAAGGTGTACATCAGCCAGTCCGAGTGTCTGGAGGACGCCCGGGCCGTGGCGGAGTTCGTCGAAGCGCGCTTCCCCAAAATGCAGGGGAAGGTAGAGATCAACTACGTGGGCAACCTCATCGGCAGCCACACCGGCCCCGGCACCGTGGCTCTGTTCTTCTGGGGGAAGACGAGGGTCTGAGGGTAGTGATTGGCGGCAGGTGAACGGCTGGAAAAAGGTTTGCGGGAGAGGCTTCAGGCCTCTCCCGCGATTTTTCCATGCGCTTTACTTTTTCCGCAGTCCCCGCACGGCCAGGAGGACGCACGCCAGCGCCGCTAGGGCCAGAATGCCCTGTACCGCCGCCAGGGCCGGGAAGGCGGCCCCCTTCCCGTTCAGGGTAAGGCCCTTGTGCCAAAAGATCAGCGCCGGGGGCGTCACCGCCAGGGCCGCGAGCCCGGCGGCCAGGGCAAAGCCGGGCTGCTTCTGCCTCAGCAGGAGCGCCGCCAGAACCACCGCCATCAGCACCGCAAGGCTGAATATCATCGCAACCACGGCTTCCATAAATACGCCTCCCTTGCCCTTTTCTCCTATATATTTTGAGTCTACCACACTCCGGTGGCCTTTTTCAAGGCTACCCTTCCTCCGGAAGGGGCTCCGGGGGCAGGCCAGTGATCTCGTAGACCGTATACTCCCCCGGCTGCTCCGGGTCCGGCAGCACCAGGACCCGCTTCACCTCCCTCCGACCCAGGCCTTCCGGGTCCGGGATCAGGGTGACGTCCATGGTGCAGCGCACGGCGTAGCCCAGCTCCCAGCGGTGCTCTCCGTCGGCAGCGCGCCCCCGCAGGGCGGCGGTGGCCTCCTCGTCGATGGCGTAATTCAGCTGCAGCCGGACCTCCTCGGTCCCCTCCGGGGGACCGTCGGGGGCGACGCGGAAGCCTCTCGGCCAGTTGTACACGGCGCGCTTCGCCGCTTCGACGGCCATATCCGGGTCCTCCACCAGGGGCAGGGGCGTGGGCTCAGGCGTCGGCTCAGGCGTGGGCGCGGGCGTAGGTTCAGGCGTGGGCATGGGCGCGGGGCCCTCGCCCCATTCCAGGGCCGCGCTCACCCGGTCATCCCCCTCCGGGACGGTATAGGTGGTATCGGGGCTGTGGATATTCGCAAAGCTGCCGCCGTTTTCGCTCTCCCAGGTCACCATGATCGGCTCCCCTGTCGGGATCACCACCCGGACGGTCAGCTTTTCCCCGGGATAGGCGTAGACGCTGAAGCCTCCCGCCGCGCTGGTGTAGGCTCCGTCGTACCAGACCTCATACCGGTGCGTCCCAGTGGGGAAGGTCACCTTCACCTGCTCCGAGGGGCGGAAGAAGGCGGTGAGGGCCGCGTCCCCCTCCCCGGTGGTGAACACGGCGTCGGCGCTATGGGGGTCGGACAGGCGGAAATTGCTCCCTCCGCTGAGCTCCCAGCGGTCGAAGGCATAGCCCGGGTCCGGGCGGGCAAGGAGACTCAGCTCCGTCCCGCTTGGGTAGTCTCCGGAGAGGGTCTCCGCCAGCCCGGCGGGGAGGCTTCCCCCTTCGGAGGAAGACACCGTCAGCCGGTACAGCTTCCCTTCCTCCTGCGGCTTCCCCCCGGCGAAGGAGCAGCCCACGGCGAGGGCCAGCAGGAGCAGCGCCGCCAGGAGGACCGGCAGGGCCGTCTTCTTTTCCCGGGCAATGCGCCGGATCCGCTCCTTCAGGGCCCGCTTGCCCCCGTTCATGCCCGTGGCGGCGGTGAGGAGCCCGCCCCGGCTCCGGACGGCGGAGAGGCGGATCACCGTCTCCCCATAGGCCTGCCGCTCCCCCTCTCCCAGGTCCCGGAGGGCCCCGGCGTCCGCCGCCAGCTCGCTGTCCCTCCGGGAAGCGGCAGCCGCCAGCCACACCAGGGGGTCGCACCAGTGGAGGGCCAGGGCGGCGCTCCGCAGCAGGACCCAGAGCCCGTCCCCGTGGCGGAAATGGCTCAGCTCATGCTTCAGGACGTGGGCCCGGACCGCTTCGTCCTCCGCAGCGGCGGGGGAGAGGTAGACCCGGCGGAAAAAAAGGCAGCTCCCCTCCAGCCCCGGCACCACGTACACCGGCAGGGGGAAGTCCCCTGCCTCCAGCCGCCGCCCCCGCCGGAGGCGCAGCCGGAACCGCAGGTTCTCCCCCAGGAACCAGAGCGCCGTCAGCGCCGCTCCGGCGCCCCAGAGCCCGAGCATCCAGGGAATGGGGGAGGAGGGCGGCGGCGCCGCCGGTTTTCCGTCCGGCGGCAGGGGCGCGGGCCTGGCCTCCCCCGCGGGAGGGACCTGGCCCGGGGAGGCGTACGCCGTCCCCTCCGCCGTGGCGGTCGCTTCCCCTTGGACAGCGGACTCCTCTCGGAGCAGCAGCTCCTCCCCCCAGGCGCGGACGCCGAAGGAGGCGTGCAGCAGCGAGCCGGGGAAGAGCAGCCGCAGCAGCACCGGGAGCCAGAGGGCGTAGCGGAGGGCGGCCCCCAGCCTCCGGCCCAGCGCGGCCCGGAGAAGCAGCGCCGCGGCGGTGAGGACCGCGCCGGAGAGCAGCCAGAACACAAGCTCAGTCATGCTTTTCCCCTCCCTCTCGGAGGATGGCCGTCAGCTCCTCCACCTCGGCCCGGCTGAGCTCGCAGCTCTCGGCCATGGTGCTGAGAAGGAGGCCCAGGCCCCCGGTGCGGACCCGGCGGAGGACGCTTTTCGCCTCCCAGGCCACCGCCTCCTCCCGGCTGAGCCGGGGGACCCAGCGCCGGGGCCGCCCTTCCAGGGCCTCCACGGCCCCCTGCCCGGCCAGCCTTCCCAGCATGATGTTCACGGTGGCCTTGGTCCAGCCGGTGTCCTCCCGCAGGGCCTCCACCAGCTCCCCGATGCTGGCCCCGCCCGTCTGCCACAGGAGATTCATGAGCTTCCACTCCCCGTCGGACAGGGTATTCTGACGCATGGCGGCACTTCCTTTCCCGAAAATTGACTTCTGTTATCCTGAGCATAGCACACGGTATAACAGTTGTCAACCTTTGGTTTTTCTCATCCCTGGGTTTTCCAGGCAGCCCCTCTTGACAGCGCTGCCTACCTCGCGTATACTACCCTTAGCCAGCAAGACTAAGTTATATGGCTAAGGAGTGGTCGGCATGACACAGGTGAATATGCTGGAAGCGAAATCGGAGCTCTCCAGGCTGATCCGTATGCTGGAGAACCGGGAAGAAAACGTGATTTATATTGCCAGAAACAACAAGATCGTGGCCGATATCACGCTGCACAGGGAATCCGCTGCGGCAAAGCGGATCGGGGTGGCCAAAGGCAAATTCACGGTTCCCGCGGAATTCGACGCCTGGGATCAAGAGGTGGGACAAATGTTCGGAGGCGAAATATGAAGATCCTGCTGGACACCCATATTCTTCTCTGGGCGCTGACAGACGATCCCCACCTTCCGTCGAAGGCCAGAAGGCTGATCGAGAACCCGGACAACACGGTATTTTACAGCATCGTGTCTCCCTGGGAGGTAGAGATCAAACGGCTGGCCCACCCGAAGGAAATGGCCCTCGGCGCCGAAGAGTTGGTCGGATACTGCGCAGAATCCGGGTTTCACTGCCTTCCCGTCCGGGAAGAACACATTTTCCTGCTGGGAAGCCTGCAGAGAGAACCCCTTTCGCCGCCCCACCGTGATCCGTTTGACCGGATCATGGTCTGTCAATGCGCGTCCGACAATCTGCTTTTTGTCACCCACGACGCACTCATCGCAGGCTATACCGATCCCTGTATTTTCTTCGTATGAAATGATATCAATTCCCGCTTGACATTGGAAATCCTCCGTGGTATCATGCCTTTACCTGTCGGCAGACGGGCTTGTTTTGCTGTGCGCAAAAGCCCGCAGCGCAGGGAGGCAACAGGGCCAAATTGGCCGAATCTTAGAAGGAGGTGCCGCAAACATGGCGAAGAACGGAGCTCGCGTTCGGGTCACCCTTCGGTGCAACGAATGCAAGCAGAGGAACTACAACACCGTGAAGAACAAAAAGAACACCACGGAACGTCTCGAGCTCAACAAGTACTGCCGTTTCTGCCGCAAGCACACCGTGCATACGGAAACGAAGTAAGGCAGGAGGAGAGACATGGCAAACGAAAAGAACGCGAAAGAGAACTGGTTCAAGCGCGCCTGGAAGGCGATCAAGAACTGGTTCCGGGGCATGAAGAGCGAGCTGAAAAAGGTCGTCTGGCCCAATCGGAAGACCATCACGAAGAACGTCATCGTGGCCCTGACCGTTATGGTGGCCTCCGGCGTCGTGATCTGGGCTTTCGATCAGGTGGCCATGCTGATCGTTCAGACGCTCATCTCCATCGGCCACTAAGCGAGGGACGGCACAATGGCAGATCAGGCGCAGTGGTACGTCCTGCACACCTACTCCGGCTATGAGAACAAGGTGCAGGCCTCCATCTTCAAGGCCCGGGTCAACCGGCACATGGAGGATCTGATCCAGGATGTGAACATCCCCACGGAGACCGTCACCGAGATCGAGGACGGGAAGACCGTGGTGAAGGAGCGCAAATCCTTCCCCGGTTACGTCCTGGTGAAGATGGTCCTTACCAACGAGAGCTGGCAGGTGGTCCGCAACATCACCGGCGTCACCGGGTTCGTGGGCGGCGAGGCCCGCGGCTCCGGCGGCTCCAGTCCCGACGGCAAGGCCCTCCTGGCCATCCCCCTGACGGAGCAGGAGATCCTGGCGCTGGGCGTGGAAAAGCGGGAGATCTCCATCGGCTTCCAGGTGGGCGACAGCGTCAAGGTGCTGGACGGGCCCCTGGAGGGCTTCATCGGCACGGTGGACGAGCTGGAGCCGGAGCGCAACCGGGTCCGGGTGGCGGTCAGCATGTTCGGCCGCGAGACCCCCGTGGAGCTGGAGCTGGACCAGGTGGAAGCCATCAGCAAGTAAGTTAACAGTTAATGGTTAATAGTTAACCGTTAAAGGGAAGATACCGGTGCGCTCAGCACCGTGTATCACCGAAGTCCCCCGTTCCCCAAATCGGAGCCCAGCGAAGCGGGTTCGATTTGGAGAGGAGATGCCGATGCAGCTTGCAAGCATTCGCGCTGGCGCGGATGCGCAGCCCTGCATCGTGCATCGACGAAGTGGGAGGAAGGAAGCCGCTCCGGCGGCAGGCCCTTCCGCCAAAAGCCGCCGGCGCGAGGCCGGTCGGCACCACATTTTAATTGGAGGTAACAGTCAGTGGCACCCAAAAATCAGAAAGTCACCGGAATCGTCAAGCTTCAGATCCCCGCCGGCAAAGCGACGCCGGCGCCCCCCGTGGGCCCCGCCCTTGGCCAGCACGGCGTGAACATCGCCGCCTTCACCAAGGAATTCAACGAGCGCACCAAGGCCGACATGGGCCTGACCATCCCCGTGGTCATCACCGTTTACGCCGACCGCAGCTTCTCCTTCATCTGCAAGACGCCCCCCGCGGCCGTCCTGCTGAAGAAG
>JAFXTU010000041.1 GCA_017535635.1 Oscillospiraceae bacterium
ATGGACAAGTACGGCATCAAACCGGACGTCATCATCGGCTGCGCCGGCGGCGGCTCCAACCTGGGCGGCCTCATCGCCCCCTTCATGGGCGAGAAGCTCCGGGGCGAGGCGGATTACCGGTTCGTCGCCGTGGAGCCCGCCTCCTGCCCCAGCTTCACCCGGGGCGTCTACGCCTACGACTTCGCCGACACCGGCATGGTCTGTCCCCTGGCGAAGATGTACACCCTGGGCAGCGGCTTCATTCCCGCTCCCAACCACGCCGGCGGCCTGCGCTACCACGGCATGAGCCCCGTCCTCTCCCAGCTCTACGACGACGGCTACATGGAGGCCACCAGCGTCGTGCAGACCGACGTCTTTGCCGCCGCCGAGCGCTTCGCCCGGGTGGAGGGCATCCTGCCCGCCCCCGAGAGCAGCCACGCCATCAAGGTCGCCATCGACGAGGCGCTGAAGTGCAAGGAGACCGGGGAAGCCAAGAACATCGTCTTCGGCCTCACCGGCACCGGCTACTTCGACCTGGTGGCCTACGAGAAGTTCCACGACGGGAAGATGGACGACTATATCCCTACCGACGAGGACCTGCAGAAGAGCATCTCCCAGCTCCCGAAGGTGGACTGACCGGCGCGCCTCTTTCCCTCGGAACGTCAAAAAAAACATTCGCGGACCCCTTGACAGCGGGGAAATTCAGGTGTATAGTGATTTAAAAGAGTGAAGTAGGGGCGACCCTATGTGGTCGCCCGCCTCCGCCTCGCGGTGGTCGCCCGCCTCCTTCGCTCTCAAGACGTAAGAAAGAGGAAACCCGCCATGGATCAAACCGCTGTCATTACCCTGGTACTCATCGTCATCTTCTTTGCCGTGATGATCGTCATCGGCCTTCGGAGCCGCAGACACGCCTCCGACGTCACCGGCTTCGTCCTGGGCTCCCGGAACGTGGGCCCCTGGCTCAGCGCATTCGCTTACGGCACGTCCTATTTCTCCGCCGTCATCTTCGTGGGCTACGCGGGCCAATTCGGCTGGAATTTCGGCCTGGGCTCCACCTGGATCGGCCTGGGCAACGCCTTCATCGGCTCCCTCATGGCCTGGACCATCCTGGGTCGGCGGACGAGGATCATGACCCAGCACCTGGGAAGCAAGACCATGCCGGACTTCTTCGGCACCCGCTTTGCTTCCCGGCCCCTGAAGGTGGCGGCCAGCGTGATCACCTTCGTCTTCCTGATCCCCTACACCGCCAGCCTCTACAACGGCCTGAGCCGCCTCTTCTCCACTGCCTTCTCCGGCGTGGACTACGCCCTCTGCGTGGTGATCATGGCGGTGCTCACCGGAATCTACGTGATCCTGGGCGGCTACATGGCCACGGCCATGAACGACTTCATCCAGGGCATCATCATGGTGGGCGGCATCGTGGCCGTGATCGGCGCGGTATTGAAGGACAACGGCGGCCTGCTCACGGCCATGGAGAGCCTGGCCACCGGCCCCAACGGGGGCTGGAAGTACGCCTCCTTCCTGGGCCCGGACCCGCTCTTCCTCCTCTTCGTGGTGCTGCTCACCTCCCTGGGCACCTGGGGCCTGCCCCAGATGGTGGGAAAGTTCTATGCCATCAAGAATGAGGATTCCATTAAGAAGGGCACCGTGATCTCCACCGTCTTTGCCCTCATCGTGGCGGGGGGCTGCTACTTCCTGGGGGGCTTCGGGCGGCTCTACAACGTGGACGTGGCCGCCGAGGGCTTCGACGCCGTGATCCCCCAGATGCTCTCCACCCTTCCGGCGGTGATCATGGGCGTGGTCATCGTCCTGGTGCTCTCCGCCTCCATGTCCACCCTGTCCTCCCTGGTGCTGGCCAGCTCTTCCACCATCACCCTGGATTTCATCGACCCCCTGCGGAAGAAGCCCATGGAGGAAAAGAAAAAGCTCCTGGTGATGCGGGCCTTCATCGTGGTCTTCATCGTCATCTCCGCCGCCATCGCCATCAAGCAGGTGAAGAGCCGCAGCCTCTTCATCGCCCAGATGATGGGCGTCTCCTGGGGCGCCCTGGCCGGGGCCTTCCTGGCCCCCTTCCTCTACGGCCTCTACTCCAAACGCACCAGTAAGGCCGCCGTGGTGGTCTGCTTCATCTGGGGCGTGGGCCTGGAGGTGATCCAGCTGCTCATTTCTCTGCAGGCCATCAGCGCGGCAAATAGTCCCCTCCTTTCCTTCGTGTTCAAAAACTCCCTCTACTCTGGCGTCTTCGCCATGGTGGGCGGCCTGATCCTGGTCCCCATTGTCAGCGCCCTCACTGGCTCCACCCGGCCGAAGAACGTGGACGCCATGTTTGAATGCTACAACGACAAGACCACCGTGGGCATCACGGACAACCTGGGCAAATAAAGAAATGATTCACCTCAGCGACCCGAGAGGAGAAAGTCAATGAAACAGTATTTCCAGCAAGAGATCGAGACCGCTTCCCGGGAGGAGATCCTGGAGATCCAGAACAAGAAGCTGGTGAAGCAGGTCCGGCACGTGTACGATAACGTCCCGTACTACAAGAAGCTTATGGACGAAAAGGGCGTGAAGCCCGAGGACATCCAGAGCGTTGAGGACATCCGCAAGCTGCCCTTCCTCTCCAAGGCGGACCTGCGGGAGGCCTACCCCTACGGCCTCCTGGGGACGGACATCAAGAACTGCGTCCGCATCCACTCCACCTCCGGCACCACGGGCAAGCGGGTGGTGGCCTTCTACACCCAGCACGACATCGACCTCTGGTATGAGTGCTGCGCCCGGGCCATCGTGGCCGCGGGGGGCAATGAGGACGACGTGGTCCAGGTCTGCTACGGCTATGGCCTCTTCACCGGCGGCGCGGGGCTGGACGGCGGGAGCCACAAGGTAGGCTGCCTGACCCTGCCCATGTCCTCCGGCAGCACGGACCGGCAGATCCAGTTCATGATGGATCTGAACGCCACCATCCTCTGCTGCACCCCCTCCTACGCCGCCTACATTGGGGAGACCCTGGCGGAGAAGGGCTACAAGCCCGAGGACAACAAGCTGAAGGCGGGCATCTTTGGGGCCGAGCCCTGGACGGAGGAGATGCGCCAGAGCATCCAGAAGAGCCTGGGCATCAAGGCCTACGACATCTACGGCCTCACCGAGACCAGCGGCCCGGGCGTGGCCTTCGAGTGCTGCGAGCAGAGCGGGATGCACATCAACGAGGACCACTTCTACGCCGAGATCATCGACCCGGAGACCGGAGAGGTCCTGCCCGAGGGGAGTAAGGGCGAGCTGGTGTTCACCGCCCTGGACAAGGAAGCCTTCCCCCTTCTGCGCTACCGCACCCGGGACATCTGCGTCCTGAGCCGGAAGGAGTGCTCCTGCGGGCGCACCCACGTGAAGATGACCAAGCCCATGGGCCGGAGCGACGATATGCTCATCATCCGGGGCGTCAACGTCTTCCCCAGCCAGATCGAGACCGTCCTCCTGAACGAGGGCTACACCCCCAACTACCAGATCCTGGTGGACCGGATGAACAACACCGACACCCTGGACATCAATGTGGAGCTGGCCCCGGAGCAGTTCAGCGACAAGGTGGCCGACATCCAGCGGCGGGAGAAGAGCCTGGAGGTGGCCATGCGCGGCATGCTGGGCATCGGACCCAAGGTCCACCTGGTGGCCCCCAAGTCCATCGTCCGCAGCGAGGGCAAGGCCGTCCGGGTCATCGACAAGCGGAAGCTGCACGACTGAATCCGCGGACTCTGAGATTAGGAGGAACGAATCATGGCCATTACTCAGCTTTCGGTATTTCTGGAAAATAAGCCCGGGCAGCTCGCCAGGGCCATCAAGATCATCTCCAACGGCGGCGTGAACATCCGGGCCCTCAGCCTGGCGGACACCCGGGACTTCGGCATCCTGCGCCTCATCGTCTCGGACATTGCCGAGGCCAAGGAGCTGCTCCAGGGGCTCAGCATCGTGACGGAGACCCCGGTCATCGCCGTGCGCATGGACGACCAGGCAGGCGCCCTGAACGATGTGCTCCAGGCCCTGAACAAGGCGAACGTCAATGTGGAATACGTCTACGCCTTCACGGGGAACGACGCCCTCAGCGCCTATGTGGTCTTCCGGGTTGATGACGTGGCTCACGCGGAGACCGTCCTCCGGGAGGGCGGGGTCGCCACCCTCACCGACGAGGAGATCAAAAAGCTGCTGTAAACCTGTCTTTATCCCGTCCCCCGCCGGGTTTTCCGGCGGGGGACGGGCCGCAGAAAGGAGAAATTGGAGGATTATGGACTATAAGCGCGTTCTCACCGTACAGGACATCTCCTGCGTGGGCCAGTGCAGCCTGACGGTGGCCCTGCCCATCCTCAGCGCCTGCGGCCTGGAGACCTGCATCCTGCCCTCGGCGGTCCTCTCCACCCACACCGGCGGCTTCACCGGCTACACCTTCCGGGACCTGACGGAGGATATGCCCGCCATCGAGGCCCATTGGGTGAAGGAAGGCCTGAAATTCGACGCCGTCTATACCGGCTACCTGGGGAGCGAGAAGCAGATCGCCTATGTAAAGAGCATGTTCCGCAGCCTCTCCGCCCCCGGCTGCCTCCGGGTGGTGGACCCGGCCATGGCCGACAACGGGAAGCTCTACGTGGGCTTCGACGAGGCCTTTGTGGAGAGCATGAAGACCCTGGCGTCCGAGGCGGACTACCTGCTCCCCAACATCACCGAGGCCGCCCTTCTGGCGGGGGAGGAGTACCGGGAAACCTACGACGAAGCCTACGTGGACGCCCTGGCGGCTAAGCTCCTGCGCCTGGGGGCGAAAAACCTCGTCCTCACCGGGGTGAGCTTCCGGCCCGAGACCACCGGCGTCCTGGTCTTTGAAAACGGGGAGCGGAAGTATTACGAGCATAAGCGCCTTCCCAAGGGCTGCCACGGCACCGGGGATGTCTACGCCTCCGCCTTCGTGGGGGCCCTCCTCCGGGGGAAGAGCGGCTGCGAGGCCGCCGCCGTCGCCGCAGACTACACCCTGCGCTGCATCGAAGTCACCCGGGAGGACCCGGAGCACTGGTACGGGGTGAAATTCGAGCCGGTGCTGGGCGAGCTGATGAAGGCTCTGGAAGAGTAAAAATGGTTAAAAAAACGGCTCCGATCGGGATCCTGGGGGAAACCGATCGGAGCCGCTTTGGCATTTCTCCGGAAAAACGGACCAAAACCGCATTTTTGAGAAAAAAAGCTTGACTATCCCCTGAGGGGATATGCTACGGTAGCCCCGAGGTGAGTCCATTGCGCATCAAGGAAGTCGTTCAGCAAACCGGCCTGACGGAAAAAACCATCCGTTACTACGAAAGCTGCTGCCTGGTGACCCCCCATATGGAGGAGAGAAACGGGCGGCTCTGGCGGGACTACACGGAAGAGCACGTCCGGCAGCTGGCCGCGGTGGCGACCCTGCGCCGCGCCTCTTTTCAGGTGGATGAGATCTCTATGCTGATGGATGCCCCCGAAAAGATCCCGGAGATCCTGCAGGCGGTGCAGCAGCGGGTGGAGGAGACCTGGTCCTCCGCGGGGCTGCTGCGGGAACAGCTGCGGCAGGAAAACCTGCGGAAGGCGGCGGACGTCTACGATCTGGCTTCCCAACTGGACAAGGCTGCTTCGGCCCTCTCCCTTCCCGCGGAAGACCTGGCGGAGGCCTTTCCGGATCCCCCGAAGGAGGAACGACCAATGAAAAACAAGCATACTGCGATCAAGGCAAGGTCCCTCTCCCGCACGATCCTCACTAAGCAGGCCTTCACGATGGCCGGCCTGTGGCTCCTTATGATGCTGGCGCTGACCCTCGCCCTCGCCGGGGACCTGGGGCACCAGGGAACAGCCTATTATACCCCGGCGCTGGAAAAGCTGGCGGCGGAGTACGGCGCAGGCTCGATCCCCTGGGATGCCGGGAACGATCAGGCGGCCCTGACCCTGCCCCCGGAGCTGCCTTTCGTCCCGGATGCGGCTTTTCCCCTCCAGCTAGAGCGGGAGATGCGCTCCTGGAGCGCGGGGATGATCCTGGATGAGAAAACCGCCATCGTATGGAACGAGGGCTTTGACCTGGGCACCATCCCCGCGGGGGCCAGCGGGCTTGCTGCGGTGAACGACAAGCTGGCCCTGAGCCCGGAGGAACCCTATCGCCACGCCGGGGTCCCCAGCGAGCTCACCTATAAGCTGTTTTATCTCACCTTCCGGACCGCGCCGGGAAGGCGGGGCAGCTTTCCCCTCCTGGCGGGCAGCTATTCGGCCCGCCCGGACCTGACGTTTCGCGCGGGCGTCACCGTGCGCGCCCACGACTACACCCTGGAGGGGGTACGGGACCCGGCTCTCTTCTCCCCGGCCATGGACCCTTCCGCCATGCTGACGGACCCCTTGCTCCTGGACGGCATCGACGCCGGCACGCTGGTCTTTGAGTCCCGGGGGCTCTTCTATTCCTCCGTGCTCCGGGGCTGCTGGCTGCGAAACGAAGAAGGACTGGCGGAGGGCTTCTTCCTGGGAGCCTACGGCTGGAGCCCGCTGCTGACGGCCCTCAGGGCCCTCATTCCCGTCTACGTCCTCTTTTTCCTCCTCTGTCAGCTCTTGGGGATCCTCCTGTGGCTGAGCTTCCGGAAAACTCTCCTGCGGCCTCTCCGGGCCCTGGACGCCGCCCTCCGGGCGGACCCCATGGCGGTGACGGAGGCGGAATACGATTTCCGCACGCCCTATGAGGAGCTGCGGGGCCCCCTGGCGGGCCACCTCCTGCGGCGGCAGATGCAGCAGGCGGAGATCGTGAGGCTCCTGGCCCGGCAGCGGACGGGGGACGCGCCCCTCACGGCGCTTCTTCCCATGCTCCGGCGCTGCGAGGAGAAGATGCTGCCCATCCTCCGGGACCGGCGGCTGCGCCTCACCCACGAGACGGCGGCGGACGGGCTCATCCCCGTCGTCCCGGCGGTGCTGGAGGATATCGGCCTGGCCCTCTTCCGGGAGATCCTGCCCTATACGGAGCAGGACGGGACCCTGACCCTGCGGACGCGGGAGCAGGCGGGCTTCCTGCTGACGGAGGCGGAGGTGCCCTGCAAGCAGCTCAAGGACGAAGCCTTCCAGCTCCTGTGGGACGGCATCTACCGGGGCCCGCGGGACATGGACGCCCCGGGGGCGAAGCTGCGCAAGGCGATATTCACCCTGCCCGGCGCCTTCGCTGCCCTGCGGAAGACGAAGCGCAGCCTCATTCTGACCCTGGGTCTCCCCAAGGCCGGGGAGAGCAGCGAACCCATGCCCGACTGGCCCGAGGGGAAGCTGGGCGCGGAGGAGCAGCCCCGGAGGAGCGGCAGGCAGCGGCTTGTGGGCATCCTGGTGTTCGTTCTGATCCTGCTCATCCTGGCGATCTGGATCGTCCTGACGCTGTTTTCCCGCCGGGTTCTCTATTCCCGCTGGCAGTAGTCGGGAGATCGTTGTGTGCTCGGCAAGGAGAAGGAGCGTAAAACCCAGCGATCATAGCCGAAAACGCCGCAAAGATTTTTCCGATTACCTATTGACTTAGTAGGTTTTGTATGTTACCATACTCCTGCCTGAGATAAAAACAGGCAGGAGATGTGTTTTTACATATTTTACATGGAGAAAGGAATCCGGAACATGTCACAATATAAGTTCGAGACCATCCAGATCCACGCCGGCCAGGAGCAGGCCGATCCCGCCACCGACGCGAGGGCGGTGCCCATTTACGCCACCACCAGCTACGTCTTCAAGGACTCCGCTCAGGCGGCGGGCCGCTTCGCCCTCACCGAGGGGGGCAACATCTACACCCGGCTCATGAACCCCACCAGCGACGTGTTCGAGAAGCGCATCGCGGCCCTGGAGGGGGGCGCGGGCGCCCTGGCTACCGCCTCCGGCTCCGCCGCCATCACCTACGCCATCCAGAACATCGCCCTGGCCGGGGACCATATCGTCTCCTCCACCAACCTCTACGGCGGCACGCACAACCTCTTTGCCAACACCCTGGTGGAGCAGGGGCTGACCACCACCTTTGTGGACCCCTCCGACCCGGAGAACTTCGAGAAGGCCATCCAGCCCAACACCAAGCTCCTCTACGCCGAGACCCTGGGGAATCCCAATTCCGACGTGATCGACCTGGACGCCATCGCCGCCGTGGCCCACAGGCACGGCATCCCATTCATTGTGGACAGCACCTTTGCCACTCCTTATCTGATCCGCCCCATCGAGCACGGCGCAGACATCGTGGTCCACTCCGCCACCAAGTTCATCGGCGGCCACGGCACGGTCATGGGCGGCGTGGTCGTGGATTCCGGGAACTTCGATTGGACGCAGAACGACAAGTTCCCCGGCCTCTCGAAGCCCAATCCCTCCTACCACGGCGTGGTCTTCACCGAGGCAGCGGGGAATCTGGCCTATATCATCAAGCTCCGCACCACCCTCATGCGGGACCAGGGCGCCACCATCTCCCCCTTCAACTCCTTCCTCCTGCTCCAGGGTCTGGAGACCCTCTCCCTTCGGGTGGAGCGGCACGTGGAGAACGCCCTGAAGGTGGTGGACTTCCTGAAGAACCATCCCCAGGTGGCAAAGGTGAACCATCCCTCCCTGGCCACGGGCCGGGCCAAGGAGCTCTACGACGCCTATTTCCCCAACGGGGCCGCCTCCATCTTCACCTTTGAGATCAAGGGCAACGCCGAGACCGCCAAGAAGTTTACCGAGAGCCTGAAGCTCTTCTCCCTCCTGGCCAACGTGGCGGACGTGAAGAGCCTGGTGATCCACCCGGCCTCCACCACCCACAGCCAGCTCAGCGAAGAGGAACTGCTGGAAGGGGGCATCAAGCCCACCACCATCCGCCTCTCCATCGGCACGGAGCACATCGACGACATCCTGGAGGATCTGCGCCAGGGCTTCGAGGCCGTGAAGTAAGAGAAACAACGCCGGAGCTCCATATTACAGAAGGAAGGGACGCTTATGGACCAGGGAGCCTTCTTTATCTACGCGGACAACGCGGCCACCACGAAAATGAGCAGGGCCGCCATCGACGCCATGCTCCCCTATATGGAGAGCGCCTACGGCAACCCCTCCAGCCTCTACCGGCTGGGGCAGGAGGCCAAGGAGGCCATTGAAAACGCAAGGGCGCGGGTCGCCGCCTGCCTGGGCTGCGAGGCGAGGGAGATCTACTTCACCTCCGGCGGCAGCGAGGCGGACAACCAGGCCATCCGCTCGGCGGCCCTGAACGGGGCCAAAAAGGACAAGAAGCACCTCATCTCCACCGCCTTCGAGCACCACGCCGTGCTCCATACCCTGAAGCAGCTGGAAAAGGAAGGGTTTGAAGTGACCCTTCTGGACGTGGGCTCCAAGGGCCTGGTGACGGCGGAGCAGGTGAAGGCCGCCCTGCGGCCGGACACCGCCCTGGTGACGATCATGTTCGCCAACAACGAGATCGGCACCGTTCAGCCCATCCGGGAGATCGGGGCCGTCTGCCGGGAGGCGGGCGTCCCCTTCCACACCGACGCGGTGCAGGCCGCGGGTCATCTCCCCATCGACGTGCGGGCGGACAACATTGACCTGCTCTCCCTTTCGGCCCACAAGTTCCACGGGCCCAAGGGCTGCGGCGTCCTCTACGCCCGCCGTGGCTTCCCCCTCAGGAACCTGATCGAGGGCGGCGCCCAGGAGCGGAACCGCCGGGCCGGGACGGAGAACGTCCCCGCCATCATGGGTCTGGCGGCGGCGCTGGAGGAGGCCTGCGCCGGGATGGACGCCCGGGCGGAAAAGCTGAACGCCCTGTCGAAACGCCTGATCGCGGGCCTGCGGAAGATCCCCTACGCCGAGCTGAACGGGGACGAATTCCAGCGCCTCCCCGGCAATGTGAACTTCTGTTTCGAGGGCATCGAGGGGGAATCCCTCCTGCTCCTGCTGGACGACAAGGGCATTGCCGCCTCCTCCGGCTCGGCCTGCACCTCCGGCTCTCTGGACCCCAGCCATGTGCTGCTGGCCATCGGGCGGCCCCACGAGGTGGCCCACGGCTCCCTGCGGCTGACCCTGGGGGAGGACGCCACGGAGGAAGAGGTGGACTATATCATCCGGGCCGTCACCGAGGTGGTTACCTACCTGCGGAACATGTCCCCCTTCTGGCGGGACCTGACCACCGGCAAGAGGCCCCACGTATTTGCGGAATTCGAGGTGTAAGCAATGGCACTGTACAGTGAAAAGGTCATGGACCATTTCCGGAACCCCCGGAATGTGGGCGTCATTGAGGACGCCGACGGCGTCGGCGAGGTGGGGAACCCCACCTGCGGCGACATCATGAAGATCTATCTCAAGATCGAGGACGATCTGATCGCGGACGTGAAGTTTGAGACCTTCGGCTGCGGCAGCGCCATCGCCTCCAGCTCCATGGCGACGGAGCTCATCAAGGGGAAGCCCGTGGCCGACGCCATGAAGCTCACCAACCAGGCCGTGACGGAGGCCCTGGACGGGCTGCCCGCCCACAAGCTCCACTGCTCCGTGCTGGCCGAGGAGGCCATCCAGTCCGCTCTGAAGGATTACTACGACCGGAACGGCATCCCCTACGAGGAGGGCACCTTCCGGAAGGTGGACTGCGATACCTGCGAAAGAGCCTGATCCTTGCTTAGCGCATCCTGATATACTTTCTCACTTTCCTCACTTCTCCTCCGAACCTTCCGGCCTTCGGCCGGGAGGGGGACACGAAGCGCCGGAGCCGCGTTGCGGCCCCGGCGCTTCGTGTAATTTCATTCCATTATTGGTTCTTCGCGAGACTATAGGGAATTGGAGATTGCCGGGCTACAAAATGAAACCTATACCGCGTTTTTATGGGGTTGACACTCCTTCGTTTTGCTGTCACAGAACATCCCTCATCAGGCGCTTCGCGCCAGCTTCCCCCGAGGGGAAGCCAAGGGTGTGAGTCGTTACGCTGCCACATCGATCGTTTCCCGTCTCTCGTCCCGCTGCAGCGGTTGCCTTCCTCTTGGGGAAAGGTGGCAGATGCCGACAGGCGGCTGACGGATGAGGGACCGGTTAGAGCCAGGGCCCCTATTGTTCGAGCCTGTCATTCTTCGCTTTGCTTTCCTAAAGTTTCGTGATGATTCCCATTATTCCCACTTTAGCGCCCTCTTCACCCGCCGGGCCACCAGCTCGGCCAGGAGGAGTTTGGCGATATCCGGCAAAATATAGGGGACCACGCAGAGCATGAGGGCGGAGAGGAAACCCGTCTCCTTTCCCTGAGCGCCCATCACCGCCACGAACCACAGCGTCCCCGCCAGGTAGCAGGGTACTAGTCCCGCCGCCAGGAGCAGGACCCGGGGCAGCCAGCGGAGGCGGGGGAGGACGCCTTCGATCAGCAGAACGTAGAGCCCCGTGAAGAGGAAGCCCAGGAGATAGCCCCCCGTGGGGCCCAGCAGGTGCCCCGGCCCGCCCCGGAAGCCGGAGAAGACCGGCAGGCCCACCAGCCCCAGCAGAAGATAGAGGCCGATGGCCATGAGGCCCTGCTTTCCTCCCAGAAGGAGAAGGGCGGCGAAGACCGCAAAGGTCTGCATGGTGAAGGGCACCGTGAAGGGCACGGTGAGCCAGGAGCAGACGCAGATGACCACCGCCGTCATGGCGATGGTCACGGCGGCGTGGAGGGAACGGGCGTTATTCCGGTTCTTCTTCATTCATGACGGATTCCTTTCTCTTTTCTCGGGAGGAGAGGGCAATGCTGCCGCCGTTAGAGAGATCCTTTCCCTCCAGGAGCAGCAGCTTCTCCGCCAGAAGCCGGGAGAAGCCTCCGATGATGGCGGTGGAGGTGATGAGCTCCCCGGTGTCCCCGGTGGAGAGCTCCGATTCCGGCTCGTGGTCCAGGATGCCCGCCGCAGCGATGCGCACCTGCTGCACAAAGAAGGAAGCGGCGATCCGGTGCCGGTTCACATAGGAGCGGTACAGGGCCTCCAGCTCCTCCTCGCTCAGGGGCATGGGGATGATGGTCTGGAGGGTGGAGAGGCTGAGGGACTGCTTCAGAGTGCAGATCATGATGAGATAGGCGACGTGGGGCCGGTAGTAGCGCTTTTTGATGGGCTCCGGCATGATCCTCTTCCGCACATAGTTGTTGATGGTGGCCGGGGTGATCAGCTGCTCTCCCTTCAGCTCCGGGGGCATGTAGTCCAGATAGCCCTTCAGGAGCGCCACCACCTGCTCCATATAAAGGCCGATGTCCGGCAGGTCCTCCCAGGCGGGAAGCCGATACTCGCTCAGATATTTTTCCCAGCGCCGCAGCTTTCCGGCGATCAGGGCCTTGTCGAAGGTCATAAAGCCGCCTCCCTCAGAATGGTTTTCTGCTGTCCATTATAATGATGATATGATGGCGAAATGCCGCAAGCATTTCGCCGAGCCGCTTTGCGGCTCAGCAAAACAGCCAGGCTTTTTTGCCATGTATTCATTGCAATGAATATCCAGCAAATGATTCGTCGAATCATTTGCTGCCAAACGAGTCGTTTGGCAGCGAAAACAATCGAAAACTTCGATTGTTTTCGCTATTGGATAATCATTATAGCATCATCTGTTCTGAAGTCAAGGAGAAACAAATTCCTTATTTTCATACGTAGAGGCAACAACGGAAAACATAATATTCAAAACAAGGTCGAACAACACAACAGAGGCAGGACCCGGAGCTCTTCCGGGTCCTGCCTCTGTGAGAACCTATCTTCTGTACTCGAATTCCAGGTCGTAGAGGGAGATGGTGTCCCCTTCCTGCACCCCCAGGTCCTCCAGCCGGTCGAAGACCCCGGCGGCCCGGAGGCTGCGGTCGAAGTACATCCTGCCTTCGCTGTCGCTGAGGTCCGTCCGCCCCAGCAGCCGCTCCAGCCAGGGCCCCTCCACGCTCCAGAGCCCCGCGTCCTCCTTTCGGATGGTGAGCTCCTCCGGCGCGGGGGGCGCCTCCTCCGGTTCCGTATACTCCTCCTCAAAGAAGGGGATGGGGGGCAGCTTCCGCAGC
Organism: Oscillospiraceae bacterium; assembly: GCA_017535635.1. Classification (GTDB taxonomy): domain Bacteria; phylum Bacillota; class Clostridia; order Oscillospirales; family Oscillospiraceae; genus UBA1774. The sequence continues at coordinate 12,941 of JAFXTU010000041.1, forward strand.
GCCTCCGCGGCGGCCAGGGTCAGGGCCCGGACGCCCTCCCCCGTGGCGGCGGAGATTTCGTAGAGAGGGAGGCCCAGAGCGGCGATATAGTCCCGGAAGCGCCGGAGGGTCTCGCTCTCCGGGTCCAGATCCGTCTTGTTGGCGGCCACCAGCTGGGGCCGCGCCGCCAGGGCGGGGGAGTATTGCTCCAGCTCCTCGTTGATGGCCTCATAGTCCCGGATGGGGTCCCGCCCCTCGCTGCCGGAGGCGTCCACCACATGGATGAGCAGGCGGCAGCGCTCGATGTGCCGCAAAAAGTCGTGGCCCAGGCCCGCCCCCTCGGCGGCCCCCTCGATGATGCCGGGGATGTCCGCCATGACGAAGCTCTCTCCCTCGGCGGCCCAGACCACCCCCAGGTTGGGGTAGAGGGTGGTGAAGTGGTAGTCCGCGATCTTGGGATGGGCCCGGCTGACGGCGGCCAGAAGAGTGCTCTTCCCCACGTTGGGGAAGCCCACCAGCCCCACGTCCGCCAGGAGCTTCAGCTCCAGCACCACCTCCCGCTTTTGCCCCTCCATGCCGGGCTTGGCGAAGCGGGGAGCCTGCCGGGTGGGGGTGGCGAAGTGCTTGTTGCCCCAGCCGCCCCGGCCGCCTTTCGCCAGCACGAAGGGGGCCATGTCGGACATGTCGTGGATGACGGCGCCGGTCTCCCGATCCCGCACCACGGTGCCCCGGGGGACCCGGATGATGAGGTCCTCCCCGTCCCGCCCGCTGCGCAGGCTGCCCTGCCCGTCCCCCCCGCTCTGGGCGACGTATTTTCTCTTGTAGCGGAAGTCCATCAGGGTGGACATGTTCTCGTCCCCCTGGAGGACGATGTTCCCGCCCCGGCCTCCGTCGCCCCCGTCGGGGCCGCCGGCGGCCACATATTTTTCCCGGTGAAAGGCCACCGCCCCGTTGCCGCCCTTCCCGGCGGCGACGGTGATGACCGCTTTGTCCACAAACATAGTCGCAACCTTTCCATGAAAAAGGACTGTCTCCGGCGGAGACAGTCCTTTTCGTCGCAAATCTTACTCGGCGGCCTCGGTGACCTCGTAGACGGAGACCTGCTTCCGGTCCCGGCCCAGGCGCTCGTAGCGGACGATGCCGTCCTTCAGAGCAAAGAGGTTGTAGTTGCTGCCCAGGCCCACATTGGTGCCCGGATGGATCTTCGTGCCGCACTGGGTGTAGAGGATGTTGCCGGCGAGAACGAACTGACCGTCGGCCCGCTTGGCGCCAAGACGCTTGGACTTACTGTCCCGCCCGTTCTTGGTGGAGCCCATTCCTTTTTTATGTGCCATGGTTCCTCCTCCTTCTCAGCCGACCGTGATGGCGTCGATCTGGACCTGGGTATAGGGCTGACGATGGCCCTGACGCCGACGGTAATTCTTCTTGGCCTTGTACTTGAAAATGCGGATCTTCTTGGCCTTCCCGTTTTTGACGACCTTGGCGGTCACAGTGGCGCCCTCCACGGTGGGAGCGCCGATGATGGGATCGGCCTCGTCGCTCACCACGGCCAGGACCTGGTCGAAGGTGACGGTGTCGCCGGCCTCAGCAGGCAGCTTTTCGATGAACAGAAGGTCGCCCTCCGCCACCCGGTACTGCTTGCCGCCGGTCACGATAACAGCGTGCTGCAAGGTGATGATCTCCTTGTCCTAAGTCTCGCTCGCGTGGGTGCGGAGCCTGTCCGTCTTTGGGGACCCATTTGAAGCGGCTTAAAAACTATAGCATCTCGGGGATAGCCTGTCAAGGCTTATTTTCTTCTTTGTTCTCTTTTCCCGCTTTTTCCTTGGCGGCCTCCCGCCGCTTCCGGAAGCGGTAGATCATCCGGGCGGCCTTCGGCTCCTCCTGGGGGTCGGAGGAGAAAATATGGATGGGGATGTTGGGGTCGTTGTTGAGGTTCACCAGAATGGCGGCCCCGATGGGGAGGCCGAAGAGGCCCCAGACCCCGAAGAGGCTGGACCCTACGAACATGCAGGCCAGGGTGACCAAAGGCGGCAGCCCCACCTGCTCGCCCACCAGCTTCGGCTCCAGGAACTGCCGGACCACGATCACCACCACGTAGAGAAGCACCAGGCCCACAGCCTGGAGCAGCTTTGCCTGCAGGAGGGAGATCCCCGCCCAGGGGATCAGGATCATACCTGCGCCCACGATGGGGAAGATGTCGAAGACGGCGATGAGGGCCGCGCTGAGGAAGGGCCGCCGGACCCCGATGATCACCAGCCCCAGGGAGATCTCCGCGAAGGTGATGACCATGACCAGGAGATAGCTGGTGCCGAATTTGAAGAGGATGCTGCGGAAGCTGTTGATCACGTAGCCCGCCGTCTCGGTGAATTTCGCCGGCAGATTTTTCCGGAGAAATGCCTTGATGCTGTCGTAGGAGACGGCGGTGAAGATGGTGGCGATGATGGCGATCAGGGCGGAAATGAGGAAGGAGGGGATGCCGGTGACGAAGCCGGTGATCCTCCCCACGGCGGAGACGGAGAAGCTGGTGACGGCGCTGCCCGCAGAGGAGATGATCTCCGGCAGGATCCGGTTCACCAGGTCCACCACGCTGGGGTCGAAGCGCTCCGCCAGGTCCTGGGCACTGGCGTACAGGTCCCGAAGGCCGGGCTCAATGGTCTGGGTATAGAGGGTGGGGAGCCGCCCGATGTATTCCGCCAGCGCGGTCAAAATCCGCAGCAGAAGCAGGAGGGCCAGCCCGCCGATGAGGAGATAGAAGACCAGCACCGTGGCCACCGTCAGGGCCGAGGCCAGCTTCTGCTGCCGGTGGAGCTTCCGCCGGTAGAAGCGGCAGAGGGGCCGCAGCAGCCAGGAAACCAGCAGGGCGATGACGAAGGGCAGCAGCAGGTTCAGCAAATACCGGAGGATGACGTAGGCGATGGCGGCGATGATGGCCCAGTAGGCGATGTTGATGATGAATTTCCGCCGTTTGTCCAGGGGTTCCATATTCGTGCCTCCTTTGCGGGGGTACTCTTTATATATGTAGTCAGAAGGGGAGGACGCCCAGGTGCTCCAGCAGGATCTTCAGACCCAGAAGGATGAGGATGGTTCCCCCGGCGATCTGCGCGCCCTTTCGCCAGCGGAGACCGAAGATGCTGCCGATCTTCACCCCGGCCATGCTGAGGAGGAAGGTGGTGACGCCGATGAAGGCCACGGCGGAGAAGATCTCCACCCGGAGAAAGGCGAAGGTGATCCCCACGGCCAGGGCGTCGATGCTGGTGGCCAGCGCCAGGGGGAGCATGACCTTCCAGGCCAGGGAGGCGTCCTCCTCCTTTTCCTCCTCCCGCCGGGCTTCCCGGAGCATATTGACTCCGATTCCCGCCAGGAGCACGAAGGCGATCCAGTGGTCCACGCTGACGATGTACCGCTCGAACCTCGCCCCCAGCAGCCAGCCCAGGAGGGGCATCAGGGCCTGAAAGGCCCCAAACCAGAGGCCGGGGATCAGGATCTCCCGAAAGCCTGTCTTCCGCTGGGCCAGGCCCTTGCACACCGCCACGGCGAAGGCGTCCATGCTGAGGCCCACGGCCAGGATAAAAAGCTCAAAAAAACTCAAGGCTTCGCTTCCTCCGTCCTCGGCAGCCTGGTCCAGACGCCGGTATAAAGGATGTTCCGCTGCAGCTCCGCGTCCCGCAGGAGGGGGAGCTTCTCCCAGGCGGAGGCGCAGTCCGCCATCAGGCTCGTGAGGATGTCCCGTACCTCCGCCTCTCCGGCCCCGGATTCCGTCATGGCCTGCACCGGGTTGTAGAGGCCCTTTCGCAGGTCCTTCTCCCGGTCCAGCACCGCGTCCAGCAGATAGACGAAGCGGCCCAGGTTCCGCCCCAGCTCCCCCAGGAGGGGGGCCCAGCGGTCCTTCCGCCAGAGGAAGAGCCCGGCCATCAGCTCCCCGAAGGCGTCCGCCCCCGGCGCCGGGTCCGGCTCCCTCCGCTCTTCGATCTCCCGCAGCCGTTCCAGGGCCTCCCCGATCAGCGCCGCCTGCTGGGGGTGGCGCTCCGCCGCCCCCGCCGCGCCCTTTTCCAGCAGCTTCGCTTCCCCGAGTCTAAGGAGCCTGTGCTCGTCCTGCCAGTGGTCCAGGGCGCTGAGGCGCGCCAGGAGCACGTTCATGTCGGCGGCGTAGTCCGTCGCTTCGCTCGCCCAGCTCTTCCGTTTCCGGAAGGGATGGACAAGGCAGGGCCTGTCCTCGTCCTTTTCCTCCGGCTCGTAGAGGGAATTCAGGGTGAGGGTGAGGAAGACCAGGTCATAGGTGAGGCTCAGGCGGCAGCCCTGAGAGCAGCGTCGGCCGATAGCGCGGCAGAGCCCGCAGTAGCAGGCCCGGTAGCGTTCCTTCTGCGCGGGGGGCAGCGTCTCCACATTGGCGGTCACATATCCAAACATAAGTCATTCTACCATGCCTGTCAAGAAAATGGGAGGCGGAAAATGGGGGAAATAACCAATAGAGTTGGCGTCCTGGAGAATCCTTTTTCACCAGTGTAAAGGCAAGGCTGTTTTCGGGTTTCCCCATCTTGAGAGGCTGACATTCGATGTCAAATGCAAGCCCAAATAAGGCAAGAAGTAAAAGAAGTCATGAGTGGAGGCTGTGACTTCTTTTACTTCGTTTCTGCCAGCTCTAATAGAGCATTGATGCCCTTTATCACCTGCTCTTTGTGCTTTGAATTGACAGCAGCTATCTTTTGGGCAATGGACAATTCTTCGTTACTGGGAGCATCTCCGAACAGAACAAAATCAGCGCTTACATTCAATAGACGACAGGTTTTCCGAAGGTTTTCAAGAGATATCCCGTAGACACCCCTCTCAATGGCACTAAGATGATTTGTAGAAACGCCGATCAGCTCAGATAGTTTATCTTGTGTGAGACCGGCGTGTTCACGGGCAGTCTGGATTTGGGCACCAACAAAGATGTTGATCTCTTTCTTATCCCTCATAGAATCATCACCTTACAATTAGTTTACCCGTTAGCACTAAGACAAACCACATTGTAAAGCAATTGATTATTTGAAATATATAATTGCATTTCATTGACAAGCCCCGTGGAAGATGATACAATCATAACTGCAAAGCAATTAGTTTATTTGAGAAAAGGATCGTTCAAAAAGAAGCTGCAAACAGAATTGAGAAATGATCCCAAAGAGAAACAAGGAGGAAGAGGAATGGGCGTAGTAATACTGGCTATTGTAAATTTTGTCGTCTTAACTGTGGTTTCGAGGTTGATTCAGAAGCTGTATATGAAAATAACGGGAGCAAGTGTGGTGTTCTTTGATGGAAAGAAACGTATCGGAACTATTCTAGTCGCATCGATTGTCTTGGCAACGCTTGGAATATAGAGCTGTCCAGCAAACAATAATGATCTTTGGATCATTACCTTAAAACTCCATTGTGACCCTTACAAAGCACCTTGTTTTCCATCCTTCCCGCTTTCATTGACGGCGGGGCGCTTTTAGTATATAATAACACGGCTTTCAGAACAGGAACGGCCCGCCCTCCCGGCGGGCGGGAGAACAAAGGAGCAGCATGAAAACCGATATCCTCATCATCGGCGCCGGCCCGGCGGGCATCTTCACCGCCATCGAGCTCCGGCGTCAGGGCAGTACGAATAAGATCACTATCGTGGAGAAGGGCAAGGCCGTGGAGGACCGGCGCTGCCCCAAGGACCAGACCCACAAGTGCGTGAACTGCAAGCCCAACTGCAACATCACCACCGGCTTTTCCGGCGCCGGGGCCTTCTCCGACGGGAAGCTGAGTCTCAGCTATGAGGTGGGGGGCGAGCTGCCCTCCCTCATCGGGGAGGCGAAGGCCCAGGAACTCATCGACTATACGGACACCATCTATCTGGACTTCGGCGCCGACACCCGCGTGGAGGGGGCCGAGGAGACGGAGGAGGTAAAGGACATCCGCCGCCGGGCCATCGCCGCCGGGCTGAAGCTGGTGCTTTGCCCTATCCGCCACTTGGGCACCGAAAAGGCCCAGAAGCTCTATCTGGACATTGAAAACCATCTCCGGGAGCAGGGCGTGGAGCTTCTGCTGGAAACGGAGTGCCGCAGCCTGCTGATCGAGAACGACACCTGCCTGGGGGCGGAGGTGATCCTCAACGGGCGGGAGGAGACCATCCTGGCCGACGAGGTGGTGGTGGCCACGGGCCGCCGGGGAGCCGAGTGGCTGGAGGAGCTCTGCGTCCGCCACGGCATCGCCCACAGCCCCGGCACCGTGGACATCGGCGTCCGGGTGGAGGTCCGCAGCGAGGTCATGGAGATCATCAACCGGGTCCTCTACGAGGGGAAGCTCATCGGCTACCCCAAGCCCTATAAGAATAAGGTACGCACCTTCTGCCAGAACCCCGGGGGCTTCGTGAGCCAGGAAAACTACGACGGGGGGCTGGCCGTGGTGAACGGCCACAGCTACAAGACCCGGAAGTCCGAGAACACCAACGTGGCCATCCTCTGCTCCCACAATTTCAGCGTCCCCTTCAACCAGCCCATCGAGTACGCCCGGAAGGTGGGGGAGCTCACCAACATGCTGGCGGACGGGCGTCTCCTGGTGCAGCGCTACGGGGATATCCTGGACGGGAAACGCACTTGGGAAAAGGAGCTGGTGCGCAGTAACGTGCGCCCCACCATCCCCGACGCCGTGGCGGGGGACATCACCGCCGCCATGCCCTACCGGGCCATGGCCAACATCATCGGCTTCATCGAAGCCATGGACCAGGTGGTCCCCGGCTTTGCCGCCTATGAGACCCTGCTCTACGCCCCGGAGCTGAAATTCTACTCCAATCGGGTGAAAATGGACGAGGAGCTGAACACCAGCGTCCGCCGTCTCCACTGTCTGGGGGATTCCAGCGGCTGGACGAGAGGGCTGATGATGGCCTCCAGCATGGGAGTGCTCATGGGAAGGAAGCTGGCGCAATGCTGATCACAGATTATAAGGTGGAGACCCGCTACCCGGACTGCGATCAAATGGGCGTGGTGCACCACGCGGTATGGCCCATCTGGTACGAGGCTGCCCGGATCCGGTGGCTGGAGGAGGCGGGCTTCCCCTTCGCTCTCAGTCAGGAAAAACACGTGAACCCCGCCATGGTGGACCTGCATCTTCAGTACAAGGCCGCCCTGGGTTACCCGGAAACGGTGACGGTGCGCGTGGTTCCGGAGCTGCTGGCCCCCAGGAAGCTTGCCCTCGCCTACGAGCTGAGAAAGGAGGACGGGTCCGTCGCTGGCACCGCCCGGTCCTTCCATATCTGGACCGGGCCGGACAACCGCTCCTTTGATTTGGAAACGGGCCTCCCGGAGGTCTATGCCCGGCTCAAGGCCGCGGTGGACGGGGAATCGTAAACATCACCTGAACTATATATGGCCGGGCGGCGCAGTTTTCGCGCCGCCCGGCAAATGATTTATTCCGACTCGTTTGCTTCCGGGGACTCCGCGTCCTCCTTCGCCCCCACGATGTCCTCCTTCAGGAGCTTCATCAGCTCGGCCTTGGTAGGCTGTTCCATGGCGGCCAGGCGGTTTGCCTGGTTGGCCACGGCCCGTTCAAAGATGTTGCGCACGTCCCGGGCATTGCCGAAGTTTTCGTCCCGGCTCTCATAAAGCTCGTTGAACATCTCAATGCAGAACTGCTCGGCCTCCTCATCGGGGACGTATTGGTTTTTTCGGCATTGGAGGCGGAAGATGTCCATGAGCTCCTCCCCGGTGTAGTCCTCGAAATGGAAGTATTTCCCGAATCTGGACTCCAGGCCGGGGTTGGAGGAGATGAAGCGCTCCATGGGCTCCGGATAGCCCGCCACGATGACCACCAGCTCCTCCCGCATGTCCTCCATGGCCTTGAGGATGGTGCTGATGGCCTCCTGACCGAAGTCATTCCCGCTGCCGTCGGGCACCAGGGAATAGGCCTCGTCTACAAAGAGGATTCCCCCTCGGGCCTTCTTCACCGCTTCCATGGTCTTGAGGGCCGTCTGTCCCACATAGCCCGCCACCAGGCCGGCCCGGTCCACCTCCAGAAGGGTCCCGGTCTCCAGTACGCCGATGGAGCGGTAGAGCCGCGCCAGCAGCCGCGCCACGGTGGTCTTGCCCGTGCCGGGGTTCCCGGTGAAGACCATGTGAAGGCTAAGCTCCGGCACCTTCAGCTCCTCCGCCTGCCGCAGCTTGCGGATCTTGATGAGGTTGATGAGGCTGCGCACGTCCTTTTTGATCTGACCCAGGCCGATAAGGCTGTCCAGCTCCTCCAGGAGCTTGTCCAGGTCCTCCGGGGGCTCCGGCTGCGGCTCGGGTTCGCCGGGAGCGTTCTCCGTTTTTTTGGAGGCGGCTGCGGCGCCGGTAGTTTCGTTCCTGCCGCGGCTCCGCAGGGCGGTGAAGCCCAAGGGGTCGTCCGAGGTGAGGACGCCGCTGAGGAGCTTTCCCGCCTCCTGCATGAAGGCCGTCTCGCTGGGGACGGAGAGGTCCGGGTCGCAGAGCTTCCGCATCAGCTCCCGCAGGAAACGCAGAAGCTCCTCCGCCGCCTCTTTTTTCGTCAGCACCAGCACCCGGTAGAAATCCGGAACTCCCAGGCCGGGAAACGCTGCCTCGGCGGATACCAGCTCCCAATACAGGGTGCTGGGGACCTTCTGCCCCTTGCTGTAAAGGGCGTTGTAGGCCTTGAGATGACCGTCCGAAAGGGTTTGTCCCTGCCAGAGGCCGAGGCAGATATCCCGGCAGAGCTTGTCCACCTGGGGAGCAAAATCGCTGTGGCCGATGAGCTTGTAAATGGCGTTGGTCCTTACGAGATAATACCCGTGCAGGGTCTCCAGGGTCCGTGCGTCCGGCATGGTTTCCACCCTCCGACTCTAAATATTGTGGTGTCTTTTCATTATACACACAAGGGGAAAAAGTACAACCGAAAAAAGGGAAAAACTTCAAAAAAAGGAATTGACAAACGGAAAAACCGATGGTATATTAGGCAAGCTCGCGTGAGGGAAACCCCATCGGAGCGAGCGCTGTACCTTGTAAATTAAACAATGCAAAGCTAAGCGAACGCACCAAGACGGGCGCGATGCGAAAGCATCGCAACGTAATGAATTTGAGTGAAGCTGAGATTCACTCTCTCAAGGTTTTGAGCTTCCGAGAGGGAGCTTGAGATACCATTTTATTGAGAGTTTGATCCGGGCTCAGGACGAACGCTGGCGGCGTGCCTAACACAGGCAAGTCGAACGGACGAGGGGAGCTTGCTCCCCAAGTTAGTGGCGGACGGGTGAGTAACACGTGAGCAACCTGCC
>JAFXTU010000042.1 GCA_017535635.1 Oscillospiraceae bacterium
GCTCCGGCTCCGGCTCCGGCACCGGCACGGATGAAAACGGCCTCCACCCGGACCGCATCGGCGGCTAAAAAAGGAAATCGCCCGCAAAGCGGCCAAAGCCGCCTTGCGGGCGATGCGTCCTTATTTCTTAACTCTTCACTCTCAACTCTTCACTCTTCACTCTTTTAAATAACTCCCGCCAGGACCAGGGCCAGGAGGATGAAGGTCACCAGCAGCACGGCGGCGACGATGGCGACGCCCACCTTTCCCTTGCCGCCCTGGCCGCTGCCGCTGGAGGGCTTCACCAGCTTGGCCTTCCGCAGGGCGTTGACAACGGGCTTATAGAGGAGGACGGTGAGGGTGGCGTTGATGCCGCCCTTGATGAGGTTGAAGGGCAGGAAGGTGGGGATCAGCATCCCGGCCACCACGCTGCGGGGCAGCTTCATATAGATGGGGGTGATGAGGAAGTTCCACAGGAGCATCACCGCCGTCATGAGCAGGACGCCCACCACCAGGCCCAGGATGGCGCTCTTCATGTTCCGCTTCCGGTGGTAGAACCAGGCGGCGGTGCAGGCGAAGGCGCAGGTGCTGAGCACGTTCATCAGCAGGCCCCAGAGTCCCGTGGAGCTGATGGTCACCATCTCGATGAGGGAGACCACCAGGCTGATCCCCGCCGCGGCCAGGGGTCCGAAGAGGAAGCCCGCGATGCAGACGATCACGTCCTTCAGGTCGAAGTTCAGAAAGCCCAGGACGTTCACGGGGATCTGCTTGGAGAGGAACATCACCACATAGGCGATGGCGGCCAGGAGGGCCAGCATGGTAAGGGTCTTGGTGTCGATGCGGTTTTTGCTTGTGCTGTTTGTTTTGTCCATGATTTCCTTTCTCCTTTGCTCCCGGCGCAAAAAGAAACGCGCCGGTGAAATCACTTCACAGGCGCACGGCTGCCGATAAAGGCTCGGAGACCGTCTTCTCTCATCCGGACTATACCGTCGGTATCGGAATCGCACCGATTCGGCCCCCCGAAGGGGGTTCGCAGACTTGGCGGAGCTGTTATTTCTCCGCTTCACTGCCGGTGGGGAATCGCACCCCGCCCTGAAGACAGCTACATTATAGCATGGAATATGGTTTTGTCAATAGACAGAGAAGCTCGAAACCGCAGGGCGGATGTTCCCCGGACCGGGAGGGCGCATATTTCCCGCCCCCGGGCGCATACTCCCTCCGAGGGGAGGAAGGACACATGTACAGCGTACACATCGCCTCCGGCGGGAGCCGGAAGACCCTGCCCTATCTGGTGGACACCCTGAAAAAAGCCAGCCGGGAGGGACGGGTGGACGCCGCTCTCTGCCGGGGACCGGCGGACCTGCTGATCGTCCCCAGGGGGGCGGAGGCCGCTCTGAATGCCCGCTGCCGCCTCACGGTGGGACCTGGGACAAAGACCGACGGCGGGGAGGTGACCTGCGGCCTGGGGGCAGACCGGGACCTCACTCTCTCCAGCATCCGGGAGGACGGGGCCATGCTCTCCCTCCAGCGGGAGCTGCGCACCCTGGACGGGAGCCTCCTGGAAGCCCAGGAGATCCCGGTCTCCCTGGAACGGCGGAAGGAGCCGGAGCCGGAGGCCCTTCTGGCCGCCGCCGGCGCCATGCTCCTCCTGGGCGCGGACCCAAGTCAAGGCTTGAAGCTATGAAACGCATTTCCTTAAAGCGTTAAAAAGCCTCGCAGAGTTCGCGCCCGCAGGCGCGAATAAAGCCGGAATCATTTTTCGCGGGGCCATGCGCCTCGCGAAAAATACCTCTCGCGGAGCGGACTGTGGGCCCGAAGGGCCTGCGGGGAGCGAAGCGCAATCCTTCTCAAATCGGAGCCCAGCGAAGCGGGTCCGATTTGAATTAAATCACGTAGTCATATCCCTGATCGTCCGTGTGCAGCAGGTCCGCCAGGGAATAGTTTTCCAGATAGTTGTCGATGAGCTTCCCCAGCCCCTGCCAGAGGGGCAGGGTCCGGCATTCGCCCTTCCGCTCACAGGAGGACGCCCCAGGCTCCAGACAGGCCACCGGGGCCAGGGATTCCTCCGTGAGGCGGAGGATCTCCGCTACCGTGATGGCCTCCGGGGCGCGCATGAGCTTATAGCCGCCCCCCTTGCCCCGGAGCCCGGCCAGCAGCTTTCCCTTCACCAGGAGCTTGATGATGCTCTCCAGGTACTTCTCCGAGATCCCCTGCCGCTGGGCAATGTCCTTCAGGGGGATATACCCCTCCGTGGGGTGCTCGGCCAGATCGGTCATCACCCGCAGAGCATAGCGGCCCTTGGTCGAAATCAGCATCCCGCTCCCTCCCTTCATCTATATTCCTATACTACCACAAGGTTTATAGGAAAATCAACGGGATTATTTTGCATTTTCCTATTGACAAATGCCTTTTTCCGGGTTATTATCATAATAACCTATCGGAAAGGTTGGTTTATATGAGCGTCATCCCCGCTTTTCGATGTCGTCCCTGAACAGACGGCCACAGAAGAAACGAAGAAACAGGAAGAAGAAATCATAAACAGCAGTCATTATATAAGGAGGAAAAATATCATGGCAAAGATCTATACATCCGCGGACCAGCTCATCGGCGGCACCCCGCTGCTGGAGCTTCGGAATATTGAAAAAGAAGAGGGCCTGCAGGCCACCGTCCTTGCCAAGCTGGAGTACTTCAACCCCGCCGGCAGCGTGAAGGACCGGATCGCCAAGGCCATGATCGACGACGCGGAGGCCAAGGGCGAGCTGAAGCCCGGCGCGGTGATCATCGAGCCCACCAGCGGCAACACCGGCATCGGCCTGGCCTCCGTAGCCGCCGCCAGGGGCTACCGGACCATCATCGTCATGCCCGACACCATGAGCGTGGAGCGGCGGCAGCTCATGAAGGCCTACGGGGCCGAGCTGGTGCTCACCGAGGGGGCCAAAGGCATGAAGGGGGCCATCGCCAAGGCCGAGGAGCTGAAAAACGAGATCCCCGGCGCCTTCATCCCCGGCCAGTTCGTGAACCCGGCCAACCCCGCCGTCCACAAGGCCACCACCGGCCCCGAGATCTGGAACGACACCGACGGCAAGGTGGACATCTTCGTGGCCGGCGTTGGCACCGGCGGCACCATCACCGGCGTGGGCGAGTATCTGAA
>JAFXTU010000043.1 GCA_017535635.1 Oscillospiraceae bacterium
CTGAATATCGTGGACGGCACGAACCTGGAGCGGAACCTCTACCTCACCACCCAGCTCACGGAGCTGGGCATCCCCGTGGTGGTGGCCGTGAACATGATGGACCTGGTGCGGAAGAAGGGGGACAGTATCAACATTAAAGAACTGTCCCGTCAGCTGGGCTGCAAGGTTCTGGAGATCTCCGCCCTGAAGGGCGAGGGCGTCCAGGAGGCCGCCGAAGCCGCCATCGAGGCGGCCAAGGGCAGCAAGACCGTGCCCCAGCACAAATTCTCCGGCCCGGTGGACCACGCCATCGCCCACATCGAGGAAGCGGCCCTCCATGGTCTCCCCGAAGAACAGCAGCGGTGGTACGCCGTGAAGATCTTCGAGCGGGACGAAAAGGTACTGGAAAAGCTGAACATCGACAAGAGTATTCTGGCCCACATCGAGCAGGACATCAAGGCCGCCGAGGCGGAACTGGAGGACGACGCGGAGAGCATCATCACCAACGAGCGCTATGTCTACATCGCCCAGATGCTCAAGGGCATCTATAAGAAAAAGGAAGTTCACAAACTCAGTAATTCTGACAAGATCGACCGGATCGTTACCAACCGCATCCTGGCCCTGCCCATCTTCGCCGCGGTCATGTATCTGGTCTATGCCCTCAGCATGGGCGCGCCCATCGGGGACGGGGGCATCTCCATCGGCACCTTCCTCACGGACTGGGCCAACGACACCCTGGGCGGCGCCTGGCTCACGGACGGCTCCCGCGCCCTGCTGGAGGGCTGGGGCGTGGCCGGGTGGCTGGTGGGCCTCATCTCCGACGGCATCTGCGCCGGCGTGGGCGCGGTGCTGGGCTTCGTGCCCCAGATGCTGGTGCTGTTCCTGCTGCTGGCCATCCTGGAGGACTGCGGCTATATGGCGCGCATCGCCTTCATCATGGACCGCATTTTCCGCAAGTTTGGGCTAAGCGGCAAGAGCTTCATTCCCATGCTCGTCGGCACGGGCTGCGGCGTCCCCGGCGTCATGGCCTCCCGCACCATTGAAAATGAGCGGGACCGGCGCATGACCATCATGACCACCTGCTTCATCCCCTGCGGGGCGAAGATGCCCATCATCGGCCTCATCGCCGGCGCCCTTTTCGGCGGCAGCACCTGGATCGCCGTGAGCGCCTACTTCATCGGCGTGGGGGCCATCATCGTCTCCGGCATCATGCTGAAAAAGACCAGGATGTTCGCGGGGGACCCGGCCCCCTTCGTCATGGAGCTGCCCGCCTACCACGCCCCCAGCATCGGGAACGTGCTGCGCAGCATGTGGGAGCGGGGCTGGAGCTTCATCAAGCGGGCGGGCACCGTTATTCTCCTGAGCAGCATCGTCATCTGGGCCCTCAGCAGCCTGGGCGGCGTCAACGGCCGCTTTGGCATGGTGGAGGAGCTCTATGAGGACGAGAACCTGGTGACGGAGGAATATGTGGTGTCCGTTGCGGATCGGATGGGCATTGAACCTGGCGAGGTCACCCCCATGGACGACTCCATCCTGGCTGGCGTGGGCAACGCGGTCTCCTTCGTCTTCAAGCCCCTGGGCTTCGGCTCCTGGCGGCCCACCGTGGCCACGGTCACGGGCCTGGTGGCCAAGGAGGAAGTGGTCAGCACCTTCGGCGTCCTGTATAACTACGACGACGCGGACGGTGAGGAGGAGCTGGAGGAGAACGGCGACCAGATCTGGGATAACGTCGCTGCGGACTTCGGGGCCTTCTCCGGCGGACATGGGATGCTGGCGGCCTTCGCCTTCATGCTCTTCAACCTCCTCTGCGCCCCCTGCTTCGCGGCCATGGGCGCCATCAAGCGGGAGATGAACAATGCCAAGTGGACCTGGTTCGCCATCGGTTATATGTGCGTGTTCGCCTATGTCATCGCCCTGATCGTGTATCAGCTGGGGCTGCTCTTCACCGGCGGCGTCCAGATCGTGGGCCTGATCGTGGCCGTGGCCCTGCTGGCCTTCCTCCTTTACATGCTCTTCCGGCCCTATAAGGAGGCGACGCGGCTGACGAGCGCGGTTCCCTCCAAGGCATAAAGGGAGCGTGAAAATATGAGTACGATACTGGTATTGCTGGGAGTGCTTCTCCTGGCCGCCGCAGCCACATACGTCCTGCGGCGGGACAAAAAGCAGGGCAAATCCTGCTGCGGCGGGAACTGCGCCTCCTGCGGTGCCTGCCATCGCTGCGCGGAAAACGCAAAAAGCAAACAGGCGGGCCAAATCGCATGCTGATTTCATAAGCTGCTGGGATAAATCGTGTAAGTATCAAGGGAAGCGCCCATCATACAGCCTTGTTCTTCGAGCCGCTGTTTGGTGGGCGTTTACCCCAGCAGAAGGAGGGTGTAAACCGGTGAAGCTCAACCGCTCCGGAGAAGACTATTTAAAGACGATCCTGATACTGGAGGAGCAGAATGGCTCCGTCCGTTCCGTGGACGTGGCGGAACGTCTGCATTTCAGCAAGCCCAGCGTCAGTAAGGCCATCAGGCTGCTGCAGGAGGGCGGATATTTGGAAATGGACCCGGAGAAACGCCTTCATCTGACCGATCTTGGCAAAACAGCTGCGGAATCGGTTTACGAAAAGCACGCTGTTTTGGTGGAAGCGCTGCTCGCCATCGGCGTAACGTCGGAGACTGCGGAAAAGGATGCCTGCGAGATCGAGCACGCCATCAGTGAGGAGGCTTTTCTCCGGATAAAAGCCTTTCTTTCCCGCTGGGGCCGCGCAAGGGATCCGGCATAGGGGATGATGAGAGTGAGCGCGGCATTCTGGGGGCTCCTGATCCCCTTCCTGGGCACGGCGGCAGGCTCCGCCTGTGTGTTCTTCCTTCGGAGAAGCCTCAGCGACGCTCTCCGGCGATCCCTCACCGGCTTCGCCGCCGGGGTGATGACAGCCGCCTCCGTCTGGAGTCTGATCGTCCCGGCCATCGAACAATCCTCCGGCATGGGGCGGTGGGCATTCCTGCCCGCCTTTATCGGCTTCTGGTGCGGCATCCTCTTCCTTCTGCTGCTGGACCGCCTGATCCCCCATCTTCATGCGGGGGCAGAGCAGGCAGAGGGGCCGAAAAGCCGTCTTAAGCGTACCACCATGATGGTGCTGGCTGTGACGCTTCACAACATCCCGGAGGGGATGGCGGTGGGCATCGTTTACGCCGGCGTGCGCAGCGGCTCGGCACTGATCACGGCGGGCGGCGCCCTCTCCCTGGCCCTGGGCATCGCCATTCAGAATTTTCCCGAGGGGGCGATCATCTCTCTGCCCCTCTGCGCGGAGGGCAAAAGCAAGGCTGCTTCTTTCGGCCTGGGCGTCCTCTCCGGAGCGGTGGAGCCGGTTTTCGGGCTGCTGACCCTTCTGGCCGCCGGGATCATAGGCCCCGCCATGCCCTATCTTCTCTCCTTCGCGGCAGGAGCCATGCTCTATGTGGTGGTGGAGGAGCTGATCCCAGAGATGAGCGCCGGGGAACATTCCAATATCGGCACGGTATTCTTCGCCGTGGGCTTCAGCGTCATGATGGCCCTGGATGTCGCCCTGGGATGAATAAACAAATAAACACGACAATAGGAGAAAAAGAAAATGACGACTTACGGAAAAATCGCACTGTTCGTGGGCGGGGCTCTCTTTGGCTCCGCGGGCTTCAAGCTGCTGTCCAGCAAGGACGCCAAAAAGGCATACGCCCAGGTGACCGCGGCCGCTCTGCGCTGCAAGGACGAGGTCATGCGGAATGTGGAGCTGGTGCAGGAGGGATGCAGCGATATCCTGGCCGACGCAAAGGAGATCAACTTAAAGCGGGAAAAGGAAGCCGCGCCGGAGATCATCGAAACCGAAGTGAGCGGGCAATGAGGTTCCTTATCCTCCATGAAAGCTCCGGCAGGATGCGTCTCCGGGCCGAGCTTCCGCAGATGACCCTCCGTCAGGCGGACCTGCTGGACGCCTGGCTCCGGGGGCAGACGGGCGTGGAGCAGGTGACGGTCCATGAACGCACCTGCGGCGTGACCGTTCTCTATCGGGGAGACCGCAGCGGACTTTGCGCAGCCCTGGCGGGCTTCAGCTGGGAAAAGGCAGAGCGATCCCTGGGCCCGGAGGAACACAGCAGCCGGGCCATGAACCGGGAATACAAGGAAAAGCTGGTCATGATGGCGGTGCGGCACTATGCCAGGCGTCTGCTGCTGCCCGCGCCTTTGCGCCACGCCCTGAGTGTATGGCAGGCCATTCCCCGCATCCTCCGGGCCTTGCAGACTGCTGCAAAAGGCAAGCTCACCGTGGACGTGCTGGACGGAGTGGCCATCGGTGTTTCTCTGCTTACCGGGGACTACGCCACTGCCGGTTCCGTGGGCTTCCTGCTGAAGCTGGGAGAGACCCTGGACGAATGGACCCACAAGAAATCCGTGGAAGACCTGGCCCGGAGCATGTCGCTCCAGGTGGATCAGGTCTGGCTGCTGGACGAAGACGGAAACCAGGAAAGCGTGCCCCTGGCACAGGTCTCAACCGGGGACCGGATCATCGTGCATACGGGACATGTCCTGCCCCTGGACGGGATCCTGGAGTCGGGGGACGTGATGCTGAACCAGGCCTCCCTCACAGGGGAGAGCGTCCCCGTGGCCAAGCGGCCCGGCGCGGCGGTCTATGCCGGAAGCGTGGTGGAGGAGGGCAACTGCGTCCTGCGGGTGACCGGCATCAGCGGGGAAAGCCGCTATGACCGGATCGTCCGCATGATCGAGGATTCCCAGCGGCTGAAATCCGGGGTGGAAAACCGGGCAGGCCGTCTGGCGGACAAGCTGGTACCCTGGTGTCTGGGAGGCAGTCTCCTCACCTGGCTGCTGACGGGAAACACCGCGCGGGCCGTCAGCGTGCTGATGGTGGACTTTTCCTGTGCTCTGAAGCTCTCCATGCCCCTCAGCGTCCTGTCCGCCATGCGGGAGGCCGGGCGGCACCGGGTCACGGTGAAGGGCGGCAAATACATGGAGAAGGTCAGTGAGGCGGACACGGTCATCTTCGATAAGACCGGCACCCTCACCCGCGCCTGCCCCACTCTGCGGGAGGTGGTCAGTTTCCACAGGGAGGACGAGAAGGAGATGCTGCGCTTCGCTGCCTGTCTGGAGGAGCATTTCCCCCATTCCGTGGCAAACGCGGTGGTGCGCGCCGCTCTGGAGCGGGGCCTGGACCACAGCGAGATGCACAGCGAGGTGGAGTATGTGGTGGCCCACGGCATCGCCACGAAGATCGACGGCAAACGGGCCGCCATCGGCAGCAGCCACTTCATCTTCGAGGACGAAGGTGCGGTGATCCTGCCGGAGGATCGGGAACGGTTTGAAGCCCTTTCCCCCGCCTGCTCCTGGCTCTATCTCGCTATTGACGGCATTCTTTCCGCCGCCATCGGCATCTCCGACCCCCTGCGCCCGGAGGCGAAAAGCGCCCTGACCGCCCTCCACGAGGCTGGGATAGGCAAAACGGTGATGCTCACGGGGGACAGCCGCAGCACCGCCGCAGCCATTGCTTCCCAGCTGGGCATCGACGACTACCGGGCGGAGGTGCTGCCGGAGGACAAAGCCGACTACATCCGTTCTGAGCAGGCAGCGGGCCGGACGGTGCTCATGATCGGGGACGGTATCAACGACACCCCTGCTCTCTCCCTGGCGGACGTGGGGATCGCCGTGGGCTCCGGGGCGGTCATTGCCAGGGAGGTGGCGGATGTGACCATCGCGGCGGAAGACCTGCACGAGCTGGTTTGGCTCAAACGCCTCTCCGACGCCCTCATGGGCCGCATTCACCGGAATTATCGCTTTGTCATGGGCTTCAACGGGGCTCTGATCCTGCTGGGGGCTTTCGGGCTCCTGCCCCCTGCCGTGAGCGCTCTCATGCACAATACTTCCACGCTGCTGCTCAGCGTGAATTGTCTGACCGACTTGTTGGAGGAAAACGAAGATGAAATACCATAAGTTCTTTGCCTGGGCCGCTGTGGTCTGCTTCATCCTAACCATGATCACCGGCTACCGCCGCAAGTGAGCGGTCCTATTCCAAGGGAGGGATACCGGCATGTTCAAAACGACGTTGAAGATCGAAGGGATGTCCTGCGGCATGTGTGAAGCGCACATCTGCGACACGATCCGCAAGGCTTTCCCCGGCGCGAAAAAGGTCGCGGCCTCTCACGGGAAGGGCGATGCATCCTTTCTCTCGGAAAACAAGGTCCCGGAGGCGCAGCTGAAGGCCGCCATCGACGCGACGGGGTATACCTGTCTCTCCGTGGAAACGGTCCCTTATGAAAAGAAGGGCTTGTTCAGCCGCAAATGAGGGCGTCGGTCCGGCGGAAACATCACATGGAAGCGAATCCACCGAGGAAGGCAGAAAATCCATGAAAAGCTCATCGTCGGCATGAAATGCTACACCGCCGAAGACCTCACGGCGGCGCTGAAGGCGGCGGGCTTCAGCTTCATCCGCTGCAGACGCCGCCCGGAGAAGCCCTGGCTCACGGTGCCGGCGAGGAAATAAGGAGAATCATCATGGCGATCGTGGAATTTGAAAACGTGACGCGGCTCTACCGCAGCGGAGAGCATGAGCTTCGGGCGCTGGACGATGTGAGCTTCACCCTGGAGGCGGGAAAATTCGTGGTGATCCTGGGCCCCTCCGGCGCCGGAAAAAGCACCCTTCTGAATCTGCTGGGCGGGCTGGACAGCCCCACCTCCGGTACGATCCGGGTGAGCGGGAGAGATATCTCCACCCTCAGCGGAAAGGAACTGGCGGATTACCGTGCCGCCGCTGTGGGCTTCGTCTTTCAGTTCTATAACCTCATCCCCACCCTCACAGTCTGCGAGAACGTGGAGCTGGTGTCGGAGATCTGCTCCAAGGCCCTGGACGCGAAGGAGATTTTGGCGGAGGTGGGGCTGGGGGACCATCTCCATAATTTTCCCTCCGAGCTCTCCGGCGGGGAGCAGCAGCGGGTTTCCATTGCCAGAGCCCTGGCGAAAAACCCGGACATTCTTCTGTGCGACGAGCCCACCGGGGCGTTGGACAGCGAGACCGGCGCCATGGTGCTGGCCCTGCTCCTCAGTATGGCCCGGAAATCCGGCAAGACCATCGTGGTAGTGACGCACAATCAGAACATCGCAAAGATGGCGGATGTGGTCATCCGCGTGAAGAACGGGAGAATACGATCCATTGAGGAGCAGGCGGAGCCTCTGAGCGCGGAGGAAGTGGAGTGGTGAAATGCTGCTGAGAAAGTTTTTCCGCACCGCCTGGAGCTATAAGGCCCAGGTGCTGTCCATGGTCATTATGATCATGCTGGGGGTGGGCGTGTTCCTTGGCTTCAACATGGAGTGGTACACCATTGAGCAGGACACCTCCCGATTCTTTGCCGATACGCTTTACGCGGACTACCGCATCTATTCCGAAACGGGCTTCACCCCGGAGGAGCTGGAAAAGATCCGGGCCATTCCCGGCGTGGAGGCGGCGACCCGGTTCCTCTCCGTGAACCTGGACCTGGCGGACGACTCCGGCCGGTCCCTGGCCCTGGACGTGAGCGAAAACTTCACGGTATCCGGTTTCGTGGCAACCTCCGGCGCGGCTTATGACGAAGAAAGCGGCGGGATCTGGCTTTCGGATAAATTTGCAGAGGCAAACGGCATCGCCCTGGGGGATACCCTGCGCCTCCGTTACCACGGCGCGGAGATATCCGGGGAGGTGGTGGGCCTCATCAAATCCGGGGAGCACATGATCTGTCTGGCGGACGCCAATCAGGTCATGCCGGATTACCGCACCTTCGGCTTTGCCTGCATCTCCCCCAAAAAGCTCGTTTCCGCTCTGGGCTTTGCCTTTTATCCCCAGATCAACATCCGCTCCTCCCTGACCAAAGAGGAAATGGAGGAAGCGGCGGGGGACGCCCTGGGCTACACCGCCATGGTGGTCTCCAAGGAGGAACACGCAGTATATAAGGAAGCCCAGGGAGAGGCGACGGAGGGAAAAACCATGGGCTCCGTACTCCCCGTGCTGTTCCTGGCCATCGCCATCCTCACCATGGTCACCACCATGCACCGGATTGCGGTGAACGAAAAGCTGCAGATCGGCACCCTCAAGGCTCTGGGTTTCCATAACGGCCGCATCCTGCGGCACTATGCGGCCTACGGCTTCGGCATCGGCGTCCTGGGCACGGCGCTGGGGGTGGCGCTTGGTTACTGGCTCTGCTCCCTGGTCATGAGCGAGAACGGCATGATGGGCACCTACTTCGACATGCCGGACTGGCGTCTGTGGATGCCGTCCTTCTGCCCGCCCCTGCTGGCTGCCATCGTCGCGCTGCTGACCGCCGTGAGCTGGCTCTCCGTGCGGGAACAGCTCCGGGGCACGGCGGCGGAGGCCCTGCGGCCCTACCAGCCGAAGAAGATGAAAAAGAGCTTTTTCGAGCGGGGCAGGGGCTGGGAACGGAGGCGCTTTGCCGTGAAGTGGAATCTCCGGGATATCATGCGGCACAAGAGTCGCTCCGCCATGACGCTGCTGGGGGTGACGGGCTGCATGATCCTCCTGGTGGGCGGCCTGGGCATGCGGGACACCATGGCGGGCT
Organism: Oscillospiraceae bacterium; assembly: GCA_017535635.1. Classification (GTDB taxonomy): domain Bacteria; phylum Bacillota; class Clostridia; order Oscillospirales; family Oscillospiraceae; genus UBA1774. The sequence continues at coordinate 8,553 of JAFXTU010000043.1, forward strand.
TCCTGGACATGCTGGACAACGACATTTCCAACTATGCCACCAAGGTAAACCTTGTGGACGGAGTGGACGCCGACGCCGGGATCGCCCTCAGCGACGAGCTGGAGGGGGACTGGGTCTACCAGAGCGGTATTAGTCTGGACGGGGATACGGTGGTCCTGGAGGTCTACGACAATTCACGGGACCGCATCCGCATCCTGGATGAGAAAAACAAGCCCATCCGCATGGAGGACGGCGGCGTTTATCTCTGCCTGCGGCTGAAGGATCGGGCGGCGATAGGAGAGACCATCACTTTCTCCCCCTACGGCTCGGAGGAAAAGTACACGGCAAGGGTCCTGGGTTATCACCGCAGCGTCATGACCGAGAGCCTCGCCATGACCAAAGCCTGCGCCGATTCTCTGGGCCTCTCCTACGGCGTCAGCGCCGTTTATACGGAGCGGAGCGCACGGGAGATCGGGAGCGATGCGCGCATTTCCGGCACCCAGGATCAGCAGCAGCTGATGGACTCCTTCCGCAGCTTCACCTCCATCATGGACTGCATGGTGCTCATTCTGGTGCTGGCTGCCATCGTCCTGGGGGTCGTGGTGCTGTATAACCTGGGAGTCCTGAGCTATATCGAGCGCAGCCGGGAGCTGGCCACACTGAAGGTCCTGGGCTTCCGGGACAGGAAGCTGGGCCACCTGCTCATTTCCCAGAATATCTGGCTCTCCGTGCTGGGCGTGGTCATCGGCCTGCCCGCCGGGGTAGGGGTCCTTCAATGGCTGCTCATGGCCCTGGCCGGAGAATACGAGCTGAAGCTCATGCTGGGGCCGACGACCTACTGCGTCAGCGTACTTCTGACCTTCGGCGTCTCACTGGCGGTGGGCCTACTGGTAGCGCGGAAGAGCCGGAGGATCGACATGGTGGAAGCGCTGAAGGGCGCGGAATAGGCCGGCAGTTCTATACCGGCTAAGAGCACGCACATGTTCTTCCATGTGGAGAAAGCCTGGTGGCATGTGGATGTGAGCAATGTGGATGTCCGCTCGCCTGACCGCCGCGACAGCCTGACGGTTCTCCATGAAGGGAGTGAAATGCAAGGAAGCTCCTACCGGCAATCCCAGCCACAGCTCACAGAGCTAGCAAAGGAACTCATGGTACCTGGTTCAACCATGTAAGACAACAGCGATTATCAGGAGGAGCATCCCCCTCCACCACATGGTGGGGAATATATCAAGAAAACGAAGTCAAGAAGATAAAGCCCTCCGCGTGATCCGAGACGGGATCATCGCGGAGGGCTATTCTCTTTCCTGGGGTGTGGAATCAAATTAATGGAAACGGCTCGGCAAATCAGTCTGCTTCCTTCTTCCCGCTGAGTTTCGCCGTGGGCTTCACGTTGACGTCCGGGCTGATTTCGCCCTCGATCTTCCCATGCTGTGCCTCAAACTCCCGGATGTTCTCCCGGACCAGAACCAGGATATGACTGTTTACCGAGCGGCCCTCATAGTCCGCTATGAAACCGATCTTATCCAGCATCTCTTTCTCGATGCGAATCGATACGCTCTTGACCGCCATCCTGCACCACCCAATCGGATATATTATGCGTTTATTTTATGGCTCCGATGTGGTATA
>JAFXTU010000044.1 GCA_017535635.1 Oscillospiraceae bacterium
CCGGGGGCTGAAGGTCATCGTCCTGGACAAGAACAAGCAGACCCTGGCCCTGGCCGGGCAGATCGCCGCCGTGAACAGCCGGGTCATGGCGGAGAAGGGCATCACCATCGACAAGAAGATCCTGGCTGCCGACTGGCTGAAGATGAGCGGCAGCCGGGTCCAGGAGGACCTGCTGTGGATCTTCCTCAACCGCAGCGCCGAGGGCTTCCACTGGATGCTGGACCTGGCGGGGGACTGCATCGACGTGGGCGTGTACGAAGCCTACAAGGGCCCCATGTTCAGCGAATACCCCGGCACCCACCACATCTTCCAGAAGAAGGGCAGCACCAAGTATAAGCAGTGGGGCGGCGGCCCCCTGGCCTGCGAGATCCTGGAGCGGGCCCTGATCGAGAAGGGCGGCACCCTGCTGCGCCTCACCCCGGCCCTGTACCTGGAGAAGAACGATGAAGGCCGGGTCACCGGCTGCATTGCCAAGTGCCCCGACGAGAAGTACCGCCGCTACCAGGGGACCCGGGCCGTGGTCCTGGCCACCGGCGACTGCAGCGAGAACCGGGAGATGCTGGAGGCCTTCTGCCCCATCGGCACCCGGCCCCCCACCAACTTCAAGCGCCCCGGCAACACGGGCGACGGGCAGAAGATGGCCTACTGGGCAGGGGCTGCCCTGGATAACCCGGAGTGGGCCGCCACCCTCCACGCCCTGGGCTACAGCGGCTATCAGGGCTTCTTCCTCCACGTGAACCGGCTGGGCAAGCGCTTCATGAACGAGGACACCTGGATGCAGGCCAAGTCCGTCCGCTGCCTCATGCAGCCCGGCGGCGACTACGCCTACTCCGTCCTGGACTCCAAGTACCTGGACGAGATGGCCGAGCGCTTCAGTGAGCTGGGCGGCCAAGGCATGATGCCCCTCAGCGTGGTGGGCGACAGCTTCAACCGGGAGCAGATGGAGAAGACCGTGGAGCGGTTCCTGGAGCAGGGCAACGCCTACAAGGCCGACACCCTGGAGGAGCTGGCGGAGAAGATGGATGTGCCGGTGGAGAACCTGCTGGCCACCGTGAAGCGCTACAACGAGATCGTGGCCTCCGGGGACGACGTGGACTTCGGCAAGCGCTCCCGCCTCCTCACCAGCGTGGAGAAGGCCCCCTTCTACGCCATCAAGTGGGGGCCCGTGCTGCTGGACGTCTTCGGCGGCGCCCAGATCGACACGAACCTGAACGTCATCGGCGCGGACAGCCGCACCATCCCCGGCTTCTACGCCGTGGGCAACGCCGCCGGAGGCATGTACGCCGTGGACTATCCCCTGCTGCTCAACGGCAACAGCTACGGCCGGGCCCTGGCCTACGCCATGCAGCTGGCGGACGTGCTCTGCCAGCCGGAGAGCTGAACACCGATCCCGCATCCATTTTTTCGGGCGGTCCCCATGGCGGGGGCCGCCCGAAATCGTTTGTTTCATAATTCAGCTTGCTATTATGCCTATATTATGCCATCATTCTTCCGAAAGGAGGTGCGACGATGCCCCAAATCCTTCCCATTAAGGAACTCCGCGACACCACGGCCATTTCAGAGCGCTGCCACGCGAGAAGGGAGCCTATTTTCATTACGAAAAACGGGTATGGCGATCTGGTAGTCATGAGTATGGAGACCTATGAGTTGATTACCGGCACGGCGGCGATCGACAGTGCCATCGCCTCTGCGGAAGCTGAACTGGATGGCGGCGTGGCGCTGCTGGACGCCAAGGAGGCCCTTGAGGAATTGAAGAGGAGACACTTTGGATAACTATCGGGTGAAAATGTCCCCTCAAGCCTTTCGGGATCTGGACCAGATCTACGCGTATATCGCCGGTCATCTGCTGGAACCCCTCATTGCGGAAAACCTGGAAAACGAGATCAGGACCGCGATCCTGAGCCTGGATGAAATGCCTTATCGAGGCGCAGAGCGCCGGATCTGCCGCTTTGCGGGCATGGGCTACCGGCGATTGTTCGTTAAGAACTATACCATCGTATACCGGATTCGGGAAGAAGAGAAGGAAGTCGTCATTGTGACGGTTCGCTATTCCCCAAGCGACTTTTGAATCATAGGTTAGACCCGGGCGGAGAAGGGAGCACTCCCCTCTCCGCCCGGATTATTCTGTTCTGATCCTCTTAACGGATCTCCTGCTCCAGAGCGTCGAACTCCGGGATGGAGAAGAATTCACCCAGGGTCATGTCCAGCCCGTCGCAGAGCTTTTTGATGGTGAGGATCGACAAGTCCCTGCGGCGCTTATCCATCATGCTGTATACCGTGGACGGCGTCACGCCGGAGAGGGTGGCAAGCTCGTTGGCTTTGATCCCTCTTTGCGCACATATTTCCTGAAAGCGTTGAACCACCGCGTCTTTTACCGTCATAGAATCCACCGTCATTCCTGAAACAGTTCTTCAATGGACACGCCGAGCACCTTGGCAAGGCCATATAGTTCGATATCTGTCACGGTCCGGCTTTTGTCCTCTATGCGGGAAACAGAACCGCGGCAAATATAGATCGCCAGGGTTTCCAAGCGGTCAGAGAGCATTTGCTGGCTCATTTTCCGTTCCAAGCGCAGCTTGCGCACTTTGCTTCCGACCATGTTTTGCTCGTTTCCGTCTATGATCCTTGCCATTCGTTTACGCTCCTTTGTCTTGACTTAGGACAAAGACAAGCGTAAACTACAAATCGCGGTTTTATGTCCTATGGCAGGACAAGCAAGGAATTATCTGAGCGGAGGGGTGAGGATATGGACGAACGGAAAATGCTCCCGCTGCTGTCCGCCGCGCGGCTCTACAGCCTGGGGCTGGACGTGGAAACGGCCCGGGAGCGGCTGCGTCGGCTGGTGGAGGAGGGGGTCCCCTACGATTCCAAAGAAATGCTGGAGGCCTATGAGACTTTTACGGAGCTGGACAAGCAGTGGAAGGGCCTGGAACAGCAGCACCTGGAGCTGAAGGAAGAGCTCCGTCGGGAGCGGGAAGAAGCATAAATACTGAGATCAAGGTTTCCCTCATCGGGGCATATTGGCAGCCAAGAAGGGGATCGCATGAGGCATAAGCAGATGATTTCCGAGATCGAAAATCCGGGTGGAGAAGGGACCTGTCCCCTCTCCGCCCGGGTTATCATACTCTGTTATTCTGTTTTGGCTTACTCCGCCTTGGGCGCTTCCTTCTCGGGCATGGGCTCGTCGTCCTTCAGGCCCAGGCGCTCCCGCTCCCGGTAGGCGTCCTTGCGGGAGAGGTTCAGCCGACCCCGCTCATCCACGCCCAGGCACTTGACCCAGGTCATGTCGCCCACATTCAGCACGTCCTCCACCTTCTCGGTGCGCTTGAACTCCAGGTCCTTGATGTGGACCATGCCCTCCTTGCCGGGGACCAGCTCCACGAAAGCGCCGATGGGGATGACGCGGGTGACCTTGCCGTAGTACAGGGCCCCGGTCTCGGGGACGAAGACGATGGATTCCACCATCTTCATGGCCTTGCGGCAGTTCTCGATGTCCAGGGAGGAGAAGTAGACCATGCCGTCCTCCTCCACGTCCACCTTGGCGCCGGACTCGGCCACGATCTTCTGGATGGTCTTGCCGCCGGAGCCGATGACCTCCCGGATCTTCTCCACGTCGATGCGCATGCTGAGCATCTTGGGCACGTTGTCGGGAAGCTCCTTCCGGGGCTCGGGGATGGCCTTGAGCATGATCTCGTCCAGGATCTGGATCCGGGCCTCCCGGGTGATGTCCAGGGCGGAACGGATGACCTCGGGGATGAGGCCGTCGTTCTTCAGGTCCATCTGGATGGCGGTGATGCCGGCCTTGGTGCCGGCCACCTTGAAGTCCATCTCGCCGTGGAAGTCTTCCACGCCCTGGATGTCGATGAAGGTATTCCACTTGTCCCCGTCGGAGATGAGGCCGCAGGAGATGCCGGCCACGGGGGCCTTGATGGGCACGCCCGCGTCCATGAGGGCCAGGGTGGAGCCGCAGACACTTCCCTGGGAGGTGGAGCCGTTGGAGGACAGCACTTCGCTCACCACGCGGATGGTGTAGGGGAACTCC
>JAFXTU010000045.1 GCA_017535635.1 Oscillospiraceae bacterium
GATGATCGAGCCGGAGATCGCCTTCGCAGACCTGGAGGACGACATGGATCTGGCGGAGGACATGCTGAAATATGTGATCCGCACCGTGCTGGACCGCTGCGCCCAGGAGATCGAATTCCTGAACAGCTTCGTGGACAAGGGTCTCAAGGAGCGGCTGGAGCTGGTGGCCTCCTCCGATTTCGCCCGGGTCAGCTATACCGAGGCGGTGGAGATTTTGAAAAACTCCGGCGCGGAGTTCAAGTATCCCGTCTATTGGGGCTGCGATCTTCAGACGGAGCACGAGCGCTACCTCACGGAAAAGCAGTTCGGCAAGCCCGTCTTTGTCACGGACTATCCCAAGGAGATCAAGGCTTTCTACATGCGCCTCAACGACGACGGGAAGACCGTCGCCGCGGCAGACTGCCTGGCCCCCGGCATCGGGGAGATCATCGGCGGCAGCCAGCGTGAGGAGCGGCTGGAGGTCCTGGAGCGGCGGATGGAGGAGCTGGGCCTTGATAAGAGCGGCTATGAATGGTATCTGGACCTGAGGCGCTACGGCGGGACACGGCACGCGGGCTTCGGCCTGGGCTTCGAGCGGCTGATCATGTACTTGACCGGCGTGGGCAACATCCGGGACGTGATCCCCTTCCCCAGGACCACCGGCAGCGCGGACTTCTAAATAATCAACTCGAACATCAAGGGGCCGCAGGCTGAATAACCAGCCTGCGGCCCCTGTGCACGTTCTATTCGATTCAATTCAGTACAAGGGAGGCCTGATAGATCAGGTTTCCCTTGAACTTCGGCTCCGGACGGAGCCTCTGGATCTCCGGCTGAAATCCCGCCGCCCGTGCCCCCACTTCCAGATGGGCCAGGGAGGCCCCCGCGTCCACGCACTGGGCAAAATCCGTCACCGGGTTGGAGAGGAAGCTCTTCCTCCGGAAAAGGTGGATGCGCCCCCGGTCGTCGGACACAAAGACGCAGGGCTGCCGGTTGAAGGAGGAGGGAGCGAGACGCCCCAGCTCCAGAATGGGACGATATTTCTCTTCCCGGTTGAAGACCATTTTCTCATAGGGCTTCCGCTCAAACTCCGAGGCGTCCTTTCGGAAGCTCTCGTCGGAATGGCCCAGGGCGATGGCGGTGACATAGGGGAGGCTGTCGGGAAAATCGCTGCCCTGTTCGATGCGGACGCTGCCCTGCCAGCAGGTGGCCACATCTCTGGCACACAGCCAGAGCACCGCCAGCTCTCCCAGGTAGCCGCAGTTCTGGAGGCTGAACCGCTTCCGCTCCGCCCGGAGGATCAGGTACATGGGGGCCTTGACCCCCGGCTCCCCGGAGCAGATTCGCATCAGGTCCAGGTAGGGGAGAGTATCGAAATTCCAGTCGATGTCCGCTTCCGGCGGCGTCAGGGAGGAGAGGTAGTCCACCAGCTCCTCCAGCAGCGTTTCCTCCAGAGGCTCCTGCCGGAAGCTTCGGAAGCTCTTCCGCCGCAGGATCTGAGCGCTGAGGTCCTCAGTCATCTCCGCAGCCGCACGTGGCCTCCGGCTCTTCGCCGCCGGATGCCTCTGCCGGAGCTTCCGTCTCACAGCAGCAGGTACCGTCATCGCTTTCCGAAGCGCAGCGATCCTCCTTGGCCGCTTTTTCCCCGTCCTCGCAGCAGACGTGTCCGTCCCCGCTCTTCTCGCAGCAGCAGGTCTCCTCCGCCGAAGACTCTTCTTCGCAGCAGCTCTTTTCCTTGGACTCGCTGTCCTGGAGGGCAAGACGGCCGGCGGATTCAGCAAGGCTGCTGGCGATGCCCTGCAGCTTCCCGGTGAGCTGTCCCAGCTCCTCCTGCAGGAGGGATATGCTGCGCCCGGTCTCCTCCGCAGCGCCGCTCAGGGAGCCGCGGAAGCCCTCCCTCTGCTCCGCCATCTCCGCAGCCTGGAGAGATACTGTCTTTCTGCTTTCTTCCAGAAGCGTTTCCGCCTCTGCCTTTGCCTTGCGCAAAAGCTCCTCCGCTTCGGTCTTGGCCTTCCCCCTGAGCTCCTCCGCCTCCGCTTCCGCCTTTTGGCGGAGCTCTTCCGCCTCGGCCTTGGCGCTCTGCTCAATCTCGGCAGCCCGGCGGCTGGCGTCCAGCTCCAGGGTGGCCAGGCGCTCCTTCACCAGCTCGTATTCCGAAGCCTTGGCCTGGGCTGCCTCCAACTGAGAGCGCAGGGACGTGATGGCGGCGCTGTCCTCTTTGGGAAGGGCCTGGGCGGCTTCCAGCTGAGAGCGAAGCGCGCTCAGCTCTTTCTCAGCATTGAGCTGAGCATCCTTCAGCTCTGCCTGAGCAGCTTCCAGCTGAGTGAGCAACCCGGCCTGTTCTGCGGCTGCTTCGGCTCTGGCTGACGTCAGCTCCGCCTGTGCGATATCCAGCTGAGAGCGCACTTCGCTCAGTTCTTCCTCTATGCTGAGCCGGGCGGCCTTAGCCGCTTTCAGCTCGTCCTGCGCTGTCTCCAGCTCCTTGCGGACCGCCTTCAGCTCGTCCCTGGCTTCGGCCAGTTCGGTTTCCAGATCGTCTTTTTCCAACTGGGCGTTGTCATATTCGTCCTGGATTTCTTCCACTTGCCGCTGGAGTCCTGCCTGGGCTTCCGTGAGGCTCTGGATCTTTGCCGCCTGTTCCTCGTTTTTTTTGCTCAGCTCGTTCCGCTCTTTTTTCAGGGTATTGTACCGGGCGGCGGCGGACTCCAGGTATTCCGCCACATCCTGCCGGTTGAAGCCGTTGAGGGCGGTGCGAAAAGCTCCGTCACTGGCCATATGCGCTTCTCCTTTCTCTGTCTGCCATCCCCTCAGAGCAGGGATGCATTGAGTTCTTTTCCGTATGCCTCCGCGACTGCCAGCAGTCCCTCGTCCGGAATGGCCTGCCGCAGCAGGCCCTGTCCGGCGGAGAGGGCCAGGACACGGATCTGCGCCGCTTTTTCTATGGTATGCATCAGGCCGAAGGCCGAATCAAAGTCCGGTCCGGAGGTGAACAGCCCGTGGTGCGCCCAGACCACGGCGTCGTATTCCGCCATGGCTTTTCTCGTCGCCTCGGCGATCTCCGGGCCGCCGGGCACCATCCACTCCACGACTCCGACGCCGTGGGGGAAGACCATGGGGCACTCCGTCTCGCTCTGCCAAAGAGCCTTGGTCAAGGCGGAGGCCGTCAGAGGCAGCACAAAGGTCAGAGCCACGATGTTGGCCGGGTGGGCGTGGTACAGGACCCGGCATTCCCCCGCCGTGGCCCTGGCCCGGACCACATGGCAGAGGTAATGGCTGTCGAATTCACTGGTGGGCTTCCCCCCCTCCGAAAGGCCCCAGACGATGCGGTACGCCCTCCCCTCGGAGTCGGTCTCCAGGATCCCCAGGTTCCCCTCCGGGTCCTCCGAGACATTACGCATGTATTTGCCGCTGCCGGTGACGAGGAAGTATTCCCCGCCCAGGCTCCGGTCCGCCACTCCCATGGGGACCCAGGGGCGCTCGAAGGAGAAGGCGGCGCGGCATTCCTCCACGTCCTCCGGCGTCATCCGGTAGCTGAGGTTGCCGCCGTTGCGCTCGTGCCAGCCCTGGAGCCAGCCGTCCATGCACATCCGGGCAAAGCCCCGGATGGCCCTGCTCTCCGGGACCCCCATCAGCGCACGCCCACCGGCAGGGTGTCCTGAGCGTCGTCAGAGAGAAGGAAGCTCTGGTTGGGAGAGTAGATGTAGCCCTGGCCGCCTCCCACAAAGAGACGGAGCCCGGTCACATAGGAGGAGAGCTCGGAGGCGAAAAACAGGGCCACGTTGGCGATGTCCTGGGAAGTGCCCGCCCGCTGGAGGGGGACCTCCTTTTTGGCGATCTGGGCGGTGAACTTCAGCTGCTCCTCCTTATCGGGGATCAGCTCGTCCCAGAAACCGGTGAGGATGCAGCCGGGCTTGATGCAGTTCACCCGAACGCCGTAGGCCGCCCCGTCCAGAGCCATGTTCACCGCCAGGGCCTCGCATGCCCCCTTGGCCATGTGGTACTCGTAGGCGGGGGTGGTGGGGTTGAAGGCGCCGTTGGAGGAGCAGATGATGATGCTGCCGCTCCGCTGCTCCTTCATGCCGGGCATCACCGCCATGCAGCAATCGTACATGCCCTTCATGTTCACGTCCATGGTGCGCTTCCAATGCTCGTCGGGGGGAAGGTTATCGTTGTCAAAGCTCTTCCCGGCGAAGGCGGCCAGAATGTCCACCCGGCCGAATTCCGCGATGATCTTCGCGTAGTGGTCCCGGATGTTCTCCGGGTCGGAGACGTCCAGCGGACCGTAGTACCGGGCGGTTCCGCCCGCTTCCTCGATCTGCCGGCAGGTCTCCATGGCGGGCTCTTTTCTCCTGCCGCCGCCCACGATGACGATGGCGCCTTCTTTACCAAAGGTCAGGGCCGTGGCTTCGCCCATGCCGCTGGAAGCGCCCGTGACCCAGGCTACCTTTCCCTTGAGCATATCCTTCATGACTGACATCCCTCCGTTTTTTTAGATCAGAACGAACGATCCTAATTCCCTAACCTGCATTATACCAGCGCAGGGCGGAATTGCAAGACCCGCCGCCTTTTTCCGGCCCGTGAAGAAAAAGGAAGCAAAAGAGGACATCAAGAGGCAAACGAAGAATTGACCTGGGTTATCAAATGGGCTATAATAACTCTGTATGCAGCGTTTCGATGCTGAGGATAAACCGTGCGCCAGCAGATGAAAACACGGATCATGTCAGTAAAGGTGAGAAAATGGATACGAAGACGAAATTCCAGCCGGACAGCCAGAGCATCGTCAGCTTCAGCCTCATGGGACCGGAGAGCGGCGGCCCCTGTCTGGTGGATTCCACCGACGGCCGGATCACCCGCATCAGACCCTATTTTTACGATACAGAGTATACGAATGCCAACTGCAACCCCTGGAAAATGGAAGCCCGGGGCAGCAGCTTTTCTGCCCCGGACCGGGTGACCATCACCCCCTTCGGCCTGGGCTACCGGACCAGGGTCTATTCCCGCAATCGGGTCCGCTGGCCCCTGAAGCGGGTGGACTGGGACCCGAAAGGGGAGCGCAATCCCCAGAACCGGGGCGTCAGCCGCTACGTCCGCATCTCCTGGGACGAGGCGGCCCAGATCGCGGCGGACGAGCTCAGACGCATGAAGGCGACCTACGGTCCCGAGGCCGTGCTTTGCCAGGCGGACATGCACGGGGAGGGGAAGAACACCGCCCCCAGCCACGGCTGTCCCAACCGGCTCCTGAGCCTCATGGGGGGCTACACCCTCCAGATGCGGAACATGGATTCCTGGGAGGGCTGGTTCTGGGGCGCCAAATACGTCTGGGGCTGCGAGCCCGTGGGGGAGATGGCCCCGCAGACGAACCTGTACCCGGACATCGCGAAGCACTCCGACCTGCTCCTCTTCTGGGGCTGCGACCCGGAGACCACGCCCCGGGGCTTCGGCATGAACCTGCCCAGCCGCCTCTGCTCCTGGTTTACGAAGATCGGCATCCGCAGCGTCTACGTCTGCCCTGACCTCAACTACGGCGCGGCCATCCACGCGGACAAGTGGATCCCCATCCTTCCCAATACGGACGCGGCCATGCAGCTGGCCGTCGCCTATGTCTGGCTCACCGAGGGGACCTACGACAAGGAGTATATCGCCACCCACGCCTACGGCTTCGACAAGTTCGAGGATTACGTCCTGGGCCGGGAGGACGGGATCCCCAAGACGCCTGCCTGGGCGAGTGAAAAATGCGCCGTGCCGGACTATACCATCAAGGCCCTGGCCAGGACCTGGGCGAAGAACACCTCCAGCCTCATCCACGGCAACGGCGGCCCCTACATCCGGGGACCCTATGCCTCCGAGCCCGCCCGGCTGGAGGTAATGCTCCTGGGGATGCAGGGACTGGGGAAACCCGGCGTCCACCAGGCCAAGATGATCGAGTGGAACCTGTGGAACCGGGATTACCCTGTGCCCTATCAGGGGCAGTTCGTGCCCCGGATCCCCGCCTGCGGGGACCCGCTGCGGCCCGTGGACGGGGACGTGGACCCCATCATCAATATGGACCGCTTCGTACTCACCGAGGAACAGAAGAAGCGTGCGCCGGAGCTCATCGACCTCTACGAGCGGCTCCCCGCCCCCCAGCAGTTCATCCCCCGCTGCCTTGTCCACGATGCCATTCTGAACGGCCACGCCGAGTGGCGGGGCCTCCAGTGCTTTTCCTCCAGCCAGCAGCCCGGGCCGGGGAATCACCGTTATCCCACCCAGCAGTATCAGTTCCAGGAGATGCAGTACCCCAGGCCGGGCCTCAGCCGGGTCCACATGATCTGGACGGACGCCCCCTGCCAGGTGACCTGCTGGAACGACGGCAACGCCAGCATCCGGGCCTACCGGGACCCCAGCATCGAGACCATCATCGCCCAGCACCCATGGCTGGAAAACGACTGCTATTTCGCGGATCTGATCTTCCCCGTGGCCACCAAGCACGAGATGCCGGATCTGGCCAACGACTTCTCCTCCGGGGCCTTCACCAGCATCTACCTGGCCGAGCCCTGCTGCGAGCCGGTGGGGGAGAGTCTCAGCGATTTTGACGTATGCGCCAAGGTGGCGGAAAAACTGGGGAAAGAATACTACGACGCCTACACCGGCCGCCTGAGTCACGACGAGCGGGTCCGCTTCCTCTACAAGGCCTCCGGCTGCGAGGACTACATGACCTGGGAGGAATTCCGCCGGCGGAAGATCTTCGTCATCCCCTGCAAGACCCAGGAGGAACTGGACAAGCTTCCCGCCGGGCTGCTGGAATTCTATGAGGACCCGGAAAAGCATACCCTGAGTACGCCCACGGGAAAGCTGGAATACTATTCCACGCAGATCGCGGAACTGACGCCGGACGATCCGGAGCGGCCTCCGGTGCCCCACTGGATCGAGAAGGGCCCCAGCCACGACGAGCGGATCAGCAGCCTCAGAGCGGAACAGTACCCGCTCCTGTGCATGTCCAACCACGGGCGCTGGCGGATGCACGCCCAGTGCGACGACATCCTATGGACCCGGGAGATCGAGACCATGAAGATCAAGGGTGAGGACGGCTATCTCTACGAGCCGGTTTGGCTGCACCCCACGGAGGCGGAAAAACGGGGCATCCGCCACGGGGATATCGTAAAGGTATTCAACGAGCGGGGCATCGTCCTCTGCGGCGCCTATGTGACCGAGCGCCTCATGCCCGGCGTCTGCTATGTGGACCACGGCTCCCGGCTGGACCCCATCATCCCCGGCTGGCTGGACCGGGGCGGGGCCATCAACACCATCACTCCCACGGCTCCCACCTCAAGGAACGCCACCGGTATGGCCGTCAGCGGCTTCCTGACCCAGGTGGAGAAGGTGACGCCGGAGGAATGGGCCCAGTGGCGAAGGGAGTATCCCGAGGCCTTTGGCAGGAAGGTGGACGACGCCTGCGGCGTCTGCCTGGAGGGCTGGCTGCAAAACTGAGTTTTCGGAGGAACAAAGAAGCTTGAATATCTGCCTGATGAACGATTCCTTTCCCCCGGTCATCGACGGGGTGGCCAACGCGGTGGTGAATTACGCGGAGGTGATCCAGCGGGAGCTGGGGTCCTGCGTGGTGGCCACGCCGGAGTATCCCGGCGCGGAGGACAGCTACTCCTTTCCCGTTCTGCGCTATCCCAGCCTGAATACGGAAAAGCTCGTGGGCTATCGGACAGGCCTGCCCTTCGAGATTTCGACCCTTTATAAGCTGGCCTCCGGGAAGCCGGATCTGATCCACACCCACTGCCCCGCCACCAGCGCCCTGCTGGCCCGTTCCCTCCGGGACGTGACCGGCGCGCCTGTGGTGCTCACCTATCACACCAAATTCGATATTGATATTCAGAATGCCCTCCGGGGCAAGCTGCTGCAGGAAGCGGCCATCAAGGCATTGACAGCCAATGTGGATGCCTGCGACGAGGTCTGGGTGGTGAGCTGGGGCGCCGGGAAAAATTTGGAAAGCCTGGGCTACCGCGGTCCCTGGAGGGTCATGGAAAACGGGGTGGACCTGCCCCGGGGAAGGGCGGAGGAGGCTTCCGTCCGAGAGACCGTGGGGGGATACGATCTGCCCTCCGGCCTGCCGGTCTTTCTCTTCGTTGGCCGGCTCATGTGGTATAAGGGCATCCGGCTCCTTCTGGACGGGCTGCGCCGCTTCCGGGAGCGAGGGCGGGACTTTCGCATGGTGTTTGTGGGCTCCGGCGGCGACGAGCAGGAGATCCGGGACTATGTGGAGGAATGCTCGCTGGGAGCCGAGACGGTCTTCACCGGCGCGATCCGCTCCCGGGAGGCCCTGCGGGCCTGGTACAGCCGGGCCGATCTGCTGCTTTTCCCCTCCACCTTTGATACCAACGGCCTGGTGGTCCGGGAGGCGGCGGCCTGCGCGCTTCCGGCCCTTCTGATCTCCGGCTCCTGCGCGGCGGAAGGCATCCTGGACGGACAGAACGGGCTCCTGATTTCAGAAGATCCGGAGAGCCTCTGCGAAAAGCTGCTGTCGGTCCCGGGGGAACGGCTGCGGGAGATCGGAGAGCGGGCACAGTCGGAGCTGTATCTCTCCTGGGAAGAGAGCGTCCATCGTGCCTGGGAGCGCTATGGGGAGATCCTGGAAGCCTGGTCCGGCAGTCAGAAGAAGAAACGGCTTTTGACGCCTGTGGAAGATGTGACGGAGACGATGCTGGAGCTGCGGGAAGCTCTGGATAAGGTGCGCGTGAAGGTGCTGGAAAAACGACATCGTTCTCCTGTTCAATAACCGACAGAAAAAGGAGTGACTTGATCCCGATGAAAAAGAATACATGGGCTGTCCCGGCGCTGGCAGGCGCTTGTCTGTTGTTGTTCCTGGCCTTGTCCGCCTCCCTGCTGGGCGTCTCCTATGCTGCTGTTCGGATCGTACCGGCGGCTTCCGGGGACGAGAGGGTTTCCGATGCCGTGGTCCGTGGCGCGGACAGTGCCGCTTACTGGCTGCGGGTGGAGCTGGAGCCGGAGGAATTGTACGACCTGGCCCTGCGGCAGACGGTGCGCGTCACTTCGGAAGAGAAGGATGAGGCGGGCGAGGTGATCAGCTCGATCGGCGGCACCGGGATCATTGCCTCTCAGGACGGCTATATCCTGACCAATTCCCATCTGGTCGTCGACGCCAAAAACGCCGGAAGGACGGTAAAGATCGAGCTCTATGACGGCAGGACCTTCGAGGGCACCGTCCTGGGGGCGGATCCGGAGACGGAGGTGGCGCTGGTCAAGATCGAGGCGCAGGGCCTCAGCGCGGCCAGCCTGGGAAGCAGCCAGGACCTGTCTCCCTGTCAGAGAGTCTATGCCATGGGACACCCCTCTGACGAACTTACCTACACCATAACCAGCGGGATCATCAGCGGCCTTGACCGGTGGATCTCCTTCGGCGACGGGACTGTGCTCCATATGTTCCAGTTCGACGCGGCAATCAATCCCGGCAACTCAGGCGGCCCCATCTATGACCTGCTGGGCAATGTGGTGGGGATCATAACGGCGAAGCGAATTGCTTTGAACAACGAGGGGATCGGCTTTGCCCTGCCCATGGACGACGTGCTTCCCATCGCGGAGGAACTGAAGACCTACGGATATGTCACCGGGCGTCCGCTCTTCGGCATCACCGTCCAGAGCGCCGAAGCGGATCAGCTTATCGAGGGCTCTCCCGCCGGAGCTTTGATCTACAGCGTAGAGGAGGGACTGGCCGGAGCCAGGGCGGGCCTCCTGGCCGGAGACATCATCGTGGGGATCAACGACCGGACCGTGACCGACAGCTTCAGCCTTAACGCCGCGAAAAGAGACTATCACGCCGGAGATACCGTAATTGTCCATATCTGGCGGGCCGGGAAGTATCTGGAATTGGAGCTGACCTTTGACGAGGTAACGCCGGAGCATCCCGTCGGCCCGGTCAGCATCGAGGAGCCGGGGGAAGCGCCGGAGAGCGAAGAGATGCCGGAGGGCGAGCCGGAGCAGCTTCCCGAATCCTGAAAAAGGCGGTTCCGGCCCAGGGTGCGGGAATAGCCCTGGGAGCATGATAGGGCGGAACTGGGGGAGAGGCGGCGGAGCTGGTCCGCTGCTATGGCGGCGAATCCCGCTCCAGAGCCGCGGGAGCTTAAAAAAGTACAGCAAAAGAGGACGGGCCAGATGGCCCGCCCTCTTTCGCTGCTGAATCAGTTTTAATTCAGAACCAGTTGCACCTGGCGATCAGGCCCGCGAAGACGATGGAGACCATGCTCATGAGCTTGATCAGGATGTTGATGCTGGGGCCTGAGGTGTCCTTGAAGGGGTCGCCGATGGTGCCGCCCACCACGGCGGCCTTGTGGTTCTCGCTGCCCTTGC
>JAFXTU010000046.1 GCA_017535635.1 Oscillospiraceae bacterium
AGATGCCGCCGCCCACACGGGCGAAGAGAGCCATGGAGGAAGCGCCCATGCCGAAGGTGATCATGGTGGCGGTGGTGACCTCCAGGGTCTCATGGAAGACCTTCGTCAGCAGTGCGTACCAGATGGAGATGTCCAGCAGGCCCAGGCCCACCACGGTGAAGCCCATGACGGTACCGGCGGAGAAGGCCACCCGAAGACCCTTGTTCAGGCTCTTCTGAGCGGCGGCAGCGGTACGAGCGTTGGAGCTGGTGGCGATCTTCATGCCGATGAAGCCGCTGAGGCCGGAGAAGAAACCACCCGTGAGGAAGGCGAAGGGCACATACCAGGTCAGAAAGCCCAGCGCTGCCATCACGCAGATGATGACTACCATGCAGACGAAGAAGATGCCGACGGTCTTGTACTGACGGCGGAGGAAAGCGCCCGCACCCTTGCGCACATTCTGGGAAATGCGCTTCATCAGGTCGGAGCCCTCTTCCTCAGCCAGGACTTTCTTGGCCTGCAGTGCGACGAACACCAGCGCGATGACGGCGGCGATCAGACTGACGAGCCAAAGATTTGCCAGAATAAAGTCCATTGCTCTGTCTCACTCCTGTTTCTGTTTTATAGGATAGCACGGTGCATTATAGCATACCCTTCGTACATCGACAAGGAAAAAGATTCACAAAATCGAAAAAAACTCAGGGCTTTCCTTATTGATTTTTCCAGTTGGAGTCACTACAATAGGCCAAGAGTGAAACTACACAGAGTGGGAAGGGATCTACGAACACATGAAAGAACGGATATTTATCGACGAGACGGAGATCGTGGCGGGCGTCACCTTCGGCAACCAGGCCACCCGCATGAGCTGGAAGGCCGACGAGCTGCAGGAGATCACCATCGCTCAGATGGAAGTGAAGAAGCTCTTCAAGAAGGAAATGCAGGAAATGATCACCATTCGCAAAAAGTCGGAGCCAGCGGGCACCCCCATCATCAAGGTGAAGTCGGATGAGAAATACTGGGACGGCTACAAGGCCCAGCTGGAACGATTCTGCAAGAAAAACCGGGTCAATTTTATGGATCTGACCAAGGGAGGTCCCGTTCCCGGAGCGCCCCGGGACTGAGGAGCAGAGAGAAGGAGAGGGCTGTGAAGCAGGGGGTTGATTCTCCCCGGCTTCACAGCCCTTTGTCCTTATGCCGCCGCTCAGGAATTCCAGGAAAAGCTCCGGTTTTTGCCCCGGGAGCGCAGCACATCCAAAGCGCCGCTGAGCATCTCCGCCGCTTCTCCCCGGGTGAGACTGCCGGAAGCGCGGAACTCGTCCCCGGAGCAAATGTCGCTGGAATAGAGATTGGCCACCGCCTGGGCCGCCCAGCCGGGCACATCCTCCCGGTAAAAGATCCCTGCGGTGTCGCTGAGCTCCAGAAAATCGTTGAGCATCACGGCGGCCTCGGCCCGGGTGATGGGCGCCTCTCCCCGGAAGAAGACCTGCCCCTCCGGGCCTGTGCTCCCCTGGACGAGCCCGTAGAGCAGGGCCGCGGAGACGTAGGGCTTCTGCCAGACGGGGATGCTCTCGTCATCATAGAACCCGGTCCTGGTCACGTCCTCCAGCGGTTCCATCCCGGTGAGGGCCGCGCACATGGTGAGGAAGTCCCCCCGGCTGAGGGTCCTGTCCTGGGAGAAGCCGTAGCAGAGACCGATCCGCTCCCCTGTGAAGATGCCCTCCTCTGCCAGGCGCTGGGCGGCGTACTGGAGGCCGGAGCCGTTGAGCTCCGGATAAAAGACGTCTGTGGACTGCTTCCCGATGCGGATGCTGACCTCCGCGTCCGGGGACGCGCTCCCCGCCGCGTCCACAGCCTGGTAGGTGAACCGGTCCCGGCCCCGCTTGCCCGGCGCGGGGGTATAGACAAAGTGACTGCCGTCCACGGTCACGGTCCCCTTGCCGGGCTGGGCGGTGATGCGGAAGCTCAGCAGGTCCCCCTCCGGGTCCACGGCCTGGAAGGTCCCGCCCACGGAGACGCCCCGGTAGGTGTCCAGGCTCAGGTTCTGCGCCACCGGCGGGCTGTTCTCGGCGCGCAGGGCGCTGACGTTCACCGTCTCCACCTCCACGGCCGCCGAGGCCGCGCCTGCCAGCAGGCAGAGGCAGAGGATCCCGATGGATATGGATCTGAATCTCATGAAAAAAGCCTCCCGTCAGAATATCTTCGGGGATATTCTTTGCGGGAGGCTGAAAAATATACCTGCGCTGCCGGAAATAACTCAGGCTTTCAGCGCGTTTTCAAAGTCGGAGAGGATGGGCGAGCGGACCTCGTCGGAGACGATGACGTAGATGACGTAGAGGCCGCAGACCTTCACCTCCGCCTCCATGAGCTTGGGCTTCTCCTCGGGCATATACTCCTCCATCCAGGTGTCCTTGCGGAGCTGGAGATAATCCTCCGCCGCCTTCTTAACGTCGGCGACGCCTTTTTCATCCCGGGCCTTGAAGATGCCGTATTCATCGATGTTGGCTCCGTAGGCGTTGATCTTCACAAGATAATCCGCAAACAGGATCGTGTCCAGCTTCATGGGGCCGGAGAGATAGCTCTCCTTCATGGCGGCGAGGCTTCCTCCGTCCAGATGCTTTTCCACGGCGGCGGCCAGGTCCTCCAGGGGCACGTTGTCCTTGTAGGCCGCCTTTTGGGAGCAGGCGGCAAGGGAGATGAGAGCGGCGGCCAGCAGCAGGAAAGCAAGCAGTTTTTTCAGAATACTCATTGCGATTCAGTACCTCTCTTTGTTCAGGTCCAGCCGTGGGTGCGGATGTAGTTCAGCACCAGGTTGAAGCTCTCGGTGTTCAAATGCAGCCCGTCCCCATTCTGATAGGCGTCGGGAAGCCAGCCGTCGTCCCCCATGAGGACGGAAATGGTATCCAGATATCGGGCTCCGGTGTTCTCCGCCACCTCCAGGAGCCAGGTGTTGGCCAGGCAGATCTTTTCGTTGTTGATGGAATTGATATACTCATAATGGGAGGCCACGGGGAAGATGGACTGGATGATGACCTTGGTATCCGGGCTCAGCTCCTGGATGTCCGTCACCAGGTCCGTATACTCGCTGATGAAGTCCTCCCGCCCCATGAAGGAGACCCCGTTGACTCCCAGGGTGATGACCATCATGGCGGGCTTTTTCTTTTCCACGGCCTCCCGGATGGTGATCTCGCTGCCGTCATCGGGATAGACGATGGTGGCGAAGCCCTGGTAGGAGAGGGTCAGGGTGCCGCTGGCGGGGGTCCAGACCTGCTTCGTGTCCTTCCCGCCGGAGAGAACGCCGTAATACTTCATTCCGTAGGTGGTGGAATCCCCCAGGAAGATGATTTGGTCCAGATAAGCCTGCCCCATGTCCCCGGTCTCGGGGAGAATGGCGGGGGAGGAGAGGTCGATCTGGGCGTAGCCGCCCGGGTTCGGCCTTTCCGTCGGCGCGGTTAATGCCGGTTCGGGCGAGGGCTCCTCTGAGGGCTGAGCGGACTCCTCCGGCTCCGGCGTGGTCTCGGAGGTCGGGGCCGGGGTGGGCTCCGGCGTGGCCTCAGGGGCCGGGGCCTGGGTCTCCGCCGGGGCGGTGGGCGATGCGCTGGGGGAAGGGGAAGCGGCGGAGGCGCCTGCACTCCCGGCGGATTCCTCCTTTTGGGAGTTCAAACGGACGACAAAGGCTGTCAGCAGCAGGAGGAGGATCAGAACGATGCAGAAAACAAGATGTCGTTTCATAGTTGACCTCACAGGGATCTGCGGATGATGTGCTCTGATTATAGCACCGGCGTCACGGCGGGACAAGCCGAAAAGCGCTTTTTTTCCAAACCCCCGGGAAGAACGGGATTCCGCAGACATCGGCCGCGTCCAGCCAAGGCAGCTTCCCTGGCTTTTGAATGATCGAAAACAGACCAGGCAACCTGTATAAAAATGGAAGTTTTGCGCTTTACATTGCTAAAGAACTATGATAAGATACTTGGAGAAGCATGCCGAAAGGAGATTTAGGTTTGAAAAAAAGCAACCGCAGGATCGAAAATTCGGAAATGTATCAGGCGATCCTTTCCCTCCAAAATGAGGAAGAATGCCGTAATTTTTTGGAGGACCTTTGCAGCATTACGGAAATCATGGCGATGGAACAGCGGTTCGAGGTCGCAAAGCTGCTGAACGAAGGCGCCATCTACAACACCATTATGGAAAAGACCGGCGCCAGCAGTGCCATCATCAGCCGCGTCAACCGCTCTCTGCAATACGGGGCGGGGGGCTACGGCACGGTTTTTGACCGGCTGAAGGCCAAGAAAGACGCCGGAGAGGACCAGGAATGACTGCCTACGGCGCTCTTGCCCGCTTTTACGACAGCTTGATGCCCGCCCAAGCCTATACGGCTTGGGCGGAGGTCTGCCATACTCTGTTTCGGCCCCTGGGGATCCGTACCGTGCTGGACCTGGCCTGCGGGACGGGGCGGCTCAGCTGGCTCCTCTCGGAGAAGGGCTATGAGGTCATCGGCGTGGACCGGAGCAGCGAGATGCTGGCCGAGGCCATGGCCCGGCCGGAGGAGCACACCGGCGGTATGGCGCCGCTGTTCATTTGCCAGAGCATGGAGGAGCTGGACCTGTACGGGACGGTGCAGGCCGCCGTTTGCAGCATGGACTCGCTGAACTATCTGGCGCCGGAGACGCTGAAGGAGGCGCTGCGCCGGGTCCGTCTGTTTCTGGAGCCGGGGGGGCTCTTCGCTTTCGATATCCATACGCCGGAAAAGCTCCGGTCCATGGACGGGGAAAACTTCATTGACGAATCCGAGGACGCCTTCTGTGTCTGGTCCGCCGAGTTTTCGGAGGAGGAGGGGGCCTGCGATTATGTGGTGGACCTCTTCACCCGGGAGGGCAGGCTCTGGCGCCGCAGTACGGAGGAGCACCGGGAGTATGCCCACGACCCGGAGGCTCTATGCCGTCTCCTGGAGGCTTTGGGCTTTTCCGCGGTCCGGATCTGTGGAGGACTGCCGCTGCGGGAGAGAAGGGAGGAGGACGAACGCCTGTTCTTCGTGGTGGAAACCTAGGGCCCTTCTCCGGCAGGTTCAGCGATATTCGAGAAAAATCGAAAAAACCGGTTGACATTCGGAAGCATCTATTGTATTATCTATCTCGCCGCTTGGAATCGTGCTTGGAAGACGGCCTTTTCCGGGAGCATAGCTCAGCTGGGAGAGCACATGCCTTACAAGCATGGGGTCACAGGTTCGAGCCCTGTTGTTCCCACCAATACGGCCCGGTAGTTCAGTCGGTTTAGAACGCCAGCCTGTCACGCTGGAGGTCGACGGTTCGAGCCCGTTCCGGGTCGCCATATGCCTCGGTAGCTCAGTTGGTAGAGCAGCGGACTGAAAATCCGCGTGTCGCCAGTTC
>JAFXTU010000047.1 GCA_017535635.1 Oscillospiraceae bacterium
ATGGCGGGAGCCACCTTTTTGGCCTGGTCGAAAAGGTCACGGACGCGGCTGGCGCCCACGCCCACATAGAGCTCCACAAAGTCGGAGCCGGAGATGGAGAGGAACTGGACCCCCGCCTCCCCCGCCACCGCCTTGGCCAGCAGGGTCTTGCCGGTGCCCGGAGGGCCCACCAGGAGGACTCCCTTGGGGATCCTGGCGCCCAGCTCCACGTAGCGCTGGGGATCCTTCATGAACTCCACGATCTCCTGGAGTTCTTCCTTCTCCTCGTCCTCCCCTGCCACGTCGGCGAAGGTGACCTTTTTGTCCGTGGCCCCCACCCGGGTGCGGGCCTTGCCGAAGCGCATGGCGCCCTTGTCGCCGCCCATGCCCCGGTTCATCATGCTGAACCACAGGACGCCGAAGACGATCATGATGAGGAGATAGGGCAGGAAGGTCAGCCACCAGGGGGCCTGCCAGCCCACGTCGTAATCGTATTCCGTGATGATGCCGTCATGCCACTGCTGGTCGATGAGCTCGTGCAGGTCCTCGTAAAAGACGCCGAAGCTGTAGAGGTTGTAGCTGGCGGTATACTTGCCGTTGTACGGCTCCCGGAAGGAGAGGATCAGCGTCTCCCCGTCCACGGCGAAGGCCTTGACCTTCTCCTGCTCGAAGAGACTGCGCACCTCCGTATACTTCATGTCCGCTCCCGTATCGTGGTTGGAAAGCAGCAGGAAAATGACCGCCACCAGCACCACCAGGATCAGGACATAAAAACCGATGTCTCTGCCCTTCTTGTTATCACGTTTCAACGATGCATCCCTCCTTCGGGGAAAAAATGATCAAGCCTTCTCCCCGTTCCGATGCAGGATGCACAGGTCGGGAAGCTCGCGGAACTGTTCGTCGTAATCCAGCCCGTAGCCCACCACGAAGGCGTCCGGGATCTCGAAGCCCCGGTAGTCCGGGACCAGGTCGGTCTCCCTGCGGGAGGGCTTATCCAGGATGGTGCAGACCTTTACCGAGGCGGTCTGCCGGTTGGACAGGTATTTCTTCAGATAGGTCAGCGTATGTCCGCTGTCCACGATATCCTCCACGATCAGGACGTGCTTGCCGGTGAGGTCGGCCTCCAGGTCCCGCTTGATGACGATGTTGCCGGTGCTCCTGGTCCCGGAGCCGTAGGAGGAGACGGCCATGAAGCAGACCTCCAAACGCTCGATCTTCACCTGGCGCACCAGGTCGGCCATGAAAACAAAGCACCCCTTCAGTATGCCCATAAAAACGGTGTCCTTGTCCCGATAGTCCTCGCTGATCTGCTTTCCCAGCTCGGCTACCTTGGCGGCCAGCGCTTCCCGGGAGATCAGGGTCTCAAACGAATACTGTTCTGTCATTCTCTATGTCCTTTCAAAAAAGAGGAGCAGCGCGTCCGCCACCTTCGCCTCCGCCGATACACGCTCGTCCGCTCCGAGGCCCGGAACGGCGACGATACCCAGATCGTCCGAGATCACGGGGATCCCGCCTCGCTCCTCCGCCGGGATCTTTTCTTCGATCATCCACTTTTTCAGGCTCTTTTCCGGACGGCCCGCAAGGCGCAGCCGATCCCCGCTTTTGCGCGGCCTGACGTGCATATTACCACAGATCCGTTCTTTTTTGAAGAAGAAAGGTATGAATTTACCGTTAATTTTCGCTTCCCGGTCCGCATCTCCCCAGAATATACTCCAGCTTTGGCCCGGGATCTGCGTCCAGGCGTTGAAGGGAAGCTCTGTTTCCGGGAAGCCCGGACACAAATCAGCATCCCTGCCGATGCAGAGCTGGTCGTAGCGCCGACGGGCCAGAAGTCCCTTCGGAAGGGACAGCCTTGCGGAGGGAGAATCCGAGCCGGCCAGAGCGAGCAGGGCAAGCGTATGCTTTTCCTCCAGGCGGACGCCGAAGCCCTGGGCGGCCTGCCGCAGCGCCCGGGAAGCCAGGGGCGAAGGCAGGTCGGTAAGCCGGGAAGCGGAGAAAACCGCCTCTCCGTTTTTTTCTTCCCAGATGCCCTGAGAAAGCGAGGACAGAACCTCCTCGTCCGCCCGAAGCAGCCGGACCGTCCGGGAGCAGGCGGCGGAAAAGGACGGGTTCAACTCTCTCAGGACCGGAAGGACACTGAGCCTGAGCTGATTCCGACGGGCGTCGGGGAGAAAGTTGGTGCTGTCCTCCACGTATTCCAGTCCCCGCTCCGAAAGATAAGCCAGGATCTCCGCTCTGGACACCTCCAGCAAGGGCCGGATGATCCTTCCCCGCACCGGCGGGATGCCGCCCAGCCCCCGAAGGCCGGTGCCCCGCAGCAAATTCAAAAGCAGGGTCTCCGCCTGGTCGTCCGCCTGATGGGCGGTGGCGATCCTGGTCTTTTCATCGCAGAGGCTCTCCAGAAAGGCATAGCGCAGCTCCCGCGCTCCTTCCTCCGGGCTGAGCCTGTGTTCTCTGGCCCAGGCCGCCGCGTCGCCGGAGCCCAGATGCAGCGCCGCTCCCCGCTCCCGGCACCAGGCGCGGACAAAGTCCTCATCCCGCCGGGACTCCTGCCCCCGCAGGAGATGATTGAAATGGGCAAACTCCAGGGAAACGCCCAGGTCGGGCTGCAAGGAAAGGAGCACGTCCGCCAGGCAGACCGAATCCGCGCCGCCGCTGAGGGCGCAGATCACCTTCTCCGCGCCGGCGAGCATGCTCTGCTCCCGAAGGGCGCGCAGGACCGCCTCCCGAACCTCCATTATCCTTCCGTATGGACCCGCTCGACGGAGGTATAGGTGGTATACTCCGGGATCCACTGGACCTGAATGGTCCCCGTATTGCCGTGCCGGTTTTTCATGACGATCAGCTCCGCCTGGTTGTGGTCCTCCGCTTCCTTATTGAAGTAATCCTCCCGGTAGAGGCCCAGGACGATGTCGGCATCCTGCTCCAGGGAGCCGGATTCCCGCAGGTCGGAAAGCTGCGGCCGCTTGTCCTGCCGCTGGGCGCTGGCGCGGCTGAGCTGACTGAGGCAGAGCACCGGCACGTTCAGCTCCTTGGCCATGATCTTCATCATACGGCTGATCTCCGACACGGCCTGGAGCCGGTTTTCACTGTTCTCCCCGGTGGCGGAGGTCATAAGCTGGAGATAGTCGATGACCACCAGCCCCAGGTCCTGGAGCCGGCGGCACTGGGCCTTCATATCCGAAACCGTGATCACGGAATTGTCGTCGATATAGAGCTTTGTGCGGCTGATGGCGGCGGTGGCGCCGCTGAGCTTCTGCCAGTCCTCCCGGCTCAGGAGTCCGGTCTGCAGCTTTTTGGAATCCACAAAGGCCTCGCCGGAGAGGAGGCGCAGGGCCAGCTGCTGTTTGGACATTTCCAGGGAGAAGATGGCCACCGCCTTCCCCGTCTTCTTTCCCACGTTCAGGGCGATGTTCAGGGCGAGGCTGGTCTTTCCCATGCCCGGTCGGGAGGCCAGGATGAGAAAATCCGTGTTTTTCAGGCCCATAATGGTGTCGTCCAGCTCTCCCAGCCCGGTGGGCAGGCCGGGAAGGCCGCCCTTGGTGCGGCTGATCTCCGTCAGCTCCTGGTATACCTCCCCCAGGATGGTGGAGATGGGCTCCAGTCCGCCCAGAGTCTTTCCCTGGCGCAGGGCATAAATCTTCTGCTCCGCCGTCTCCAGCACGTCTCCGCTGGAGCCGGTCCCCTCGTTCACTGCCGCGGTGATGTCCGAAGCGACGGTGGCGATGTTGCGGAGCAGGGCCTTGTCCCGGATGATCTCCACATAGCGCATCACGTTGGCCGCGGTGGGCGTGACGCTCATCAGCTCCACCAGATAAGACTGGGAGGTCTGGGCGTTGAAAATGCCCCAGAGCTTCATTTCGTCCAGCACCGTCACGGCGTCGATGGGCTTGGCAAAGTTGAACATGGAGCAAATCGTCTCATAAATGCCCCGGTTCAGATCGGTATAAAAATCCTCCGGCTTCAGGACGGAGATGACCTGGGGCGCGCAGCGCCCGTCGATGAGAATGGAGCCCAGCACCGCCTGCTCTGCCTCCAGACTGTGGGGCATCTGGCGGTTGAACAGATCATCCATGGCTATGCTCCCCCCTTTGCTTGATTCGTAATAACTTGATGCTATTCCTCGATCACCAGGAGATGGATGGTCCCGCTGATCTCGTGTCCCAGCTTGCACTTCACCTCATAGGAGCCGAAGCTCTTGATGTTCTCCTCCAGGACGATCCGGTTCTTTTCCAGGCTGATGCCGTGCTGCTCCTTCAGAGCCTCGGAGATCTCCTTGCTGGTCACGGAGCCGAAGAGCTTCCCGTTCTCGCCGCCCTTGGCGCGCACCTTGACCACCGCGCTGCCCAGCAATTTCGCGTGCTCCCGCGCCTGCTCCTTTTCCTTCTCGATCTGGGCCAGGCGCGCCTTCTCCTTCAGTTTCATAGCGTTGAGATTGTCCGCCGTGGCCTTGACCGCCAGATTTCTGGGCAGCAGATAGTTCCGGGCGTAGCCCTCGGAGACCTCCACCATTTCGCCCTTTTTCCCCTGTCCTTTGACGTCCGCGTTCAGTATGACCTTCAATTTGAACCCTCCGTTCCCTGTTCCGAATTCAGATATTCGTCTATGGCCTCCCGCAGCTTCAGGCTGACGTCGGCCTCCGGCATATCCTTGATCTGCGCCCCGGCGGTGGAGCGGTTGCCGCCCCCGCCCAGCTTTTCCAGAATGACCTGGACGTTCACATTGCCGATGCTCCTGGCGGAGACGTTGATGGTCTCATCCGCGCTGTATACGACGAAGGAGGTCTCGATGCCCGCCACGTTCACCAGTTCGTCCGCAGCCTGGGCGGCGATGGTCCGGTCCCTGGTACTAATCCCCTCGGCGATGGCGATCCCCGGTTTGTATAGCTTCGCCCGCTCTACGATGGAGAAACGGGCCACTGTGCTGGGAAGATCGTTCTGCAGCAGCTTCTTTACCTCGGTGGTATCCGCCCCGCAGCGGCGCAGGAAGGCCGCCGCCTCAAAGGTGCGGCTTCCGGTGCGCATGGTAAAGTTCTTCGTATCCAGCACCAGGCCGGACATGACGGCCTCCGCCTCCGTCTTGCGGATGTCCGCCGTCTCCACCAGATACTGCATGAGCTCGGTGGTGAGCTCGCAGGCGGAGGAGGCGTAGGGCTCGTGGAAA
Organism: Oscillospiraceae bacterium; assembly: GCA_017535635.1. Lineage (GTDB taxonomy): Bacteria > Bacillota > Clostridia > Oscillospirales > Oscillospiraceae > UBA1774. The sequence continues at coordinate 5,143 of JAFXTU010000047.1, forward strand.
TTCAGGGCGGCGTTGGCGATGTAATCCGCGGCCCGCCGGTGATGGTCCACCACGGCGATCTTGTTGCAGCTCAGGAGCAGATCCTCCGATTCCACCTGATCCGGGCGGTTGGTGTCCACCACGATGAGCAGGGTCCGGCTGTCGGCCATGATGACCCCCTCCTGGACGCCGATGAAGGTCTCCGCGTATTCCGGCAGCTTCTGCAGACGGTCGATCAGCGCCCTGGCCACCGTCTGCTCCCGGTCCACGACGACGCGGACGGGCTTTCCCATCTTCCTGGCGATGCAGCAGAGTCCGGCAGCGGCGCCTACGGTGTCCAGATCGGAGTACTTGTGGCCCATGATGAGGATATTGGAGGCGTCCCCGATGAGCTCCCCCAATGCGGAGGCCATGACCCGGGACTTTACCTTGGTCCTTCGCTCCACGGCGACGGTCTTGCCGCCGTAGAACTCAAAGTTCAGCGGCGTCTTGATGACCGCCTGGTCTCCGCCCCGGGAGAGGGCCATTTCGATGCCCAGCATGGCAAACTGATAGGCCTGCTCCAGCGTCTCCGCCCCACGGCCCAGGCCGATGCTGACCGTGGCGGCGATGCCGCTGGGACTTTGCAGCTCCCGCACGGAATCCAGAAGGCTGAAATGCCCGTCCACATACCCCTTGAGGCGGCGTTCCTCAAAGATGTAGATATACCGGTCCCGGTCGTAACGGCAGAGATAGCCTCCGCTGGAGGCGGTCCACTCGCTGATGCAGTTGTCGATCCGGGCAAGAAATGCGGACTTGGCAGTCTCGTTCAGGTTTTTGATGACCTCGTCGTAGTTGTCCAGCATGATAACGCTGACGATGGGACGGGACGCGGCATACTCCGCGGAGACGCGCTCATAATCCGTCACGTCCATGAAATAGCACATGCCCCAGTGTGTCCCGGAGACAGTGCCGCTCTCCAAAGTAAAAACATTTCCGTAGACCCGGTATTTCTTCTCCCCGATCACCGCGGGCTCCGAAGCTTCCGTGTGCCCCTCCGCCAGCCATTTGAGGCTGAAGCCGGGGATCATATCCCCCATGGCGATCTCGAAGACGTGGACCCGCTCGCCCGTGATGGAAAGGAACTCCTCGTTGGACCAGAGAACGGTCCCGTCCTTCATGTTGAAGATCACCAGGGGCAGCGGAATACTCAGGATGGCGTTGGTGCTCATATCGTCCTGCCGACGGATCGAGGTCCCCACGTATTCCAGGACCTGATGCTCTTGTCGGCTGTGGACAAAACGGGAATAGAGGAACAGCGCAAGGCAGACCAGCAGCTCAATGACCGCCAGCTCCCAGTGCCTCAGCACCAGGGCCAGCAGACTGAAGAGCAGGAGAACGGCAAAATACAGGCGCATGGAGGGCCTGAAAAACCGGGGCAAGCCGATCTCGCCGAGGTTCTTTTTACGAAAGCTTTTCCGCATGACATAACCTCCCAGCCTGAATTATTTTACCAAAGCACACAAGATTTTACAATATGTTCTGGAAATTTCGTCTCCGCTTCCAGTCTTCGCCTCCGCAGCGTATTAGCGGGGACGGATCGGAGAGAGTATTCCGCAAAGGCCCGCGTTTTCGCGGGCAGAGAAAGGCGGAACAAAAGCATGAAAGCGATCATTCTAGCGGGAGGCGAAGGGACGCGCCTTCGCCCTCTGAGCCTTATGAAGCCGAAGCCCATGCTCTCTTTCTTCGGCCGTCCCCTGTTGGAGCATCTGGTCGTTTTACTGAAAAACTGCGGCTATACGGAGCTCTGCATGACCCTTCACTATCTGCCGGAGCTGATCCGGGGACATTTCGGCAGCGGCGAGGGCTGGGGCGTCAGCATTGAATACCGGCTGGAGACGATCCCGGCAGGGACCGCCGGCTCCGTGCTGGCCTGCGCGGACTTTATCGGCGGCGAAGACGTTCTGATCCTCAGCGGCGATGCGGCCTGTTCCTTTGATCTTCGTGCCATGATGGAAAAGCACCGGCTCAGCGGGGCCGACGCCACGATCCTCACCCAGCCCTGTCAGACCCCCTCGGAGTATGGCCTGGTGGTGACGGACCGGGAGGATCGGGTGCTCAGCTTCGTGGAAAAGCCCGGCCCGGAGCGGATCGTCTCGGACCGGGTGAACACCGGGATCTACGTCATCTCCCCCTCGGTCCTCTCGGAGATCCCCTGGGACCGGAGCTTTGATTTCGGAGCGGAGCTCTTCCCCCTCCTGCTGAAGAAGAAGCGGCATCTTCAGACCTGGCAGCCGGAGGGCTACTGGAACGACGTGGGGACGGGAGAAGCTTATCACCAGAGCTGCCGGGACGTACTCAGCGGTCTTCTTCCCCTGCCCGCCCTCCAGGGAGAGGAGCAGCGCTTTTCGGGACGGTCCTGGATCTCCCCCGAGGCGATCGTCGCCCGGGACGCTTTCATCGGCCCCGGAGCGGTCGTCGGTCCGGGCTCCCGGGTCGGAGCGGGCTGCCGGGTGACAGACAGCGTTCTGAACGGCGCGATACTGGAGCCGGGCTGCCGGGTGGAGGGCTCCATCCTGGAAAAGGGCGTCCTGCTGGGCATGGACACGGTCCTGGAGCGGGACTGCGTGCTCGCCGAGGGCGTCACGATAGGCGCGGACAGCACGCTGCGCGCCGGCGTCCGCCTCTGGCCGGGGACCCTGATCCCGGAGGGAAGCCTGGTCCGGCAGAGCGTCACACATTCCTCCCGGTTTTACCGGCCTCATTTTGTCGAGGGAGGCAGACTTGCGGGCGAAGCAGTCCGGGAGCTGACGCCGGAGCTTTTGACGCGGATGGGCAGGGCAGCCTCCGGAGCGCGCATCGCCGCCTCCGCCGTCGGCGGCGGATACGCCCGTTTGCTGGCGGAGGCTTTCCTTCTGGGGGCGGGAGCCTCAGGCCGCCAGACGTACCGCATGGATGCCTCTCTTCCTGCCCTCTGCGCCCAGGCGGGCGCTCTCTTCGGCATGGACCTCACGCTGTTTGTGCAGCAGAAGGGCGCCCAGCTCCTGCTTTTCTTTACCGGGCCGGAGGGTCTGCCCGCCGCAAGGAAGGAACAGCGCTGCCTGGAGGCGGCCGCCTACTCCGACGCCGCCCCCGTCCCGGCGGACCGGTGCCTCAGCGCGCTTTGGCTCACCGGGGCGGAGGAAGCCGCGGCGGCAAGTCTTCTCTCCTTCTCCGGGAGCCTCAACGGACTCCGGCTGTCCTGCACGGACCGCACTCTGCAAAGGCTCCTGAGCCGCGCCGGGGCGGAGCTCGCGGCGCCGGAGGAAGGGCTCCCCCAGCTGCTCCTCTCGGAGGACGGCTATCAGCTCAGCCTCCTGGACGAGACCGGCAGGCTCCGCTCCTGGGACCAGCTGCTCTGTGCACTGGTGAAGGCAGAGCTCCAAAGCGGAGAGCGGGCAATCGTCCTGCCCTACTCCGCCCCCGCCGCCGCTGAGCACATCGCCCAGGAGGAGAATGGGACCGTCTACCGTCTGGAACGGGACGGAGAGGAGGCCCTGCGGCTGTTCCGGCAGAGGCCCTGGTGCCGGGACGGACTGAGCCTGGCCCTGCGGCTGCTGGGACTGCTCCGGAAACGGGAAGAAACCTTATCCCTCGCTGACTTTTTTGATTCCCTCCCGGACTTTCACATTTCCGAGTGCGTCCTGCGGACGGATGGGCCGGATGCGGCCATCCTGGGAAAGCTTGCCCAGGAGGATCAGGCGGAGACCGTTTCCGGCGTCCTTCTCCGGGAGGAGGGCTGTACCGTCACCGTCCGCCGGAGGGGCATGGGAGAGCTGCGCATCCTGGCGGAGAGCGCCAGCGCAGAACTGGCGGAGGAATTCTGCGCCCGCCTGGAGCGGCAGATCCGGGAGCTGGACCGGCACTGAATGCTGTCGACGCCGGAAAGCGGCTGCTTTCCGGCGTCGTAATACATCTGGTCTGTGTCCTCAGATCTTTCCGTCGCTGCCCAGGACCTTCACGATCTTGCGCTTGACGATCTCCTTGATGTTCGCCCGGGCGGGGGTCAGGTACTGCCGGGGATCAAAGTGGGAGGGATTCTCCGCCAGGTACTGCCGCACGGCGGCGGTGAAGCCCAGGCGCAGGTCCGAGTCGATGTTGATCTTGCACACGGCCATCGAGGCTGCCTGCCTGAGCATCTCCTCCGGGATGCCCACGGCGTCGGGCATATTGCCGCCGAAGCGGTTGATGGTCTCCACATACTCCGGCAGGACGCTGCTGGACCCGTGGAGCACGATGGGGAAGCCGGGCAGACGCCGGGAGACCTCCTCCAGGATGTCAAAGCGGAGCTGGGGCTTCTGGCCGGGCTTGAATTTATAGGCCCCGTGGCTGGTGCCGATGGCGATGGCCAGGGAGTCCACCCCGGTGCGGGAGACAAACTCCTCCACCTGGGCAGGGTCGGTATAGCTGGAATCCTCGGCGGAGACCTTGACGTCGTCCTCCACGCCCTCCAGCCGGCCCAGCTCGCCCTCCACCACCACGCCGTGGGCGTGGGCGTAATCCACCACCTGCTTGGTGACGGCAATGTTTTCCTCAAAGCTGCGGCTGGACCCGTCGATCATGACGCTGGAGAAGCCCCCGTCCACGCAGGACTTGCAGACCTCGAAATCCGCGCCGTGGTCCAGATGGACACAGATGGGCAGCCCCGTGTCCTCCACGGCGGCCTCAATGAGCTTCATGAGATAGACGTGCTTGGCGTATTTCCGGGCCCCGGCGGAGACCTGGAGGATCAGGGGCGAACGGACCTCGGCGGCGGCCTCGGTGATGCCCTGGATGATCTCCATATTGTTGACGTTGAAGGCGCCAATGGCGTAACCGCCCTCATAGGCCTTTTTGAACATTTCGCGGGAAGTGACGATGGGCATGGTTGAACAGCTCCTTTCCCGCAGAGTTTACCACGGAAACAACGAAAATAAAAGGGGCTGGGATCAAAAAAACACTGCAAAAACGGCACAGAATGTGATAGAATACAGCAATAGACCGGTTTCATTACAACTTTGGGGGGACGATTCTATGAGCAAGCTTATCGGAGCCTGCGTCTTCGGCCAGTCCGGAGGCCCCACCTCCGTCATCAACGCCAGCTTCTACGGCGCGGCGAAGGCCGCTCTGGACGCGGAGTGCATCACCCGGGTCCTGGGCGCGGCCCACGGCATCCAGGGCATTCTGAACGACGAGCTGTACGACCTGGGCCAGGAGGACCCCAAGGAGCTGAAAAGGCTCCTGAACACCCCCTCCTCCGCCCTGGGCTCCTGCCGCTACAAGCTGAAGGACCCGGACGTCGACGACACGGATTTCCGCCGCATCCTGGAGATCTTCCAAAAGTACGACGTACGCTACTTTTTCTACAACGGCGGCAACGACAGCATGGACACCTGTGAGAAGGTCAGCCGCTATATGGCGAAGGCAGGCTGGGAATGCCGGGTCATGGGCATCCCCAAGACCATCGACAACGACCTCTGCTCTACCGACCACTGCCCCGGCTTCGGTTCGGCGGCCAAGTATATCGCCACCAGCTGTATGGAGATCGCCCTGGACGCCGCCGTATACGACTATCCCACCGCCACGGTGGTGGAGATCATGGGCCGCCACGCGGGCTGGCTGGCGGGCAGTGCCGCCCTGGCCTCCCATTACGGCGCGGGGCCGGACCTCATCTATCTGCCGGAGCAGGTCTTCGACATGGAAGCCTTCCTCCGGCGCTGCCAGGAGGTCCTGAAGGAGAAGGGCAGCGTCTTTGCCGCCGTCAGCGAAGGCATCCAGGACAAAGACGGGACCTTCATCAGTGAGTACGCCTCCAAGAGCGGCACCGACGCCTTTGGTCACACCCAGCTGGGGGGCCTGGCGGTCTATCTCGCGGACCAGATCAAGAATCGCTGCGGCGTGAAATCCAGGGGCATCGAGCTGAGTCTCCTCCAGCGCTGCGGGGCGCATTTGGCCTCCCGGACGGACATCGACGAGGCGGCCATGGCGGGGATGACCGCCGTGAACACCGCCATCGCCGGGGAGACCGGAAAGATGGTGGCCTTTGACTGCAGCCGCCGGGACGGGACCTATGCTTGCCGCACCAAGCTGGTTCCCTTGACCGAGGCTGCGAATTATGAAAAGAAAGTGCCTCAGGAGTGGATCCTTCCGGAAGGCCGGGGCGTCACCAGGGAATTCATCCGCTATGCCCTGCCCCTCATCCAGGGAGACTGCGAGCGGGAGGTGAAGGACGGGCTTCCCCGCTTCGCCAAGCTCAAAAAGGTCAAAGCGTAAATAGGCAATCGGGTAGGAGGTCACCCATTAGTTGAGTGACCGACCTCCCACACCACCGTGCGTACCGTTCGGTACACGGCGGTTCACCCGCATAAGTGCAGATGCTCGTACAGGTCGAGAAGGCTAACAAGTCCGGCCTGTGCGAG
>JAFXTU010000048.1 GCA_017535635.1 Oscillospiraceae bacterium
ATGTAGGCCTCCGGCTGGTAGTAATCGTAGTAGGAGACGAAGTACTCCACCGCGTTGTTGGGGAAGAACTCCTTGAACTCGCTGCAGAGCTGGGCGGCCAGGATCTTGTTGTGGGAGAGGACCAGGGTGGGCCGCTGGACCCGCTCAATGACCTTGGCCATGGTGTAGGTCTTGCCGGAGCCGGTGGCGCCCAGCAGGGTCTGCTCCTCCAGCCCCAGCTCCAGGCCCCTGGCCAGGGCCTCGATGGCCTCCGGCTGGTCCCCGGAAGGGGTAAACTCGCTGACGACCTGGAATTCAGGCATGCCTTCTCTCCCTCCTTCTAGCGCTCAAAGCAGTCGTGGCCCGCCATGGAGTAGTATTCTCCCCCGGCCACGATGATGTGGTCCACAAAGCGGATCTGCACCGCCTCCAGGGCGCTGCGGAGGCGCTGGGTGGCCTGCCGGTCCTCCAGAGAGGGGATGGCCCGGCCCCCCGGATGGTTGTGGGCAAGGAGAAAGCCCGCCGCATTCTCTTTGATCACCGCTTCCGCCAGCTTCCTGACGCTCACCGGCACGTCGTTGAGACTGCCCTCAAAAAGAAGGCGGCAGCGCAGGAGCCGCAGGGCGTCGTCCACGAAGGCGACGTAGACCCGCTCCTCCCGGATGCCGTAGAAATGGGGCAGGAAAAACCGCCCCGCCGCCTCCGGCGAAGCCAGGCTGGGGTGCTTCTCCGTCTTCTGCAGGTCCAGCAGATAGCGGCGGTTCAGGTCCTTCACCAGCCTCAGAAGGAGCGCCGTGTTCTCCCCCATCCCCTCCAGCTCCGTCAGGGCCTCCGGGGAGGCGTCCAGCACCGCGTGGAAGCTGCCGAATTTGTCCAGCAGAGCGTGGGCCAGGGGATTCACATCCACCCTGGGCAGGGCGTAGTAAAGGAGGAGCTCCAGGGCCTCGTGGTCCTCGAACCCGTCCAGTCCCTGCTCCCTGTACCGCTTTTTCATCCGGGCCCGGTGGCCGCCGTGGATAGTCCCGCTCATGAGAGCTGTTTCCTCCGCATGAAGTTCATGGGCCCGTCCTGCAGCTCGTCCAGCTTTTTGAGGGCAGGCTCCAGCCCGGCGATGACGCAGTCCTCCCCGTCGTCGGCCAGGAGCACGGGGATGCCCGTCCGCTCCTGCAGCCAGGGCGCCAGACCCCGGAGCCGGCTGCCGCCGCCTGTGAGGGTGATCCCGCTGGAGGAGATGTCCGCCACCATCTCCGGCGGCGTCTGCTCCAGGACAGCGCGAATGGCGTCCACCAGGCCCAGGGCGGTCTCCTCCAGGGCCTCCGGCATCTCCGCCTCCGAGAGCGTCACCAGCCGCGGGAGGCCCGTGAGCAGGTCCCGGCCCTTCACCTGGCACTGCCGCTCCCCCTCCGGCCGGATGCAGCCCACCTGGAGCTTGGCTTCCTCCGCCATGTTTTCCCCGATCAGGACCCCGTGTTTGTTCCGGACGTAGCGGACGATGGCGTCCCGCAGGGCATTCCCCGCCGTGCGCAGGCTGCCGGAGCGGCAGATGCCTCCCAGGCTGAGGACGGCGATGTCCGCCGTGCCCGCCCCGATGTCCACCACCATGCGTCCCTCAGCCTCGCCTACCGGCAGGCCCGCCCCCAGGGCGGCGGCCAAGGGTGCTTCCATGAGGAAGACCTTCCTGGCCCCGGCCTGGAGCCCCGCCTGGACCACGGCCCGCTCCTCCACGGAGGAGATGCTGCCCGGTACGCTGAACAGGAGCCGGGGCTTCACCGTGCTGAAGGGCAGGATGCTCCGAAGCTGCTCCCTCAGGAGCTTCACGGTCATATCGTAATCCGAGATGGTCCCTTGGCGGACGGGCCGGATGGCCGCCAGATTCGCCGGGGTGCGCCCCAGCATCCGCTCGGCCTCCTGCCCCACCTGCAAAACCCTGCCGCTGGGCTTTTCCACGGCCAGCACCGTGGGGGCGCGGAGCACCACGCCCTTGCCCCGGAGGCTCATGCGCAGCGACGCCGTACCCAGGTCCACGCCCACGTCGCTTCCAAACAGCTTCATACGGTCCAAACTCCGTTCCTTTGCGAATTGATGGGTCCCTTTCCCGCTTTGCAGAGGGTGGCGCAGAGGACCCGCTCCGCTCCTGCGGTGAGAAGGACGCGGCTGCACTCACTGAGCGTCGCGCCGCTGGTGATCACGTCGTCGATGAGAAGGACGGTCTTTCCCTGGATCACCGCGCCCCGGCAGGGGGCGAAGGCCCCGCTGACGTTGGCCCTCCTGGCGGCGGCATCCCGGATTCCGGATTGGGCGGGCCGGTGGGCCCGCTTCCGGAGGAGCCGTTCCAGGGGAAGTCCCAGCTCCGAGGCCACCGCCCGGGCCAGCAGACGGCTTTGGGAGTAGCCCCGCCGCCACAGCCGGGGAAGGCTCAGGGGCACATAAGTGATCGTATCCGGCATCGTCTTCAGCTTCTCCCGCAGCTGGGCGGCCATAAGATGCCCGAAGGAGGGGGCATAGGCGCTTCGGCGGGAGAATTTGAAGCGCAGCAGGGCTTCCCGCGCCCTGCCCCGATACCAGAGGGGCGACCAGCAGAGGCTGAAAAAGCTGCCGGAGGTCTTCCCGCTCGCCCCGGTCCAGGGAAGCTCCTGCTCGCAGTCCCGACAGAGCCAGGCAGTCTCTTCCACCAGTGCCCGGCAGAAGGGACACTTCCGGGGATAGAGGAGGGCGGCGGGCCTCATGTGTTCCCCGCCGTCAGCCGGGTCTTGAGCCCGCAGTAGCGGCGCTGGGTGCGGTTGTTCTCCACCATATGGGCGAAGATGGCGTCGTCCCCCACGGTGATCAGGATCTCTCTGGCCCGGGTCACGGCGGGGTAAAGCACCGCCCGGCTCAGGAGGGTGGGCGCGCCGGAGCAGAGCACCAGCACCACCGCCCGGTACTCGCTGCCCTGGGACTTGTGCACCGTCATGGCGTAGGCGGGTTCCAGCTCCCCCAGGAGCTCGAAGGAGTACTCCGCGCTCCGGTCCTCAAATTCCACCGTGAGGGTCTGGGCGGCGGTGTCCAGGGCACGGATGCGGCCGATGTCCCCGTTGTAGACCCCGGCGCCGATGCTCCCGTCCGCTTTTTTCCAGAGCAGATCGTAGTTGTTGCGGATCTGCATCACCCGGTCCCCCTCCCGGAAGACGTAGGGGCCGTAGGCCTTCTCCGGCTTCCCCTCCGCCGGGGGATTCAGGGCTCCCTGGAGGGCCTTGTTCAGGTTCATCGTCCCGGTGACGCCCAGGCGGGTGGGACTCAGCACCTGGATCTCCTCCGGGGAAATGCCCATGTTTTTGGGCAGGCGCTGGGCGCAGAGCTCCAGCACGGTCCGCAGGGCGTCCTCCCCCTGCTTCCGCCGGAGGAAGAAGAAGTCCCCGCCGCTGTTTTTGAGCTCCGGCAGCTCTCCCTGGTTGATGAGGTGAGCGGAGACGATGATGCGGCTCTCCTCCGCCTGACGGAAGACCTCCCGCAGGGTCACCGTGGGCACTGCCCCGGAGCGCAGCAGGTCCTTCAGCAGGTTCCCCGGCCCCACGCTGGGGAGCTGGTCCGCGTCCCCCACCAGCACCAGCCGGGAGCCCGGCTTCATGGCCCGGAGCAGGGCGTCCATGAGGGAGATATCCACCATGCTCCCCTCGTCCAGGATCACCGCGTCCGCCCGCAGGGGATCGTCCTCATCCCGCCGGAAGGTGAGGATCCCCAGCTCCGGGTCGTAGCCCGTCTCCAGGAGGCGGTGGATGGTAGAGGCTTCTCTCCCCGTCAGTTCCTGCATCCGCTTGGCCGCTCTCCCCGTGGGCGCCGCCAGGGCGACCCGGAGGCCCATGCGGTCGAAGATGCGAAGGATGGCCCGGATGGTGGTGGTCTTCCCGGTGCCGGGGCCGCCGGTGAGGGCGAAGAGGCCGTACTGCACCGCCTCCGTCACCGCCTCCCGCTGGTCCGGAGCCAGGGAGAGGCCCATCTCGTGCTGGGCAAGCTCCAGGTATTCCTCTGCTTTTTCCCCGCCGGGAAGACGGCCGCGCATCTCCAGGAGCCGGGCGGCCACGTCGGTCTCGGCCTCGTAGAGCCTACGGAGGTAAACCGCCGCCTGCCCCGCGATCTCCTCCTGCACCACGTCCCCGCTCTCCCGGAGGCGGCCCAGGGCCGCCTCGCTCTGCTCCCCGCTGACGCCGATGAGCTGGCAGACGGCGGCGCAGAGCTTCCCCGCCGGGATGAAGCAGTGCCCGTTTCCGGCGTTGTGGCTCAGCTCGAAGAGCAGCGCCGCCTCCACCCGCTCGGGGCTGTCCCCATGAAAGCCCAGCTGCAGGGCCAGCTTGTCCGCGTCGGCAAAGCTGGCGCCGTAGAAATCCTCGCAGAGGATGTAGGGGTTGGCAAAGAGGACCTCCATGGCCTCCGCCCCATAGCTCCGGTAGAGCCGGATGGCGTAGGCCGGGCCCACGCCCGCGGCAGAGAAGTATTCCAGCAGCCGCCGGAGGGCGGACTGCTTTCGGTAGGCTTCTCCGATCTCCCTGGCCTTTCGCTCCGGGATGCCCTTCAGGGAGGCCAGCTTCTCCGGCTCCTCCTCCAGGATGCGGAGGGAGTCCGTGCCGAAGTGCTCCACGATGTTCCGGGCCGTGGCGGGACCCACTCCCTTCAGGATGCCGGAGGAGAGGTAGGCGTAGATGCCGGCGATGCTCTCGGGCATCAAACGCTCGATGTAGTCCGCCTTGAACTGGTCCCCGTAGGAACTGTGGGTGCTCCAGCTTCCCTCCGCCGTGAGGCTTTCGCCGGGGGCGGCGTAGGGCAGGGTCCCCACCAGGGTCACCACGCCCCCCTCCTCCTGCCGGAGGCGGAGCACGGTATAGCCGTTTTCGTCGTTGGAGTAGATGACGGCGTCCACGCTGCCGGAGATGACCGTCTTTCCCTCCTCCGGGGCGCCGAAGCGCAGCTGGCTCATGAGAGCTTCTCCCGGAGGTAGAGCCCGGTGTAGCTTCCCTCGCAGCGGGCCACCTCCTCCGGCGTGCCGGTGCAGACCACCTCGCCCCCCCGGTCGCCCCCCTCGGGACCCAGGTCGATGATGTAGTCCGCGCTCTTCACCACGTCCAGGTTGTGCTCGATGACCAGGATGGTGTTCCCCGCGTCGGCCAGCCGGTTCAGCACGTTCAGGAGCTTTTGTACGTCGAAGGCGTGGAGCCCGGTGGTGGGCTCGTCCAGGACGTAGAGGGTGTTCCCCGTGGCGGGGCGCAGGAGCTCGGTGGCGAGCTTCACCCGCTGGGCTTCGCCCCCCGAGAGGGTGGTGCTGGGCTGGCCCAGCTTCACATATTCCAGCCCCACGTCATAGAGGGCCTGGAGCTTCACGCTCAGCTTGGGAAGGTTCTCAAAGAAGCGGAGGGCCTCGTCCACGGTCATCTCCAGCACCTCGTAGATGTTCTTCCCCTTGTAGCGCACCTCCAGGGTCTCCCGGTTGTAGCGTCTGCCCTTGCAGACCTCGCAGGGGACGTAGATGTCCGGCAGGAAGTGCATCTCGATCTTCAAAAGGCCGTCGCCGCTGCAGGCCTCGCAGCGCCCGCCCCGCACGTTGAAGGAGAAGCGGCCGCTGTTGTAGCCCCTGGCCCGGGCGTCCGGCGTAGAGGCGAAGAGCTCCCGGATGTCGTTGAAGACGCCGGTGTAGGTGGCGGGGTTGGAGCGGGGCGTCCGCCCGATGGGGCTCTGGTCGATGTCGATGACCTTGTCCAGGTACTTGACGCCCTTCATGGCCCGGAACTTTCCCGGCTTCACCTTGCTCCGGTTCAGCTGGCCGGAAAGGGAACGGTTGATGACCTGGTTCACCAGGCTGGATTTGCCGCTGCCGGAGACGCCGGTGACGCAGGTAAAGGTCCCCAGGGGTATTTTCACGTCGATGTCCTTTAAGTTATTCTCCGCGGCCCCCAGGACCTCCAGGAACTTCCCGCTGCCCTTTCGCCGCTCCGCCGGAACGGGGATCTGCCGCTCGCCCCGAAGGTAGGCGCCGGTGATGGACTCCTTGCAGGCGATCACCTCCGCCGGGGTCCCGGCGCAGACCACCTCGCCCCCGTGGTTCCCGGCGCCGGGGCCGATGTCCACCAGGTAGTCCGCCTCGAGCATGGTGTCCTCGTCGTGCTCCACCACGATGAGGGTATTCCCCAGGTCCCGGAGCTGCTTCAGGGTGTCCAGCAGCTTCCGATTATCCCGCTGGTGAAGGCCGATGCTGGGCTCGTCCAGAATGTAGAGGACGCCCATGAGGTAGCTGCCGATCTGGGTGGCCAGGCGGATGCGCTGGCTCTCCCCGCCGGAGAGGGTCCCCGCCTGGCGGCTGAGGCTCAGATACTCCAGGCCCACGCTCTGAAGGAAGCGGAGCCGGTCCCGGATCTCCTTTAAAATCCGGTCCGCGATCATGGCGTCCTTCCCCGTGAGGCTGAGTTCGTCCAGGAAGCGCAGCTCGTCCTTCACGGAGAGGTCGGTAAAGTCCGTAATGCCCATGCCCCCCACGGTGACAGCCCGGGCAGTGTCCTTCAGCCGCTTCCCGCCGCAGTCGGGGCAGGCGTATTCGGACATGTACTGCTCCAGCTCCGTGCGCATGGAGGCGCTCTGGGTCTCGTGGTAGCGGCGCTTTAAGTTGTTGACGATGCCCTCGAAGGGCTGGGAAAAGGTGCCGGTGCCCCGTTCCCGCTCGTAGTGGAGGCTAAGCTTTTCTCCCCCGGTGCCGTAGAGGAGGGCGTTGATCGCCTCCTCGCTCAGATCCTTCAGGGGCGTGGTGAGCTTGAATTTGTACTTCTTCCCCAGGGCCTCGAAGTACATGCGGGAGATGGAGTCGTTGCGGACGTTGCCCCAGGAGGAGGCGCAGATGCCCCCGTCCTCGATGCTCATCTCCATGTTGGGCATGATGAGCTCCGGGTCCACCCTCAGCTGGCAGCCCAGGCCGCCGCAGGCGGGGCAGGCCCCGTAGGGGTTGTTGAAGGAGAAGGAGCGGGGCGTCAGCTCCTCAATGCTGATGCCGCAGTCCTCGCAGGCGTAGTTCTGGGAGAACAGCAGGTCCGTGTCGTTCTCCGTCAGGTTCACGGTGATGAGGCCGCCGGCCATGCCTGCGGCGGTCTCCACGCTGTCGGTCAACCGCCTCAGCACGTCGGGCCGGACGATGAGCCGGTCCACCACGATGTCTATGCTGTGCTTCAGGTTCTTATTCAGCTTGATCTCCTCGGAGAGATCGTAGACGCTCCCGTCCACCCGGCAGCGGACGTAGCCGCTCTTCCGGGCATCGTCGAAGAGCTTGGCGTACTCACCCTTCCGTCCCCGGATCATGGGCGCCAGGATCTGCATCCGCGTCCCCTCCGGGTACTGCATCAGCTGGTCCACGATCTGGTCCACCGTCTGCTGGCGGATCTCCTTGCCGCACTTGGGGCAGTGGGGGACCCCCACCCGCGCCCAGAGGAGCCGGAGGTAGTCGTAGATCTCCGTCACGGTGCCCACCGTGGAGCGGGGGTTTTTGGAGGTGGTCTTCTGGTCGATGGAGATAGCGGGACTCAGCCCGTCGATGGAGTCCACGTCCGGCTTCTCCATCTGGCCCAGGAACTGCCGGGCGTAGGAGCTGAGACTCTCCACATAGCGGCGCTGGCCCTCGGCGTAAATGGTGTCGAAGGCAAGGCTGGACTTCCCGCTGCCGGAAAGGCCGGTAAAGACCACCAGGCTCTCCCTGGGGATCTCCAGGTCCACGTTTTTCAGGTTGTTGGTCCGCGCCCCGCGGATGGAAATAGAGTTGCGCATCTTTGCCTCTCTGCTCCCCTGTTCGTCGTGATCGTCCCATAGAAGGATCGAAAACAATTGAATGATATATTATACCCTGTGCAGGGCGCTTTTGCAACGGTCAGGCACGTCTTTTCGCGGGAAAAAGCCCGTGCTGGGCTGCACTGCCTCCGAAGAGCTTCCGCAGGGTTGACAGATCCGGTGGTGGAAGTTATAATCAACCTATGATTTTAATAGGTTTTAGGAGGTACACTCCATGAGCAGAACATTTCAGAGCATCCTTGCCCAAGTCCGCAGGGGCGAGGAAGGCGTCCTTCGCTTCACCGTCGAAGGAGAGGAATACCGGCGCCATTTTCGTCCCAAGGAGCGGCTGCTGCTCCTGGGGGCGGGACACGTCGCCCAGCCCCTCTGCCGCTACGCTTCCGACCTGGGCTTTGCGGTCACGGTGGCGGACGACCGGCCGGACTTTGCCAATTATCAGCGCTTTCCCGAGTCGGCAGAGGTGATCTGCGACGCCTTCCCCGCCTCCATCCGGCGCTTCGGCGTCCGGGAGGGGGACTATGTGGCGGTCATCACCCGGGGTCACCGCTGGGACGCGGACTGCCTGCGAGTTCTTCTGCCCGGTCCGCTGCCCCGGTATCTGGGGATGATCGGCTCGAAACGGCGGGTGGCGGGTCTTTTTGAGCTGCTGGCGGAGGAGGGCTATTCCAAAGAAGCCATCGGGGAAGTCCACTCCCCCATCGGCGTCAGCATCAACGCCCTGACCACCAAGGAGATCGCCATCTCCATCGTGGCGGAGCTCATTGCCTGCCGCCGGAAGGATACGCCCCGACACAGCGGAGGAACGGACCTGACGACGGAGGAAGCGGACCTGGGCCTGCTGGAATTTCTGGCGGAGGACGAGAGTCCCAAGGCATTGCTTTTAGTATTGGAGATCAGCGGCTCCACGCCGGTGAAATCCGGGGCCATGATGGCCCTCAACCGGCTTCGGCAGAGCGCCGGGACCATCGGCGGCGGCTGCGGAGAGAGCGCGGTAATGCAGGACGCCCTGGGCATCATCGGCAGCGGGGAGCAGAAGGTGGTCAACGTAGATATGTCCAACGACGTGGCCGAGGAAGAGGGCATGGTCTGCGGCGGGCAGATGAAAGTCCTGATCTGCGACAGTACGCTGATTTGAAAGAGAGAAAACACGGCAATACGATGCGCTCCCTTGTGAGCGCTCTTTCGTCGAGGGACTCCTTCCGTCAGCCCTTCGGGCTGCCTCCTCTCTCAGAGAGGAGGCAGAAAAAAACAGCGGCCGCGAAAAGCGGTCGCTGTCTCTTTTGTGTTGGCATCGTGCTATCTTCCCGGTCCGTCGCCAGACAAGTATTTTCGCCACCGATGAGCTTAACTTCCGTGTTCGGAATGGGAACGGGTGGACCCTCACCGTCATAGATACCAACTTTGGTGACCCGTGCGGGAATCGAACCCACGTTTGGGGCGTGAGAGGCCCCCGTCTTAACCTCTTGACCAACGGGCCATCGTCGGAGCAAGTGTCATTCATTCCGCTTCCGCCGCCGGCCTTGCGGCCTCCGTCGAAAGCTCC
>JAFXTU010000049.1 GCA_017535635.1 Oscillospiraceae bacterium
CCTACTCACCTCCACGTGCTCTGTAGTGTGCCTGCTTCCTCAAGACGATTCTAACAGATTATTGCTTGCTGCGTTAGAGGCACCAAGTTTCATCCCTTTTTGTGCCTTCCGCGCAGCGGAAAGGAATGGTCATAAGAATGACAGATTTGAAAGGGCGGAGCTTTCTGAAGCTCCTGGACTATACGCCGGAGGAGATCACTTACCTGCTGGACCTGGCCGCCGAGCTGAAGGCGAAGAAAAAGGCGGGGATCCCCCACCGGCTTCACGAGGGCAAGAGCGTGGCCCTCATCTTTGAAAAGACCTCCACCCGGACCCGCTGTGCCTTCGAGGTGGCGGCGGCCGACCTTGGGATGCACCCCGTGTATCTGGACCCCAAGAGCAGCCAGATGGGAAAAAAGGAGTCCCTGGCGGACACGGCCCGGGTCCTGGGGCGGATGTTCGACGGCATCGAGTACCGGGGCTTCGGCCAGGAGATCGTGGAAACCCTGGCGAAGTACGCCGGGGTGCCGGTGTGGAACGGGCTCACCAACGAATTCCACCCCACCCAGATCCTGGCGGACTTCCTCACCATCCGGGAGCATTTCGGCTCCCTCCGGGGCCGGAAGCTGGTGTACCTGGGGGACGCCCGCTACAACATGGGGAATTCCCTCATGGTGGGGGCGGCGAAGCTGGGCCTGCGGTTCACCGCCTGTGCCCCGGAAAACTATTTCCCCGCCCCGGAGCTCATGGAAGAGTGCCGGGCCATCGCAAAAGAGACGGGTGCGGAGCTGTGCTTCGACACGGACCCGAAGTCCGCCGTTCGGGGGGCTGACGCCCTCTATACCGACGTGTGGGTCTCCATGGGCGAGCCGGAGGAGGTCTGGGCAGAGCGGATCCGGGACCTGGAGGCCTACCGGGTCACGGAGGAGCTGATGGACCTGGCGGGAGAACAGTGCGTCTTCCTCCACTGCCTCCCCTCCTTCCACGACCTGGAGACGGAGATCGGCCGGGACATCCACGCCAAGTTCGGCCTCACCTGCATGGAGGTCACGGACGGGGTCTTCGAGGGTCCCCGCTCCCTGGTCTTCGACGAGGCGGAGAACCGGATGCACACCATCAAGGCCGTCATGGCCGCAACGCTATAATACAATCATTCAACCGGAACCCGCTTCGCCGGGCTTCCGGTTGAATGGGATTTCCCATCACGGAGGAATACTTATGCCCAAGGATGAAAGCATACGCAAGGTACTGGTCATCGGCTCCGGGCCCATTGTCATCGGTCAGGCCGCCGAATTCGACTACGCGGGCACCCAGGCCTGCCGGGTGCTGAAGCAGGAGGGGATCAACACCGTCCTGGTGAACTCCAACCCCGCCACCATCATGACCGACAAGGCCATGGCCGACGAGATCTATCTGGAGCCTCTGAACGAGGAGACCCTCCGGCGCATTCTGGAGAAGGAGCGGCCCGACGGGCTGCTCTCTGGCCTGGGAGGCCAGACGGGCCTCACGCTCGCCATGCAGCTCAAGCGGGACGGGATCCTGGACGCTCTGGGCGTCCGTCTCCTGGGCACCGGCATCGACGGCATCGACAAGGCCGAGGACCGGGAGCTCTTCCGGGACACCATGCGCTCTATCGGCCAGCCGGTGGTCCCCTCGGATATCGCGGAGGACGTGGAAGGTGCCCTGCGGGTGGCCGGGGAGATCGGCTACCCGGTGATCGTCCGCCCCGCCTTCACCCTGGGGGGCACCGGCGGCGGCATCGCGGAGAGTGAGGAGGAGCTCCGGGTCATCGCCCGCACGGGGCTGGACCTCTCCCCCATCACCCAGATTCTGGTGGAAAAGTGCATCTCCGGCTGGAAGGAGATCGAATTCGAGACCATGCGGGACGCGGCCGGAAACGCCGTCAGCGTGTGCAGCATGGAGAACGTGGACCCGGTGGGGGTCCACACCGGGGACAGCATCGTGGCCGCCCCGGCACTGACCCTGACGGAGCGGGAATTCAGCATGCTCCGCCAGGCGGCCCTGGACATCGTGGCGGCCATCGGCATCGTTGGGGGCTGCAACTGCCAGTTTGCTTTAAAGCCCGACGGCAGCGAGTACGCCGTCATCGAGGTGAACCCCCGGGTCTCCCGCTCCAGCGCCCTGGCTTCCAAAGCCACAGGCTACCCCATCGCCAAGATCACCACCTATATGGCCCTGGGCTACCTGCTGGAGGAGATCCAAAACCCGGAGACCGGCGCTTCCCTCAAGGGCTTCGAGCCGGACGTGCACTACATCGTGGTGAAGTTCCCCAAATGGCCCTTTGACAAGTTCGCCGGATCCAGCCGTCGGCTGGGGACCCAGATGAAGGCCACGGGGGAAGTGATGAGCATCGCCTCCACCTTCGAGGGGGCGTTAATGAAGGCCGTCCGGGGGGCGGAGATCGGCTTGGACACCCTGAACGCCCCGCCCCTGGACGAGCGGAGCGTGGTGGAGCGGCTGGGAGACCAGGACGACCGGCGCATCTTCACCGTTTATGAAGCCCTGAAGGCCGGGGTCAGCATGGAGGAAATATACCGCATCACCATGATCGACCCTTACTTCCTGGAAAAGCTCCAAAACCTCCTGAATGTGGAAAAGGAGCTGAAGAGCGGCCTCACCCCGTCTAACTGCGAGAAGGCCCGGGCTTTAGGCTACCCGGACGGGGCCATCCGCAGGCTCAGCGGGGCGGAGACCCTGCCGGAAGGGCAGCTCACCTACCGCGTCGTGCGCACCTGCGAGGCCGTTTTCGGCTCGGACCGGCCCTATTTCTACTCCGAGCACGGGGGTGCTTGCGAGGGGCGGAGCTTCCCCCGGAGCTCCAAACCCGTGGTCATGGTCCTGGGCTCCGGCCCCATCCGCATCGGCCAGGGCATCGAATTCGACTACTCCTCCGTCCACTGCGTCTGGACCCTGCGGGAGCTGGGCTACGACGTGGTGATCGTGAACAATAACCCGGAGACCGTCTCCACCGACTACGACACCGCCGACCGGCTCTACTTCGAGCCCCTGACCCCGGAGGACGTGATGGGCATCATCGCCGTGGAAAAGCCCGTGGGGGTGGTGGTGGCCTTCGGCGGCCAGACGGCCATCAAGCTCACCGGCTTTCTGGACAAGGCGGGCATCCCCATCCTGGGCACCAGCGCCGAGGGCATCGACATCGCAGAGGACCGGGCAAGGTTCGACGCGCTTCTGGAGCAGTTCTCCATCCGCCGCCCCCGGGGCATGGGGGTGAACACGGTGGAGGAGGCCGTGGCGGCGGGCAAGGAGCTGGGCTACCCCGTGCTCCTGCGGCCCAGCTACGTCATCGGCGGCCAGAACATGACCATCTCCCGCACCGAGGCGCACACCCGGCAGTACATGGAGACCATTCTGGCCGGGGGCGTGGAAAACCCGGTGCTGGTGGACAAGTACATGCCTGGCATCGAGCTGGAGGTGGACGTGATCTCCGACGGGACGGACGTGCTGATCCCAGGGGTCATGGAGCACATCGAGCGGGCGGGCATCCACTCCGGGGACTCCATCGCCGTCTATCCCCCCTACAACCTCTCCGACCGCTTCCTGGGCAAGATCTGCGACTGCTCGGAGAAGTTGGCCCTGGCCCTGGGGACCAAGGGGCTGGTGAACATCCAGTACCTCATCCACGAAAACGAGCTCTACGTCATTGAGGTGAATCCCCGGGCTTCCCGCACCGTGCCCTACATCTCCAAGGTCACCGGCGTCCCCATGGTGGACCTGGCGGCGAGAGTCATGCTGGGGGCAAAGCTCAGTGACCTGGGCTGCGGCACGGGCCTCTACCGGACGCCGCCCTACTGCGCGGTGAAGGTCCCGGTCTTCTCCTTTGAAAAGCTGAACGACGCCAATTCCATTCTCGGCCCGGAGATGAAATCCACCGGCGAAGTCCTGGGCATCGGCAAGACGAAAGCCGAGGCCCTGTACAAGGGCCTCACGGCGGCGGGCTTCAAGGTCCCCTCCGGAAGAGGAAAGACCGGAGTCCTTCTCAGCGTGGAGACCGCCGACTACCCGGAGATCATCTCCCTGGCCAAGCGCTTCTACGACCTGGGGCTCCGGCTCTACGCCACCGCCGGGACGGCGGAGGCCATCTCTCAGATGGGCATTCCCGTGGAGAGCGTCCCCAACGCCAGTGAGAGCGGGGAGCTGGGGCAGCTCATGGAGAGCGGTACCCTCAGCTACATCGTATACACCGGGGCCGTCCTTGACGCCACCATGGGGGACTTCATCGCCCTCCACCGCCGGGCCATGCAGCTGGGCATCCCCTGTCTCACCAGCACCGACACCGCCGACGCCCTGGCGGAGATCATCGAGAGCCGCTTCCGTCCGGACAACACGGAGCTGGTGGACATCAACGCCATGCGTCCCTGGAAGCAGCGGGTGAAGTTCGCCAAAATGCAGTCCTGCGGCAACGACGGCATCTTCATCGAGAACTTCGACGGGCGCATCACCTGCCCCGAGTCCCTGTGCATCGACCTCTGCGCCCCCCACTACGGCATTGGGGGGGACAGCATCGTCCTCATTGAGCGCTCCTACGTGGCCGACGCGAAGATGCGCACCTTCAACCGGGACGGCAGCGAGGGGAAGATGGCGGGAAACAACATCCGCTGCGTGGGGAAATACCTCTACGACAAGGGCTATATCCGCAGCGAGACCCTGCGCATCGAGACCGAGAGCGGCGTCCACGCCCTGCGCCTCTTCCTCCGGGACGGGAAGGTGAATTCCGTCTCCGTGGATATGGGGAAGGCCTCCCTCCGGGCCGCCGACCTCCCCGCGGCGGTGCCTGTAGAGACCATGGTGGACTATCCTCTTTCCGTAGACGGGACGGAATACCGGGTCACCGGCGTCAGCGTGGGGAACCCCCACTGCGTGGTCTTCTGCGAAGGGATCGACGGGCTGGACCTCACGGAGCTGGGCCCGAAGTTCGAGTACGCCCCCGCCTTCCCGGAGCGGGTGAACACCGAGTTTGTGCGGGTGGTGACCCCCACCACCCTCCGGATGCGGGTCTGGGAGCGGGGCAACGGGGAGACCTTAGCCTGCGGCACCGGGGCCTGCGCTGCGGTGGTTGCCGCCGTGGAGAACGGCTTCTGTCCCAAGGGGGCGGACGTGACGGTGAAGCTCCTGGGGGGCGACCTGACGGTAAATTACACCGACGAGAGGGTACTCCTCACCGGCAGCGCCGCGGAGGTCTTTGAAGGGGAGTTTGATTACTGAGGGAGCGTCATATACCATCCCTTTTTCCGCCTTCTATTTGAATGCTGCTACCCAAGCGCAAGGTTCCGTATTTCAAGACCATGATCTGCGGCATAGTCTACCGTATAGGCTGTGCCGCTGTTCTTTCTTCTTAAATAGGCAATGCAGACGGAGGACATATCTACTATGTATCGGTTGCGGCGATAGTAAATACCGGGCTTGTATCCGTCGGCTAGCACCACGCTCCCGGAAGCCTTCTCTATCAACTCATGGTATCGCTTAATTTCCTCATTTGTCCAATCTTTTTCATGCTCATAGGGCCTTTCGAAGGGCAGAATCAGGACCAGGCGGATCACGGGATAAGTCTCTTTCAGCTTCAGCACCGTTTCCGCCGCCAAAGTATCAAAACCTCGGGCTCCTCCGGTCACAAAGGATGTATACCCTTTTTCTATCAGCTTTTTGACCGTTTCTGACAATCTGCTTTCTAGCTTGTCTGCCGACTCTTTCATGTCTCTATGTCCCGAAAAACATACCGTCTTTTCTTTTTCCTCACCCGTCCAGCCCATTCCGTCCTCTTTTCGTATAGCAATCTAATTGCCTTATTATATCATCACATTGCTATAAATGGCAATTATATGCTATAAATGTTTTTCAAGAGGCGTGATACCCTATCCAGGGTGATGATCGTGCAGACTAAATATGAGCAGGAGTACATTCGGTTTGGATTAAAAGTGCAGTATTACCGCAAGCTGCGTGGGCTGACACAGGAGGCCTTTGCGGATAAAATCGGAAAATCCTGGTCCTATCTCGCCAAGATTGAAAGCCCTACCCGCGCTTTTGGTGTCTCTATGGAGACGCTGTTTACCATTGCCGACGCCTTGGATGTTCCTGTTTCCAGGCTCTTCGAGGAATGAATTCACTCTTCACCATGATTCGCTCCGGAAACAGCGGAACCGCTTCTTCCGGAGCAGATCGGCGGCATTACTGCATTTCCTCAATGACACGGCAAAACAGCAACGCAAAAACCGAAATATTATCCCATCTATTTCAAAATCTGCTGCCACGGCGCAGTTTCATGCGTATCAAGCAGTGAAAACATGACTCGGAGGCGATCCTCATGGATAAGAAAAAAGAAAACGCCCAGCTCAACGACGAAGAGCTGGACAAGGTCACCGGCGGCTTCGGCGGCCACGACGACTACGACGCCTGTGAATGGAACCCCAACAGCACGACGCATAGCTGGGTGCTCGACAAAAGCCGCGGGCGTCTGGTCTGCGAGTACTGCGGGATACGAATGGGCTGATCAGGGGGCTTTATGCCTTCGCGCCGGGAAAAGCGGAATGCTTTTCCCGGCGCGAGTCTTTTTGTTTCCAGAATTCAGTCGTCCTTACGTTCCAGAAGCGCGACCTCCTGCGCCCCGTCGTATTCCTCCACCCGGACCTCGATGAGCTCCCGGCGGGAGGTGGGGACATTCTTCCCGATGTAGTCCGCCCGGATGGGCAGCTCCCGGTGGCCCCGGTCGATGAGGACCGCCAGCTGGATCGCCGCGGGCCGTCCCCGGCGGATCACCGCCTCGATGGCGGCCCGGGCGGTGCGCCCGGTGTAGAGCACGTCGTCCACCAGCACCACGGTCTTTCCCCGGACGTCGAAGCCCAGGTCGGAAGAGTGGACGTCCGGCTGCTCCCCCAGCTCGCTGAGATCGTCCCGGTAGAGGCTGATGTCCAGCGCCCCCAGGAGGGGGGCCAGGCCGGTGATCTTCTCCACGTTGCGGGCGATCTTCCGAGCCAGGACCGCGCCCCGCCGGAGGACCCCCACCACGCAGAGCCCCTCGCAGGGGGCGTTCCGCTCCACGATCTCATGGGAGATGCGCGTGAGGCTCCGCTCCACGGCGCTCCCGTCCAGAAGGATGGCTTTCTGAACGTACATGGGGGTCTTACCGGTGGATGGAGGTGTTGATGCCGGTCATATCCGGGCCGTCATTCAGGTTGTTCCAGTTCCACTCGCGGCCGCCCAGGAAGACGGAGGAGTTCATGTCGTTGGAGAGATAGATCAGAATGGCCTCGGGGAAGCGCATGCACATGTCGTAGAAGAACTCCTTCATGGCCATCTCGTTCACTTCGCCGTCCTTGGTGATGCCGTACTTCGCCTTGACCTTATCCAGCTCCTCGTCGGTGGCCACCAGGTAGTCCCGGGTGAACTTATAGCTGCGCTCATCAAAGGGCTCGCCGTGCTTCATGTGGCCGGGAATGACCACTTCGGCCCCCAGGGCCTCCATCTTGTCCAGAGCGTCGATCCACTTCTTGCGGCCGTTGGCGCTCACCTCGCAGGTGAAGGGATGGGCATTGGAGAACAGCACGTCGGAGCCGATGACGGTGGAAATGGAGGGGACCCAGACTACCGTGTTGTACTGCAGGTCGCCCCAGACCTGGGGGAAGACGATGATTTCCTCGCCCTCCAGCATGATCTTGTTGTCCGCGGGCAGGGGGGTGAGCTTGGGATAACGGTCCTTCCGGCAGAGGTTCACCTTGCCGATGATGCTCTCCCAGTGCTCCACCTTGTCGCCGAACTGCGCGTCGATGGTTTCGATGTCCTCGGGCATGGCGTAGCAGACGGTGTCGGGGAAGGCTTCCTTCACATGGCCGATGCCCCAGTAGTGGTCGGGATGGGCGTGGGTGGCAAAGACGGCCT
This sequence comes from Oscillospiraceae bacterium, assembly GCA_017535635.1. GTDB lineage: Bacteria > Bacillota > Clostridia > Oscillospirales > Oscillospiraceae > UBA1774. The sequence continues at coordinate 7,891 of JAFXTU010000049.1, forward strand.
TCAGGTTCAGGTTCCGCTCGCAGATCTCGGCGATGACCCGGTAGATGTTGGAACGGGTCCACTGGCAGTCGATCAGGACGGCGTCCTTCTCGCCGAAAATCAGGGTGCTGACCACGTTGAAGCCGGCCTCGTCGGAGATCATGGCCAGGGTCTGCAGTTTGCCGGGGCCGTGGGTATTCAGACGGACTTCCATACTCATAGTTCTTATTCTCCTTTTTGATATGAATGGCTGTGGTTTTCCTTTCCTGTAGTTTAGCATAGGAGATTGCAAATCCGCAAGTCTTAATATATAATAATTGGCAAACCGGCAGGAAAAGAAGAAAGAAGGATCGGCCTTGAAAGAGACAAAAAAGCGCCTGGGGGACCGGAAGGACGGGACCCTGCTCCGGGACCTGGATTCCATGCATTTCATCGTGCCCCTGCTCTACCCCAACCGCTGCGACAACGAGGCGTTCATCTCCGAGCGCATCGACCTTACAAAGCTGGAGGGGTACCTGGCCCGAAAGAACGCGGGGCGGGAGGACCATCCTCTGAAGCTCTTCTACGTCATCGTCGCCGCCGTGGGCAAGGCCTGCCTCCTGCGGCCCAAGATGAACCGTTTCATTGCCAACAAAAACATGTACCAGCGCAATGAGCTCACCGCCGCCTTCGTGGTGAAGAAGGAGTTTTCCGACAGTGGGGCCGAGGCCCTGGCGAAGCTCCGCTTCCAGCCGGAGGACACCGTCGACACGGTGTGGGAAAAGATCGTGGGGCAGATCACCTCCACCCGGAGTGAAAAGATCGACTCCTCCACCGAGAGCATGGACATGTTCAACAAGATGCCCCGCTTCCTCTCCAAGTTCCTGGTGTGGATCGTCACCCGGCTGGACATCCACGGCTGGGTGCCCTCCTCCCTCATCGAGACGGATCCCTATTACTGCTCCATCGTCCTCACCAACCTGGGCTCCATCAAGCTCCACGCGGGCTACCACCACCTCACCAACTGGGGCACCAACTCCCTCTTCATCGCCGTGGGGGAGCGGAAGAAGCGCCCCTGGTATGACGAGGAAGGGAACGTGGAGATGCGGGACTCCATCGACCTGGGCATCACCGTGGACGAGCGCATCGCCGACGGGTACTATTATTCCAAGACCGTGCGCCTGGTGAAGAAGCTGCTGGAAAACCCGGAGCTGCTGGACGCGCCCCTCAGCCAGGAAGTGGAGTACTGATTTTCAATTCCTAAACAGGAAGGTATTTGAAGATGAAAAGAAGCTTATTGATTCTTTTGAGTCTGGCGCTAGTGCTGTGTTTCGCCGCCTGTACCAAGACGCCGGACCCGGCGCCCAGCACCGCCCCCACCGCCCCGGCGGAGGGCCGGGGGGAGATCATCACCACCGCCTCCCCCGACGCGACCAGTACGCCGGAAGCGACTCCCAAGCCCACCCCGGCCCCGGCTCCCACCTTCGAGCCCGCGCCGGAGGGGAGCCAGCCCACCGCCGTCCCCATCCCGGAGGCCACCCTTGAGCCGGGGGAGGGTGCGCCGGAGGCCCCGGAGGTGACTCCCGCCCCTGCCCCCGTGGGGGGGAGCGTGGACGTCTCCGGCTTCTTCCGCAGCGACACGGGCACGGCCCTGAACCTGGTTGCCGACTGGCGGGCTGTCTCGGTTTCCACGGACACGGTGAAGATCACCGTCACCCTCTCCCTGGAATCCTACAGCCTGGACGTGGGGGACCGGCGGAACAACACCCTCACCTTCAACGGGGAGAGCTATGCCTTCACCACCGACCCCATTCTGGTGGAGGGGGGCTTCGCCAAAACGGCGATCTATACCTGGGAAAAGGAAGTCCCCGCGGGCAGCCTGGGCTTCACCCTCTCGGTGCGCTGGGAGCTGCTGGGCTCCTACAGCGGCAAGGAGATGGAGGCCATTGAGCTCTCCGGCAGCTACCGCCCGTAACTCTGTCAACAAAAAAAACAACATATCATTGGAGGAAAGGAAAAATGAAAAAGAGACTTTTGGCCGCGCTTCTCACGCTGGTGATGGTCCTGAGCCTGGCGCCGCTGTCGGCCCTGGCGGTCTCCGACGCGGACAACGGAGACTGGAGCGCCAAAGCCGTCGCCCTGCGGAATACCGCCGAGGCGGAGCTGATGGTGCGCACCGGGGACATCGACGCCCTGAACGAGGAATACGCCATTGAGGACGGTTATAACCCCTTCACAGCGAGTAATCAACGATCCCACGGCTATCCCTGGGAGAAGGACGATACCGACCCGGAGGGGACCGACCGCATCTATGTGGGCTCCCACTGGAACGGGGACGCCAGCGACGGTTACAGCAGCAACTACAGCAGCTGGAAAGACTACCCCGAGGACGAATGGAACGCCTCCCGCGCCTTCGGAGAGGGCGCGGCGGTTATCACCCTGAACTACGACGCCTCCGGCATCACCGTGCAAAACGCCCTGCTCCAGATCTGCATCGACGATTTCCAGGCTCTCAGCTGGGAAAGCAGATTTACCGTCACCCTCAACGGAAAGGACGCCCCCTTCATCGCAGAGCTTCTGAACCAGGTGGATCAGACCGGCCCCACCTCCTACATCATCTCCGCCATCCTTCCCCCCAGCTTCTATGAGGACGTCGCCTCCGGGAAGCTCGCCGTCGCCATCGACGAGGAGACGGGCTGCGGGGATGGCTTCGCCGTGGACTTTGTAAAGCTCCTGGTGAACTATCAGAAGGAGGTCTTTACGGGCAAGTTCTCCGGCTTTACGGAGCCGGGGGCCACCGTGCGCCTCCTGGGCACCTCCACCACCGTCACCGCCTCCGACTCCGGCGGCTTCACCTTCGAGGCAGTCCCCGGCCTGAACGCGGTCCGGGCCTCCAAGGAGGGTTATGTGGAGCGTTACGCATACGGCATCGTGGTCTCGGACAAGGCACAGGCGGAGGAATGGGAGCTGTGGACGCCCTATCTCAACCTCTACGAGGGCCAGGGCAGCCCGGACATCGACTTCACCCAGTTCGGCGCCACCGCCGCCTGGGAGAACGCCCACAACTGGGCCAAGGCGGAGCTGGAGGAGGCGGATAAGCTGGGCCTCATCCCCGACTGTCTGAAGGGGGCCGACCTCACCGCCCCCATCACGAGGGCGGAGTTCGCCGCCGTGAGCGTAAAGCTCTTCGAGGCCATGAGCTACACGAAAGCCTCCCCCGCCCCGGCGGACACCTTCTCCGACACCTCCGACCCCGAGGTACTGAAAGCTTTCGCCCTGGGCGTCACCAACGGCACCGACAGTGTTAAGAAGCTGTTTGACCCCAACGCTTTCATCTCCCGGGAGCAGACCGCCACCATGCTGACGCGGGTGTACAAGAAGCTGAACCTCTCCGGCTGGACCCTGGAGACAGACGCCTCCTTCGCCGACGCCTTCCGCGCCCTCTTCACCATGCCAGAGCCCTTTGCCGACGATGCCGATATCTCAGGCTGGGCCAAGGACAGCGTGTACTTCATGGCCGCCAACGGCATCGTAAACGGGGTTGGTGACAACCGCTTCGCCCCCAAGCTGGTGAACACCGGCAAGGAGACCCTGAACTACGCCACCCGGGAGCAGGCCCTGCTCATGAGCGTAAGAACGGTGAACAATTTAGGATAAGGCGTTCCGTACGAAGCGCCGTCATTGCGAGGAGGCCCCGCAGGGGACGACGTGGCAACCCGTACCCTTCCCCGCAGGGGGTCCTTGAAAGCGCCCGGCAAAGGGACGGGGGTTACGGATTGCCACACCAGCGTGCGCGCTGGTTCGCAATGACAAGACGAAAGACTCCCCCAGTCAGCTTCGCTGACATTCCGCGGGCGAGGGCCCCATTCCGCGCGCAAGGGGCCATTCCGCGCGCAAGGGGCCATTCCGCGCGCAAGGGGTCCCACTGGGGATGCGCGTGCTACCCCCACTGGGGATGCGCGTGCTACCCCCACGCTGGGACTCGTGCGCTACAGACCCGCCGCAAAGCGGTGGGCGCGCGATACAGCCCTCGGAGAGGGAGCCGAGAATCGTAAACGTGGCCGCCGCGAAAGTTCGCGGCGGCCACGTCATAAGATCTGTACAGTTCAGTCCAGCCCGATCTTCGCCCGGACTTCCTCCAGGCTCAGGCCCTCCTCCCGGGCAATGCGGCTGAGATCGTCGTACTCCGCTTTTTTCCGCACGACCCCCCAGCCCTCGGAGATCTTGAGGCGCACGGGGCCGTAGGGGGTATCCAGCGTCTCCTCCCGGCGATGCAGGGTGCTCCGGGCGCACTTTACCTCCCGCACCCCCAGGGTGGTGGTGTGGCGGAAGAGGACCCGCAGGAGGGCCTCCCGCGTGGCGGGGGTGCAGAGGGAGATCAGCAGGACGCCGGGGCGATTCTTCTTCATGCCGATGGGCACGGTGTATACGTCCCTGGCCCCGGCGGCCCACAGCCGCTCCTGGGCGTAGCCCAGGGCCTCGGGGCTCATGTCGTCCAGGTTGCAGCGGAGCTCGATCACCTCTTCGGCGCCGTCCTCCGTATCTCCCCAGAGGGCCCGGAGGCAGTTGGCCGCCTCGAAGTCCTTCTTACCCATGCCGTAGCCGCTCTTCTCCAGCCGCAGCACGGGCATGGGGCCGAACCTGGTGACAAAGTGCCGCAGGAGCGCCGCCCCGGTGGGAGTGCAGAGCTCGCCCCGGATGCTGCCGGAATACATGGGGATCCCCTCCAACAGCTCCGCCGTCGCCGGAGCGGGGACGGGGACGACGCCGTGGGCGCATTTTACCATCCCGGAGCCCACGTGCACCGGGGAAGCCAGGACCTGGTCCGGCTTCAAAAGGTACATGAGATAGCAGACTCCCGCCACATCCGCCAGAGCGTCCAGGGCCCCCACCTCATGGAAGTGGACCTCCTCCACCGGGACGCCGTGGACCTTGCTCTCGGCCCTGGCGATGGAGTCGTATACGGCCCGAACTTCCGCCTTGACCTCCTCCGGCAGGTCCATGTGCCCGATGAGGTGGGCGATCCCGGCGGCGGAGGAGTGCTCATGGTGGTGGCCATGGTCGTGGTCGTGGTCGTGATGATGCTCATGGGCATGCTCATGGGCATGGAGATGGTCGTGGTCGTGGGACTCCTCCTCTTCCCCATGGACGGTCACCTCCATGTGGGTGCCGGTGATGCCGCACTTCTCGCTTTCGCAAGTCCGGACCTCTACCTCCGGCAGAAGCCGGTTCATCCGCTCCAGAAAAGCGGACTTGTCCGGCAGGAGCTCGTAGAGGGCCGCCATGAGCATATCCCCCGCCGCTCCCATTTCGCAGCTCAGATACAGCGTTTTCATCCGCTTTTCCTCCCCATATGATTGATCATACCGGCCAGATAGCCGGCGCCGAAGCCGTTGTCGATGTTCACCACGCTGACTCCGCTGGCACAGGAGTTCAGCATGCTCAAGAGAGCCGCCAGGCCCCCGAAGGCCGCCCCGTAGCCCACGCTGGTGGGCACGGCGATCACCGGACAGTCTGCCAGGCCGCCGATGACGCTGGCAAGGGCCCCCTCCATCCCCGCGATGGCCACGATGGCCCTGGCGCGCATGATCTCCTCCGTGTGGGCCAGGAGCCGGTGGAGCCCCGCCACCCCCACGTCGTAGAGGCGGACTACCCGGTTCCCCAGCATCTCGGCGGTGAGGGCCGCCTCCTCCGCCACGGGAATATCGCTGGTGCCGCCGGTGGCCACCATCACGCTGCCGTCCCCGTCCGGCTCCGGGATGCCGCCGATGATCCCGATGCGCCCCAGCTCATGATAGCTGAGGGGCAGGGCTTCGGCGACCAGCTGGGCGGCCTCTTTGGACATGCGGGTAATGAGCACCCGCTCCTGCCCCCCCGCCAGGAGGGCCTTGGAGATGTCCCGGATCTGCTCCGGGGTCTTCCCCGCGCCGTAGATGACCTCCGCCGTCCCCTGTCTGAGGCCCCGGTGCATGTCTATTTTAGCGAAGCCCAGCTCCTGAAAGGGCTCCATTTTCAGCTTTACCACCGCGTCCTCCACGCTGAGGTTCCCGTTCTTCACGTCCTCCAGCAGGGCACGGACGTCCTTCTGTTCCATCTATCTCCCCTCCAGATCCAAGAGCACCGTAGTGAAGCAGGGGGCCAGAGCGCCGCGCAGCTTTTCCGCCTCCCCCGCTGCCCTCGTCAGCTCCGCCTTTGGCAGCTGCAGCCGGGCCGCGTCGTGGAAGACACGGACCCGGAAGTCCCGGTATCCCAGGCCCAGCAGGGCGGTCTCGGCCCCCTCCACCCGCGCCAGCAGCTCCTTCGTGATCTCCGTCCCGGTGGGGACGCGGGTGGCCAGGCAGGCATAGGCGGGCTTATCCCAGGTGGGAAGAGACGCCTCCCGGCTGCGGCGGCGGATCTCGTCCTTGGTCAAACCGCAGAGCCGCAGGGGCGAGAGGACCCCGAATTCCCGGAGGGCCCGCATCCCCGGCCGGTCCCCGGCGTCGTCGGAGGCGTTGGACCCGTCCAGGAGGACCGTATACCCGTCCTGCGCCGCCCGCTCCCGGATGGCGGTGAGAATGTGGATCTTGCAGTGGTAGCAGCGGTCCGGCGGATTGGCCGTCACGGCAGGATCGGAAAGCACGTCCACCGGAAGGACGGTGAGCTCCACGCCCATCCGGGCGCAGAGCGCCTCCGCCTCCGCCTTTTCAAAGGCGGGCTGGAAGGCCGAGGATACGCAGTAGGGCTTCACGTCCGCCCCGCAGTCCAGGGCCGCCCGGAGGAGGTAGGTGGAATCCACCCCGCCGGAAAAGGCCAGGGCCGCCTTGGGATGCTCCTGAAAAAAGTCTCTGAGTTCCATAGAATGTACCCTCAAATAGGACTCTGCCCTCCGGCGCAGGAGCACCGGAGGGCTCTCTATCAACACAATAGCACACAATCAGATTTGTGTCAATCATCAAAGATGGGCATTCCCAGGGCCTCCCGCTGGGCGCGGAGGAAGCGCTCATGCTGGGCGTTGTCGTCGGTGATGAACTCGAAGGTGAGGAATTCCGGGGCGATGCGGTCCATGAGCTCCCGGATGCCCTCCCCGGTGAAGGGCTGGTGCTTGTCCACGTTGTAGGCGTGGCTGAACATCTGCCAGCTCCGCTCCCGGTAGGTCTTCCCCAACTCCGGGGGCTCCTCCATCATCTTCCGGCAGTAGTCGGAGGTGATGGACTGGTTCAGGTGGACGCCCCGGACGTACTTGCAGAGCTCCCCGTGGGCGTCCAGGAGACGATGGATATAGGCGACGCCCTCCTCCTGGGTCTCCAGGTCCAGGTCATTATGGAGAAGGTGGCCCGTGTCCAGCATGATCCCCTTGTTGGGGTAGTCGATCCCCTCCATGAGCCGCTTTGTCATTTCCGGCCTTGTAAAGCGGAGGCCGGGGAGCCAGAGGTTTTCCAGCAGGAGGACAAGGTCGGTTTCCTCCTCCCCCGCCAGAGCCTCGCTTATGATCTCACAGGCGGCGCCCACGACCTCCTCGTCCGTATGCCGGTACTGCCGGGTGAAGGACTCCCGGATGGAGGCGTCGGAGACGTGCCAGACGGCGTACTTTGCCCCGAAGCGCTTGGCCAGGGCCCAGTCCCGGCGGAATTCCTCCACCAGGCGCACTTTGTCCAGGGTGCCGCCGAAGGCGGCCTTCGCCGTCTCCAGGTCGTCGTATTCCCTTTGGAGGGCCTCTCGGTCCTCCCGCCAGAAGTCCAGCCAGTAGTTGTGGTTGGACATGTGGAAGCCCAGGATTGCCTCCGGCGGGATGATCTGCCGCTCGTCCTCGCCGTAGTACATGAGCTCCACCCCGTCGAAGCCCCGAAGGAGCCTCCGCAGATCCTCCGAGGTCCGGAAGCGGTCCAGATCCTCCGGGCTGGTGGTGAGATTGAAGGTGACTTTCATGGATGGATCCTTTCCGGCGGGATCTCCGCCAGGGCGGCAAAGGGAATTGGCTCCGTCAGCTCCGGAGAGGAAGCCCAGGAAGACTCCTCCAGGTGGAGGATATAGCCCCCGCCGTTTTTCACAAACCAGTCGTAATAGTCCTTCTCCGGGCGGCCGAAGCGGCTGAGGAGGGCCATCACCGTACCCCCGTGGGCGGCGATGAAGAGCTGTTTTTCTCCCACGGCCATGGCCTCCCGGACCACGCCTTCAAAGGCGGCGCAGACCCGGTCCACAAATTCGGGCATGCTCTCGCCCCCGGGGCACTTCCCCCGGCACATCCCGTCCACCCACTTCTGGTACTCCTCGTTCCCGGTCATCTCCTCATAGTTCAGCCCCTCGAAGATGCCGAAGTCCATCTCCCGGAAGTCCGGCACCGGGATCTGCTCGGCATTTGGAAAACAAATCTCCGCCGTCCGGGTCGCCCGGGACATGGGGCTGACGCAGACCTTTTTCACCCAGGGAAGAGTGCCGAAGCGCCTCAGCTCCTCCTCCCCCTCCGGGCAGAGGGGCACGTCCGTCCGGCCCTGGTAGCGGCCGTCCCGGTTCATGCTCGTCTTGCCGTGACGCAGAATAAGGATCTCCATGCCGCTTACCCCTTGATGACCTGGGGGATACCGCAGACCAGGCGCACCACCTGTTCCGCCTGGGCCGCCAGGCGGCAGCAGAGCCTGCCCGTGGCCTCCCGCCCCAGGCGCTGCCCCTTGTCGATGGGGATGACCCCGGAGCCCACCTCGTCGCAGACCACCACCTGCTTCTCCAGCAGCCGGTCATAGAGGGCGCCGGCCCCCTCCGGGTCCGGCAGGGTCAGGTCCTGCAAATTGTAGAGGACGGGCTTCTCGTCCAGTACCCCATCCGCGATTTCCTCTGGGGCATAGCCCAGGGACTCCACATAGGCCCGTTTCCCCGAGGAACGGGCGCCGATCACCAGAATCATAAAAGCACCACCTTGGAAATGATCACGCAGCAGAGGAGCATGATGAGCTCCGCCATCTGCAGGAAGTAGCCGGAGAGGTCGCCGCTCATGCCGCCGAACTGCCTGGCGGAGAGGCGCTTCATCCACAGGGCGGTGAGAACCCCGCCCAGGACCATGCCTGCGCCGACGAATCCGCCCGCAAAAACCAAGGCTCCGGCGCAGAGCGCCAGCAGCACCAGGAGGAGCGCCAGCGGCCCCTTCCCCTCGGCAGAGAGGGTGAAGGTCCGCAGCAGGCCCTCCGCGTCGTTTTTGGGGTAGATGAGGGCGATGGTGCCGCTGAGGACGCGGCTCAGGATGTGCATCAGCGCCAGGAGCAGAGCCGTATGCCCCGTGACAGGGAGCTCGGTGGCCAGGGCGAAGTACATCAGCAGCCAGCAGCCCAGCTGGATGATGGCGAAGGCTCCGGTGTGGGAGTCCTTCAGGATCGCCCGCTTCTTCTCCATGGGCGCGTGGGAAGCCAGCGCGTCCGACACGTCGCAGTAGCCGTCCATATGGATGCCGCCGGTGACCAGGACGGGAAGCAGGGTCAGCCCCGCCGCCCAGAGGACCGGGCCGAAGCCCAGGGCCGCGCCGAGAAGCTGCCAGAGCCAGAGACTGAGCCCCACCGCCGCCCCCACCAGGGGAAAGGCGGAGAGCATCCAGCGCATGTTCTCCTGCTTCCACTCGATCATGGGCATGGGGATGCAGGAGAACATGAGGAAGGCCATGGCGATGCTGCGGAGACCGTTCATACCTCCTCCCCCTTCACCAGGAGGGGAATGCCGCAAACCAGCTCGTACACCGTGTCGAACTCGGCGGCGAAAGCCCGGTTCAGCCGCCCCAGGGTATCCACGTAGCGCAGGGTGGAGTCGGAATAGGCCTCCCCGTCGGAGCCCACGTCGTTGGTGACGAGAATGAGGTTGTCCGCCTGAGAAGCCAGACGGCGGACATCCCGGAGGATCTTTTCATAGGGGTCCCGTTCGTTCCCCTCGTCGTCGAACATCTCATTGGCCGTCAGGTTGCAGAGGCATTCCAGCAGCACCGTCCCCCCCTGGGACAGGTCGATGGCGCCCACGTCCGTCTGGCTTTCGATGGTCTCGAAGCCCTTGGTGCTGCGCATGGCCCGGTGCCGGGCGATCTTCGCCTCGCTCTCCGCGCCGTAGGAGCGCATGGTGGCCACATACCACCTGGGCAGGGGAAACTTCATCACCAGCTTCTCGGCGTAGCTGCTCTTGCCGCAGCCGGAGCCCCCCGTGAGCAGGATCTTCATTTCAGGTTCACCTCGTATGCTTCCATACCGATGTTGTCAAAGGTGACCATGCCGTCGTAGACCGCCAGGGCCATGTCCAGCAGGGGCAGGGCCGCCACGGCCCCGGTGCCCTCTCCCAGGCGCAGACCGGCGGAGATCAGGGGCTTCAGGTCCAGAGCCTCCAGGACCATCCGGGCGGCAGGCTCGGCAGAAACGTGGGCCGCCAGCATGGCCTGCCGGCTCCCCGGGGCGATACGCAGGGCGCACAGCGCCGCCACGGCGCTGATGAAGCCGTCCACCAGAATGGGGACCCGGTGGATGGCCCCGCCCAGGAAGGTCCCGCACATCCCGGCAATATCCAGGCCGCCCACCTTGCCGAGCACGTCCAGCCCGTCGGCAGGGTCGGGGCAGTTCACCTTAAGGGCTCTTTCGATGGCGTTCACCTTCCGCCGGAGGCCCTCGTCGCTGAGGCCAGCACCCCGCCCGGTCACCAGGGCGGGCTCCATCTCCAGGAAGGCGGCCAGCATGGCGCTGGCGGTGGTGGTGTTGCCGATGCCCATCTCCCCGGTAGCGATGATGCTGTAGCCCTGCGTCTTCAGCTCGCCCACCAGGTCGATGCCCTTCTCCACGGCCCGGGCAGCCTCCTCCCTCGTCATGGCGGGACCGAGGGCGATGTTTCCCGTGCCCCGGAGAATGTGCTCGTCCCGCACGCCCTCTGCCGGGGCGATCATCCCCATGTCGATGGGATAGACCTCCGCGTGGACCACCTGGGCCATGCGGCAGACGCTGCTGTCGTGCTTCACCATGTTCCCCGCCACCAGGGCGGTGACCTCCTGGCCGGTCTGGGTGACCCCCTCGGCCACCACGCCGTTGTCGGCGCACATGACCAGGACGGCCCGCTTCCCCAGTTGTACCTTTGCCGAGCCGGTGAGCCCGGCGATCTGAGTTACTGCGTCTTCCAGGAGCCCCAGGCTGCCGATGGGCTTGGCAATGCCGTTCCACCGGTCCCGGGCTTCCTGCATGGCCGCCTCGTCCGGCGGCAGGATCTTTTTGATCTGTTCTGTCAGTGACATTGTCCTATCGTTCCTCCCGGAAGTAACTGAGGCCAAGAGCTGCCGGGGGCTGGTTTTCCTTCTTGTTGCGGATGCTGGTGAGCACCAGGACCACGATGGTCATCACGTAGGGGAGCATTTTGTACAGCTCCTTCACCGCGCCCACCCCGCCGGTGGGCAGGATGTTGTTGATGCTGAGGATGTAGAGCCCGCCGTAGAGGATGCTGGCCAGGACCCCGGTATCCGGCCGCCAGATGGTGAAGATGACGAGGGCGATGGCGAGCCAGCCCCGGTCGCCGAAGGCGTCATTAGACCAGATGCCGCTGGCGTAGTCCATGACGTAGTAGAGGCCGCCCAGGCCGGCGATCATGCTGCCGATGCAGGTGGCGCCGTACTTATACCGATTCACGTTGATGCCCGCCGCGTCCGCCGTGGCGGGGTTCTCCCCCACGGCCCGGAGGTGGAGTCCCACCCGGCTGCGCCGGAGGAGGATGCCCGCAATGAGGGAGACGATCACGGCGAGGTAGGCCAAAAAGCTGTAGCTGAGGAACACCGTGCCGAAGGCCCCCAGCTTGGACGCGAAGGGCAGGGTCTTCCGGAAAAAGGCACTGGTTGCGTTGAGGGCCAGGGAGGCCACGCTAGAGCCGCTGGTCTTGATGAGGTAGCCCCCGAAGAAGTTCCCCACGCCCACGCCGAAGGTGGTGATGGCCAGGCCCGTCACGTTCTGGTTGGCCCGGAGGGAGACGGTGAGGAAGCAGTAGAGGAGGCCCATGAGGAGGGAGCCCGCCAGGGAGCAGACGAGGGGGATGAACACCGCCGGGAAGGGGTTCATCACCGCCGCCCCCCGCTCGTAGAAGAAGGCCCCTATGACGCCGCAGATGCCCCCGGCGTACATGATGCCGGGGATGCCCAGGTTCAGGTTGCCGGACTTCTCCGTCAGAGTCTCGCCGGTGCTGCCGAAGAGCAGAGGGATCCCCTGCTGCACGGCCCGGTTGATGTAAAAGGCCAGGGTCTCAAGCATGGCTTCCGTCCTCCTTTTCCGAGCTTGCGCGGAAGCTGAGCCGGTAGTTGATGAAGAACTCGCTTCCGATGATAAAGAACAGGATGATGCCCGTGAGGATATCCCCGAAGGAGTGGTTCAGGCCGAAGTTCTGGGCGATCTGGCTGCTGCCCCGGCTGAGGAAGGCCAGGAGGAAGCTGGTGAGCACCATGAAGATGGGGTCAAACTTCGCCAGCCAGGAGACCATGACGGCGGTGAAGCCCCGGCCTCCGGCGGTGGTGGTGCTGATGGTATGGTCCGTGCCCCCCACCAGGAGGAGGCCCGCGATGCCGCAGAGGGCGCCGGAGAGGAGCATGGTACGGAGGATGACCTTCTCCACCTTGATGCCCACGTAGCGGGCGGTGCGCTCGCTCTCCCCCACCACGCTGATCTCATAGCCGTGCTTCGTATAGCGGAGGTAGATGTATACCGCCACGGTGAGGACCGCCACCACCAGGACGTTCAGCAGGTACTGCCTGCCCGCCAGCACCGGGAACCAGCCCGCCCGAGTGTTGGGGTTGATGATGCCCACGATGCCGCTGCCCTTCCGGTCCCAGATGTTGCAGAAGTAGGAGACCAACTGGATGGCCACATAGTTCATCATCAGGGTGAAGAGGGTCTCGTTGGTGTTCCACCTGGCCTTGAAGATGGCGGGGATCAGGGCCCAGATGGCCCCGGCCAGGATGCTGGCGACGATCATCACCGGGATGAGGAGACCGCTGGGCATCTTGTCCCCCAGGTAGAACATGCAGGCGGCGGTAGCCAGACCGCCGATGAGGACCTGCCCCTCGCCCCCGATGTTCCAGAAGCGCATTTTGAAGGCGGGCGTCACGGCCAGGGAGACGCAGAGAAGAATGGACAGCTCCTGCAAAAGGACCCAGAATTTCCGGACCGTGCCGAAGGAGCCCTGGAAGATGGTGACGTAGATCCGGATGGGATCCGCCCCGGTGAGGAGCATGGTCACGAGGGCGCAGACCAGCATGGCGGCCACGATAGCCGCCGCCCGGATGGCCCAGGAGATGTACCAGGGGATGGAGGCCCGCTTCGAGATGTGGAACAGCGGGGAATGGGTCCTGTTCATTCGCTCTTCCCTCCTCCCAGGCGGGTCATCATCATGCCCACCTCCCGTTTATTGGTGGTCCTGCCGTCCACCAGGCCGCTCACCTTGCCGGAGCAGAGCACCAGGATCCGGTCGCTCAGCTCCAGCAGCACGTCCAGGTCCTCCCCCACGTAGATCACGGCCACGCCCTTTTCCTTCTGCAGGTTGATCATGTCGTAAATGGTATAGCTGGCCCCGATGTCCAGGCCCCGGACGGCGTAGGCCGTGAGCAGGACCTTGGGGGCGGAGGCGATCTCCCGGCCCACCAGCACCTTCTGCACGTTGCCGCCGGAGAGCCTCCGCACCGGCGTGGTCACGCCGGGGGTGCTGACCGAGAGCTCGTTCACCACCCACTCGGCCCGGCGCTTGGGGAAGCCCCGGTCCAGGAAGGGGCCCTTCCCCCGGCGGTAGGAGCGGAGGGCCATGTTATCCGTCAGGTCCATGCTCCCCACCAGGCCCATGCCCAGCCGGTCCTCCGGCACGAAGGAGAGGCTGACGCCCAGGTCCGCGATGGTCAGGGGGTCTTTCCCGATGAGCTCTTCCTCCCTGCCGTCGTCGTGGAGGTAGCGGATGCTGCCCTTCTCCACGGGCTGCAGGCCGGCGATGGCCTCCAGCAGCTCCTTCTGTCCGCAGCCGGAGATGCCGGCGATGCCCAGGATCTCCCCGCTCCGGGCGGTGAAGGACACGTCCTCCAGCTTCAGGATGCCGTCGATGCTCCGCACCGTGAGCCCTTCCACCACGATCCGGGGCTGGGGGTTTTCCGGCTCGGGGCGTTGGATGTTCAGGGAGATGGAGTGGCCCACCATCATGCTGGTCATGTCCTGGGCGTTGGTGTCCTTGGTGAGCATATCCCCCATAAACTGGCCGTGGCGCAGGACGGCCACCCGGTCGCTCAGTTCCTCCACCTCGTGCATCTTGTGGGTGATGATGACAATGGTCTTCCCCGCGTCCCGCATGTTCCGCAGGACGGCGAAGAGCTTGTCCGTCTCCTGGGGCGTCAGCACCGCCGTGGGCTCGTCCAGGATCAGGATGTCCGCCCCCCGGTAGAGGACCTTGACGATCTCCACCTGCTGCTTCTGGGAGACCGACATGTCGTAGACCTTCTGCTCCGGGTCCACCTCAAAGCCGTAGGCGTCGCAGATCTCCCGGATCCTCTTCCCCACGGTCTTCATATCCAGCTTTCCCTGGAGCCCCAGCACCACGTTCTCCGCCGCGCTGAACACGTCCACCAGCTTGAAATGCTGATGGATCATGCCGATGCCCAGGTCAAAGGCGTCCTTGGGGGAGCGGATGACCACTTCCCTGCCGTCCACAAAGATCTGTCCCTCGTCCGGAAAATAGATGCCGGAGAGCATGTTCATCAGGGTGGTCTTGCCGCTGCCGTTTTCCCCCAGCAGGGCCAGGATCTCCCCCCGGTAGATGTCCAGCCAGACCCTGTCGTTCGCCTTTACGGGGCCGAAGGATTTGCTGATGTCCCGCAGCATCACCGCCGCCGTTTTCTCCTCCAAGGGCCGCCCCTCCCTTTCTTCCCCTACGGGGATGAAATACAGTTTATTGTACTATACTTTTTCCCTCCGGGCAAGAAAAAGAGCAAAACGCCCCGAAAAATAGTTCGGGGCGTTTTAAACACTCGCACCCTTTCCCCGTCTCCCCGTCCCAAATACCAAAACGCACCCCAGACATGGGGTGCGTTTTGGAAAGGACGTTTCGCCGGAATCTTCAAGCAGCGGCGCTTGCGGCGCTGCGCCGTATTCCGGCGAATAAGGACGTCGTCAGCCGTCGATGATGGTGATGCCGTCGATGTCGATGTCGAAGGCGGGAGCGGAGCGGTAGACGCTCTCCTCGAACTCGCCGTCCTTGATGACCTCGGTCTCGGGCTGGAAGTCGCCCATGTCGTGAATGTCGGCGGCGTAGGAGTCCAGCGTCTTTCCGCCCACGGTGAAGGCGCCGGTGTCGAACACCTTGACGGCGCCGGAGATCAGGCCGGCCTTGACCTCTTCGAGCTTCTCCACGGTACCGGGAGCGGCGGCCTGGGTGTTCACGTCGGTGAGCTCAACGGCACCGTTGGCCAGGGTCCCGGTCCAGTCGGCGGCGAGCCGCTTGCCGGCAGCGGTGTTCACGATCATGGTCTCCATGTAGGGGACCCAGTTGATGCGGCTGGAGACGATGAAGGTGTTGGGGCAGGCGTCCACGGTGGAGCCGTTGTAGGAGACGTTGGGGATACCGGCGGTCTCGCAGGCGGTGGGGGCGCCCATGGAGTCGGCGTGCTGGCTGATGAGCTTGCAGCCCCGCTGGATCAGGGTGTTGGCGGCCTCCTTCTCCAGGGCCTCGTCATACCAGGAGTTGGTGAAGGTGACCTCCATGGTGGCGCTGGGGCAGATAGAGCGGACGCCCAGGAAGAAAGAGGTGTAGCCGCTCTTCACTTCGGCGTAGGGGTAGGCGCCCACATAGCCCACCAGGGCCTCGTCGGCGGAGAACTTGCCCTCGTCGATCAGCTGGTTGAGCTTCATGCCGGCGGCCACGCCCGCCAGGAAGCGGCCCTCGTAGATGTCGGCGAAGGCATTGTGGTAGTTGGCCAGCTTTTCGGTGTGGGCCTTGGTGCCGGTGGCGTGGCAGAACTGCACGTTGGGGAACTCCCGGGCGGCCTGGATCATGAAGTCCTCATGGCCGAAGGAGTCGGCGAAAATGATGTTGCAGCCATCGTCCACCAGCTCGGCGGCAGCGTTGTAGCACTCCTGGCCCTCGGGAATGTTGGTGCGCAGGATGTAGGAAACGCCCAGCCCCTCGCAGGCTTCCTTGGCGGCGTCGATGAAGTTTTTGTCGTAGGTGGAGTTCTCGTCGTGCAGGAAGATGAAGCCGACCTTCACCTTGGGCAGCACGGCGGCCAGCTCCGCCTTGGCGGCGGCCGCGTCCGCGGCGGCGGAGTCGTTTTCAAATTCCATGTCCGACGCGGCGGCCACGGGAGCGGGCACCTGGGCGTCGGCGGGGGCTTCGGTGGGAGTGGTCGTACCGCTGCCGGCACCGCTGCCGGACGGGGTCTCGGTCTTGGCGCAGCCCGCGAAGAGGGCAAGGGCAAGCAGAAGGGCAAGCAGGATCGCCAGGGTTTTCTTCATGGTTCATTCCTCCAGTTTCTTTACATATAAAATTATGAATTATATCGACGCTGTATTCACTTTTCGGCGTCTTCAGCAGAATTCCACGCCGGTCTCCTCGCTCATGGAACGGATCCGCGCCAGGGACTCCACCCGGACGCCCCGGCTCCGGATCAGCTCGCCCCCCGGCTGCCAGGCCTTCTCGATGGCGATCCCGGCGCCCGCCACCTGGGCTCCGGCCAGCATGGCCAGGTCCAGCAGGCCGCTGAGGGCGGCCCCGTTGGCGAGGAAATCGTCGATGAGAAGCAGCCGGTCCTCCGGCCCCAGGAAGCGCTTGGACACGATGACGTCGTAAACGCGGCCGTGGGTGAAGGAGCGGACCTGGGTCCGATACACGTCCCCGGCGATGTTCTTCGTCTCCGTCTTTTTGGCGAAGACCACCGGACAGTGGAAGGACTGAGCCGCGATGCAGGCCAGACCGATGCCGCTGGCCTCGATGGTGAGGATCTTGTTCACCCCGCAGCCGTCGAAGAGGCGCTTCCACTCCCTGCCCATGGCTTCAAAGAGCTCCACGTCCAGCTGATGGTTCAGAAAGCTGTCCACCTTCAGCACGTCGCCCTCCCGGACGACGCCATCCCTCCGGATGCGCTCCTCCAGCAAACGCAAAGCCATCGCCTCCCTCAAAAACATGATCCAGCATACCACTTTTTTCCCGGGAATTCAACACGATTTTCCGCTCTGGGCAGAAACGGTCCGTTCTTTCCGGGAGGAGACCCGCTCCGATGAAAACTACTCAACATCCACTCTTGACATTGAATATTTATGCGCCTATACTGATACACGTTAAAAAAGAAGTCGGAACAGAAATCAGACCGGCTTTGCCGGAAAGGAAGGATAGGAACATGAAAAAGATCATCGCCCTGACTCTCGCGCTCCTCCTCATCGCGGGCCTCTGCCTGCTGGGCGGCTGCGCCAAAAAGGAAGCTGCCCCCGCAAAGACCACCCTCACCGTGGCCCTCAGCCCGGACTTCGCTCCCATGGAGTTCGTGGACACCACCAAGACCGGGCAGGACCAGTACGTGGGCTTCGATGTGACCCTGGCCAAGTACATCGCCGCCGAGATGGGCCTCACCCTGGTCATCAAGCCCATGAGCTTTGACGCCTGCCAGGCCGCCGTGCAGACCGGCAACGTGGATATGTCCATCTCCGGCTACTCCGTCACCGCCGAGCGGGCGGAGAACTACAACCTCTCCGACTACTACTACGCCGGGGACAACGAGACCGAGCAGGTCATCATCACCACCGCCGCCAAGGGCGGCACCTTCTCCACGGCGGAGGACTTCGCGGGCCTCACCGTGGGCGCGCAGACCGCTTCCCTGCAGATGAATCTCTGCAACGAGCAGCTGCCTGACAGCGCCATCATCAAGGAGTTCTCCGACATCGGCACCGCCGTGGAGGCGCTCCGCAACGGCAACATCGACGCCCTGGCCGTGGCCAAGGGCAACGGCGACGCCATCATCGCCAACAACGCCGAGATCGCCTTCTCCGGCTTCGAGTTCGTGGTCTCCGAGGAGGCGGAGAACAACGTCATCCTCCTGCCCAAGGGCGCGGACGAGCTGACCAAGCAGGTCAACGACATCCTGGCAAAGGCCTACGCCGCCGGCCTCTACGGCCAGTGGTACGAGGACGCCAAGGCTCTGGCCGGCATAGAGACCAGCGCCGAGGTGGGCTACGACGACGAGGGCAACCTGGCCGACTGATCCTGAACCTCAAGACCCCGACGGGCCCTCACCCGGCCCGCCGGGGCCTGTCCGTTTGTATGACCTGATTCTCAATCAAAGAAATAGACTCGGAGGACAAAGCTTTGGAATTCTTCGGCAACATCGCCAAGATCATGGCGAAATACTGGCAGGTATTCCTGCTCCAGGGCGTGGGTTATACCCTGCTCCTCAGCGCCATCACCGTCCTCTGCGGCGCGGTGCTGGGCCTGCTCCTATACCTGGGGCGGGTGGCCCGCTTCAAGCCCCTGAACTGGCTCGTCATCGCCGTCGTGGAGGTCATCCGGGGTACCCCCATGCTGCTGCAGCTCTACTTCTTCTACTTCCTGGTGCCCAAGATCCTGCCCTTCCCGGTGACGGAGTTCGGCGCGGTGGCGGTGGGCCTGGTGATCAACTCCGCATGCTACGTCTCCGAGATCTTCCGCTCCGGCATCCAGGCCGTGGACAAGGGCCAGACGGAGGCGGCCCGGAGCCTGGGCCTGAACGGGCGGCAGACCATGATGCGCATCATCCTGCCCCAGGCCATCAAGAACATCCTCCCCGCCCTGGGCAACGAGTTCATCATGGTGGTGAAGGACACCTCCCTGGCCTCCACCTTCTTCGTGGGCGAGCTGATGACCTCCTACCTGAAGGTGAAGGGCAACACCTACCTCACCATGGAATGCCTCACCATCGTGGGCGTCATCTATTTCGTGCTCACCTTCCTGCTCAGCAAGCTGCTGGGCGCCTTTGAGAGGAGGCTGAAGGCCAGTGACTGAGAACCTGATCGAAACGGTGGACCTGCACAAGAGCTTTGTGGTCCAGGGACGGGGGACCCTCCACGTTCTGAAGGGCGTCACGGAGCACATCTCCAGGGGCGAGGTGGTCTCCATCATCGGCCCCAGCGGCGGCGGGAAGAGCACCTTCCTCCGCTGCCTGAACCTGCTGGAGGTGCCGGAGCAGGGCAAGATCATCTTCGAGGGGGTGGAGATCACCGGCGCGAAGGTGGACATCAACCTCCACCGGCAGAAGATGGGCATGGTCTTCCAGCACTTCAACGTCTTTCCCCACCTCTCGGTGATGAAGAACATCACCCTGGCCCCGGTGCTCCTGGGCAAGCGGAGCCAGGCGGAGGCGGAGGAGCAGGCGGAGGCCCTGCTCAGCCGGGTGGGCCTCCTGGAAAAGCGGGACGAGCACCCCGGCCGCCTCTCCGGCGGCCAGAAGCAGCGGCTGGCCATCGTCCGGGCTCTCGCCATGGAGCCGGACGTAATGCTCTTCGACGAGCCCACCAGCGCCCTGGACCCGGAGATGGTGGGCGAGGTGCTGGACGTGATCAAGGCCCTGGTGAAGAGCGGCATGACCAGCGTGATCGTCACCCACGAGATGGGCTTCGCCCGGGAGGTATCGGACCGGATCCTCTTCATGGACGGGGGCGTCATCGCCGAGAGCGGCAAGCCGGAGGAACTGCTGGGCCATCCCCAGAATCCCCGGACCAAGGATTTTCTGAGCAAGGTGCTGTATTGATGGACGCTAAAAAGGAAGCGCAGGCGTATATCGCCGCGCGGGGCGGCGAATTCGCCGCCCTTTCTCATCAGATCTGGGAATACGCGGAGCTGAGCCTGAAGGAAACAAGGTCCGCCGCCCTCTATGTGGAGAAGCTGAAGGCGGAGGGCTTCACCGTCACGGAAAACCTGGGGGGCATCCCCACCGCCTTCTCCGGCAGCTACGGAAGCGGGAGACCGGTGATCGGCATCCTGGGGGAGTTCGACGCCCTCTCCGGACTCAGCCAGAAGGCCGGGGCCGCCGCGCCGGAGCCCCTCGTCCCCGGCGGGGCGGGCCACGGCTGCGGCCACAACATGCTGGGGGCCGCCGCCTTCGCCGCCGCCTGCGGGGTGAAGCGCTTCCTGGAGCGGAGCGGCCGGAGCGGCACTGTGATCTTCTACGGCTGCCCCGGCGAGGAGGGAGGCGCGGCGAAAGCCTATCTTGCCAGGGATGGGGTGTGGAAGGCCCTGGACGCCGCCCTGAGCTGGCATCCGGGGGATACCTTTGAGGTCACCACCGGCACCAACAATGCCTGTACCCAGGTGCTGTACAAATTCCGGGGCGTCGCCGCCCACGCCGCCGGGAATCCGGAGATGGGCCGCAGCGCCCTGGACGCGGTGGAGCTGATGAACATCGGGGTCCAGTTCCTGCGGGAGCACATGAAGGACGAGGCGCGGATCCACTACGCCATCACTGACGGGGGCGGCCTCTCTCCCAACGTGGTGCAGGCCGCCGCCAGCGTGCTGTATATGGTGCGGAGCCGGGACGTGCCGGATACCCTGGCCCTCCAGGAACGGGTGGACAAGATCGCTCAAGGGGCCGCCCTCATGACGGAGACCGAATTCGAGCGCATCTTCGTGGACGGCACGGCGGACACCCTGCCGAACCCGCCCCTGGAAAAATGCCTCTATGAGAACATGAAGGCCCTGCCCCTGCCGGACTACACGCCGGAGGAGCGCTCCTACGCCGCCGCCCTGCGGGAGACATACCCCGTGGGCGGCAGTCTCCCCGGCCTGGGGGCAAAGGCGGACGCCAGTATCGCCGCCCTAGTCCGGGAGCTGAGCGGCGATGGGACGAAGGCGCTCAACGACTTTCTCCTCCCCTACTACAGCGGCGAGGACTTCTGCCCAGGCTCCACGGACGTGGGGGACGTGAGCCATCTCACCCCCACGGGGCAGTTCACCGCCCTCTGCTTCCCCGCCGGAGCCCCCGGCCACAGCTGGCAGAACGTGAGCTGCGGCGCCTCCTCCATCGGGGATAAGGGGCTGATCTGGGCCGCCCAGGTCCTCTGCGGCGCGGCGGCGGACCTGTTCAGCGACCCGGCGCTGCCGGCGGCGGCAACGGCAGAGTTCCGGCGCAGGACGGAGAGACACGGCTACGTCTGCCCCATCCCGGCGGAGGCGCGGCCCTACGTCATTGAGTGAAGCGATTGATATGCTCAGGGGAGGGGCAAAGCGACGGCTTTGCCCCTCCCCTTGAAGCTGGCGACGGTATCAGTCCTTGGATTTGTAGTAGAGCTGGCAGTGGCAGAAGCCCTCAAAGTCCGGGTCCGCGATCTGGCTCCGGAACTCCTTGCACATGCACTTGGTGTCCTCCGTCCGCTCCCGGCGGCAGGGGCAGTAGCCCCCGGTCTCCTTGAGGCCCTGCTTGATGAGGTCGGCGATCTCCTGGTTGGGGTTGACCTTGATGCTCATTTCTGCACCTCGATCAGGCTCCGCAGCTCCTCCTTGGTCTTGAGGCCCACGGACTGGGCGACCTGGAACCCGCTCTTCAGGAGCACCAGGGTGGGAATGGCGTTGATGCCGTACTGATTGGCCAGGTCGGGCTCGTCGTCCACGTTCACCTTGGCGAAGTTCACATCGGTCATCTCTCCGGCCAGTTCCTCCACGATGGGACTCAGCAGGCGGCAGGGACCACACCAGCTGGCCCAGAAATCCACCACGGTGAGGCCCTGGGCGGTCTCGGCGGCGAAATTGGCGCTTGTCAGTTCTTTCATCTATCTCTCCTCCTCAGTCCTGTTTTGTGTTTCCAATTTGATTTTACACTATTCATTTTTCTTTGGCAAGAGGTTTTCGTCCCGCCGGGGCGAAAAAAGCGGAAAAAAGCGGTGGAATCGTCCTTTCCCCCATGATACAATCAGGAAAAAACGACCGGAGGCGCTTATGTGGAATTCTGAACGTTACCCCGCCCTGCTGACCCTCAGCATGGACGACGGAAGGGACCGCACCCTGGCCTTTCTCCCCGACGGGCATATCCGCTGGGAGGGAAAGGACTGCGAAGCCCGGATCGCGGACTTCGGAGAGGAGCTCTTCTTTCTCACCTTCGAGCCGGAGACTGCCCCCAGGGTGAACCTCACCCTGGTCCTGGACATGGCCCTGGGGCTGGTGACGCTGGTGACCTGCCGCCAGGGGGTGAACCCCAGGCGGCCCACCTACATGTCCACGGAGCTGCTTCCCGGCTATATATCCCAGCCGGGACGGGAGGAGCCTGTCCGCCGCCACGGCTTTACCGACGCCCTGAAGGGAAAGTGCGTGAAGTGGAGCTACGAGGGAGACTTCTCCATCGTCCACGTCTACGTGACGGAGCGGTACTACCGGATCCGGCTGCTGCAGAAGCTGGGGGACCCGGACAGCCCCTACGAGCTCGCCATGCGGAACTACAGGGACCGGACGGAGCCCGCCTATTACCTTCGCATCCGCCCGGATGTGGTGCTCTTTGGCTTCACGGAGGACAACATGGACCGGGTCACCGGGCCGGAGATCGCCTGCGCCAGCCGCGCCCAGCTCATCCGGCTCTCCACGCTGGAAACCGTGGGCCGGGGCTTCGGGATGCCGGGGACGCCCACGGAGCTGTTCCGGGCCAAGGGGGAATATGTGGAGCCGCTTCCCGGCGAGCTGGACCCAGGCTGCGCGTATCTGATCTGAGAGGCCGCTCCGCATGGGCGGCGGAGCTCACTCTTTTCCGCCGTTGAAAAAGCGAGCCAGGTCCGCCAGGGGACGGACGGCGTCATTCAGGTTCCGGATGGCCTCGTTGAGGCTGTCGAAGTCCATCTCGCTGATCTTCTGAATGGTCCGGGACAGGCTCTCCACGTCCACCTCGCTGAGCTTTTTGATGCTCTGGGAAAGGCTTTCCGCGTCCACCTCGCCCAGCTTCCGCAGACTTTGGGACAGCCCCTCCGTGTCCAGCTCCCCCAGCTTCCCCAGGACCTCTCCCAGGCCGCTGAGGTCCAGGGAATCCAGCTCCTGCAGGGTACTCGTCAGCGCTTCGCCGTTCTCCTGCACCAGGGCGTTCACGTTCTCCGCCAGGGTGCCGGTCTGCCGGGTCAGGCCCTCCGCCTGGATCAAAAGCTCCTCCGCCCGCTTCCCCAGGCCGGAGAACCGGGGGAGCAGCAGCACAAGAGCGAGCAGGAGCAGACCGGCGAGCAGGAATCCGGCGACAGCGGCGGCCCGGGCGCTCCGGGCGGCCTTGCGCTGCTGGGAAACCAGCTCCTGCAGCAGGGCTTCGGTGCTCTTTTCTTCCATGGGGGTCTCCTTTCTTCGGCGCGGGGTCGTTATCTGTTCTGAACGATCGCAACTGATTATATCAGACTTCGGAAGGAAATGACAGAAAAAGATGGGAGGTCGGAAGGATGGAACAGGCTGAAAGACGGCTGTTTCTGCTCCGGGCGCTGCTCCGGGAGCGGGGCCAGGAGGACAGGCCCCTCCCGGCGGAGGCGGAGGAGCAGAAAAGGCTGCTCCGTGCGCTGATGAACGTCCGCGCTCCCGCACCCCTGAGCCGGGAGTTCTTTGCCGTGCAGGACGAATACCTGCGGGATGCCATCGCGGAAAAAGGCGTCACCCGGCTGGAGGATCTCACGCCGGTGGAGGACGGGCTCTATCTCTGGCAGGGGGACATCACGACGCTGGAGTGCGACGCCATCGTGAACGCCGCCAACTCCGGCATGACGGGCTGCTACCGGCCCAACCACAGCTGTATCGACAACTGCATCCACAGCTATGCGGGGGTCCAGCTGCGGCTGAGGTGCGCGGAGATCATGGAGGCCCAGGGGCATGAGGAGCCCACCGGGCAGGCGAAGCTCACGCCGGGGTATAATCTCCCCAGCAAGTATGTGATCCACACCGTGGGCCCCATCGTGGAGGGGCCTCTGACGACGGAGCATCGGAGACTGCTGTCCTCCTGCTATCGCTCCTGCCTGGAGTTGGCAGCGGAAAACGGCTGCGGGAGCATCGCCTTCTGCTGCATCTCCACCGGGGTCTTCGGCTTCCCCAAACGGGAGGCGGCGGAGATCGCGGTGGGGACGGTGAAGGAGTGGAAGCGGAAGAGCGGCAGTGCCATGAAGGTCATTTTCAACGTGTTCGGAAATGCGGATCGGGAGATCTACCGGGAGATCCTGGGGTAGATCTTCCCCGAAACCAAAATCGGCCCCCTGTCCGGGAAAGCCGGACAGGGGGCCGCTGACTGATCTCAAACCCTATGAATCCACTTCAACGGTGAAGGCGCTATCACTCTGTACTCTAAAATTGACTGGTCTAGTTTGACCTGCATTAAAACCATTGCCATAACCATTGAAGGTTACTGTGATGATATTGCCGCTTATGGTGAATTGGACATGAGCAGGATCATTATCGGTGGTTACATCGATGCTGCCAGAGCCATCAAATCTCAGCGCAGCAGTAATGGAATCGACCTTATGACCAGTATTATTCGTCATTTCCAAAGTGCAAGACCGAGTGTATGGATCACTACCTGAACCGCCCCAGTAAGCACCTGTTAAATTAAAGCTGTAATCCTAAGAAGAAGTGCTGCCGGTCGGCGTGTTGACGACCCAGATCTCCGGGGAGGGCCAGTCGCCGTAGTGGGTGGCAACGAAGTCGTTGGCCGCCAATGCATATCCCAACTGCGCGACCGTCTTCAGGTCGTATTTACCGCCGAAGATGTCGGTCAGATAACTGTCATAAGGCTCGGCGGGGGCGGGGTTGGCTCCACTCGCTTTCACCTGGACGAAGCCGTCGAAGGTGCTCACCGTGTCGTCCAGATCGGAGAGCGTACCCGTTCCGCTGAACTCGCCGCTGCCCACAGAGTTCATTCGACTGCCTGCGGTGGTCACTTCGTTGTTGATGATATCATAGTACTGATTCACACCGGAGAGAGTCGTGCCGCTGACGGACCCCGCAAAGGCGCCGGCAGTTGTCGTGCCGTTGATCAGGCCGGTGGCGTAGGTATTCTCCACGCTCCCGCCGCTGATGCTGCCCACCAGACCGCCCGCGGTGTCGCCGGAGGCGGAGCAGGTGGAGTAGCTGTAGGTGATATTTGTTCCGCCGGCGCTGCCGATCAGACCACCGGCGTAGGTGCTACCGGTCACGTTATAACTGGACCTGCTGTATTCTCCGTCGCTGGTCTGCCCGCCGGAATAGCTGGCTCTAACACTGCCGCCGGAGGCGGAACCGATCAGGCCGCCCGCGGTGCTGCCGGAGACCGTGACCGCCGCAGCGCTCTTAATGACGCTGCCGCCGGTCATGCTGCCGATCAGGCCGCCCGCATTGCCGGAAGAGGCGGAAATCGTGGAACTACTCCCACTGCCCTTCCGCGCCAGAACATAGGTAACGGTGCCCTGGGAGGTTCCTGCCAGCGAGCCGGCGGATTTGCCGCTGCCGGTAGTGCGCACCGTGAAGTTCAAAAGCTCCAGGTCGGATACTTTATCATCCGACTTGAGGGTGCCAAAAAGGCCCGCGAAGTCAGTATGATTCACCGGGACGCCAGTGATGGAGTGTTTGCCGCCGTCGTAATCAAGCTTATACGCAGGGCTTACCGGGGCATAGTAGCCCGCTGCTGTAGCGTCGTTCCCGCCGGAGAGGGTAATCCGACTCGACGCTTTCTCGGCATCCCGGAAATCGGACCAGTCCAGATCATTGATCTGCGTGGCCTTCACCGTATTGTCGTTGCCGGGATCGTAGGAGGAAATGGTGCCGTCCAGGTTTTCCAGATGACGGATGTATTCAATATCTGCAGTGCGGCCGGTGCTGTTCAGCGGATCGGAGGTCTTGGCAAACAGGCTGTTGTCGGTACAATCATCATCTTCCTCAAACAGGTCCACAATGTTCTCCGAGGCCACAGCCCGAACCGTAATGTCCTCACCGGGGAGAAGTGCGAGCTCTTCGCCGGGGTTGGGAGTACCCTGCTCGCCAAAAAGCTGAGAGAAATGTCCCGTAGGGCTGGTGATATCGTCCAACACGAGAGTGAATTTATCGTTTGTCGGCGTAAGGTTCGCCCCAAGCTGGAAACTGCCCTTATCGTTCAGAGAGTCATTGTTCGTGAGCTTGCCGAAGTTTTCTCTCGTGGCGCCGGTCCCGTCGAGGACATATTTGCCGCCGCTGAGGTTCAGCTTGATGAAATGAGTCCTCCCGCTGGTCGCGCCGGTAACAGAGATCAGAATATACTCTGGAAGATTATCGTTGTTCTTTGATTTGTATGCTGACACATCGAGTTCCAGCTTCAATATATCTTCATTTATCAAACTATACTCCAGAGGCGTGGGGATGGGAACATGCCAGTCGCCGAAATGGGTCTCTGTCGCCAGAAGGCCGACGGGACGCGTATCGCCTTCTCCATAAAGCTGGGCAATTGAGGGGAAGTAAAAGCCCTTATTATTCAGGTACTTGTCATAGTTGTTGGCCCCTGCCCGATCCGCCAGTGCGACAAAGAGTATGTTATTGTCGCTCCCTGCGGCAACAGGGATCACAGTATCAATCTTGGAGGAAGCGATATCGCTGACATAATAGCACTTACCACCGTCGGAAAAGACGAGTCCGGTATCAGCAGCAAAACTACCAATAAAAGCATCCGTTGTCGAGCTGTTACTGACTCCGACCACGGCTCCGGTACAATAGGCGATTCCTTTTATGGTCACTTGTCCCGCGCTCCCGATGAAGCCCCCGGCAACGCTGCCCTTAGCCGCACAGGTAGAATAACAGTTTTCCACCTCGAGTTCCGCCCCGGATGCGCTGCCAATGAGTCCCCCGGAGCTGCCGCCGGCAACTATGTTGAGGTAATCATTGTCTTCTTTCTTATACTGTCCGTCGTAAGTGTGGCCGCCGGAATAGGAGCCTCTAATACTGACCTCCCCGCTCGCCGAACCGATCAGGCCCCCGGCGTCCCCGCCAGAAGACGTCACCAGAAGGGCTGCCGCACCGAATTCCACGGTACTGTTTTTCAAGCCGCCGATCAGCCCTCCGGCGTTGCCGGAGGCGGCATGGATCCCCCGCTCAACGCTTTCTCCCGAACCACCGGCCTTGGGAGCCGCAGGGATGATATCGTCGAAGAGTTGTGAAACACCGCTGGTAAAGAGGATCGGCAAACGATCAAATCCGCCCCCCCTCTTCGGTGCGGCGGCGCTGGCGCCGACCAGACCTGTTGTTTCTCCCAACTTATTAAACGCCAGGACATTGTAGACCGTAGCGTTTTCTGCCCAGCCTGCCAAAGCTCCCGCATGACCGGTAGCAGAGGTGGAAGTCACGTCAAAGAGCCGCAGGTCCAGATTCTTTATCTCACTGTCATTGATTGAGCCAAATAGACCTGCATTGCCGTTGTGCTTGATCTGAACGCTGATGATCCTCTGACTCTGTCCATTATACAGAAGCTTGTAATCGGGGTTGACCGGGGCAAAGTACATGTCCGTTGTGGCAGGCCCGCCATCGGTATAGGTGATCTGGGTCCCCGTTTTGCTTGTAATACCCGTATCAGAGCATTCCGGAAAATCCGTCCAGGTGAGATTCCTGATTTGGGTCGCCTCAACTTTTTTCGTCGAATCGTAGGTACTGACCTTCTCTATTTCCTTATCCACAAGGGTCGAAATGTTGAACCCGGAAATGCTACCGTCCAGATTTTCCAGGTGACGGAAGTACCTGATCTGATCGGTCTGAACCTTGCCGTCGTTATCATAATCAAAGAGGCTGTTGGAAAAGTCTGATTTGCTCCTGGCGTTTTTGCTGTCCGCGATAGCGAAATTGTTGTAAGCGAGAGCGTAAACTTCGATCTCCTCCCCGGGGATGAGGCCGGAGCCAGAAAAGAGCGATGCGAAATGGCGGTTTTCCCCCACGTTTTTTCTGGTAATATCGTCCAAAACCAGGGTCATAGCACTTACCGAACCCGTAATTTGGAATATCGAGGTTTCCGGGTATACTTCGGGTGCTAATCCTTGTGTATCATTTCCATCACTATATACCAGTAAGATCTCCTTGGATGCATTGCTGGTTTGCCCCGTGACCACCAGCTTCAGGCCGGTCTTAACATAGTCGGGGTCAACAGAGGGGACATTCGGATTCGTGACCTCTACCCAAAGGACATCCTCGTTATGGATCTTGACCGTCGGCTGCTTCAAGTCCGCCCCCTTTGGCAGAGAGGCGGCCTCTGCGCCGCCGTACCACCCCAGTACGGCTTTATTCCATTCGGAACTCTGGCGATCGCCTTTTTTGCCCGGTCCGTAATAGGTAGTCATCAAGTCATCGTATTCGTCGCTCTCATAGGTATGCCCAAACCGTTTTCCATCCTTTTCGGCGTAGAACACGTCCAGAACAAGGCCCGGGTCCTTCTGATAACGAATAACGTAGCTTCCCCCAAGACGCACCGTCTCGTCTACGGAGGCAAAGGGAAGCATGAGACTGAGGATGGCGTCGGAGGCAGCATCCGGGCTGATATAGCTCCCGCTGTCAGCGTCATTTTCCTGCACACCGACAACGAAATAATAGATTTCTTTGTCCGCATCCTCGGAGAGACTACTCGTTATACCGGGCTTGCTTTTCTCCAGATAGCCCTGGCTTTCCGCCACAGTCAAATGGTTCTGAGCGGCGACGAAGATCTCCTTGGCGATGCCGTCCAGCTCAAGCTGTTTCAGGCTCCGCTGATAGCGGACCACGCCCACCACCGAAACCCCGGCCAGGACGATGAGGATCGCCACGACGATCAGCACCTCCGCCAGGGTAAAGCCTCTTCTGTTGTTCCGAAATCTTTTCATAAGCTCCTGCCTCTATGTCCCCGCCGCCGAACGGCGCATTTATCCCTCGAACGCATTCAGATTTCGAATCAGAAAGGGTTCGGGTTCGGTTCCAGTTTCACCTTCGATCTCCGCAATTACATGCTCGGGCTCGGGACCCCCGGTTTTCTGGATGACCCGCAGACCTTCCACCGTGAACATTCCATTCGAGTAAAGGATTTTATCAAATATCACATAAAGGTTCTTTGTGGCGGCGGCTCTGGATACCAGCGGTCGTATTGCCCTGCTGTCCGAGTCGGTTCCCAAGCTGCTCCCATCATCCCGAAGATACTCCAGCATGATGACATCGTTCTCAATGCTCAACTGTGCCAAAACGGAATACCGAGCGCTGCGGTAACGCTCCAATTCGGTAGTACCCTCTTTAACCGAGATATCCGTCGCCGTGGAAAGCTCTTCCCGCAGGGCTGTCATGGTGGTAGAGAGGAGGACCTGGGCGTTGCCGGCGTCCACTACCTTTGTGTAGGCATTGGCGGCCACAGGCATCCCCGCCGCCACAACTCCGGTCACCAAAAGCAGAATAATGAGAACCACCAGCATCTCCGTCAGGGAAAAGCCGGATTGATTATTCAGTTTTTGCAAGCTCCGCTTCATACTCCCAACCTCAGCCCGGCTTTTTATAGGCGATCACCTTGTTTCCGCGGTAGCCTTCATTCTCGTAGACGTTCACGGAAATGGCGGAAACCGCCCCTGGCTCCATATTGATTTCCTTTGTATCCGAAGGATCCGTTATATCTGTTACCGTAAGATTCTTGCTCTCTCCTGCCCCGCTCATCTCCGCCAGGGCATTGTTCGCCTTATCATACCTTGTCATCTTCTCCTTACTTTGTAGGATAAGGCGGCTGGAGGAGGAGATCATGGAGGCCAGCATCACCAGGGCCACAGCGGAAATCAACAAGGCCACCAAAACTTCCGCAATGGAGTCTCCCCGGCAATTGCTCAGCTTTTCCGTTATTCTTTTTCTCATGCCGCTCAACTCCCTATCTCTGCCGCCCCGTTACGGATTTCCGACGCTGTCCACATGAGTTCATTCGTTTTCGAGCTGACTTTTGTTTTCGTCACTTTGCTGTGTTCTATCTTCCCGTCATTATACACAAAATTGTCTTCCGTTTCCACTTCGTTTCCTTCGTAAACCTTCGTTCCCGGATCATTCAGCGTGAGAGTAAAGGAGAGAACAAAAGCACCCTCGCCGCTCTCTTCCTTGTTTTTATAGGTGAATCCCATCGTCCCTTGTTTATTCATGGTTACTTCCACAAGCACGACCGGCAGATCGTCTGTCTCCTCGCCCACGGTCACGGTCAAATTCTTCGACCACGTCGGCCATTCAGCATCTCCCGCAGCGGGTTCGAAGATGGGTATATGTTCATAAACGCTGGCGTATCTGCTTGAATCCATTGGATCCTCAGTCCGGCCAAGCACCAGGTCAAGAGCCGCATCGCCCAAAAGGCTGCTTCCCCGCACAAGATCGTTTGGCTGGCCGCTTTGCTGAAAAGTTAATGAATATACCTGGTCTTCACTAAGAAGCGAATCCTCAATGGAATCTCCGTATGTTCTGTTATAGGTGTCCGTCTTGCTCATTTCCCGCACGATGGTATAGCTCTGCCCGTTCAGCTCGTCCCGGAACAGCTGGGCCGCGCTGGTCACGGCATAGTATCTCCGGTCGGCCTCCGCCAGCTGGCTGACCCGGCCGGAGGCCGCGGTCCCCGCCGCCAGCACCACGCTGCCCACCACGGCGCAGACCAGGAACAGCAGCAGGGCAAAGGTGATGGAGGCCCCCCTGCCGGACCGCAGCTTCGCCTGCAGCCTTTCTCTCAAGCTCTCTCTCATGGGCTCCACCTCCCCTGGTTACTTCCGCCGGTCCGCCGGACCGGCGACAATTAGACGTAGTAAACCATCCTAAAAATTCAGGTTCAGTTTAACATCTCCCTCCGTCAAAGTAAAGGCTTTTTTCCCGCCGGGCGAAAAAAACATGCCCGCTCTCCCACCGCCCCCTCTCCTCTGCGCCGGAATCGGCCATTGTCCCCCTCTCCGCTCTTGCAAAGCGGAGGCGCTTAGGCTATAATGTTAAATTGGATTATTACAGAAAGAAAGAGGTGGACGCCTCCATGCAGTCCCGGAAGGGAGAGCGCGTGCGCGCGCTCCTGCGCTATACAAAAGGATATCGGGTCCCCATCCTCCTGAGCTTCCTGCTCATGGAGGCCGAGCTGGTCCTGGGCTTCATCTCCCCCCTGATCCTGGCCATCACCATCGACTCCGTGCTGGGGGACAAGCCCGTCAACGTGGCCTGGTACTTCCGCTGGTTCGTCCCCATGGTAGGGGGCGTGGAGGTCATCCGCCGGAACCTCTGGATCATGGCGGCGGCCATGCTGGGGATGACCCTTCTCTCCGGTTTTCTCCGCTTCGCCCGGGCCAGGCTCAACACCCGGGCCGGGGAGGGCAGCGTCCAGGTCCTGCGGGACCGGCTCTATGCCCACATCCAGCGGCTCCCCTTCCGCTGGCACGCCAGTGCCCAGACGGGCGACGTGATCCAGCGGGCCACCAACGACGTGGACGTCGTCCGCCGCTTCAACTCCGGCGTCCTGCTGGAATTTGTCCGCACCATCCTCATGGTCCTGGTGGGGGCGGTGGTGATGTTCACCATCAATGAGGCCCTGGCCTTCATCACCATCGGCATGGTGATCCCGGTGGCCCTCATCAGCATTCTGTTCCACCTCCGCATCCACAAGCTCCTGGAGGAGCAGGAGGCGGCGGAGGGGAAGCTTTTCACCGTCATGCAGGAGAACGTCACCGGGATCCGGGTGGTCCGGGCCTTCGGGCGCTCGGCCTTTGAGCTTGGAAAGTTCAACGAGGCCAACGAGGAAAACCGGAGGCAGCTCATCCGGGTCAACAACGCCTTTTCCTCCCTCTGGGCCACGCTGGACCTGGTCTGCGGCCTGGAATTCGCCGCCGTTCTGGTGGTGGGGATCCTGCTGGCCGTCCGGGGGACCCTCACCGTGGGGCAGTTCACCGTGTTCCTCAGCTACGTCTACACCTTCTTCTGGCCCATCCGGGGCTTCGGCCGGGTGCTGAGCCAGCTGAGCCGGACCCTGGTGGCCGTGGGCCGACTGGAGGAGATCTTCCGGGCGGAGGAGGAGCAGGACCTGGAGGAGGGGGAGACCCCCAGCCTCCGGGGAGACGTGGTCTTCCGGGACGTGAGCTTCGCCTACGACAAGCAGCCGGTGCTGAAGCACCTCAATATGCGCATCCCCGGGGGCAGCACCGTGGCCATCCTGGGGGGCACCGGCTCCGGGAAGAGCACCCTGACCCTCCTGCTGCAGCGCCTCTACGAGGTGGAGGAAGGCAGCGTCACCATCGGGGGAGCCGACCTGCGGGGCATCCGCAAGAGCTGGCTGAGGAGCCGCATCGGCATCGTGCTCCAGGAGCCCTTCCTCTATTCCCGGAGCATTTTGCAGAACATCTCCGTCCGCAGCCGGGAGCCGGACCGGGCCAGGGCCGAGGCCGCCGCCAGGGACGCCTGCGTCCACGAGGACATCATGGACTTCGAGCAGGGTTACGACACCGTGGTGGGCGAGCGGGGCGTCACCCTCTCCGGCGGGCAGAAGCAGCGGGTCGCCATCGCCAGGGCCCTGGCCGGGGAGAGCGACATTCTGATCTTCGACGATTCCCTCTCCGCCGTGGACACCCGCACCGACGCCGCCATCCGGGACGCCCTGCGCGCCCGGCGGCAGGGCGTCACCACCATCATCATCTCCCACCGGGTCACCACCCTCATGGAGGCGGACCGGATCTTCGTCCTGAAGGACGGGCAGGTGGCCGAGGAGGGCACCCACACCCAGCTCATGGCCATTCCCGACGGGATCTACCGACGCACCTTCGACATCCAGAGCGCCGCCGTGGAAGGGGGGGAGAGCGCGTGAACGAGGACAAGAGCTACGAGGGCCAGAAGATCAACCCCCAGACCTGGAAAACCATTCTCAGCTTCGCCGCCTCCCGGAAAAAATACTTTCTGGTGATCTTAGGCGGCGGCATGGTGGCCGGCATCATCGACACAGCCATGTCCTTTATGTCCCGCTGGGCCATCGACGGCTTCATGACTCCCGGCACGACGGAGCATCTGGGACTCTTCGCTTTTGCCGCCGTAGGGCTGCAGCTCCTGATGGCGGTCCTGACCCTGATCTACTGCCGCGCCGCGGGGCACCTGGAGGCGCATCTCAGCTCCGACGTGCGCCAGGCGGCCTATACCAGGCTCCAGACCATGAGCTACAGCTACTTTGACAAGACCAGCACCGGGCACCTGATCTCCCGGCTCACCAACGATGTCTCCAGGATCACGGAAATGGTGTCCTGGACCTGCATCGACCTGGGCTGGGGCATCATGGCGGTGATCGCCAGCCTCCTGGCCATGTTCCTGGTGAATCTGAAGCTGGCCCTCATCACCGTCACCGCCGTGCCCGTGGTGGCCCTCATTTCGGTGTGGTTCCAGAAGAAGATCCTCCACTACCAGCGGAAGACCCGGCGGCTCAACAGCATGATCACCTCCTCCTTCAACGAGGGCATCATGGGCGCCCAGACCAGCAAGACCCTGAACCGGGAGGCGCTGAACAACGAGGAGTTCAACACTGAGACGCGGGACATGTTCCGGGCCTCCATGCGCTCGGCCACCATCTCCGCCATCTATATGCCCCTGGCCAGCCTGGTGATCAGCCTGGCCACCGGCTTCATCCTCATCGCGGGCGGCCACGACGTACAGCACGGCATCCTCACCATCGGCACCCTGAATTTCTTCATCAACATCGGCAACATGATGTTCGAGCCCATCCGCAACTTCGCGGGCATCTTCTCGGAATTCCAGTCCTGCCAGGCCGCCGCGGAGCGGGTGGCGGACGTGCTTCTGAGCCAGGGGGAGATCGAGGACGCGCCGGAGGTCACGGAAAAGTACGGCGATTTCTTCCAGCCGAAAAAGGAGAACTGGGAGCCCATCCGCGGGGATGTGGACTTCGACCACGTCTCCTTCTGGTATCTGAAGGGGGAGCCGGTACTCACGGATTTCAACCTCCACGTGAAGGCCGGGGAGAACATCGCCCTGGTGGGGGAAACGGGCGGCGGCAAGAGCACCATCGTGAACCTGCTGTGCCGCTTCTATGAGCCAAGAGAGGGGACCATCTCCATCGACGGCCGGGACTACCGGGAACGGAGCCAGCTCTGGCTCCAGAGCAGCCTGGGCTACGTCCTGCAGACGCCCCACCTCTTCTCCGGCACGATCCTGGAGAACATCCGCTACGGCCGCCTGGAGGCCACGGACGAGGAGGTCCGGGAGGCCGCCAGGCTGGTGGGAGCGGACGAATTCATCGAAAAGCTGGAGAAGGGCTACGAGACCGACGCCGGCGAGGGGGGCAGCAACCTCTCCACCGGCCAGAAGCAGCTCATCTCCTTCGCCCGGGCCATTCTGGCGGACCCGGCCATCTTCGTGCTGGACGAGGCCACCAGCTCCATCGACACCGTCTCGGAGCAGCGCATCCAGAAGGCCTCCGAGCAGCTCCTGCGGGGCAGAACCAGCTTCATCATCGCCCACCGGCTCAGCACCGTGCGGAACGCGGATCGGATCCTGGTCATCGACGGCGGGCGCATCCTGGAGGAGGGCAGCCATCGGGAACTGATGAAGAAGAAGGGCCGCTACTATGAGCTCTATGAAAACCAGTTCCGCCGGGAACGGATGAAGGAATCCCTGCAGGCGCTCAGCGGGGATTGAGGACCGGAAAGGAGGACCGGGGATGAAACGGACACTGCTCTGCTTCCTGCTGACGGCGGTATTCGCCGTGGGCGTCCTCGCCATGTTCTCCTCCGCCGAGGACGATATTTTCTTCACCGCCGTGAACAACACCCTCCTGGACCTCACTGCGGAGACCATGCCCGTGAGCTACAACAGCATGATCTACGTCCCCAGCAGCGTTTTCAACTCCAGGGCCCTGGACACCTATTCCTACTATTCCCGGGGCACGCAAATGGTGCTGATCTCCAACGGCAGCCACACGCTCTATTTTGACATGAGCGCCGGCAGCAGCTGCGACGAGGCGGACAACACCTACCGGTATGTGGCCATCTATTACAACGACACCGCCTACGTCCCGGCCTTTTTCGTGACGGATTTCTTCGGCCTGGGCTACTCCTACATCCGCCGGGAGGGACGGCACATCGTCCGCCTGACCAGCGGCAGCGTTCTCACAGACGAGGCGTTCTTCAACGCGGCGTCCTCGCTGATGGACACCCGTCTGAACCAGTACCTCAGCGCCCAGGAGACCGCCGCCCCCCCTACCTCCGCGCCCTCGCCCTCGCCCACGCCCACAAGAACGCCGCCGCCCGCCGTTACGCCCCGGCCCACGCCCACCCAGCCCCCGGCGGGACCTGACCGCAGCGATGTGACCGTGCGCCTCTGCTTCCTGGGGCTGAACGAGGACAGCGCCTCCATCCTGGACGCGCTGGAGGAAGCGGGCGTGCCCGCCTGCTTCTTCGCCTCGGCGGGAGAGCTTTATGTCCGGGCGGATCTGGTGCGCCGGATCCTGGGCAGCGGCTACGGACTGGGCCTGCTGATCCGGGAGTCTCCGGCGGAGGAATACGAGGAGTTCTGCCTGGCCCTCCGGGAAACGGCCATGTCCGTCTCCTTCCTGGCCGCCGGCGCCGCTCTTTCCCCGGAAGCTCTGGCTGCGGCGGAGGAGCTGGGAGTCCGCCTGTTTACCGGAGAAGAGGCCCTGTCGGGCTATTACGACTGCTCCGCCCGGCTGGCGGCGGCGAAGGACCGCTGCGAGCTTCTGCTGTCCGGACATTTCCGGGATACGGATCTGCTGATACAGCTCCTCAAGGAGGATCAATATACTCTGGAAGAGATCACCGAGGTCACGAAAGAGAGGTAATGCTCCATGCCCCAAAGCCTGCCGCTGAACGACGGCTGGGAATACAGGAAACAGCCGCCCCCCGCCTTTTTCTCCGGGGAAGACTGCCGCACTGAGACGGTTCGGCTCCCTCACACCGGGGCGCTTCTGCCCTACAACTATACGGACGAGCAGTCCTACCAATTCGTCTCCGGCTACCGGAAAAAACTGCGCCTGCCCCCTCTCCGGGGCGGAAGGCGGCTCTTCATCACCTTTGACGGGGCCGCACAGCGCAGCCGGCTGATGCTGAACGGCGTCACCCTCCTCACCCACAGCTGCGGCTACACCGGCTTCACCGCCGAGCTCACGCCTGCCCTGCAGGAGGGGGAGAACCTGATCGCCCTGGAGCTGGACTCCCGGGAGGAGCTGGACATTCCCCCCTTCGGGAACGTCATCGACTATCTCACCTACCAGGGAATCTACCGGGGCTGCCGCCTGACCCTCACCGGCCCCAGCTTTCTCAGCGATGCCTTTGTCCACACCAGGGCCTCCACGGTCTACGCCGACATCGCCGTGGTGGGCTACGGCTCCGGCGTGCGCATGACCGTCACGGACGGAGAGGGAAAGAGCGTGGCCACGGACAACATCCGCCTCCTGGACGCGGCGGACTCCGCCCTTCCCCTTCCGGCGGGCCTGCCGGTGAAGGAGACGGAGTGCTCCCGCCGCTCCCTGCGGCTGGAATGCCCCGGCATCCGCTATTGGAGTCCGGAGCAGCCGGCGCTGTACACCCTGACCCTCACCCTGCTGGACCGGGAGGGGAACGCCCTGGACGAGCGGCGGGTCCGCTTCGGCTTCCGGGACGCGGAGTTCCGGGAGGACGGCTTCTACCTCAACGGGGAGAAGCGCATCCTCCGGGGGCTGGACCGGCACCAGTCCTACCCCTACGCGGGCTACGCCATGCCCGACAGCGCCCAGAGGCGGGACGCGGAGATCCTCCGGCAGGAGCTGGGCCTCAACGTGGTGCGCACCTCCCACTACCCCCAGTCCCAGGCCTTTCTGGACCGCTGCGACGAGCTGGGGCTCATGGTCTTCACAGAGATCCCCGGGTGGCAGCACATCGGCGGGGATTCCTGGAAGGTCCAGGCCCTGCGGAATGTGGACGACATGGTCTCTCAGAACCGGAACCATCCCAGCGTGATCCTCTGGGGCGTCCGCATCAACGAATCCGCGGACGACGACGCGCTCTACCGGATGACCAACGACCGGGCCCATGCCCTGGACCCCACCCGGCAGACCGGGGGCGTCCGCTGCTTCCGAAAGAGCCATCTTCTGGAGGACGTATACACCTACAACGACTTCATCCACTCCGGCCAAAACCGGGGCCTCGCGGAAAAGAGCGAGGTGGTCCCCGATCCCAGGGCCCCCTACCTGGTCACGGAGTACAACGGCCACATGTTCCCCACCAAGAGCTTCGACGACGAGCCTCACCGCGTCGAGCACGCCCTTCGCCACGCCAGGGTCCTGAACGCCATGTACTCCCTCAGCGGCATCTCCGGCTGCATCGGCTGGTGCGCCTTCGACTACAACACCCACAAGCAGTTCGGCTCCGGGGACAAGATCTGCTACCACGGGGTCATGGACATGTTCCGCAACCCCAAGCCTGCCGCGGCGGTCTACGCCTCCCAGCAGGAGGAGAGGCCCGTCCTGGAGGTGTGCAGCACCCTGGACAAGGGGGAGTGGCCCGCCTCCGTGCCGGAGGCCGTCTGGGCCTTCACCAACGCCGACAGCATCCGGGTCAGCCGGGACGGGGTGTTCCTCCGGGAATTCTTCCCGGACCGGAAGGCCTTCCCCCACCTGCCCCACCCGCCGGTACGCATGGCGGACTTCTCCGGGCCGGAGCTTCGGGAGCAGGAAAAGCTGGACGAGGGAACGGAAAAGCTGCTCCACGAGCTCTGGGACGCCCAGGACCGGGGCGCCGACACCTCTTCTCTCCTGCGGACCCTGAAGCGGAAGCACGACATCTCCGCCGAATGGGCCTGGTCCCTGCGGGAGAAATACGCCTGCTACCGCTCCGGCGGGCCCCTCTACCGCTTCGAGGCGGTACGGAACGGGACCGTGACGGCCGTGGTGCTCCGGGAGCCGGTGAAAACCGTCTCCCTCCGCCTGGACGCGCCGGAGCGGACCCTCCGGGAGGAGGGGATGTGGGCATCGGCGGAGGTGCGGATCACCGCCGTGGACCAGCACGGAAACCGGCTCTGGTACGCCGGGGACCCCCTGCTCCTGGAGACGGAGGGGCCCCTGGAAGTCATCGGCCCCAGGCTCACCGCCCTCCGGGGCGGCGGAGCCGGGGTCTGGCTCCGAAGCACCGGAGAAAAAGGAGCCGGAAAGCTCCGGGTCACCGGGCCCGGTCTCGCCGGAGAAGTGGAATTCACCGTGGAATGATCCAGCGTCTCCCCGCTTCCAAAACATCCAAACAGAGGTACTTAATATGACCACCGGCATCAATTTCTGGGACGGACAGGTCTGGGCGTTCATCGTCACCATGTTTTATCTCTTCGCCGCCATGATCCTGGCCAACACCCTTCGGAACACCATCCGCCCCCTGCGGAAGCTGCTGATCCCCAGTTCTGTCCTGGGTGGGCTCCTC
The DNA here is from genome assembly GCA_017535635.1 of Oscillospiraceae bacterium. GTDB lineage: Bacteria > Bacillota > Clostridia > Oscillospirales > Oscillospiraceae > UBA1774. The sequence continues at coordinate 46,137 of JAFXTU010000049.1, forward strand.
CTCCTGCTGGTCTCCTTTCTCTACAAGGAGTGCAGCGGCAGGCCCCTGATCCCCACGGAGACCCTGGAGATGCTCACCTACCATGGCCTGGGCCTTGGCTTCGTGGCCATGGCCCTGCGGAACATCGAGAAAGCCCAGGACAAGCGCAGCCGCTCCGGCGCCTTTGACGCGGGGGTGACGGTGGTCTCCGGCTATCTCCTCCAGGCCGTGGCGGGGCTCCTGATCTCCATGCTCTGCTACTACCTGCTCCGCAGCTTCTGGGCCTCCGGTCTGCTGCTGCCCATGGGCTACGGTCAGGGTCCCGGCCAGGCCTACAACTGGGGCCACAACTACGAGCAGCTCTACGGCTTCGACGGGGGGACCAGCTTCGGCCTCACCGTGGCGGCCATGGGCTTCATCTCCGCCAGCGTGGGCGGAGTCGTCTACCTGAACCGCCTCCGCCGGAAGGGCATCCTGAAGAGCGCCGGGGAAGGCTTCTACGAGAACGAAGCCCTGACGGCAGAACAGATGGGGGGAAAGAACGAGATCCCCCTGGCCGAAAGCATGGACAAGTTCACCGTGCAGGTGGCCCTGGTGTTCATCGCCTACATCGCCGCCTACCTCTTCATGAAGGCCGTGGATCTGCTCATTGAGACGAACGTCCTGGGCAATTTCGGCTACAACACCCTGCGTCCCCTGCTCTGGGGCTTCAATTTCCTGATCGGCACCATCTTTGCCATCCTGGAAAAGGCGCTGCTCCGGGGCCTGCACAAGAAGGGGATCATCCGCCGGGAGTATACCAACGTCTTCATGCAGAACCGGATCGCCGGCTTCATGTTCGACCTCATGGTGGTGGCCAGCATCGCCGCCATCAACCTCTCCGCCTTCACCCGCAGCGAGTTCATCGTCCCCCTGAGCCTGGCCTGCGTGGCCGGGGCCGTGCTCACTTACGTTTATCTCAGCATCCTCTGCCGCCGGGTCTTTTCCCAGTATCCCCACGAGGCTTTTCTCAGCCTCTACGGGATGCTCACCGGCACCGCCAGCACCGGCGTCATCCTCCTCCGGGAGATGGACCCGAACTTCGAGACCCAGGCCAGCGACAACATCGTCTACCACCAGCCCTGGGCCATCGTCTTCGGCTTTCCCATGCTGCTGCTCCTGCCCGTGGCGGCTCAGAGCCCCGGCCGGGGCTGGATGACCTTCGGCATCCTGGTGCTCCTCTTTATCATCATGCAGCTCATCGTCTTCCGCAAGCAGGTCTTCAAGAAAAAGAAAAAAGCCTGAGCCGCTGCACAGGGCGGAAAAGGAGCCCGGCCCCTCCCTTCCATCGCTGCTTACGTACCGGGCAAGAGATACGGCGGAGCATCAAAACAGAACCGCGGGTACATCTGCGTACCAGTCCGCCGAGGGGACCGACCAGACCAGGTCGGTCCCTTGTTCTGCGCCCAGGTATTGCGGAGCTCATGCCGCCAAGGTTTCTTTTATGGCAGACTTGAAAAGGCTGCCCCTTTACTGTATTATTGATTTTAATCAATAAACACCGGAGCATCTGCCCAGGCGATCTCCGGAGCATTTGATCCCGGCAATCCCCATCTGTGCTTCGTATGCTGCGGCCGACTGCGGTCCCTTGTCTCGTGATCCCCGGGGAGGTAAATGCATGGCGTCAAAAAGCAGTCTTTCAACCAGGATCATACTGATGGTGGAGGTCATTCTGCTGATCACCAGCATCCTCTTCTGCACGGTTTCGGTTTTCAGATCCAGGGTGGGCATCCGAAAGGCAATTCAGCAGAGGATGCTGGATATCGCAAACTGCGCCTCGGGCTCAGTAAACGGCGACGCTCTGGAGGCCCTTACGGAGGAGGACGTGGGCTCCCCCGTGTACAATGACATCTACAATACGCTGGCGGTCTTTCGGGACAACGTGGAGCTGGAATACGTCTACTGCATCCGGGATCTGGGCGACGGGCAATTCATTTTTACCATGGATCTGGACCTGTACACCCCGGCCAGCTTCGGCGACAGCGTAGAATACACCGAGGCCCTCGCCCGGGCGGGCCTGGGAACGGCCTCGGTGGACGAGACCCCCTACTCGGACGCCTGGGGAACCTTCTACAGCGCCTACAGCCCGGTTTTTGCTTCCTCCGGCAGAGTGGCGGGCATTATTGCCGTGGATTTTTCCGCCGAGTGGTTTGACGACCAGCTGTCGGCGCAGACCCGCTCCAACGTCGTCAGCTTCCTGGTCATTCTCCTTCTGTCGCTCTTCGTGGCGGCGATCCTGTCTCTGAGCACGGTGAGGCCCTATGTGCGGATGCAGGGAGACCTGCTGGAAGAGAAGGTACGCGCCGAGAGCGCCAACCGCGCCAAGAGCGACTTTCTTGCGAACATGTCCCACGAGATCCGGACCCCCATCAACGCGATGCTCGGCCTGAATGAGATGATCCTTCGGGAAGGACGCCGGGCGCAGGGTCTTGGGGAGGGGGACCGAAAGGATGTTCAGGAGGCTCTGGTCAATATCGGCGCATATGCCGGCGACGTGGAGAATGCCGGTCACAACCTGCTTGCCATCGTCAACGATATCCTCGATTTTTCCAAGATCGAGGCCGGGCGGATGGACCTGGTGGAGGCGCCGTATCAGCTCAGCTCCCTTCTCAACGACCTGAGCAACATGATCTACTACAAGGCCCGGGAGAAAGCGCTGGATTACATCATCGACGTGGACCCGACGCTTCCGGACGAGCTCTGCGGCGACGAGCTGCGCCTGAGGCAGGTCCTTACGAATCTTCTCAACAACGCGATCAAATACACGGAGAAGGGTTCCGTCACCCTGTCGCTCCGCGGGGAAAGAAACGGCGACGGCGCGCTGGTGCTGACGGCCTCCGTGCGGGACACGGGGATCGGCATCCGCCGGGAGGATCTGGAGAAGCTGTTCATGCGCTTTCAGCGATTGGAAATGGACCGCAACAACACCGTGGAGGGCACCGGCCTCGGTCTGGTGATCACCCAGCGCCTGCTGGAAATGATGGGCGGGAGCATCACCGTGGAAAGCGAGTACGGGAAGGGCTCCGTGTTTACCGCCGCGATCCCCCAGAAGATCGTCTCCGATGTGCCCGTTGGGGACTTCCAGGAACGGTTCAGGGCGAACATCACAGAGGCCAGAGCCTACAAGGAGTCGTTCCGAGCGCCGTCGGCCCGCATCCTGATCGTGGACGACACAAAAATGAACCTGACCGTGGTGGTCGGTCTGCTGAAAAACACACAGATGCAGATCGACACGGCCGCCTGCGGAGCGGACGCGGTCTCGATGGCGGAAAGCACCGCTTACGACCTGATCCTCATGGACCAGAGGATGCCAGAGATGGACGGGACCGAGGCGCTGCACCGGATCCGCGCGTCCGAGGGGGGCGCGAGCAAGGCTTCCCCCGTGATCTGCCTGACCGCGGACGCGGTGGTGGGCGCGAAAGCACGGTATCTGGCGGATGGCTTCTCGGACTACCTTTCGAAGCCCGTGGACAGCTACGCCCTGGAGAAAATGCTGATGCGGCATCTGCCGAAGGCAAAGGTGGAGCGCATCCGCGTGGAGCAGGCCGCAGCAGAGCCCGACGCTGCGCCGGAGGACGGCTTCGCTGCTCTCCGCGCAGCGGGCATTGATCCGCAGATCGGGCTGCGGTACTGCCAGGACGACGAGGCGCTCTATCGTTCGCTGCTGGCGGAATATGTCCGGAGCAAGGCGGAAAAGGCGGAGAGCCTGCAACAATGCTTAAGCGCGGAGAACTGGCACGATTACGCGGTCTATGTGCACGCGGTGAAAAGCTCCTCCAGGATGATCGGCGCTTTGGCGCTGGCCGATCTGGCGGCCGCTCTGGAGGCCGCCGCAGACGCGGGCGACGGGGAAACGGTCCTGGCAAAGCACGCCGCTATGATGGACCGCTATGACGCGCTGATCCGGGAGATCGGCGCCGTGACCGGCGCACAGGACCTGCCCGCGGAGGAAGAGACCCTCCTGGAATTCTCCCCCGAAGAGGATGGCATTCTGGAATTCCTGCCGGACAGCGATTGAATCCCGAACACGCTTCCCGGTCTCACCTTTCGGCCCGACAGCGCAGCTCAGGGTCAGAAAAAGCTTTACTCACGATCGTTCCCGAAGGAGGTTTGGAGCTATGGCGGATTGGGTGATCGTCGTGGACGATGATATGACGAACCTGAAAATGGCCGGCCACATATTGAGCAAAAAGAATATGCGCGTCACCGCCCTGAAATCCGGCGCGGCGCTGCTGGAATATGTAAAGGACAATCACCCGGACCTGATCCTCCTGGACATCAAGATGCCGGGGATGGACGGGTTTGAGACCATGGAGCGGCTGAAAGCGCAGATGGTCCCCGGCGAGGAGATCCCCGTCATCTTCCTGACGGCGGACGAGAGCTTTGAGACCGAGATGCAGGGACTGAGCCTGGGGGCGATGGATTTCATCAAAAAGCCCTTCAACCCGGAGGTGCTGGCCCTGCGGGTGCGCCACACCATCGAGCTGGTGCGGCTCCAGCGGAATCTGATGGACGAGGTGGACCGCAAGACCCAGGAGAACGCCAGTCTTTCGCTGCACGTCGTTCAGACCCTGGCGGAGGCCATCGACGCCAAGGACACCTACACCAATGGCCACTCCGGACGGGTTGCCCAGTATTCCAGGCTGATCGCCGGGAGATACGGGTATTTCCCCGGCCGGCAGGACGAGATCTACATGATCGGGCTCCTCCACGACGTGGGCAAGATCGGCGTACCCGACGCGGTGATCAGCAAGCCCGGAAAGCTGACGGAAGAAGAGTTTGCCCAGATCAAAACCCATCCCGTGATGGGCGAGCGCATTCTGAAGCAGATCATGGAGATGCCCCAGCTGGCCGTAGGGGCACGCTGGCACCACGAGCGATTTGACGGCTCGGGCTACCCCGACGGTCTGTCCGGAACGGACATTCCCGAGGAAGCCCGGATCGTGGCCGTGGCCGACGCCTACGACGCCATGACCAGCCGAAGGAGCTACCGGGACATTCTTTCCCAGGAGGAGGTCACAGCGGAGCTGCAGCTGGGCAGGGGCGGTCAGTTTGACCCGGCATTTGCCGACATTATGCTGGAAATGATCCTTGAGGACCCGGACTACCGCATGCGGGAAACATAGCGCTTCCCGGAGAGGCCTCCGCCGGGAACTGCCGCGCAGGTACGGCGCGGGGATCGGAGGCATCCGCGCAAGGTCCGGTCTGCCGGAACCACTTTCGGCAGACGGCGAAATACCGGAGTTTATGCCGGAGGAGGAGTGACCTTGAGAACGCGCAAGGAACGATATAACCTGTTCATTCCCCTGCTCATCATCTTTTTCCTGATGGTGTTCATGGTGCTGTACACCTCCCGCGTCATCAACAGTGTGGCGGTGTCCAACATCCAGGAGGTGGGCGAGGACAAAATATCCATCGTTGCGGCCGAGCTGAACAACTACCTGGAGCGCACCCGGAGCGCGCTGTGGGTCACGGCGGACACCGTGGACTTTATGGTGCGAAACGGCAGCACCCCCGCGCAGATCGAGGACTACATCGTCGAGGAGACCACGAACCAGTCCCAGCAGTTCGACGACAACTACACGGGCTTCTACGCCTACATCATGGGCCAGTACCTGGACGGTCTGCTCTGGCAGCCCCCCGAGGGCTACGATCCCGTCCAGCGGGACTGGTACAAGCAGGCGCTCCTGAGGGGGGGTGAGGCCACCATCGTGCCCCCTTACGTGGACGCCCAGACCCACGACGTGGTCATCACCATCTGCCGTCGGCTCTCCGACCCGGAAAACGTGGTCGCCCTGGACGTGACGATGAACCGCATCCAGGAGATGATGTCGGCGCTGAACATCAAGGACAAGGGCTACGGCTTCATCGTGGACGAGTCCGGCATGGTCATCGCCCACCAGGATGAAGAGCTGAAGGGCAGCTTTTTCGACCAGACCGACGAGCAGAGCGCCTTTCTGGAGGGCATCCTGGGCACGCGAAACGGCAGCTTTGAGACCAGGCTGAACGGTCAGAAGAGCACCGTGTTCGTCAACTCCCTCCTGGACCAGTGGTACGTGGTCATCGTCATCGGCAACCGGGAGCTCTACGCCGAGGTCTGGCAGCAGCTTGCGGTGAATATCGCCATCTGCGTCGTCATCTTCATCCTCATCGCCCTCTTCTACTACCTGGGCTATCGCAACGAGCAGAGCTATTCCCGCCAGATGGAAGCCATGAAGATGGAAGAGCAGCAGCAGGCTTACGAGACGCAGATGCTGAAGCTGGCCAAGGAGTCCGCGGACCAGGCCAACAAGGCCAAGAGCGACTTCCTGGCGGAGATGTCCCATGAGATCCGCACGCCCATCAACGCCGTGCTGGGCATGAATGAGATGATCCTGCGGGAGAGCGGCGAGGCCTTGGACTCCGCGACGGGGAACCGCAGCGTGTTTGAAAGCATCAGCCGCTGCGCCGCGACCATCGACAGCGCCGGGAACAGTCTGCTGGCCATCATCAACGACATTCTGGATTTCTCCAAGATCGAGGCGGGCAAGATGGAGATCACCGAGGCCGGTTACAAGCTGAGCTCGCTGCTCAACGACGTGAGCAACATGATCGTCTTCAAGGCAAGCTCCAAGGAACTGGCGTTCCTTGTGGACGTGGACCCCGCCCTGCCCGACGGCCTGTACGGCGACGAGGTGCGGGTGCGGCAAGTCATCACCAATCTCCTGACCAACGCCGTCAAGTACACCGATGCCGGCAGCGTGTACCTTTCCGTGCGCGAGGGCGGCGACGCCGGGGAGGGGCGCGTCAATCTGCTCGTTTCCGTCCGGGATACGGGCATCGGCATTCGCCCGGAGGACATGGACCGGCTGTTCAGCAAATTTGAACGGGTGGATCTGAACCGGAACAGCACCATTGAGGGCACGGGCCTGGGGCTGGCCATCACCCGGAGGCTGCTGACCCTGATGGGCGGCGGAATCGAGGTGGATAGCGTCTACGGCCAGGGCTCCACCTTCACCGTCACCATCCCCCAGGGCGTCGTCTCCCGGGAGCCGGTGGGCAATTTCAGGGACCGCTTTGAGAAGAGCGTCCGGGAAAACCGGGTGCGCGCCGAGAGCTTCCACGCCCCCGGCGCCCGCATTCTGATCGTGGACGACACGAGGATGAACCTGGCGGTGGTCACGGGACTGCTGAAGAAGACGGAGGTCGCCGCCGACACCGCCGACAGCGGCGCGAAGGCCATTCAGATGGCGCAGGCGGCCCGCTACGACCTGATCCTGATGGACCAGCGCATGCCGGAGATGAACGGCACTGAGGCCCTGGCACACATCCGGGAGGGGTCCCTCAACCGGGAGACCCCGGTGATCTGCCTCACCGCCGACGCCGTCAGCGGCGCCCGGGAAAAGTACATGGCCGCGGGCTTCACCGATTATCTGACCAAGCCCATCGACGGCGGCTCCCTGGAAGACATGCTGATGAAATACCTGCCCGCCGGAAAGATCCTTCGGGTCCAGCCTTCCGGGCCATCCGGGACCCGGGAAAGCCCCTTCGAGCCCCTGCGCGCCGCGGGCATCCTGCCCGAGGAGGGCCTGGGCCGCTGCCAGGGCGACGGGGAGCTCTACCGGTCCCTGCTGCAGGAATATGAAAGGGACGCCCAGGACAAGGCGGGAAAGCTTCGCCAAACCCATGAGGCCATGGACTGGAAGAACTACGGCATACTGGTCCACGGATTGAAGAGCACCTCCCGCATGATCGGCGCGCTGGACCTGGCCCGCGCTGCGGAGCGCCTGGAAGCGGCGGCGGACAAGGGCGGCGCAGCCATCGCCGAGGCGGAGCACGAAGAGCTGCTCCGGCAGTACGACGCGGCGGCGGCGGCGATCCGGGCCCTGCTGGGGAGAGCGCCGGACGCGGCCGATGACGGCGAGATACTGGAATTCCTTCCGGAGGAGTGACGCCGCTGCGTTTCTGCGCTGCGCTGAAGGAAGCATCTGGCGGAGGGAAAGAAAATGAACCGAGACGAGATCGTGGCGGAGCTGTTCCGGATGCAGGATATGAAATATGCCGCCATGCAGGCAAAGATCATCCCCACCTTGGAGCCGGACCGGATCATCGGCGTAAGGACGCCGGAGCTCCGGGCCTTTGCCAAGGTACTGTCCGACGAGGAAGGCGCAGAGGCTTTCCTCGCCGCTCTTCCCCATCCCTACTTTGACGAAATGCAGCTCCACGCCTTTGTGATCTCCCTGGAGAAGGACTTCGACAAATGCCTTGCCGAGGTGGAGGCATTTCTTCCGTACATCGACAACTGGGCCACCTGCGATCAGCTCTCCCCGAAGGCCTTTAAAAAAGAGCCGGAGAAGCTGCTGCCCCATATCCGCAGGTGGATTCGGTCGGAGAAGCCGTATACGGTCCGCTTCGCCCTCGGGATGCTGATGCAGCATTTTCTGGACGAACGGTTCCGCCCGGAGTACGCGGAACTGGCGGCCTCGGTCCGCTCGGAGGAATACTATGTCTGCATGATGGCCGCCTGGTATTTTGCGACGGCCCTGGCCAAGCAGTACGAGGCTGCGCTCCCCTATCTGGAAGAGCAGCGGCTGGAGCCCTGGACCCATAACAAGGCCATCCAGAAGAGCATAGAGAGCTATCGGCTCACAGAAGAGCAGAAGCGTCATCTCAGGACCCTGAAGGTCGGGAAAGCAAAGGAGTATCCTATATCCCGACAATGAATAAGGATAGGAGTCTGTGCAGAATGAGGATCGATGAACCTTGGATGCGCTCGCATCTACCCGAGGATTGCGCAGAGGAACCGCTGGATTACTTCTCCGGCTATTATCTGGACGGCCTGACCGTGATGTCGGAGGGAGAGCGGGGCGGGCCGGACACCGTGGTATATCAGGCAAACAGCGAAGAGGACCTGCGATACTGGCAGCTGGATGTCATCTGCCGCTATGTCGGAAAAGCCGATCACTCCAAAACCTGGCGGTATACCCGGCACCACGCCGAAAACGGAATGTGGTATTACGTCGAGCATAGGCGGTACGACTACAATGCCATTGAGGATCCGCGGCTCCCGGGCTTTGAAAGCTACCTGCGCAATCTCAGGTGCGGTTTCCCGCCGGAGCGCTGGGAAGAGCAGGTGCAGGCCCACATCCGTCTGATGAACTTCTGGTACGCCGTGCCCCACTGGGATTATGACCGGGAGAGGCTGTGCTTTATCGAGATCAGCGATTCCAGGGAGCACGACGATCACAGCCGCATCGTCGAGGAGCCGAGACCCGGTTCCATCCTCCGGGTGGTTGACTGATCCCCGGGCGGGGAGCTGCGGCGCGGCGGAGGGACGCGCCCCCGCGGCCCATACGCCGCCGGGACGCAATTTCCAGGAATTGTATTTTCACGGTCGCTGTGGTATATTGGGCCACAGAATGCCGATCAACACCACTTCTGTTTTGGACGCATTATGAGACTGTTTCTTGCCATCAAGCTGTCAAAACCCATGAAGGACGCCCTGATCAACGCGCAGAACGAGCTGTACGACCGGGGCGTGCGGGGAAACTATACCCCGGAGGAAAACCTGCACCTGACGCTGGCCTTCATCGGGGAATACCCTGCCCCGGAGCCGGTGCTGGAGGCGCTGGCGGAGGCGTCCTTCGCCCCCTTTGCGCTGTCCCTGGAGGGCCTGGGCCGCTTCGGCGATCTCTGGTGGGCCGGGATGAGGGCTTCCCCTCCCCTCACGGCCCTGGCGCGAAGGATACGGCATGCTCTCGCGGAGGGCAATATCCCCTTTGACCGGAAGCGCTTTTCTCCCCATATTACGCTCCTTCGCAAGGCCCGAGGGGAGCTGCCCGGGGTGGAGCCAGGCGAAGCGGCCATGACCGTGGACCACTTCAGCCTCATGCGCTCGGACCGGGGCAAAAACGGGATGATCTATACCGAGCTGGGACAGATCCCGGCGGAAGACACACACATTTAGGAGGAAGATATGAAGACGGCAAAAATCGTATGTTTCCTGTGCTTAGTGCTGGTTCTGCTGCTGGCAGGATGCGACGGCGCCACCTTTGTGTTCACCGGCACGCCCGGCAAAACGACGATCCAGATCAACGACGCCGCAGACGGCGCCTATGCGGAATCCAGCCCAATCTCCGTGGGCAAGGGCAGGGTCGCCGTGGTGGAGTCCGCGCTGGACAAGGGCGAGGTGCAGATCGAATTCGCGGAGGCGACGATCTTCCGTTCCAACGACGACACAGAAGAGATCATCGTCGGCGACGTGATCGCTATGGCTAAGGTGAGCTCCAGGGACAAAGCGACGCTCCCCCTGGAAAAGGGAGACTACGTTTTGCTGGTGACGACGGTGGGCAGCACCGGCGGAAAGGTCACCGTCAGTATCGAAAAAGAGTAAACGCACAGGGGACAAACGAAGATGAACATGAAAGAGGGCCTGGGCTGGAAGGCCTGCTATAACGAGGAGAAGGGGGTATATGGGGGCGAGGTCATGTTCCAAGGCTCCTGGGACCTGTATGAGATCTCCGCCGCCGTGTTCGGCAGCCTGTCCAAAGGCATGCCCGACAGCGAGGCGGAAAGGCTGATCAGCTCCGGGCGGCGGCTGTACTCCCACGTGAACGACCGTTACAGCCCCCCCTACAACATCGTGCTCGACGAGGATTACGCCGATTTCTGCCCCTGGATGAAAAAGGCCGAGCCCGTGGGGAAAACCTGGGACCGGGAGCTCACCGATACCGCGGTGGAACTGTTCGAGTCCGAAAAGGACAACCGGGAGCAGCGCCGCAAAAAGCGGGAGCAGCGGAAAAAGGGAGATTGATGCGGAGATTAGCGGCTCCGCCGCCGACAGCAGGGTCGGCGGCGGAGCGTTTTTCATTCGTTTTTCCATGTCCTGCGGTTCCGCGAAGCGGGAGCAGGACGGCAACTGTTCAAATCCTGTAATACCAATCTTTTATTGGAGAATAGTATAAAATGACCGATCTGCGGTCATTTTTCCAGCTGGCCGGGAAGCTTCAGCTTCACCTTGGGCGGGAAGAGCCTGTCAAAGGCCTCCGCTTCCTCCGCGTCCACGTAGTAACCCTGGGGCGGACCGTACACGCCGGTAATCCCGTCCAGATACCCGGGCTTCAGCTCCCGGCAGAGGAAGAAGGAGGCGTCGGCCCCCTCCGGGAGCCCCCGGTAGCGGAGGCCGAATTCCGAGGCGTGACGGAAGCCGCTCTTCCCGTAGAAGAGGATGTTCCCCTCAAAGCAGAGGGCCCCGCAGCCCAGGGCCGCGGCCTTCTCCAGGGAGTAATCCAGCAAAAGCTTGCCGTAGCCCTGCCGCTGCAGCTCCGGGGTGATGCAGATGGGACCCATGGTCATGATGGGGATGCTCCTGCCGTCGTCGCCCAGGATCTCCGCCCGCATGAACATGTTCTGCCCGATGATCCGGCCATTGCGCACCATCACCAGATCCAGCTCCGGCACAAAGGCGTCGTCGCGGCGCAGCACATGGATCACATAATGCTCCAGGCAGCCGGGGCGGTAGACGTTCCAGAACGCCTCCCGGATCAGGGTCTCCACCTCCCGGTGTTCGCTGCTCTTTTCCAAACGAATGATCACGTCATTTTTATCCATTGTTTTTCCTCCTGAATGTTGTTGACGGCAACTGCCCTATGGACGGGAGGCTTGGGGAATTGCGGCAAACCTCCCGGTCAGGCCGCAATGTCCAGTGATCTGCGGGTCTTCAAACAGCAAATCTCCTTCTTTTCGGATTGATAAGCGGGCAGGAGTTCGTCCGATCCTGCCCGACTATCTTTAGCTGTATTCTAGCATATTGTACCGGCTGATGCAAGTGCTCAGACCGGAGCCTCCCCTTCTTGTAAACGAGCAGGGTTCCCTCCGTTCCTCTGCCTTCTCTACTTCCCTGCGCTTCTCTTTTTGGCGGCCTCCACCAGCTGCCGGGTTTCCCGGGTGAGCTTGTCCGGGTAATAGAAGAGCATCACCGGCAGACGCCGTTTCAGGGGGACGTAACCGTAAATGGGGTTGGAAACCGGGCTGTCCCAGTCGCTGAAGAACATGACGCCCTTGCCGTTGGAGGTCTCGAACAGGGCCGTGGAGGCCTGGAGGGTGCTGCGGATCCGGGGCGAGAAGCCGAAATCCTCGCAGGCGTCCCGGATCACGCCGCCGAAGCGCTTGGAGACCTTGCTGATATCGTCGTCAAAAACCAGGAAGTTGACCGTGGCCAGCTGCTCGGGAGAAGTGATGTCCGGGAAGTGCTCCGGGGAATAGAGGAGGCCGCAGCCGGTCTCCCCCACCGGGCAGGCTTCGGGGCCCAGGTTGGAGGAGGCGTAGAAATCGTGGGTGATGATGGCGTCGAAGGCGCCCCCCGCGAGCCTGGACAAGAGCTCCGAAAGGCGGTAGGACTCCACGGTGTACTTAAGCTCCGGCAGCCCGGCGGTGAGCTCCTTCAGGATCCCGTACAGAAAATGGGGGTTCCAGGTCTCCGGGCAGCCGATCTTGATGATCCGCCCCTCGTTCTGGCTGACCCGGCGGATCTCCTCCTGCATCTTCTGGAATTCCCGCTCCGTCATCTCCAGATATTCATTCAGGATCCAGCCCGCCTCCGTCACCGTCAGGCTGCTGCCGCTGCGCTGGAAGAGGCGGCAGCCCAGCTCCTCCTCCAGCTTGGAGATGTTCTTGCTGATGGCGGGCTGGGAGGTATAAAGCAGGTTCGCCGCCTTGGTGAAGCTCAGGGTCCGCATCACGGCGGTGAAGCAGTTCATCTGTGTTCTGGTCATCTTGGATCCTCCATAATCCTCTAGTTATATCCAAATTACTATAATTTGATTGGATTTTCAAGAGGAAATATGATTAAATGGTTATGGAAGAATCACTTTTTCGGCGTTTCTCCGATTTGATGACGGAAAATCAACAACAATGCTTGATAAAAAGGAGTGACCGCGTATGATCCGCAAAGCGAAAGTCGAAGGCGGCGTCGTCCGGGGCATCCCGGCGGCGGACCCCAGGATCACCTCGTTCAAGGGCATCCCCTTCGCCGCGCCCCCGGTGGGGAAAAACCGCTGGCGCGCCCCCCAGCCCGTGATCCCCTGGGAGGGAGAGCTCCCTTGCCTCACCTTCAAGCCCATCTCCATGCAGCACATCCCCGGCCTGGACAAGGACAACATCTACACCCGGGAGTGGAACGTGGACCCGGAGATCCCCATGGACGAGGACTGTCTCTACCTGAACGTGTGGACGCCGGCCAAAACGCCGGAGGAGAAGCTGCCGGTCTTCGTGTGGTACTTCGGCGGCGGCCTTCGGGAGGGGAACCCGGCGGAGATGGAGTTTGACGGGGAGCGCATCGCCCGTCGGGGCATCGTGGTGGTCACGGTGAACTACCGGCTGAACGTCTTCGGCTTCCTGGCCCACCCCCAGCTTACGAAAGAGCAGCCCGACGCGCCCTCCAACTTCGGCCACCTGGACCAGCAGGCGGGCACCCGCTGGGTAAAGCGGAACATCGCCGCCTTCGGCGGCGACCCGGAGAACATCACCATCGGCGGCCAGTCCGCCGGGGGCGGCAGCGTCTGCGCCCAGCTCACCAGCCCCCAGAACGAGGGGCTGTTCCAGCGGGCCATCATCCAGAGCGGCATCATGGCCGGGGTGTACTCCAACTTCTTCCCCGGAGAGCGGACCTTTGCCGCCTCCGAGGAGCAGGGCGTCCGCTTTTTCGACTACCTGGGGGTGAAGACCCTGGAGGAAGCGCGGGCCATCGACGCTGTGACCCTGCGGGACAAGTGCGAGGAATTCAAGGGCTGGTTCGGCACCACGCCCGACGGCGTGTTCCAGACCGGGGAGGCCACGGACAACATCATGCGGGGCAAACGCTATTCCGTCCCCCTGATGATCACCCGGACCATGGACGAATTCGCCACCGGCCTCATGGCCAACACCAAGGAGGAATTCGAGGAGAAGGCCAGGGCCATCTTCGGAGACAAGGCGGGTGAGTTCCTTCGCATCTGCACCGGCGAGGTGGGAGAAAAGGTGAAGCGCTCCTTCGTCAACGGCCTGGAGATCGCGGTGAACGCCCTGGTGCGGCAGCAGAAAGAGTTGGGGGTACCTAGCCCCGTCTACTACGCCGTATTCGACGCGGAGATCCCCGGCTGGGACCATCCCGGCACCTTCCACAGCGTGGACCTCTGGTTCTACTTCGAGACCCTTAGTAAGTGCTGGCGGCCCTTCGTGGGCAAGCACTATGACCTGGCCCGGAAGATGTGCAACTACTGGGCGAATTTCATCCGCTCCGGGGATCCCAACGGCCCCGACGCCGACGGCACCCCCATGCCGGAGTGGAAGCCCCTCACGGCGGACGCCCCCTACGCCATGATCTGGGGCGACACCGTGGAGGTCTGCCAGGAGCCGCCGGAGGACCTGGTGGAGCTCGCCATCGAGACCTATCGGAAGGGCCTGAAGGCCCAGGAGGGCTGAGATGCCGAAAAAAGCCATTCTCACGATCCACCCCGCCTTCCGGGTGGGAGCCATCTCCCCCCGGCTCTACGGCGCGTTTCTGGAGCCCATCGGCAGCATGGTGAACGGGAACATGTATAACCCCAAGCACCCCACGGCGGATGAAAAGGGCTTCCGGCAGGACTTCATGGAGGCTCTGCGCTCCACGCCCCTCCCGGCGGTCCGGCTCCCCGGCGGCAACTTCGTCTCCGGCTGGGATTGGAAGGATTCCATCGGCCCCATAGAGCAGCGCAAGGCCCACCTGGACCTGGCCTGGCACCAGTACATCCCCAACGACGTGGGCCACGACGAATACCTCCAGTGGGCCGAACGGGTGGGCTTCGAGCCCCTCTACACCATCAACCTGGGCACCGGGAACCTGAACGACGCCATCTACATCACCGAGTATACCAACCATGAGGGCGGCACCTGGTGGTCCGACCTGCGGCGGAAGTACGGCCATGAAAAGCCCTACGGGGTGAAGCTCTGGTACCTGGGCAACGAGATGGACGGCCCCTGGCAGATCGCCTCCTGGGAGCGGGACCCCCGGGGCTACGGCATCCTGGCGGGTGAGACCAGCAAGGCCATGAAATGGGTGGACGGCTCCATCGAGACGGCGGTCTGCGTCTCCTCCTCCCCCTTCCTGGCCCACTATCCCCAGTGGGACCTGGAGGTCCTGCAGGAGTGCTACGAGGCCGTGGACTACGTCTCCCTCCACCACTACCACTCCGCGCCCCCGGACGACTGGGCGGCCCTCCTGGGCGGCAGCATCTTCTTCGAGGACTACATCAACACGGAGATCGCCCTCTGCGACTTTGTGCAGGCCAAGTGCCGCTCCGACCGGAAGATGATGCTCTCCTTCGACGAGTACGGCGTCATGCCCCGGCCCCACGGCACCTTCGAGCCCGGCTACGGCCCCCACAACCTCTACCGGGCCCACTACCAGTTCCGGCCCGAGCAGAAATATGTCCGCCATGACCCGGACAAGATGCCCGCCTTCGGCCCCGGCATGGGCATGGGGGACATGATGAACGCCCTGTCGAACAGCGGCGTCATCCTCGCCTTCCTCCGCCACGCGGACCGGGTGAAAGTGGGCTGCATGACCGGCGGTCTGGGCGCTCTCACCGCCTGCGACCACGACCACGTGTGGCGCAGCGCCTCCTACTACCCCTTCACCCAGTTGATGAACTGGGGCAGGGGCACCAGCATGGAGGTGAAGGTGGACTGCGACACCTTCGACATCCCCGGCTATGTGGTGGACGACAACTCCACCTACGCCCGGCACGAGGGGCTCCCCTTCATCGACGCGGCGGCTGCCCTGAGCGACAGCGAGGACGAGCTGAACGTCTTCGTCATCAACCGGAGCTGGGAAGCCAGCAACGACCTGGAGCTGGATGTCTCCGGCTTTGCCGGCTGGACCCTCTCGGAGCACATCGAGATGTTCTCCAGGGATCTGAAGGCGGCCAACACCTATGAAAACCCCGACGCGGTGAAGCCCCGGGTGAACGCGGCTTCCAGGCTGGAGGACGGAAAGGTCAGGGCCACCCTCCAGCCCCTGAGCTGGAACGTGTTCCGGCTGAAGAAATAAGATAACCTTGCGATACGACCGCCGGACCGGCTTTCGCCGGTCCGGCGGCGTGTTATTCAGATGCTTGATGATCCCGCTTCCGGTTCCTCAGAACCGATTCAGCACGATGAAGAGGACCACCACCAGGATCAGGACCACCGCGAAGAGGATGGCCCCGCCCATGCGGAGGACACGCTCCTCCGCGTCCCGGTGCTTATCCCCCTCCAGGGCCTCTTCCACCTCGGGGGAGGGCCTGCCGGAGGTGTCCCCGTGCTGGGTGACGATCACCTCCGGCTTCACGAAGGGCATGCCGAAGTCGATGAGCAGCCTGGCTCCGCAGTTTTTGCAATAACAGACGTTCTTTCCCTCCGGCGGCTCGAAGACGGCGCCGCAGTCCGGGCACTTGAGCTCGCTCCCCCGCCCGCTGCGGGTTCCCTTTCTTCCTTCCTTAGGCACGGACACAGCCTCCCGCGGGGATGCAGGTCGCGCCCTTCTCCAGCCTCAGCCAGACGTCCAGGGCGGAGGGATTGGCGATCATGCTCCCGTCGGCGGAGTATTCCAGCGCATTGTGGGCCTTCATATAGCGCAGCAGCTCCCCGTTGGTGCAGCGCCAGATGCCTTCTTTGTGCTCAGCGATATAGGCGCAGAGCTCCTCGATCACGTTCCAGTTCTGCATCCCGTCGAACTCGTAGGCATGGCCCCAGACGTAGAAGAGCATGGGACCGAGGGCCGGACCTTCGGCAAACTGTTTGGCCAGCTCCATGAGCTTGGGGTCGTTGTGGTGGCAGGTGGGGTCCCAGCGGAGGGGGTCCTTGGGGAGAGTGAAGGAGCCGGTGGAGACCACGGTCCTGGCTCCCTCGTAACCCGCCATTTTCAACTGCTCCACCACGTCGTCGTTCCAGGTGCCGAAGGGGTAGGCAAACATGAGGATGGGCCTCTGTGTATGGGTCTCCAGCCGCCGTTTGTCTTCGATGATCTCATAGGCCATGAGGGGCTTCCCCACGCTGTCCAGAGCGGAGTGATAAAGGGCGTGGCCCCCCAGCTCCTGTCCTGCGTAGCACTCGTCGATCTCCTTTTCCTCCATGCGGATCACGCCCTCGCTGAACTTGTGGCCGTACATCCCGGAGTTGAGGTTGAAGGTGCATTTCAGCCCGTACTGCCGGAAGAGGGCCGCCAGCCGGTGGTCCTGGGTCACGCCGTCGTCGTAGCTGAGGGTAAAGGCGCGGCTCAGGCCGCCGGGAAAGAGCAGCGTGTCAAAACGCATTCCCATTTTTCAGTTCCTCCTTTTTACCAATGGATATCACTGACGAAGAGCTCGCCGGTGGGGATGAGGAAGGTGCTGTTCACACTGTGGCCGCCCGTCTCCTCCTCCTGGGACCAGGTGTACTGGAGGAGCAGGGAGCTCATATCCACCCAGATGCTGTCCGGCTCGATATCCTCCCGGACGGGGAGACGAATCACGGTCCCGTCCGCGCCCACAAAGAAGACCGCCGTCGCGTCTCCCTCTTTCCCCCAGAGGCAGTCATAGCTGTCGATCCCGAAGACATAGTCCTCGGCGGCGTCCTGAACGGTCTCCGCTTCCAAAATGGCCCGAACGTTCTCCTTGGCGGACGTCATGTCCCCGGTGGAGAGCGCGGCATCAGGCTCCGGAACGCTCAGTTCCACCGGCGTTTCCACCTGCTCCGGGAACCAGTCGTCCGGCTCTGCCACATAGCTCACCCACCTTCCGCCGGTATCGCACATCTCGTTGGAGCGGAAGCGCCAGTCCCCCGGCGTCTGTTCCAGGACCACCCGGAATACGCCGCTCAGGTTCCGTCCGTGTCCGTAGGCGAAGCCCTCGTAGAAGAGGGCGACCTGATCCCCGTCCTTCCAGCCGTAGAGGAAGATGGGGTCCGGCATGCGGTTGGTGTCGCCCCGGAACATGTAATAGCAGTCCGTCTCCGGGACGTAGCTCAGCATATACATGCCGACGCCGCTCGTCTCCGCCAGGGTGAGCCCGACGTAGTCCTTCAGGGCCTCGTCGATCTCCTCCGAGCTGAGCTTCAGCACGTCCACAAAGCTGTTCCACATGCCGTACTCCAGCAGGAAGGCCCGGACGTCCGTCATGTCCACCACCAGGTCCCGGGTACCCCGATTGTAGAAGGTCTGGGCAATGTCTACGTCCTCCGGGCTGTGATAGGTGGAATAGAGGAACTGAGCGCGCAGGAAGTCCATGCTGAACCAGGCGCCCCACTCGGCCAGCTCCCGGTCCGACAGCCACTCCGCGCCCTCGGGGAGGGCAAGCCAGTCCGGGGTCTTGGGGAGGCTCTGGCTGGCGTCCTTGGGCGGGGCCTCGGTCCCGCTGTCGGGGGCTTCCGTGGGTGCCGGGGACTCCTCTGTGGGCGCCGGTGCTTCCGTGGGCGCAGGGATCTCCGTGGGCGCGGGGGCGGGCGCCTGCGTGGTGGCGGGGACCTCCGTGGGCGCGGGGGCGGAGGTCTTCGCGCAGCCCGCCAGCAGGCAAAGGCACATCAGCGCCGCCAGGATCAAGAGTAAACGCTTTCTGTTCATGGCTTCTCCTTTTCCTCGCGCCCTGCCTGGGTTCAGGCGGGACGCGAAGCCGTTTATGTTCAAATTGTGTTTCGGATCACATTTCTTTTTTCTCTTTCAGCTTCTCCTCTGCTTTTTTCAGCACGAAGCGGGCCAGGAAAAAAGCCAGCGCGAAGGTCATCAGCTCTCCCGCCGGGACCGCCGGCCAGACCCGCTCCAGGACGCCGCTTCTCGCCAGAAGCCAGGCGATGGGAAGGGGGAAGACCATCTGGCGGCAGACGCTCACCAGCAGCGTGAGGCCGCTGTAGCCCAGGGACTGGTAGGAGGAGGAGAAAATGACGCTCATGGCCCCGAAAGGCAAAGAGACGGCGCAGATCCGCAGGGCAGGGACCCCCAGGGCCAGCATATGCTCCGAAGCGTCGAAGAGGCCCAGCATCTGCCGGGGGATGAGCTCATAGACGATGGCCGCCAGGATGGTAAAGCCGGCGCTGATGAAGATGGACAGGCGCAGGGTCTCCCGCACCCGGTCCATCCGCCCGGCGCCGAAGTTGTAGGAATAGATGGCGATGGTGCCGTTGTTGAGGCCGAAGACCGGCATGAAGGCGAAGTACTGCAGCTTCATCCATACGCCGAATACCGCCGCCGCCGTGGTGGTAAAGGGCAGGATGATGGCGTTCATCCCGTAGCTGATGGCGCTGCCCAGGCACACCGTCAGCGCCGAGGGAACGCCGATGGAGGCGATGGCCTTGACGATGGGCCAGGAGGGCAGCATCTGCCGGAGGCGGAAGCGGGTGGCCTGGTTGTACTTCAGGCAGAAGATCAGGGCCAAAATGGCCGCCACGAACTGGCCGATGACGGTGGCCCAGGCGGCCCCGGCCACCTCCAGCCGGGGGAAGGGGCCCACGCCGAAGATCAGCAGCGGGTCCAGGATGATGTTCACCACGGCCCCCGTGGCCTGGCAGATCATGCTGAGGACGCTGCTCCCCGTGGCGGTGAGGAGCTTTTCCAGGTTCTGCCCGTAGAGCATCCCCACGCAGCAGACCGCGCAGATGGTGAGGTAGGTGGTCCCGTAGGAGACGATGGTGGGGTCCTCCGTCTGCATGGTGAAGAGGGTCCGGGAGAGGGTGAGTCCCAGGACCGCAAAGACCAGGGCGTAGCAGACGGTGAGAAAATTCTGCACGTTGGCAGTCCGCTCCGCTGCCTCCCGGTCCCCTTTTCCCAGGGCCCGGGACACCAGGGCGCTGACGCCCACGCCGGAGCCCACGCCCACGGCGATCATCACGTTCTGGAAGGGCCAGGCCAGGGACACCGCCGTGAGGGCGTCCTCGCTGAGCCGGGCCACGAACATGGCGTCTATGGCGTTGTAGAGGGCCTGCACCAGCATGGAGATCATCATGGGCAGGGACATGACGATGAGCAGCTTTCCAACGGGCATGGTACCCAGCTTATCCTGGCTCTGCGCTTGCTTCGGCATTTGTATTTCCTTCTCTTTCATGCTTTACTTCAGTTCCCGGAGGTAGGCCCGGATGGCCTCCTCGGATGCCCGGACCTCCGCTTCAAAGGCGGCGGCGGGGACCCGCAGGGCCCCGTGGCCCAGGATGATGATCTGCTCCAGCCCGTCGGAGGTGGCGACCCGGACCCGGTGCTTCTTGCTCAGGTCGTAGGTGGCCTTCTCGATGAACATGTCCGCCGTCTCCGCTTCCCTGGTATAGACCACGTCCAGGCCCCCCAGGCGCTCCACGCTTCCGGGGTTTCCCTTCACCTTGTAGGCGTCGAAGACCAGGATCACCGGGGACTGCTTGAAGCCCTGGTAGTTCCGCAGGGTCTCGATGAGCTTAGCTCTGGCGGCGTCCAGGTTTTCCTCCGCGATCTCCCGGAGGCCTGGCCAGGCGTGGATGATGTTGTACCCGTCCACCAGCAGGTACTCCGGCCCCTCCTCCGAGAGAGCGCTCTTCCAGGGCTTGTCCGGGCCCGAGCGGGGCGGCGGGGCCATGGCCCGCCCCCGGTCCCGCCGGATGGGGCCGTAGGTCCGCTCGAAGATGGAGGCCAGCTCCTCGTCCAGGGCGACGCGGGCGGTAAACCGGGCCGCCTGCTCCCGCAGCTCCATGGCCGGGGTGGGCGGGTGGAGGACGCTGGGGAGGTGCATGTGGGAGAAGACCTCCTCCCAGGGCACCACATAGCCCGCGCCGTGGGAACAGAAGACGCTGTGGGGCGGATTCTCCGTGTCCGCAGTGGGGTCATATCCGATCTCCGAGGCGACCTTTTCCTGCTCCCGGCAGGGGGCGTAGCCGTCGGGTGTGAGGGCGATGCTCCCCAGGCCGTGGGTGAAGGAGCTGAGAAGCGAAGGGTAATCCCGCAGGGCGGCCACCGGGGCTCTGCCGCTGAGGACACTGGTCTCCCCTGCCGTCTCCGGAGGCTCCTGCTCCGCCCCCATTCTCGTCAGGTCGCTCATGGCCCTGCCCAGGGAAGCCGTGGGAAGCTCGATCCGGTATCGGTACCAGGGCTCCAGGAGGACCGTCCGGGCCTGCATGAGACCCTGCCGGATGGCCCGGTAGGTGGCCTGGCGGAAGTCGCCCCCCTCGGTGTGCTTCAGATGGGCCCGGCCGGAGACCAGGGTGATCACCACGTCCGTCAGCGGCGCGCCGATGAGGACGCCCCGATGCCGCTTTTCCAGCACATGGGTGAGGATGAGGCGCTGCCAGTTCCGGTCCAGCTCGTCCTCGGAGCAGCGGCTGCGGGCCTGAATACCGCTCCCCCGCTCCCCCGGCGAGAGGAGCAGGTGCACCTCGGCATAGTGCCGCAGGGGTTCGTAGTGACCCACCCCTTCCACCGTGTCGGCGATGGTCTCCCGGTAGAGGACCTGGGGCGGGCCGAAGGCGGCGTCCAGCCCGAAGCGGCCCAGGAGCAGCTCATGGAGGACCTCCAGCTGCACCGGTCCCATGACCTGGACCTGCAGCTCTTCCGTCCCCTCCTCCCAGCGGACCCGGAGCTGGGGTTCCTCCTCCTCCAGCTGCCGCAGCTGAAGGAGGACCCGGTGGGGATCGGCCCCCGGGGGCAGCAGGACCCGGCAGGCCAGGACCGGCCCCAGGGCGGGGGCCGACTCCCCCTTCTCCGCCCCCAGGCCCATGCCGGGGCGGGTGAAGCTCAGTCCGGCGGCGGCCACCACGTCCCCGGGGAGGGCCTCCTCCACCTGCTCGAACTTCGCGCCGTTGTAGACCCGGAGCTGGCTCACCTTCTCCGGGCCGTCAGGCCCCGGGACGCTGTCCCGGACCCGGAGGACGCCGCCGGTAATCTTCAGGTAGCTGAGCCGCGTCCCCTCCTCCCGGGCGATCTTGAAGACCCGGGCGCCGAATTCTTTTTTTGCGGGAGACTCCGGGGCAAGGGCACGCAGGTCCTCCAGGAATTCCGCCGTCCCGGTGAGGCGCAGGGCCGCCCCGAATCGGCAGGGGGTGAGGGCGCAGGCCCGGATCGCCCGCCGAAGGCTCTCCTGCCCCAGGGTCCCGGTGGAGAGGTATTCCTCCAGGAGGCTCTCTTCCATGAGGGACATGCTCTCCAGGTCCGGAGCCTCCACGTCGTAGATCCCCTCCCCCAGCTGGGCTCGGAGACCGCTGAGCAGGGCCTCCTTCCCGGCCCAGGGCAGGTCCGTCTTGTTCACAAAGAGGAAGGTGGGGATGCGCCGCTGCCGCAGGAGCCGCCAGAGGGTGCGGGTGTGGCTCTGCACCCCGTCGGCGGCGCTGACCACCAGGACCGCGCAGTCCAGCACGTCCAGGGTCCGCTCCGCCTCCGGGGAGAAGTCCACGTGCCCGGGAGTGTCCAGGAGGGCGGCCTGCCAGCCGGGAAGGCGGAGCATGGCCTGCTTGGAGAAGATGGTGATCCCCCGCTGCCGCTCCAGGGCGAAGGTGTCCAGATGGGCGTCCCCGTGGTCCACCCTTCCCAGGCTGCGGATGGCGCCGGACTCATAGAGCAGGGCTTCCGACAGAGTCGTCTTCCCCGCAACCACATGGGCCAGGATCCCAATAACCGTCCGGCGCATACCATTCCTCCTAAGTTCGATCAAGTTTTCACCCGCAAAAACAGCCTCGCAAAAGCCTCGCAGAGTTCGCATCCGCAGATGCGAATAAATTCGGAATCATTTTTGGGCGGAATTCACTTCCGCCCAAAAATACCTCTCGCGGAGCGGACTGTGCGAGCGAAGCGAGTGCGGGTAGCGGAGCGCAAGCCTTCTCAACTCGAAGCCCAGCGAAGCGGGTTCGAGTTGATTGTTAAGGCATTTTCCCCGCTGCCCCTTCCAGGCCCAGGGCGGCGGTCTCCGGGGTCCCGCCGGCCAGAAGGGAGGGCGGGATCTCAAAGACGTGCTCGGCGGAGGTGTAGTCGGAGTAGCCCATCCTGGCCAGGGGCCGGATCTTCTCCATGTTGATCTTCCCGTCGGGGAGGAGCACGTCGTCGTGGATGTTCACGCCCACCACCTTGCCGATGATGATGTCCACGGTGCCGGAATTGGAGTTCCCGGGGAGCACGATGGTCTGGACATATGTGCATTCCAGATTGATGGGGGACTCCGCCACCCGGAAGGGCTTCACCATGCTGCTGGGGGCCTTGTGGAGCCCGGCTGCCTCGAACTCGTCCACCTCCGGCGGGAAGGGGGCGGCGGTGATGTTCATGGCTTCCCGCAGCTCATAGGGCACGATGTTGTAGACAAATTCCCCGGTGGTCTCGATGTTCTCGGCGGTGTCCTTCCGCTTCCGGGAGGGAGTGCGGTTGATGGATACCAGGACGTAGGGCGGATCGAAGGTCAGGTTCGTGAACTGGCTGTAGGGGGCCAGGTTGTCCACGCCCTCGGCGCTGCGGGTACTCAGCCAGCCGATGGCCCGGGGGACCACGCAGGATTTGAAGGGCGGGCGGGCGAGGCCGTGGTCGTTCTTTTCGGTTTCGTAAAACATGCTCGGGTCCTCCTGTTCATTCATTTATTCTATATTGTGTATTATATTCGGATACCCGGAGGAACACAAGAAGAATCTGTTCTCCCCGGAGCGCATTTCCCCCCGGGGAACAGCTCCCGAAAAACATTGACGGCCATCCCCGTTTCGTTATATAATTATATGTTTTTATCGGGCGGCGGAGGCCGCCCAGGAAGAGATGGCTGGTGATACCTTGAAGAAATGGCTGATACCCCTGACGGCGCTGGGCCTTTCGGCGCTGCTGGGCGGCTGCTTCCTCCTTCCCAAGGAGGCCGACGCCCCCGCCCTGCCCCTGGTGACCCCCTTTGCCGGGGCGGAGTACTCCACCGCCGCCGTGACCCGAGGCGACATCGCCCTGGAGGTGAAGGTGAGCTTTACCTACAGTCCCACCCGTCGGGAGGACCTGCGCTTCGGCGTTCCGGACCGGCCCTACGGCGCCGTCTACGTCTCCGCGGGGGACGAAGTCAGGGCCGGGGACCTGCTGGCGGAGCTGGACACAACGGCGGAGGCGAGCGCGGCGGAAGCTACGGAGGCGGAGCTGGAGCGGCTGCGCATCCATCTGGAGGCCGCCCGGCGGGGGCTGGAGATCGCCCTGGAGGAGGAAGCCCTGCTGGGGGGCTACTCCACCGTGAGCTCCGACGCCCGGCGCTCCGACGTGGACTACTACACCTCGGCCATTGCCATCCGGGAAAAGCAGCTGGCGGAGCAGACCGAAGCCCTGGAGAGCCTGCGGCTCTACGCCCCCATGGACGGAACGGTCACCTACGCCAAGGCCATCAATGAATCCAGCCGCTCCGGCCGCTCGGAGACGGTGGTCACGGTCACGGACTCCTCCTCCGCCGTCTTCGTGGCGAGAACGGCAGACTGGGCCCTCTTCCCGGAGGGGGAGAGCTTCCTGGTGGAGACCCAGGACGGGGAATACCTCTGCGTCGCCCGGGACCCGGCTCTCTTCGGCCTCAGCGCCGAGCTGCTGAGCGGGGATCAGAAAAACGTCTGCCTAGAGCTTCTGGACGAGGAGGTCCCGGAGGGTTCCGTGAGGGGCGAAGTGCGCCTCACCCTGGACCGGCGGGAGGACGTGCTGCTCCTGCCGGAGCGGGCGGTCTTCACCGTGGGAGATCGGAGCTACGTCTACCATGAGGACGCCACGGGCCTGAAATCGGCGCTGGAGGTGAAGTGCGGGCTCCGGAGCGGCAGCTATGTCGAGATCGTCTCGGGACTGGAGGAGGGAGAGTATGTCATCGTTGGTTAAGCCCCGGTATCTTCTGGCCGGGCTGGCGATCCTGGGTCTCCTGCTCCTGCCCGCCTGTGAAAAAAAGAGCGAGATGGAGGCCCCGGCCCTGCTGGAGCCCAAGGGGGTCTCCATGGACATCGTGGAGGTCCGGCGGGATACCATCTGGGTCACGGAGACCTATGAGGGACTGGTGCTCCCCCGGGTCCGGGAGCTGAGCTTTCCCGCCGCCGGGCTCATGACCGGGGTAAACGTCTGCCCCGGCAGCCATGTAAAGGCGGGGGACGAGCTGGCCTGCCTGGACGTGAGCTACGCTGCCTCCGCCCTGGAAGCGCAGCGGAGCTACCTGAGCTACTGGGAGGAGACGGAGGCCATCTCCCAGCGCCAGCTGGAGATCCAGATCGAATTGAAGCAGCTGGAGCTGGAGAATCTTCGCCGCTCCGGGGCGGGGAGCAGCGCCATTCGTCTGGCGGAGCTCCAGGCAGAGGAATTGGAAAACGATCTGCAGGAATCCAGGGCTCTCTGGGAGCTGGACCGGGCCGACGCCCTGGAGAGCCTGGAGGCTCTGGAGGATGCGGTGGCGAAAAGCAGCCTTCTCGCCCCCTGCGACGGGACGGTGGTCTCCTGCGCCGCCGCGGACGGCCTCTACGCCATGGAAAACGCCGGCGTGATCTGGCTGGCGGAGGACGGGGAAACGTACCTCTCCGTCGCTCCCGTCTCCACCGCGGCCCTGGACCGGGCGGACGAGGTCTACGCTATGGTGGAGGGCCGGAGGGTGGAGGTGGAGCTTCTGAGCGCGGAGGAAAGTGAAGGCTGCCGCGCCGGGATGAGCTCCTTCCGGGTGACGGAGGACCTGGGAAATCCCGTGGAGAGCGGGATGACCGCCGTCCTCTTCGTGATCTCCGGCCGGACGGAGGGGGCGCTGATCGTCCCCTCTTCCGCCCTGCACAGGGACGACAGCTATTTCGTCTATAAAGTAGTGGACGGGGTCCAGGTGCGGCAGAACGTTCGCTGCGGCGTCATGAACGACGCCCAGGTCCAGATCCTCTCCGGTCTGGAGGAAGGAGATCAGGTATATGCGGGTGCTTAAACGTCTCTTGCCCTTGTTTCTCGCTTCCTGCCTGCTCCTGGCCTCCGGCTGCGGCGGCAAAGCTGCCGGCGAAGCGCGGGAAGCCCAGATCCTGGACAGCGGGAGCCTGGGGAAATCCACTACGTATCGCCTGAAAGAGATCCAGCCGGAACCCCTGGGCCACAGCGCCAGCCTCACCGTCAGCGAGAGCTGGCAGTTTGTGAAGAGCATCCGCAGCGGAAATTCCGAGCTCCGCTTGAAGGAAATCTGCGTCAGCCGGGGCCAGCATGTCTCCGCCGGGGACCCCATCGCCATTCTGGAGGGCCTGGGCAGCCAGGCGGACATGGAGCTGATGCGCCTGGAGATCAGTTCCGCCGAGGCAAATCAGAAGGAGCTTCTGTCCTACTATGAGGGCGCTCTCCAGGCCGCCGAGGGCATGTCTTCTTCCGGGGCCGAGCGTGCGCTCCGGGTGGAATACGCCCAGCTGGAGCTGGAAAAGTACAAGCTCCAGTCGGACTACTACCTCTCTTCCCTCTACAGCCAGCTTTCTGTCCTGGAGGCGGAGGCTGCCCAGGTGGTCCTCACCGCCCCGGTGGAGGGGAGCATCCGCAGCCTGAACACCCGCCTCAGCCCCGGCGACCTCGTCCCGGCGGGGACGGAAGTATGCTCCGTCTACGCCGACGCGGGGCTGCGCTTCTACGGCAACAGCAGCAGCGGCAGCTTCGTCTACGGCAGGAGCGTGAGCATCCGCATCTCCAAGGGCAGCCGGAGCCAGACCGTCACCGGCCGGGTGGTCAGCTCTCCGGAGGTCGTCTCCGGCGTCTTCCCCACCAACGTGGTCCTGCTGGAGCTGGACGAGCCCGCGGCTGAGCTTCTTTCCACCGAAGGGGAGGCCAGGGTGAGCTACACCCTGCTGGACGGCGTTTACACCGTGCCCTCCGGCGCGGTGAAGAACCGGGACGGGGTGAGCTACGTGGAGCTCCTGGAGGGGGACACGGTGCGGAGCCGGAACGTGGTCCGGGGTCCCTCCGCGGGCGGGAATGTGACCATACTCCACGGACTTCGGGAGGGCGACCAGGTGGTCGTCAGCTCCTACAACAGCTGAGAGGAGGGCCGGAGAAATGCTTCGCTTTGTACTGCGGAAGATGCTTCACAAGAAGTGGCTCATGGCGGCCCTGCTCATCGGCAACATCTTCCTCATCGCCATTGCCGCCGGTGGCCCCATGTACACGGACGCGGCTTTGCAGCGGATGCTGACGGACACCATGGCCGACAGCGTGGCCGCCACCGGCCGCTATCCCACCACGGCCTACCTTCTCAGCACCCTGAACGCGGGGGCGAGGGCGGACAGCGCCCCCATCGAGGCCTTCCGTGCCGAGGACGCCCTGGCCGAGAGGCTGCCGGAAGAGCTGGGTCTCTCCGGCCTCTGGCTGATCCGCAACGTCTTTCTGCAGGACGTGGTCATCCGCCCGGAAACCAGCCGCTCCAATTTCCGCAGCGAGACGGTGCGCCTGGGCTTCCTCTCCGGTCTGGAGAAGCACCTGAAGCTCCTCTCCGGGAAGCTGCCGGAAGGGCGGGAGGACGGGGTGATCGAAGCCCTGGTGAGCCAGAAAGCCCTCATCAGCCTGAACCTGATGGAGGGAGAGACCTTCACTCTGGACGAGCTTTGCTTCCCCGACGGGACGAGCGTACGGGTGAAGATTGCGGGCGTCTTCGACGCGGCGGAGGAGAACGACCACTACTGGTACAAGGCCCCCAGCTCCTATGCCGACCAGCTCCTCATCCGGGAAGCGGACTTTGACCGTCTCACCGGGAATCTGAGCGGCCTTCCCTATAAGGTCATGGGCCTCTGGTTCGTCATCATGGACTATCGGGATCTCTCCATCGACCAGGTCCCGGCGCTGTACGAAGCCTCCCAGGCCCTGCGGGAGCAGCACCGACAGGTGAACGGCATCAGCTATACCGACTACTTCGCCCCCCTCCTGGAAGAATATAGGAAGGCGGAGACGAAGATCACCGTCACCCTGCGCATCCTCCAGGTACCCATTTACGCCCTGCTGGTGGCCTTCATCTTCATGGTCTCCGGCCAGATTCTGGGCATGGAGCAGAGCGAGATCAGCGTCATCAAGAGCCGAGGCGCCCGCCGGGGCCAGATCCTTTTGATCTACCTCCTCCAGAGCCTGGTGACGGCAATCCTCAGCCTGATCGCGGGTCTGCCGCTGGCAGCCCTGGTGTGCCAGATCCTGGGCTCCTCCAGCGCCTTCCTGGAATTCGTCTCCCGGCGGGCCCTCAGCGTCCGCTATACGGGCACGGTGCTCCTCTTTGCCCTGGCGGCGGCCCTCCTCAGCGTCTGCGCCATGGTGCTCCCGGCTCTCCGGGCCTCCCGCCTCACCATCGTGGCCCAGAAGCAGAAGAAGAGGAAGAGCGACGCCCCCTGGTTCCAGCGCTTTTTCGTGGACTTCCTGCTCCTGGCCGTCTCCCTCTACGGGCTCTACAGCTTCAACACCCAGAAGGCCCTTTTGGCCCAGAAGGTGCTGGAGGGGCAGGGGCTGGACCCGCTGCTCTTCCTCTCCTCCTCCCTCTTCATCGTGAGCCTGGGCCTCATCAGCCTGCGCATTGTCCCTGCCGTCAGCTGGCTGGTGTACACCGTCGGGAAAAAGCGCTGGAGCCCCGCCCTCTACTCCTCCTTCCTCTGGGTCCTGCGCACCCGTTCCAAGCAGGGCTACATCGTGGCTTTCCTGGTCATCACCCTGGCCATCGGTATCTTCAACGCCCGCACGGCCAGGACGGTGAACACCGCCGAGGAGGAGCGCATCACCTACATGACCGGGGCGGACATCGTCCTCCAGGAGGCCTGGACGGACAACCGCTCGGAGTCCGTTGGGCTGAACCCCAGCCTCACCTTCCGCCTCCACTACTTCGAGCCGGACTTCGGGAAATACCTCTCCCTGGAGGGGGCGGAAACCCTCACCAAGGTCATCAGCGACCGGGAGGCCACCTGCGCCGCCAAAAACGGCTCCAGCCGCGCCGTGAGCTGCCTCCTCATGGGGATCAACACCAAAGAATTCGGGGAGTGCGTGGACTTCAAGACGGAGCTGCTGCCCGTCCACTGGTACGAGTACTTAAACGCCATGGCCGGCGACCCCATGGCCGTGCTGGTCTCCGGCAACATGGAGACCCAGCTGGGCTACCGCCTGGGGGACAGCATCACCTACCGCAGCCGGGACGGCTTCAACGCCCAGGGGGTGATCTGCGGCTTCGTGGACTACTGGCCCACCTACAACCCCATCACCACGGTCCTCAATGAGGACGGGAGCACCGCCGAGCTCTCCAACTACCTGATCGTGGCCCATTTCAGCTATCTCATGAGCCAGTGGGACGCCGTACCCTACCAGGTCTGGATGCGGGCCAGGGACGGGGATACGAGCTTCATCTACGACTTCGCCGCCCAAAGCGGCGTCCGCCTCACCTCCTTCGCCGACCGGACGGCCCAGCTGGTGGCGCTGAAGAACGATCCCATTTTCCAGGGTACCAACGGCATCCTGACCCTCTGCTTCGCCGTGGCCCTGACCCTCTGCGCCGTGGGCTTTCTCATCTACTGGATCCTCTCCATCCGGGACCGGACGCTGCTCCTGGGCATCTTCCGGGCCATGGGCATGACCCTGCGGGAGATCATCGTCATGCTCCTCAACGAACAGATCTTCATCTCCTTTGTCTCCATCGCCCTGGGGATCGGGGCGGGGATCCTGGCCAGCCGCCTCTTCGTGCCTCTGGTGCAAATCGCCTACGCCGCCGCCGACACGGTGATCCCTCTGGAGATCATCGCGGAATCTTCAGACATGGCCCGGCTCCTCATCGTGGTGGCGGTGATGGTGGTGCTCTGCCTGGGAGTGCTGGGGGTGCTGGTGAAGCGCATGAGCATATCCCAGGCCCTGAAGCTGGGGGAGGACTGAAGTATGGACAAGCTGGAAATGCTCCTTGCGGGGCAGCACATCACAAAGGCCTATCCCCTGCCCGACGGGGGAACGCTCCTGGCCCTCCGCGACGTGAGCGTGGAGATCCCCCGTGGGAAGCTCACCATCCTCAAGGGGCGGAGCGGCAGCGGCAAGACCACCCTGATGAACATTCTCTGCGGCCTGGACCAGCCTACGGAGGGGAAGGTCCTGCTGGAGGGGAAGGAAGTGAGTCTGCTGACGGACCGGGAGCGGACGAACCTGAGGCGCCGGGAGATCGGCTTTGTATTCCAGAGCGTGGCCCTCATCCCCATCATGACCGCCGCGGAGAACGTGGAGTACGCCCTGCGCCTGGCCGGCTGGCAGGGGGACCGGAAGGCGCGGGTGAAGGAATGCCTGGAGATGGTTGGGCTATCGAAGCGCATGAGCCATCTCCCCAACGAGATGTCCGGCGGCGAGCAGCAGCGGGTGGCCATCGCCCGGGCCATCGCCCACGGGCCCAAGCTGGTCTTCGCCGACGAGCCCACGGGCGAGCTGGACACCAACACCGCCCTGCAGGTGGTGAAGATCTTTAAGGAACTGAACGAGACCATGGGCGTCACCATTCTCATGACCACCCACGACAAGGGCTTCATGGAGATCGGCGACCGGGTCTATTCGCTGGAAAACGGGGAAGTGCAACCATGACGGAGCCGGAATGCATCATTGAATGCGACAACCTGGTGAAGATCTACAAGACCGACGAGACCGAGGTCATGGCCCTCCAGGGTCTGGACTGCAAGGTGCGCCGGGGGGAGCTCATGGCCATCATCGGCAATTCCGGCAGCGGCAAGAGCACCTTCCTGAACATGATCGGCGGGCTGGACCGGCCCACCGCCGGGCGGCTCTACGTGGACGGGCTGGACCTCTTCCGCATGAGCGAGAAGGAGCTGGTGGAGTACAAGCGCTCCAAGGTGGGCTTCGTGTGGCAGAACAACGCCCGGAACCTGATCCCCTACCTCCCCGCCTGGCAGAACGTGCAGATGCCCATGCTCCTGAAAAAGCGGTCTGACGGGCGGAAGCGGGCCGAGGAGCTGCTGGAGCTGGTGGGCATGGGCCACAAGAAGCACAGCCGCCTCAGCGAGCTCTCCGGCGGCGAGCAGCAGCGCATCGCCATCGCCATCGCCCTGGCAAACGAACCGGACATCCTCCTGGCCGACGAGCCCACAGGCTCCGTGGACCCCCAGACCGCCGCCTACATCTTCGGCACCTTCCAGCGCCTGAACCGGGAGCTGGGCCTCACCATCGTCATCGTCACCCACGATCTCAGCGTGGCGGACAAGGTCTCCCGGGTGGTCTCCATCCGGGACGGGAAGATCAGCTCCGAGCGGATCATGAAGACGGATTACGCCGGGCGCATGGCGGACGTGGCCGCCTTCGACACC
Source organism: Oscillospiraceae bacterium (assembly GCA_017535635.1). Classification (GTDB taxonomy): domain Bacteria; phylum Bacillota; class Clostridia; order Oscillospirales; family Oscillospiraceae; genus UBA1774. Next base: position 77,337 of record JAFXTU010000049.1, read on the forward strand.
TCCGGGGAAGCTCACTTCACCAGCCACGAGGAATTCGCCATTCTGGACCGGAACGGCCGGGTGCAGATCCCGCCGGAATTCCTCTCCGCCCTGGGGACGGAGGGGAATCGGGTGAAGCTCAGCCTGGAGGAGGGCCAGGTGGTGATCCGGGCCCCGGAGAAGGAATAGGGGCGGTGAGAAGCCTGCCGCGCCCGACCCAGTCTACCGGGAGCGCCCATATCGCAATACAGAAAAGAACGGCGACAGCATGGACAAGAAAAAGCTTCGGCGGGCCATCCTCTTCGCTGCGCCTTTTTCCATCGGCCTGATCGGTATTCTCATTTCCGGACCGTCTCTTCCGGACGCTCTCTTCTCCGCCCTGTCCCTGCTTCATTTTAGTATTCTTTTTTATAATCATTTTGCCCTCAATCCTCAAAGCGGAGTGCAAATAAGACCCGGGATCAGCGGTACGGTCGTATCGGCGATCCCGGGTCTTTCTTTATGGATGAGCCTCTACGGCTCCGTTTCCTCATACTCCTCCGCGCCGGGGCGGATGGGGCCGTCGGTCTCGTACTCGCCCCTGGCTCCGCAGGCGGGGCAGCGGTCGAACTTTTCCCCTAATTCCGCCATGAGGCCGGTTTCCGAGCGGAACTTTTTCCCGCAGTCCGGGCAGCGATAGTAGAACCAGCTGGGGCCCCAGCTCATTTCCCCAGGCCCAGGATCTCCCGGGCCTCGGCGGGAGTGGCCACCTCGTTGCCGTATTCCCGGATCACCCGGGCGGCCCGCTCCACGAACTGCCGGTTGGAGGAGGCCAGCTGGCCCTTGGCGTAGAGCACGTTGTCCTCCATGCCCACCCGGATGTGGCCCCCCAGGGCCACGGCGCCGTAGAGCATCTCCATGGCGCTCCGGCCCACGCCGAAGGTGCTCCAGGTGGAGCCGGGGCAGAGGCTCTCCATGGTCTCCTTCATGAAGACCAGGTTCTTCATGCTGCCGGGGATGCCATTGGCGCAGCCCATGCAGAACTGGAAGTGGAGGGGCGCTTTCAGCACGCCCTTTTTCAGGTAGTAGGCGGCGTTGGCGATCATGCCCGGGTCAAAGGCCTCGATCTCCGGCTTTACGCCCCAGGCCTGCATGTTCTTCCCCAGCTCCTCCAGGAAGGCGGGAGAGTTAATGAAGAGGGCGTTGTTCATCCAGTTCATGGAGCCGCAGTCGTAGGAGGCCATTTCCGGCCGCAGCTCCTTCAGGTGGAGCTGCCGGGTCTCGTCGGTGGCGTAGAGGTCCCCGGAGGTGGTGAGGTTCAGCACCACGTCGCAGTCCGGGTGGCTCTTCCGCAGGAGGGAGATGGTCTCGGCGAACTTATCCTTGCTCATGGTGCCGTTGCCCTCATCGTCCCGCATATGGAGATGGGCGATGGCTGCCCCGGCCTGCCAGCAGTCGTACACATCCTCGGCGATCTCCGAAGGGGTCATGGGCACGTTGGGGTTGTTTTCCTTTTTGGGCCACGCGCCGGTGGTGGCCACGGTGATGATGGTCTTGGCCATAGTCGTGACTCCTCTATAACAGTTTTACCGGGAAGGGGGCCCGAAGGCCCGCCTCCCCGAGAAAGGAAGAACAAAGGGATTCTTACTTCTTGCTCTTCTTATTGCGGTTGAAGAGCTTCTGCATGTACTCCAGGGCGCTGTCGCCGTTGCCCTCGGGGGTGCCGTAGCCGGTGCCGCCGTAAGCGTAGGTCCGGTCGGGCACGCCCTTCACCAGCAGGTCCTCGTCGATCTCGGCAGTGCAGCGGGCCATGGAACCGTCGCCCAGGTACCAGCGCAGGGGGAAGCAGTTGAAGCGGAAGAAGGTCCCCTCGGGGATCTTGTCCAGGTCGCCGCCCAGGTTCTCCACGCCCACAATGCCGTGGCCCAGCATGGTCTTGTGGCAGGGCTCCCAGGTGCCCCAGCAGCCGATGGCCTCCAGCTCGCCGAACTTCTTGTCGTAGGCGGCCTGGCCGTGGATGCGGATATACTCGAACTTATCGAACTCGGCGAAGGCCTCCTCGCCGAAGAGCTCCTTGTACTCCTCGATGAGGGTCTTGCCGGTGGCGCCCAGCAGGTCCATACGGGTCATGCCGTTCATGCTCATGGCGGTGTGCAGGGGGTGGTCCAGGGCCTGGGAGTCCATGGCCACGCACTTGACGCCCTGGCGCACGAACCACTTGCCCGCGTCGATGCCGGTGCCGGCGGCGTAGTGGTAGTAGGCCTTGGTGTCGTCGAAGAGGCGGTGCATCCCGGTGTTGAGGCAGATGATCTTGTCCTTCAGGTCGCCCTTCTTGAGGCCGTACTTCTTCATGCAGGCGTCCAGGTGCTTGTCGGTGATGAGGCCCCAGGGCTCGATGTCGATCTTGAAGACGATGGCCTGGCCGGTGTAGGCGTCCACGGGCATCTCGTGGGTGTAGCGGGCGCGGCGGCCGTCGAACTCATACTCCATCACGTGGCGGGGAGCGTCGCAGTGGGTGCCGGTGTGCATGGTGCAGGTGATCTTCTGGGTCAAGACGCCGCCCTTGGCCATGGTGTGGGTGTTGTCGATGACGGGCTTGTCAAAGTAGGGCCAGCGGGGGATCTCGGCGCTGAAGGGGTGGGTCAGGTCAACAAATACAGTCTTTCCCATGATGATTATCCTCCTAAATGATGTTCTTTCAAATGATGATTCATCCGTCCCGGCGGTTCTCTGGCTCCTCCCAGGTCCGCTCGCTGATGATATAGCGGGGACGGCGCTTGGTCTCCAGATAGGTCTTGCCCACATACTCTCCGATGACGCCCAGGGCGATGAGCTGGATGCCGCTGACGAAGCAGATGATGCAGGTCATGCTGGTCCAGCCGGCCACGGTTTTTCCCAGGATGGCGGCGATCAGCGCCCAGAGGATCCCCACGAAGCTCAGGAAGGCCACGAAGAATCCGAAGAGAGTGATGATGCGGATGGGCTTCACCGAGAGGCTGGTGATGCCGTCGAAGGCCAGGGCCAGCATCTTGGCTAAAGGGTAGTGGCTCTTCCCAGCCAGGCGCTCGTGCCGCTCGTAATAGACCGTGGAGCTGGAGAAGCCCACCAGGGGCACCAGGCCCCGCAGGAAGAGGTTCACTTCCTCAAACCCGGCCAGTTCCCGCAGGACCCGGGCGGAAATCAGGCGGTAGTCGGCGTGGTTGTACACCACCTCCGCGCCCATGGCGTTCAGCAGCTTATAGAAGCTCTCGGCGGTGAAACGCTTGAAGAAGGTATCCGTGTCCCGCTTGCTGCGCACGCCGTAGACCACCTCGCTGCCCGCCAGGTACTCTTCCACCATGGCGTCCATGGCATTCAGGTCGTCCTGTCCGTCGCAGTCCACGGAGATGGTGATGTCGCACTTGTCCTTTGCCTCCATCAGCCCCGCCAGCACCGCGTTCTGGTGTCCCCGGTTCCGGCTCTGGGAGATGCCGATGAAGTGCTCCTCTTGCCGGGCAAAGGCGCGGATCAGGTTCCAGGTCTGATCCCCGGAGCCGTCGTTGACGAAAAGGATGCGGCTAAGATCGCTGATCTTGTTTCGCTCGATCAGGCTTTTGAGCTTTTCCAGGAACATGGGCGCCGTGATGGGCAGCACCTCCTGCTCGTTGTAGCAGGGGATGACGATGAACAGCACAGGGCTTCCCTGCCCCGGATCCCGTCCCATTTCGGCCGCGTTCACTTACGGCGTCCCACCTTTCCTGTAAAAGATCAAGAATACAGCATGTCTATCAGGTATTCGTTCAGGGCGGCGGCAGAGGCCGCCGTCTCCTCCGGGGTCCACTTTTGGAAGCCCTCCCCGGTCTTGAAGCCCAGCTTCCCCTCCTCTTTCAGCTTGGTGAGCAGGGGCGAGGGCCGGTGGGAATCCTCCAGGTCCCGGAGGATGTAGTCGTGGATGCTCCAGGTGAGATCGGTGCCCACCATGTCGGCGTTCTCCATGGGACCCAGCTGCCCTAGGCGCAGGCCGAAGCTGTACTTCACCGCCAGATCCACCGTCTCGGCGTCGGCGATGCCGTTCTCCACAATGCTGATGGCCTCCCGCCAGAGGGCGTGCTGCATCCGGTTGGCGATGAAGCCGGGCACGTCCTTCCGGCAGAGAACGGGCTTCTTCCCCACGTCGGAAAGGACCTCCATCACCGTCTGAGCCGTCTCGTCGCTGGTGGCGTCGGACTTCACCACCTCCACCAGGGGAATCAGGTGGCCGGGGTTCCAGAAGTGGGTTCCCACGAAGCGCTCCCGGTATTTGAGCTCCCGGCTGATCTCCGAAGGGCTCATGACGCTGGTGTTGGTGCAGAAAATGGTCTCCGGGCGGCAGCGGGCCTCCAGCTTGGCAAAGGTCTCCCGCTTTACGCCCATGTCCTCGAACACCGCCTCCACCACCAGGTCCGCCGACTTGACGGCCTCAGAATCCAGATCGGTGGTGAAGCCGATGCGCCCCAGCCGCTCCTCCAGCTCCCCGGGGTCCAGAACGCCCTTTTCCAGCAGCTGGGCGCAGCTGAGGCGGATGCCGCCGGGCACGTCCGTCTCCCGGATGTCGTAGACCGTCACCCGGAAGGAGGGCTCGGAGGAGAAAACGAAGGCGATATTCTTCCCCATCATGCCGCCCCCGGCGACGAGGATGTTCCTGACTTCGCTGCGCTTCATGCCTCTCCTTCCCTCCTCAGACCACCAGGTAGCCGCCGGAGCAGTCGCAGTTGGCGCCGGTGATGTAGTCCGAGGCGGCGGAGGAGAGGAAGATGGCGTAGCCCACGAAATCGCTGGGCTCGGCCAGGCGGCCGATGGGCTCCCGGTTCAGGAAGTTCTTGTAGACCTGGCTCTCCGGGTCGAACATCCACTCGGTGAGCTCGCTGCGGAACACGGTGGGGCAGAGGGAATTCACGTTGATGCCGTACTTGGCGGTGAGGTCGCAGGCCAGGCAGTTCACCATCAGGTCCGCGCCGCCCTTGCTGGTGCAGTAGCCGGTGTAGCCCGCCATGCCCCGCTTGGAGCGCTGGGAGGTGACCACCACCATTTTGCCGCCCTTGCCCTGCTTGACCATCTGCTCGGCCACATACTTGGTGACGATGTAGACGCTCTTGCAATCGGCGTCCATGATCTTCTGCCAGTCCTCCACGCTCTGCTCCAGGACGTTCTGCACCTTGTTGACGCCGTGGGCCACGGCCAGGATGTTCACCTCACCGTACCTCGCGACGCAGGCGGCGATGACCTTTTTCACGTCCTCCTCCACCGCGGGATCGCCCACGGCGTAGGCGCAGTCGATGCCCTCGGCCTTGAATTCCTCCTCCAGGGCCTTGAGCTTGGCTTCGTTCCGGCCGGTCATAAAGACCTTGCAGCCGGCGTAGCCGTAGCCCTTGCTGAGCACGCAGCCCAAGGCGCCGGTGGCGCCGGTGACGAGGGCTACCTTGCCCTCCACGGAGAACATTTTGCTGACGAAATCCTTCTGCACAGGTACCATAATGCACACTCCTATTCCTTCATTCTGTTTGATCGCTTTGGTTTATATTATAAAGGAAGAAGGAAAGGAGGCACAATAAGGCACTTGCTTGTCAGTAAGTGAAGTTTTGGAAAGTAATTACCGTATGGTAAGCGGTTATCTTCCGGATTATTGGGTCATTCCGCAGAAAAAAGGACGAAAACCGCCTGAAAATGGACTTCTCTTGTGGATTATGCCCAAAAGGAGCGGTTAAAATTCGGCGGAAGGATACTACACCGGCCCCCGCATCTATGGTATCATTACGGTACTGAACGGGAGAATACGGGACAAGGGAGGCGCCTGCATGGCCAGAACAGATTTTTCCCAGCCCACCAATCCCTACCACTATGCCCTGCACTGCCTGGGAGGCAAGTGGAAAATGACGATCCTCCACGAGATCTACACCTACGGCACCATCCACTTCAACCAGACCTTGAAGGTCCTGCCCCTCTCGGAAAAGGTACTGAGCCAGCAGCTCAAGGAGCTCATCCGGGACGGGCTGGTGAAGCGCATCGTCATCAGCGACACCTTTCCCCCCGCCACGGACTACGTGCTGACGGAGGAGGGGGAGCAGCTGATCCCCGCCCTGGATCTTCTGTATATCTGGAGCATCCGGCAGATGGACGCCCGGAAGCTCCCCATCGACGTGGACGCCTTCGCCGTCCACCAATCAGAGAAGTACCTGGAGGCCCTGGGGGACGTGATGGCCGCCAACGGCTTTATCCACGAACGGCAGGACCGGGGGCGTAACAAGAAGAGCGAGCCCTGAAAAACGATATGCGAGCTGAAAAAAGAGCTGCTGCGGGTCGTCCCGCAGCAGCCGTTTTTCTGTCGGGCTTTACTTATCCAGCTCATCCAGCCATTTCAGGCCCTCGGTGATGTGGAGGTTCCAGTACTCCCAGCTGTGGGTGCCGGGGCCTTCGGTGTACTTATGGGGGTAGCCCACGCTCTCCAGATGCTGGTGGAGGCTGCGGTTGGACTCAATGAGGAAGTCCTCCGCGCCGCAGGCCATGTAGAGCTCGGGCCGGGGGCCGTCCCCTTCCATGAGCTTGGAGGCCAGGGCCTTGGGGTCCACGTCGGAGCCCTTGATCTTGCTGGGCTTGCCGAAGCAGTGGATGAAGTAGCTGGGACTCATGCCCATGCCGCCGCCCTGGGCCGGGGGATCGCCGGGCTCGTCGGGCATCATGGCGATGCCGTCGGTGATGAGGGCGGAGGAGAGGGCGATGATGCTGCCGAAGGTCTCGTTGTACTTCATGCCGTTGCGGATGGCGCCGTAGCCGCCCATGCTGAAGCCGCCGATGATGGTGTCCTTCCGCTCCCGGGAGAGGGGGAAGACCCGGCGGGTGAAGTCCACCAGCTCCTCGCAGATGAAGGTGGCGTAGTTGGCGTCCCGGCTGGGCTCATCCACATAAAAGCTGTTCTCCCCGGAGGGGCAGAACACGGCGATGCGGTGCTGCTGGGCCAGCTGGGAGATCACGGAGCCGTTGAGCCAGTCCCGGTGGGAGCCGGAGTAGCCGTGGAGGAGGTAGATGGCCCGGAAGGGCTTGTCCGGGTCGAAGGGGACGCCGGGGAAGGCGGGCTTTTCCGCTGGGATAATGGCGGAAACCTCGGTGGAACGGTGCAACGCCTGGGAGTAGATGGAAAAAGTAAAGGTCGCCATGGTGCTTGCTCCTTTCTGGGGCCGCCGGAGCGGCCTGCATCGTATTTTGTTCTTATTGTAACGCAGTCTGCGCGGTTTTTCCACCATGATTTGATTTTTTCATCCGAAACCGCATTGAACAATCCGCGGCCCGCCGAAAAGGGCGGACCGCGGAGCGCAAAGCCTGTTTACTTCTTCTTGGTGATGACACGGTAGAGCCAGATCAGGAGACAGGCCCCGGCTACGGCAAGGATGAGGCCGCTGAGCCAGCCGCCCCCCAAGCCGATGAGGCCGCCCAGCCAGCCGCCCACCAGGCCGCCCACCAGACCCAGGATCACGTTCATCCAAAAGCCGTGCTCCGACTTCATGATCTTGCCGGCGATCCAGCCCGCCAGGGCGCCCAGAAGGATGGATACGATCAAGCGCATAACCTTTCATCTCCCTTTTTTATCAGGATGGTTTCAATCTAGCAGATGCGCCCATCTCTGTCAAGACTTGTGACGATTCTGCCTGTAAAAAAAGCTTGAATTCAATCGAAATAATTGGTAAAATAAGGCAGTTTGTCCCCCGGCACGCCGGAGGGGCGAAGCGGTGAAAACCCGCTGAACAGGGTGTGGAGAGACAATATCGGGAGGAAACAGAAATGGCAAAATTTGGTTGGAAATCCTTTGTGGGCGGCGTTCTGCTGGGAAGCGTGGGTCTGGAACTGCTGCGGCAGAAGGGCGCGGACAAGGTCTTCACCGGCGCCGCCGCCGGGGTCCTGGTGGCAAAGGACTGGGTGATGGAGCGGGTGGAAAAGGTCCAGGCCCGGTCCGCCGACATCTACGCCGACGCGAAGGTGAAGGCGGGGGACTATCTGGCAAAGCAGAAGGCCGCCCAGAACGCTCCGGACGGGGAATGCTGCTGCCGCGGCAAGGACGAGTGAGGCGCCGGGGCGGAGCGAATGCGATACAGGATCGTACACACAAGCCCTGACCGGGTCCACCTGGCCCTGGCGCGGGGCAGACTCAGCCCTCAGGAGGCAGACATCCTCTATTATGCGCTGCTGGAACGGAGAGATGTGATCAAGGTCCAGGTTTTCGCCCGGACCGGAGAGGTGGCCATCCGCTTCCGGCAGTCGGCGGAGGAGCTGCTGGGCTGGCTGGACTCCCTCTCCCTCTCCGGGGAGAGCGGTGTGAAGGTCCCGGCGGTGTCCGCCAGGGCCGACAGCGAGCACTACAAGGAAAAGATCATCGGGATGCTGCTGCGCCGCTTCCTCAAGCGCACCCTCCTGCCCGTCCCCCTGCGGACGGCGCTGACGGTGTACCGGGCCCTCCCCTTCCTCTGGCACGGGCTCCGGGACCTGGCGCAGGGCAGATTCGGCGCGGAGATCATCCACGCCTCGGCCATCGGCGCCAGTCTGCTGATCCGGGACTTCCCCACCGCCGACTCCATCACCTTCCTCACGGAGCTGGGGGAGGTCCTGGAGGAGTGGACCTACAAGAAATCCGTGGACGACCTGGCTCAGTCCCTGGCCTTGAACATCTCCAAGGTCTGGAAGGTGGGTCAGGGGGCCGACGAGCTGGCGGACATCGAGGACATCGCCGCGGGGGACCGGATCCGCATCACCATGGGCAACATGATCCCCCTGGACGGTATCGCCGCCGAGGGCGAGGCCATGGTGAACCAGGCCGCCCTCACCGGGGAACCCCTCACCGTCCGGAAGATCCCCGGCCGGGCCGTCTTTGCCGGCACGGTGGTGGAGGAGGGCGAGCTGGTGGTGGAGGTCCGGGAGGTCTCCGGCCAGACCCGCTACGACAAGATCATTCAGATGATCGAGGAGTCCGAGCGCATGACCCCCGCGGCCCAGAGCCAGGCGGAGCGGGTGGTGAAGCGCATGATCCCCTATACCTTCGGCACGGCGGTCCTCACCTGGCTTTTGACGCGCAACGTCACCAAGGCCGCCAGCGTCCTCATGGTGGACTTCTCCTGCGCCATCGAGGTTGCCATGCCCGTGGCGACCCTTTCGGCCATGAGCGAAGCCAACCGGCACCGGCTCACGGTGAAGGGCGGCAAGTTCCTGGAGGCCATCAGTGCGGCAGACACCATCGTCTTCGACAAGACCGGGACCCTCACCAGGGCGACTCCCTGTGTGGAGCAGGTGGTGGCCATGGAAGGACGGGACCCGGAGGAGATGCTTCGCATCGCCGCCTGCCTGGAGGAGCACTTCCCCCACTCCCTGGCAAACGCCGTGGTCCGGGCCGCCGTGGAGAAAGGGCTCCGGCACGAGGAGATGCACTCCAAGCCGGAGTACATCGTGGCCCACGGCATCGTCTCCACCATCGGAGAGGGCCGGGTGGTGCTGGGAAGCTGGCACTTCATCTTCGACGTGGAGGGGGTCCCTCTCCTGCCCGAGGACGAGGAAAGGCTGGAGGCCATCCCGGAGGAAAACTCCCGCCTGTTCCTGGCCATCGACGGGCATCTCGCCGCCGTCATCGGCATCGCGGATCCGGTGAAGGAGGAGGCGGTGGAGGTCATCGCCCGCCTGAAAGGGCAGGGCATCCGCCACGTGGTCATGATGACCGGGGACAGCCACAAAACCGCCGCCGCCGTGGCCGCCCGAGCCGGGATCACGGAGTTTTACGCCGAGGTCCTGCCGGAGGACAAGGCCCGCTACGTGGAGGAACAGAAGGCGGCGGGACGAAAGGTCATCATGGTGGGAGACGGGATCAACGACTCCCCCGCCCTCTCCGCCGCGGACGTGGGCATCGCCATGAAGGAGGGGGCGGACATTGCCCAGGAGATCTCCGACGTCACCGTCTCCGGGGACGCCCTGGGGCAGCTGGTGGTGCTGAAGCAGATCAGCGACCGGCTCATGCCCCGGATGAGGTCCACCGCGAGGGTGGGCATCGGCTTCAACGGGGCCATCCTCCTGGCGGGACTCCTGGGCCTGGTCACCCCCGGCACGGCGGCCTTCCTGCACAACGCCAGCACCATCGGACTGAGCCTTTATAATATGACGCCGTTAGTGGAAGAGAAGAGCTGAATCAAAACCGGCTGCCCGCTCGGGCAGCCGGTTTTGATTCAGTGAGGAGTGAGGAGTGAGGAGTGAGGAGTTGAGGTGTCGCCTTCGGCGATGATTATATGAATTTAGTGCCGCCGATGGCGGCACTTTTTATATTTATAGGCTACTACAGATAGTCTCAAATAGTCCTAAAAAGTACACATTTTAAAACTCGACCACTGGTTTGTTTGCGGGTGGATTATAGCACAGCCTTTCGGATTTGTCCAGTACTTTTTTACACTTTCGTAAAATTTTAATCTGTCTCAAAATGTGTACAATTCAAGAAAGTTCCCGATTTGCACATTCGGCCGCCGGGGAAATATGAACAAGGAGTGAAACGTTTCATGAAGAAGAACAACAAGGGCTTCACCCTGGCCGAGCTGCTGATCGTCGTGGCGATCATCGCCGTCCTGGTCGCCATCGCCATCCCGGTGTTTACTGCCCAACTGGAAAAATCCAAGGAATCCACCGACGCCGCCAACATCCGCAGCAAGTACGCTGAAATCGTCGTTAAGATTCTTGAAGCGCCTGATACCGAAATTGCGACTGGTTACTCGGTTGAGCTGAAGCAGGGACAGGCTGGTTGGCAGAACAGCGACGCCAAAACCGGGCTGGAGGGTCTTGCCCACACTGGTGATGCTGTTACTGGTGACATGACTATTGCGTATGAAGGTCTGGATGATGTGGAATCTGGCACGAGTGCAGATTTTACCTATGTACCTGGCACCACCACTGCTGCACCGACGCTGACCATTACTATCGGGTAAAGTGTCAAAAGGGACGGGTCTCGCTGATCACTGCTAGGCGCGGTCCGATCTCTTCTCCCTGATCCCTTACTGATCCCTTATCCACGGCGCTGACGGGGAGGCCGGGAATCCTCCCCCTCACATAAAGCGCATGGCCCGGAGGCCGGGAACCCTCCGAGCCGACACAACTGAATTGCGCGGGTCCTGTGCCTTCTCCTTTTGGGTCCAGGGCCCGCGCAGTGTTTA
>JAFXTU010000003.1 GCA_017535635.1 Oscillospiraceae bacterium
CTCCGCCATCCCCGACCGCACCGTGATCTGCTCCGCCATCCCCGACCGCACCGTGATCTGCTCCGCCATCCCCGACCGCACCGTGATCTGCTCCGTCTCCCCGGCCCGCTCGGGCCGGGGAGACTTTTTCCGCCGCGCAAAGGCGGAAGAGAAATCTGAAATTCCCCTTTTCCTTTTCCCAAAAAAGGTGTATAGTCAGCATATTATTCCGACAGGAAAGCGCCCCTCTTCCCCGCCGGGACGCGGAGCGGAAATCGAAATACCGGGAGATGATCTCCAAAATGTCCGAGACCGTAAAAAAGGTTTACCGGATCCTCGTCATCAACCCCGGCTCCACCTCCACCAAGGTGAGCCTCTTTGAAAACGAGAACTCCCTATTTGAAAAGAGCCTCTTTCACGACGCACCGGAGCTCCTCAAGTACCCCCACGTGAACGGGCAGATCCCCTTCCGCTACGGGGTCATCCTGGACATGCTGCATGAGGAGGGGGTGGACCCCCGGAGCATCGACGTCTTTGTGGGCCGGGGCGGCAGCGCCCAGACCCAGCCGGGAGGCGTCACCGTCGTGGATCAGAAGCTCTACGACGACACCGAGGCCGCCGTGGGCGGCAGCGAACACCCGGCGAAGCTGGGGGTCATGCTGGCCTGGAAATTCGCTCAGGAATTCGGGCGGGAGGCCTATACCCTGAACCCCACCAACGTGGACGAATTCGGGGACTACGCCCGGCTCACGGGTATCCGGGGCCTCTACCGGGTCTCCCACTCCCACGTTCTGAACCAGAAGGCCGTGGCGGAGGCCCACGCCGCCTCTCTGGGAAAGCACTATGAGGACATGAACTTCATCGTGGGCCACATCGACGGGGGCATCACCGTCAGCGCCCACGACCACGGCAGGATGGTGGACGGCAACATGGGGGCCGACGGCGAGGGGGCCTTTACCCCCACCCGCATCGGCAGCGTGCCGGTCTTGCAGCTGCTGGACTACATCGAGGCCCACTCGGTGGAGGAGGTGCGGCTCATGTGCTCCCGGGCCGGGGGCTTCGTGAGTCTCTTCGGCACCTCCAATTCTGACACGATCCACGAGCTCAAGGAACAGGGGGATCCCAAGGCGACGCTGGTGTGGAACACCATGATCTACCAGATCGGCAAGATGATCGGCGCCATGAGCGCCCCTCTCCGGGGGAAGGTGGACGCCATCCTCCTCACCGGGGGCCTGATGCGCTTTGACGATATTACGGAAGGGCTCCGGGACTACTGCGGCTGGATCGCCCCCATTCACGTCTACCCCGGCGAAATGGAGCAGGAGGCCCTGGCCCTGGGCGTCCTCAAGGTGCTGCGGGGAGAGGCAAAGGCCATGGTTTACAGCGGGAAACCCGTCTGGGACGGCTTTCCCGGCGTGGAATTCTGAAAGCGAGGCGCGGTAAAAATGAGCATGATCGAACGGGTGTGGAAGAAAGCGAAGGCCGACGTGAAGCGCATCGTCTTCCCGGAGGGGGACGATCAGAGGACCGTCCTGGCGGCGGTGAAGCTCCGGGAAGAGGGGCTGGCAAAGCCCATCCTCCTGGGAGAGGAGGCGGCCATCCGGGCCGCGGCGGAAAAGGCCGGGGCAGAACTGGGAGACATCCCGCTGATCGACCCGGCGAAGAGCGAGAAGACGGAAGCCTACGCCCAGGCCCTGTATGAGCTGCGGAAGGCCAAGGGCCTGGACCTGGAGGGAGCGCGGAAGCTCGCCGGGGACGTGATGTACTACGGCATCCTCATGGTCCAGCTGGGGGACGCGGACGGCCTGGTCTCCGGGGCGGTGCACACCACCGGGGACATGCTGCGCCCGGCCCTGCAGATCATCAGGACGAAGCCGGGGATCCGGATCGTCTCCTCCAGCTTCCTCATGACCTGCCCCAACCCGGAACTGGGGGACGAGGGCCTGCTGGTTTACGCCGACTGCATCGTGAACCCCTGCCCCACGGCCGAGGAGCTGGCCCAGATCGCCGTGACCACCGCCCGGACCGCCCACGACCTCTGCGGCGTGGAGGTCCCCAGGGTGGCCATGCTCTCCTTCTCCACCAAGGGCAGCGCAAAGCACGAGCTGGTGAGCAAGGTGCAGGAGGCGGTGCGCATCGCCCACGAGCTGGCCCCGGACCTGCTCCTGGACGGGGAGCTGCAGCCCGACGCCGCCCTGGTGCCGGAGGTGGGAGCGCGGAAGGCGCCGGGAAGTCCCGTGGCGGGGAGGGCCAACGTGCTCATCTACCCGGACCTCCAGTCCGGCAACATCGCCTACAAGCTTACCCAGCGCATCGGCGGGGCGGACGCCTACGCCGTCCTCCAGGGTCTGAACAAGCCCTGCAACGACCTCTCCCGGGGCTGCAGCGTGATGGACATCGTGAACACCGCCGCCCTGACGGCGGTGCAGGCCCAGGCGTCCGGGAAATAATACTAAACTCCCATTAAAATACGACAGTCCTTGCGGTCTGATTTGCGCTATCCTTCGCTCAGGTCCTTGGCGGGCATGACGCCGAAAACAGCCTAACGTGTTACAGGGGCTCCCGCGCCGTCCGGCGCGGGAGCCCCTGTGCATAATATAATATCATCGCCGAAGGCGATACAATAACTCCTCGCTCCACACTCCTCACTCCACACTCAAAGAAAAAGTGTCCAGCATGGCGGAGAGGACAGCCTCCTCCCGCGTCGCTTCCGCCCGGTGCAGGAGCACGGCGGCGAGCACCCCGCCCTCGGTGTCCAGGAGCCAGGCGTCGGCAAGCGTCTCCCCGTCGGAGGCCGTCACCCGGCCCACGTACTTCCGGACCTTCCCCAGGGCCCCGGCCTCGCTGAATTCGATCTCCGTGAAGCTGAGGTAGCCGTCCATGAAACCGGGAAGCAGGGTCTCCGTGTCCGTCCCGGCCACGAAGCTTACTTCCAGACTGGCCCCCTCCGGGTCGTTGAGGCCGCGGAAGACCCAGGCGTTGTGCTCATAGTCCGCCGCCGCCTCCTCCGGGGGCAGGAGAAGGTCGAAGTCCGCCCTTCCGTCCCCGTTCAGATCCCCGGCGAAGGTATAGGCCGGGAAGGAAACCGTCTCTCCGTCCAGCATCACCTCCAGAACGGCGTCGGTGGGAATGGGGGTGGGGCTGGGCGTCTCCGCGGGTCCGGGCGTGGGCGCGGGCGTCGCCGTGGGCGTCGGAGCGACGGTGGGAGGCGGCACGCTGGAAGGGGACGGGCTGGGCGTGGGCGACGCCGATGGGGCCGGAGACCGGGTACAGGCGCAGAGGGTCAGGAGCAGAAGCGCGGCCAGGAACAGGCTCGTCCGGCGCATCTCAGGCTTCCCCCGCCAGCCGGTCGATCCCCAGCTGCATCCGCCGCAGGGCCTCCTCCTTCCCCAGGAGGCAGCAGATCTCCACCGCCCCGCCGGGGGTGACCGCCTGGCCCGAGAGGGCGATGCGCACGGGCCAGAGGAGCTTCGCGTTTTTGACCTCCAGCTTCTCCGCAAGGCCGATGAGGGCGTCGTGAACGTGGTCCTGGTCCCAGGGGTCGATGGCCTCCACCGCGGGGAGGGCAGAACGGAGCATCTCCAGGGACACGGCCCGGTCCGTCTTGGACTTCTTGTTCACGAAGAGCTCCGTGTCGTAGTCCGGCAGGGCCTTCAAAAAGCCCAGCTGCCCCGGAATGTCCGAGAGCTTCTCGCAGCGCTGCTGCAGAAGGGAGGCGATGAGGGCCGTGTCCATCCCCGTGACGGCCTCCTCAATATAGGGCCGGGCCAGGGCCTCGAACTCCTCCGGGCTCTTCCGGCGGATGTACTCGGAGTTGAAGTAGGTGAGCTTCACCGGGTCGAAGATGGCCGGGGACTTGCTCATGCCCTTCAGGTCGAAGGCCTCCACCAGCTCGGGCAGGGTGAAGAACTCCCGCTCCCCCGCCGGGCTCCAGCCCAGGAGGGCGATGTAGTTCAGGATGGCCTCCTTCAGATAGCCCTGGCTCAGCAGGTCGTCGTAGGTGGGATCCCCGTGGCGCTTAGAGAGCTTGTGCTGGGCGTCCCGCATGATGGGGGAACAGTGGATGTAGGCAGGGGTATCCCAGCCGAAGCCCTGGTACAGCAGGTTGTATTTGGGTGTGCTGGAGAGGTACTCGGTGCCCCGGACCACATGGGTGATGCCCATCAGGTGATCGTCGATCACGTTGGCAAAGTTATAGGTGGGCAGCCCGTCCCGCTTGATGAGCACCTGGTCGTCCAGGTCCGCGTTGGGGGCGGTAATGTCCCCGAAGATCTCATCATGGAAGGTGGTGCTCCCTTCCCGGGGGATGCGCTGGCGGACGACGTAGGGCTCCCCCGCCCGGGCCCGGGCTTCCGCCTCCTCCGCGCTCAGGCTGCGGCAGGGGTCCTCCCCCCGGGAGAAGTCCCCGCTGTCCTCCTCGGACTCGGTTTTCTCGCAGAAGCAGCGGTAGGCGCAGCCCCTCTGGATGAGCCTTTCCGCGAAGGGCAGATACAGCGCCTTGCGCTCCGTCTGGATATAGGGGCCCACCGGGCCGCCCACGTCAGGCCCCTCGTCCCAGTGGAGCCCAGCGTCCCGCAGGGTGCGGTAGATCACCTCCGCGGCGTCCTCCACCAGACGTCCCTGGTCCGTGTCCTCAATGCGCAGAAGGAACTTCCCCCCTGCCTTTCTGGCGATGAGCCAGGTATAGAGGGCGGTGCGCATATTGCCGATGTGCATATATCCCGTGGGGCTGGGGGCAAAACGGGTGCGGACCTCCCCCTTGGGGATCCGCGCCTCCAGCTCGTCAAACCAGGCCTGGTCTTTCATATCGTTTCCTCCGTTTTCCGGTGTATGTTCCAGTTCATTTTATCTTCCCCTCCGGGACCTGTCAAGGGTCCCGGAGCAGTTGAATTTCCGGCCCCGCTGTGTTATGCTGGGTATAAGAAAGCCACAAATATTTATTGAAGTGAGGAAGCAGGACATGGACATTCAAGCGATGAACGAGAGCGGACGGAAGCTGGAGGAGGCCTTCAAGCTGCGGAACATGCCCATCGCCGTGAAATTCTACGAGAAGGCGGCGGACGCCCCCCAGGGCACGGTGTTCCCCAAGCGGGACCTCAAAAAACACATGGCCCTGTGCCAGGCCTTCACCTACGCCCGGATGAAGGGCATGACCGTGGGCCTCACCAAGGAGGACCACTGGTGCTGGAATCCCCTGATCGGCTTCGGCAACGTGGAGTGCGTCCCCGGGCAGGAGCAGTTCGACGAGGTGGTGAAGTACATCGGCATCCCGGACAAGAAGAAGGCGGAGGAGTTCTTCGCCCACTTCCCCCGGCTGCCCCTGTACAAGTACGAGGCGGTGGTCATCGCGCCCCTGAAAAAGGCGGCCTTCCAGCCCGACGTGGTGCTCATCTACGCCGAGCCCGCCAAGGTGAACCACATGGTCCGCTGCATCAAGGCCGTGGTGGGGGGCTACATCCACAGCGTATTCGACGGCATCGACAGCTGCGTGTACTGCACCGTCCCCTCCTTTACGGAGAACGAGTACCGCATCACCCTCCCCGACCCCGGCGAGCGGGAGCGGGCGCGGACGAGGGACGAGGACATCATCCTCACCGTGCCGGGGAAGCGGCTGGAGGAGTTCATGGGCTGCCTGAACCTGGATTCCCCCTTCGGCGCCTTCGGGGACTTCATGTTCGACTGCGAGCTGGACTTCCCCCACCCCCCCTTCTACAACAAGCTCTTCGAGATCTGGGGCCTGGACAAGGGCGAGGAGTGGAAGCTGAATTTCTGAGAAAGAGCTGCAAGTTCGGCGGCGCGGGGTTTTCCCGCGCCGCCGCTATCATTTGTGAAGCAATTCATTACGGGTTGCGGCGAAGCTTCTCCGCCCCCTCAGCTCTGCCCCGCCGCTTCCGCCTCCGCCAGGACTGCAGCCCGGCAGGCGGCGTCGGCTACGATCTCGATCCTGGGCAGGCCCGCCGCTCCCTCCGGCAGAGCAGACGTTCCGTACCAGGCGATGGAATAGTCGCCGTAGACGAAAAACACCGTAAACAGAGGAATGGCGAGCGTATCGTCCACCTGTGCGGGATTGGGGAGGAAGCCCTCCAGCGTCTCCCGGCTCACCAGGTCGCCCAGCCTCTCCGGGGAAGACCAGCACCAGGCCCATTCCGGGAGCGCTTCCCTCTCGTCCTTCGTCCCATCCCGGACCCTAGAGCGGACGTTCCGGGGGCCAAGGACGGCCTCCAGGGGCTCCACCAGCTCCTCCCAGCTCCCGCCCTCCTCCAGGGGCTCCAGGCTCAGGCGCCACAGGCGATCCGGCGCGGCCGAGAGCCAGCTCAGCTCACTGTAGTAGAGCTTCAGCCGCCATCTTCTCCCCAGGAATTCCACCTCGCAGCTGTCCCAGTTGGGGCCCACAAGGGCGTCGAAGACGATACGACTGTCCGCATAGGCTGCGTCCACGTGGCGCATGCCCCAGCGAAGGTTTCCCAGGGTCCCGTCCCGGTTGATGGTGAGCGGCCCATCCTCCTTCGGCGCTCTGGCCCCGCAGCCGGGAAGAGGCGCAAGAACGAACAGGAGCAGAAGCAAAACCGCAGACTTTCTCATTCCTGTTACTCCTTGGTAGATGTGATCCGCAACAACAGTTTATCATTCACTCTTCTTCTCGGTCAAGCAACCTTCCGTTGAGTTGATCGGTCTGTTCGTTGAGTTGACCGTGAAAAAAACAGCAGGCACATTCCGGAGCGAATGCGCCTGCCGTGCGTCTCCTGATTCCAAATTTACAGCAGCTTCTTTTTCCGGCCCTTTTTCCGGCCCTCCTCGCCGAAGGTCTCTCCCAGCTTTCGCAGGAGCTCCTTCTGCTCGGAGGTGAGATTTTGGGGCGTTTCCACCGTGACGGTGACGAACTGGTCCCCCCGGCCGGAGGAATTCAGCCGCTGGACGCCCTTCCCCCGGAGGCGGAAGACGGTGCCCGTCTGGGTACCGTCGGGGATGGTGTACTTCACCTTCCCGTCCAGGGTGGGGACCTCCACGCTGTCCCCCAGGGCCGCCTGGGTGATGGTGATGGGGAGGTTGTAGTAGACGTCGAAGCCGTCCCGCTCAAACTGGGGGTGCCGCCGGACGGAAACCGTCACCAGCAGGTCCCCGGCGGGGCCGCCGTTCAGGCCCCGGTGGCCGGCGCCGTGGACGGAAAGGGTCTGCCCGTCGTCGATGCCGCCGGGAAAGTCCACCTTCACGGTGGTGTTCTTCCGCACCGCGCCCTTCCCCCGGCATTTGGGGCAGGGGCTGTGGATGATCCTGCCGGTGCCGGAGCAGTCCGGGCAGGCGGTGGTGCTGGACATGACCCCGAAGGCCGTGCGCACCTGGCTGCGGACGGAACCGGAGCCGGAGCAGCGCTTGCAGACCTCCGGCGTGGTCCCCTTCTCGCAGCCGGAACCAGAGCAATCCGGGCAGTTCTCGATCCGGGAGACGGGGATCTCCTTGGTGCAGCCGAAGGCCGCTTCCTCGAAGGTGAGCTCCGCCTGGACCCGGACGCTCTCCCCCCGCCGGGGGACGTTGGCAGAACGGGACGCGCCCCGGGTCCCGCCGCCGAAGAAGGAATCGAAGATATCCCCGATGTCAAAGTCCCCGAAGCCGCCGAAGCCGCCGCCGAAGCCGCCCGCGCCGCCGCCGGCCCCCGCGCCGTAGCTGGGGTCCACCCCGGCGAAGCCGAACTGGTCGTAGCGGCTGCGCTTCTCCGAATCGGAGAGGACCTCATAGGCCTCCGCGATCTCCTTGAAGCGCTCCTCGGCCGCCTTGTCCCCGGGATTCATGTCCGGGTGGTTCTCCTTGGCGAGTTTTCGGTAGGCTTTTTTTATCTCGTCGTCGCTGGCCCCCTTGTTCAGGCCCAGGACCTCGTAATAATCCCGTTTATCCGCCATACTGTGTACCTCCTACCCCTGCGGGCAGAATCTGCCGCGCGCCGCCGGCCATAACGCGGCTGGCGGCGCGGAGCAAAGGAAGAAAAAAGATGATTGGTTTCGCTTGGACGAGGGGCCCCGCCTCCCGTCTCCTAATCACTAACCACTAACCACTGATTACTTATTATCGTCGTCGTCCACGACCTCGTAGTCGGCGTCCTGGTAGTTCCCGCCGGCCGCGCCGCCGGCATTCCCGCCGGGGTTCGCGCCGCCGTAAGCTCCGTTGGCGTCTCCGCCGGGGGCAGCGCCGGGGGCGGCGCCGTTAGCCTGGTAGAGCTTCTCGCTGAGCTTGTAGAAGGCCTGGGTCACTTCCTCCGTGGCGGCCTTGATGGCGGCGGTGTCATTCCCCTTCAGAGCGGTCTTCAGCTTCTCCACGCCCTCTCTCACCGGGGCCTTGTCGCCCTCGGGCAGCTTGTCGCCCACTTCCTCCAGGGTCCGCTCGGCCTGATAGACCATCTGGTCGCCCTGATTGCGGGTGTCCGCCTCCTCCTTGCGCTTGGCGTCCTCGGCGGCGTACTGCTCGGCCTCCTTGACGGCCCGCTCCACGTCCTCCTTGGACATGTTGGAGGAGCTGGTGACGGTGATGTGCTGCTCCCGGCCGGTGCCCAGGTCCTTGGCGGAGACGTTCACGATGCCGTTGGCGTCGATATCGAAAGTGACTTCGATCTGGGGTACGCCCCGGCGCGCCGGAGCAATGCCGTCCAGATGGAAGCGGCCCAGAGACTTGTTGTAAGCCGCCATTTCCCGCTCGCCCTGGAGCACGTTGACCTCCACGCTGGTCTGGTTATCCGCCGCGGTGGAGAACACCTGGCTCTTCTTGGTGGGGATGGTGGTATTCCGTTCGATGAGCTTGGTGAACACGCCGCCCAGGGTCTCGATGCCCAGGCTCAGGGGCGTCACGTCCAGCAGGAGGATGCCCTCCA
>JAFXTU010000050.1 GCA_017535635.1 Oscillospiraceae bacterium
AGTGAGGAGTGAGGAGTGAGGAGTGAGGAGTTAGGAATGAGGAGTTAGGAATGAGGAGTGTGGAGTATAGGTGTCCCTTCGGGACGATTATAAATAATGATCGCCGAAGGCGATACCGCAATTCCTCACTCCTCACTCCTATCTCCACTCTGAAAAAAGGAGCGGGAGTCGTCACCCGGACGGCTCCCGCTCCTTTTTTCATTTCAAAAACCGTTCCAGCCGGTCCAGGCCCCGCCGGATGTCCTCCATGCTCGCCGCGTAGGTCCAGCGCAGGTAATTCGGCTCCCCGAAGCCGGCACAGGGCACCAGGGCCACGTTCTCCTTCTCCAGGAAAGCCATGGCGAAGTCGCTCCCGTTCTGAATGACCTTACCCCCCAGGGTCTTTCCCACTAAGGCGTCGATGTTCATCATGATGTAAAAGGCGCCCTCGGGCAGGAGGCACTTCACCCCCGGCAGGGAGTTCATGCGGTTTGCCATATAGGTCCGCCGTTCCTCGAAGACCTTGCGCATCTCCTCCACGCTCTCCTGGGGGCCGTTCAGGGCCTCGATGGCGGCCCACTGGGAGATGGTGCTGGGGGCGCTGGTGGCGTGGCTCAGGTAGTTGGACATGAGCTTACTCAGCTTCGCGTCGCAGGCGGTGTAGCCGATGCGCCAGCCGGTCATGGCGTAGGACTTGGAGACGCCGTTCACCAGGATGGTGTGGGCCTTGATCTCCTCCGAGAGGGCGGCGGTGCTGACGAACTTCCGCCCGTCGTAGATGAGCTTGTAGTAGATCTCGTCGGACAGGATCCAGAGGTCGTGCTTCACGGCCGTCTCGCAGAGGGCCCGGAGCTCTTCTTCCCCGTAGCACATGCCCGTGGGGTTGGAAGGGTTGTTGAGGATGAGGAGCTTGGTCTTGGGGGTGATGGCCGCTTCCAGGGCCTCCGGGCGCAGCTTGAAGCCCTCCTCCGGCCTCGTCTTCACCACCACGGGAACCCCTCCGGCCATGGCCACGGCCTCGGTGTAGGTGACCCAGTAGGGGGCGGGGACGATGACCTCGTCCCCCTCGTCCAGGAGGCAGTTGAGGGCGATGTAGATGCTGTGCTTGGCGCCGGAGGCCACCACGATCTCATTTGGCTCGTAACGGACGCCGGTGTCCGCCTCCAGGCGGCCGCAGATGGCCTCCTTCAGGGCCGGGAGCCCGGCGGCGGGGGTGTATTTCGTCTTGCCCGCATGGATGGCGGCGATGGCGGCTTCCTTGATGTTTTCGGGCGTGTCAAAGTCCGGCTCGCCGGTGCCGAAGTTGATGACGTCCTTCCCCTCGGCCTTCAGCTTGTTCGCCAGGGCGCTGACGGCCAGGGTGCTGGACTCGTGGATGCCGGACGCCTTCCTGGAAAAGCTCTTCATAGGATGATCCCTCCATGCGATTTCTTTAATAGAGTGGATTATACCGTCATGCTTGCAGAAAAGCAAGGAAAACTTGGGCGCAAACCGGAGAAAATGCAGGATGAAACCGGCGGGAAATTCATAATTTCCTCCAAAACCGCAAAAAAGGGACGGGAGCTGCCGCTCCCGTCCCGAATACTAACCACTAGCCACTACAAAACCGCGCCCCCCATGGCGATGCCGGTGAAGGTGCTCCCCAGGTCCACCCGGTTGCCCTTGGAGTCCGGCACGCCCCGGTCGGAAACCTCCACGGTGACCCGGATCTCCCCGGTGACGCCCCGGCGGAGGGCCTCCTGGCGGGCCAGCTCCATGGCGATGACCTGGCACCGGGCCTCGGCGTCCTTCCGGTCCTTGAAGATCTCCTGCCGGTCGCTGGCCTTGACGAAGTAGCCCTCGATGCCCCCGGCGGTGTAGTTGGGCAGCAGCTCCACCTCCACGTAGGCGGTGATGTTCCCCACCACGGCCCCCACGGCGTTGGCTACCCCGGCGTTGGGGGGAATGACGCACTCGGCCCCCATGGCCTTTGCCACGTCGGGCAGGAAGATGTGGATGGGCGCGCCGATGCCCACCAGGACTGCCGTGGTGCTGAAATCCACGTCGAAATACCCGGGGTTTTTCCCGTTCTTCACCTCGTCCCAGCGGCCGGCGATGATCTCCTCCAGCTGGGGGCCGGGGCCCTCCTGCCGGTACTTGGGATAGCGGTCCATGAGCAGGATCCGGGTGAGGCTGGTGAAGAGCTTCTTCTTCACCCGGTCGTACACCTCGTCGCAGAGCTTCGCCAGCTCCTCGTCGGAATCCCAGGGCCGGTGCATGCAGCGCAGGAGATACCTGGCCGCCAGCTCCGCCGCCCTGGGGTCGTAGGCGTCGAAGTCCCCCTTCAGGTGCATGAAGTCCGTGGGGGTGAGCCCGGCCCGGAGGACGACTCCCTCCGCCTCCAGGCGGCTCACGTTCAGCCAGTAGATGTCCTTTCCCACCGCCTCGGCGGCGCTGCGGATGTCCAGCGGCCCCTTCCGGAGGGCGGCGCAGAAGTCCTTTTCCTCCTGAGTGTAGCCGGGCAGGTCCTGAATGTCCCGCACCAGGGTGTAGAACTCCTGGAGAGGCCGGGTGTGGATGTATTCGCTCTCCAGCAGCTTTTCCAGCACCGGGAGGATCTCCGGATGGTCCCGCCCCAGCAGGGAGAGGGGCATGACCCGCTCCGGGCAGAGCTGGAAGTCCCGCTCCTGCAGCCGCACGGCGCTGTCGCCCCCCAGGCCGAAGGTGTCGATCTGCACCCCCCGGACGAAGGTGCGCCAGGGGCCGATCTGGATGCCGCTTTTGACCCGTACCGGTCTTCCGTCCTTCACCAGGCTCACGTCCGTGGTGGTGCCTCCCATGTCCACGATCACGCTGTCCCTCCGCCCGGCCAGCTCGCAGCCCCCCAGGACGCTGGCCGCCGGACCGCAGAGGATGGTCTCCACCGGGCGCAGACGGCTGAAGCTCTCGCTCATGAGGCTGCCGTCGGAGCGGACCACCACAACCGGGGCCGTGATCCCCAGGGCCCGGAAGGCCCTGGTCACCGCGTCCATGAAGCCCCGGATGATGGGGACGAGCTTGGCGTTCAGAAGGGTGCCGGAGCCCCGCTGTACGCTGTTCAGGCCGCTGAACAGCTCACTGGAACAGACCGTGGGCAGGTCCCGGAGCTTCAGCAGCCGCTTTTTGGCCTCCCGCTCCGCCACGGCGCCGTTGTTCATGGCGTAGAGCTCCACGATACCCAGGCCCTCGGCGTCCCTGAGCCAGTCCTGCGCCTCCCGGGTGATGGTCTCCCAGTCCGGGTGGGGGAGCTCCTGCCCGTCATAGGAGCCCGCGCCCGGATAGGCGTAGACCTCGTCCGTCCCGTCCAGGCCGTACTTGCCCCCCACCCGCCGGAGGGTCTCCTCGTCCAGGCCGATGAAGAGCAGCTTGGCCCGGCCGCCCTTGCCCTCCACGCAGGCGTTGGTGGCCAGGGTGGTGCTCAGGGCGGCCACCTCCGCCTGGGGGAGCAGGGTCTGGTCCAGCTTCCTGAGAGCGTTCAGAATGCCCACGGAGAGGTCCTCCTTGGTGGTGAGGGCCTTGGCGGAGGACAGGACCTCCTTCGTGTCAAACTGATAGATCACGGCGTCCGTATAGGTGCCGCCGGTGTCGATGCCGATTCCGATTTTCAAGGGCGTTTGATCCTTTCCGGGGTCTCCGTTTTCCTGTTCGGTTGCACTCTACCATAATTTACATAAAGCGTCAAGGCAGAGCGGGGAGAACGGCATAATCCGCTGTCAACCGGCCTCCGATGAATATTCAGTTCTGTTCCCCTCCGGCATCGGGAGGGGGAAGGGGAAAAGAGCGCGGAATAGCGGAGCTTTTTCACATTTTCCACAAAGATTTCCACAATGGATATCCGGGAAAAACAGTGCATATCCAAGATATAGGGTTACATAATCCTCCTGCCGCTACCGCTGGAGAATCGTTACAAAAAGTTTCCGGATTGTAAGAAAGACTCTTGCATTTGGGTATAGTACCCCTTATAATGGCGGTGTAGTGGGTCAAAATGTCAAGAAGTGGCCCAAAATGGAGGGATATTCGGCTTGACCGGGAAGTTTGAACACGGCATCGACGCCAAGGGGCGGCTCACGGTTCCCTCGCAGCTGCGCAGGGAGCTGGGAGACGTATGCTATGTGGTCCGGGGGCCGAAGGAATACCTGAACGTCTACTCCGCCGAGGGCTGGGAAAAGTTCTGCTCCCGCTTCGAGGGGCAGACCCAATCCAGGGCCGGAGAGCTGATGCGCTTCCTCTTCGCCAACGCCGCCACCTGCGAGATCGACGGCCAGGGCCGCATCCTCCTGCCCAATGAGCTGCGGGAATACGCCGGGATCGGAAAGAACGTCACGGTGGTGGGCCTGCCGGGCCGGGTGGAGATCTGGGACAGCGAGCGCTACCACGAGGCCGAGACGGCTTACTTCGACAAAAAGACCATGGCGGAGATCTACGAGGAGCTGGGACTGTGACGGAGTTCCGCCATGTGCCGGTGCTCCTCCGGGAATGCCTGGAGGGGCTGGCGATCGACCCCGGGGGCGTCTATGTGGACGGGACCCTGGGGGGCGGCGGCCACTCCTTTGAGATCGCGAAGCGCCTCACCACCGGCCGGCTCATCGGCATCGACCGGGACGAAGAGGCCCTCCGTGCCGCCGGGGAACGCCTGGCGCCCTTCGGGGAGAAGGTCACCCTGGTCCGCTCCAATTTCGACCGCCTGGGGGAAGTCCTGGACGGTCTGGGCATCCGGGCCGTGGACGGGATGCTCTTTGACCTGGGCGTCTCTTCGCCGCAGCTGGACGACGCCCTCCGGGGCTTCAGCTACAGCCAGGACGCGCCGCTGGATATGCGGATGGACCGTCTCAGCCCGCTCACGGCGCGGACCGTGGTGAACGAGTGGCCCGAGGAGGAGCTGAAGCGCATCCTGTTTGCCTACGGGGAGGAGCGGTACGCCCCGCGGATCGCAGCCGCCATCGCGCGCCGGAGGAGCGTTTCGCCCATCGAGACCACCCTGGAGCTGGCGGAGCTGGTGCGCTCGGCAATGCCCGCCAAGGCCCTCCGGGAAAAGCAGCACCCCGCCAAGCGGACCTTCCAGGCCCTGCGCATCGCCGTGAACGACGAGCTGGGGAGCGTGGAGCGGCTGCTGGACGCCGCCCCGGACCTTCTGAGGGAGGGCGGACGCCTCTGCGTCATCAGCTTTCACAGCCTGGAGGACCGGATCGTGAAGCAGGCCATCCACCGAAGGGTGGACGGCTGCACCTGTCCCAGGGACCTGCCGGTCTGCGTCTGCGGTTTTCACCAGACCCTGAAAACCGTGGGGGGCGTGATCACCGCCTCAGCGGAAGAGCTGGCGGAAAACCCCAGGGCCCGCAGCGCGAAGCTGCGGGTGGCCCAGCGGGTCTGAGAGTGACATAATCACCTTCGTTATGTAAACATAACATATTATTCCCCTTTTGAAAAGGGGAGAAGGAAGAAAAGCGCCGGGAGCGCGGAAAGGAAGTGAAGGGCATGGCGGATCAGGTGGATCTGATTTTCGGCAGCCTGGCCTACGATCCCTTTGGTACTGCGGTCCCTGAATTTGAATTTCCGCCGGAAGAGCCGGTCCGGCAGCCCCAGGCGCCGGAGGCTCCCGCGCCCAGACCCGAGACCCGGGAGCGGGTGCGCATCGCTACATCGGAGGATACCGCCGCCCGGGCCGCCGCCCGGGTACGGACGGGGATCTTCGCCGCCGTTGCCATTCCCCTGGCGGCGGCCTGCCTGGTGTCCCTGGTGCTGCTCCTCCAGGCCCATACCCGGCTGACGGCGGTCTCCAGCGAGGCCGCGAAGCTGGAGGGGCGGATCTATGCCCTCCAGGCCGAGCGGGCCAGACTGGAGATCCAGAGCGAGAGTGTCTTCAATATGGAAGAGGTGGAGCAGACGGCCAGGACCGCCATCGGCATGATCGAGGCGGATACGGACCAGGCGGTGTTTCTCCGCAGCACCACGGAGGACGTGGCGGTGATCCTCTCCGCTGAGGGGAAAAAGAACACGCTGCTGCGCCGCGTGGGAGAGCTCCTGCGCAGGATCGAAGCATATTTCCGCTAGGGAGGACGTAAGGATTAGAGAGACTACAGGCGGCAGCGCAGCATGCTCCCATGAGGCGCGGCCGGAGATAAAGGGGAAGGGCGATGGCAGTTAGAAGGAGACCCGGGGACGATCAGGCGCCCAGCCAGATGACCACACGCCGCACAGTGTTTCTTATGTTCCTGTGCGGTATTGTTGCATTTATCGTGCTGATCCTCCAGCTGGGGCACATCATGATCTCCCAGCACGACAAGTATGAGAGCGCCGCCGTGGAGGAGCAGGTGCGGAGCACCACCGTCAACGCCTCCCGAGGCACCATCTACGATACGAATATGCTCATCCTGGCCCAGAGCGCCACGGTGGAGACCATCTACATCAGTCCCAGGGAAATGATGGACTATAAAGAGGACAAGGAGGCCATCGCCAGGGCCCTCTCGGAGATACTGGACGTGGATTACGACAGCATCATGAAAAAGTGGGAGGATACGGATTCCTGGTACAAGACCGTCAAGGTCAAGGTGGAGCGGGACCTGGCGGACCAGGTCCGGGCCTACGTGAACGGCGGCTTTAAGGAGGATCCCCGCTACCGGGATTCGGAGGGGGAGCTGTCCGCCCGGAAGCGGGGCTATCTGGCCTCGGTCCACCTGATCGAGGACACCAAGCGGTATTATCCCTACTCCAGCCTGGGGAGCCAGATCATCGGCTTCGTGGGCACGGACAACTACGGCCTGGACGGGATCGAGGCGGTCTACAACGACGAGCTGGAGGGGGAGAACGGCCGGATCGTCCGCGCCGCCGCCGCCAACGGCACCGACATGCTCTTCACGGGCTACGAGGAATACTACGACGCCCAGGACGGGAACAGCGCCGTGCTGACCCTGGACGCCACCATCCAGTTCTATCTCCGCAAGAACATCGAGCAGGCCATCGAGGACAACGAGATCATGAACGGGGGCATCGGCATCGTCATGAACGTGAAGACCGGCGCCATCCTGGGCATGGTCTCGGTGCCGGACTACGACCTGAACGATTTCGCCGAGCTGAACCCGGACTTCCAGGAAAAGCTCCAGGAGGAGTGGGACGCCGGGGGCATGACGCCGGAGGACTACAACGCCCGCTACCTGGAGCTTCTGCAGCTCCAGTGGCGCAACCGGGCCATCGGCGACACCTATGAGCCCGGCTCCACCTTCAAGATCATCACCCTGGCCGCGGCTCTGGAGGAGGGGGTCGTCACCACGGACGACCACTTCATGTGCCGGGGCAGCACCCAGATCCTGGGCCGTGAGGAGCCCCTGCACTGCTGGAAGCGCACCGGCCACGACGACCAGACCCTGGCCCAGGCCGCCCAGAACTCCTGCAACGTGGCCTTCTCCACCATCGGCATCCGCCTGGGGGCCAGGCGGTTTTACGACTACATGGAGGCCTTCGGCTTCTTTGAGCGCACCGGCATCGACCTCTACGGCGAGGCCAGCAGCATCTGGTGGACGCGGAAGGTCTTCGAGGACCCCTACAACCACTCCCAGCTGGCCTCCGCCTCCTTCGGCCAGACCTTCAACATTACGCCCATCCAGCTCATCACCGCCATCTCGGCGGCGGTGAACGGCGGTTACCTCATGAAGCCCTACGTGGTGCGGCAGATCGTCTCCCCGGACGGGGCCGTGATCGCCAACACCACCCCCACGGTGGTGCGCCAGGTCGTCTCGGAGGAGACCTCCAGGACCGTCTGCGACATCATCGAGAGCGTGGTCTCCTCTCCCACCGGCACCGGCAAAAACGCCAGCGTGGCGGGCTACAGCGTGGGGGGCAAGACCGGCACCTCCGAAAAGGTGGGCCAGGCCTCCGACGACTACATGGTCTCCTTCATCGGGGTGGCCCCCATGGAGGACCCCCAGGTGGCCGTCCTGGTGATCCTGGACTCCCCGGATCCCACTTCCGGCATCTACATCAGCGGCGGCGGCATGGTGGCCCCCACCGTGGGCAACATCCTGGCGGACATCCTCCCCTACCTGGGGGTGGAGGAGTCCGGCGGCAGCCGCACCAGCAACGTGACCGTGCCCAACGTCCGCTCCGCCTCCCTTTCCGAGGCGAAGGCCCAGATGGAGGAGGCGGGCTTCGTGGTAAAGGTCCTGGGCGAGGGGGATACCGTGACGGACCAGGCCCCGGTGGGCAACATCAAGATCGCTGCGGGCTCCACCGTGATCCTCTACGCCGGGGCACAGAAGCCGGAGTCCGGCGTCTCCGTCCCGGACATGACCGGCAAGACCTTTGTGGCCGCCAAGCAGTATTTTGAGGCCTTCGGCCTCTTCATACGGACCGCCGGCGTGGCCCCCACCGGCTCCAACACCATCGTGGTGCGGCGGCAGAGCGTGGCCGCGGGGGAGACCGTTCCCTACGGCACCGTGGTGGAGGTGGGCCTGGTGGATACCGACGAGAGCTTAATGGAGACGCACGGGTAATGAAACTGATTTCCCTTCTGAGAGATATTGAGGTCCTGGAGCTCCATGCCCCGGAGGACCTGGAGATAGGCGACCTCTGCTACGACAGCCGGAAGGTGACGCCCGGCGCCGCCTTTGTGGCGGTGCGGGGCTACGAGACGGACGGGCATCGCTTTATCCCCGCGGCGGCAGAGGCCGGGGCGGCGGTGGTGCTCTGCGAGGAGGCGCCGGCGGCGGAGGTGCCTTGGGTCCTGGTGAAGGACAGCCGGAGGGCCATGGCCATTTCGGCCGCCAACTTCTTCGGCCGTCCGGCGGAGGAGCTCACGGTGGTGGGCGTCACGGGCACCAACGGCAAGACCACCACCACGAACCTTGTGCGCAGCCTTCTGACGGCCGTCACCGGCGAGGGCGTGGGCCTCATCGGCACCAACGAGAACATCGTGGGAGACAGGGTCTATCCCGCCGAGCACACCACCCCCGAGAGCCGGGACCTGATGGCCCTTTTCCGGGAGATGGCGGACATCGGGGCGAAATACGCCGTCATGGAGGTCTCCTCCCACTCCCTGTATCTGGACCGGGTCTGCTGCGTCCCCTTCGCCGTGGGCTGCTTTACGAACCTGAGCCAGGACCATCTGGATTTCCACAGGACCATGGACGCCTATCTGGAAGCGAAGATGAAGCTCTTCCCCCTGAGCCGGGCCGCCGCCGTGAACCGGGACGACGCCGCCGCGGAGAAGATCCTCTCCGCCTTGAGCATCCCCGCGATCACCTACGGCCTGGGAGAAGATGCCGACCTCCGGGCGGTGAACCTGCGCCTGGAGCCGGACCGGGTGGAATTCACCGCCTGCTTCCGGGGCGAGGAGGCGGAAGCCTGCCTCCATATCCCCGGCCGCTTTTCCGTCTACAACGCCCTGGCGGCCATCGCCTGCTGCCTGAGCCTGGGACTGCCCCTGGCGTCGCTCTGCGCCGCCCTGGGGGAGTGCAAAAGCGTGAAGGGGCGGATGGAGGTGGTCCCCACCGGGCGGGACTTCACCCTCCTCATCGACTACGCCGTGACTCCCGACGCCCTGGAGAACATGCTCCGTACCGTGCGGGATACCGCCCGGGGGAGAGTGGGCGTCCTCTTCGGCTGCGGCGGGGACCGGGACCGGACCAAGCGGCCCAAGATGGCCCGGGTAGTGGGGAGCCTCGCGGACTACGTCATCGTCACCTCCGACAACCCCCGCACCGAGGACCCGGAGGCCATCATCCGGGAAATCCTGCCGGGCTTCCGGGGTCTGGACACCCCTGTGAAGGTCATCACCGACCGGCGGGAGGCCATCCGCTGGGGCATCGAGCACGCCCAGGCGGGGGATACCCTGGTGCTGGCGGGGAAGGGCCACGAGACCTATCAGATCGTGGGCAGGACGAAATACCACATGGACGAGCGGGAGATCGCCGCCCAGGTCCTGGCCGGAATGTGATGTCCGACGCCACTACGACGGATCGAGGATTTTGATCGATGAGAATCCTGTTGGCATTCCTTATCTCCCTGGCGGTCACCATCATCATGGGCTTCCTTTTCATCCCGGTGCTGCGCCGGCTCAAGGCGGGCCAGAGCATCAAGCGGGACGGGCCCGTGTGGCACCTGAGCAAGGAGGGGACCCCCACCATGGGAGGCATCCTCTTCATCGCGGGCATCCTCTGCGCCGTGCTCCTGGCGGGGATCCCCGCGCTGCGGGCGGGGGACCACAGCGCCCTGAGCATGCTGGCCTTCAGCCTCATCCAGGGGGCCATCGGCTTTTTTGACGACTACATGAAGGTCCGCCATCACAAAAACGAGGGCCTGAAGGGGACGCAGAAGTTCCTGCTCCAGCTGGCGGTGGCGGTGGCCTTCATCCTCCTGCTGCGCTACCTGGGCTTCCTGAGCCCCAACCTCTACGTTCCCTTCCTGGACGTGACCGTGCCCCTGCCGGAGGCCCTGTACGTGGTCTTCGCCGCCTTCGTCATCCTGGGGACGGTGAACGCCGTGAATCTCACCGACGGGGTGGACGGCCTGGTGAGCGGGGTGACCCTCCCCGTGGCCCTCTGCTTCTGCGCCCTGGCCGCCGTCTGGGGGAAGAGCGGGCAGAGCCTCTTTGCCGCCGCCCTGGCGGCGGGGCTGCTGGGCTTCCTCTTCTTCAACTTCCACCCGGCCAAGGTCTTTATGGGGGACACCGGCTCCCTCTTCCTGGGGGGCGCCGTCTGCGCCCTGGCCTTCAGTCTGGATATGCCCCTGGTGCTGGTGCCTCTGGGCATCGTCTACATCTGCGAAGCCATGTCGGACATCATCCAGGTGGTCTATTTCAAGCTGAGCCGCGGGAAGCGGGTCTTCAAGATGGCCCCCATCCACCACCATTTCGAGAAATGCGGCTGGAGCGAAGTCAAGGTGTTCGCCGTGTTCAGCGGCGTGTCCCTCCTCTTCGCCCTGCTGACCTTCCTGGGCGTGCGCGGCCGCTACGGCCTGTGACGCCGGATTCATAGGAGGATCTCCATGCCGAACGTATACGACTTTCCCTTGTCCCAGCCGGAGGGGTCCCAGACCCTGCAGGAGGCCCCCAGGACGCGACGGAGAGGCCGCCCCGGGCATCTCGACCTGCCCTTCCTGCTCCTGACCCTGCTCCTCCTGGCCGTGGGGCTGGTGATGCTCCTCTCCTCCAGCTACGCCATCGCCTACTTTGAATCCGTCTCCAAGGGCGCGGAGGCCGCGCCCATGAGCTATTTCACCAGCCAGCTCATCTATGCCGTCGGCGGCATCGTCGCCCTGATCATCGTCTCCTTCATCCCCCTGAGCTTCCTGCGCCGCTTTTCCGTTCCCGCCATCGTGGTGGCCTTCGGCCTCCTGCTGGGCGTGCTGCTCACCGGCCTCCGGGGCAACGGCGCCGTCCGCTGGATCGGCGTGGGCAGCCTCACCTTCCAGCCCTCGGAGCTGGTGAAGGCGGCGGTGATCCTGGCCTTTGCGGACTGGACCGTCCGCTTCGGCCCGAAAATGGGGGATTTCAAGCACGGAGTCCTGCCCTTCCTGGGGGTGCTGGGGATGTTCAGCTTCCTCCTCATGCAGCAGCCCCATCTCTCCGCCACCATCATCATCCTGGGGGTGGGAGCCCTCATGATGTACGCCGGGGGCACCCGCTGGTACTGGTTCGTGGCCGCCGCCGCGGCGGCGGCCATGGTGATCCTCTACCTCCGCAGCCATCAGGACTGGGTCATCGAGAAGGCAAAGGAAAACTACATGTTCGCCCGGGTCGCCGCCTGGCTGGATCCGGAGTCCCAGCGCCGGGGGGACGGCTGGCAGATCCTCCAGTCCCTCTACGCCATCGGCTCCGGCGGACTCCTGGGCCTGGGCCTGGGGAACAGCCGCCAGAAGTACCTCTACCTCCCCGAGGCGCAGAACGACTACATCTTCTCCATCATCTGCGAGGAGCTGGGCTTCGTGGGAGCGGTGCTCATCCTGCTCCTCTTCGCCATGCTCATTCTCCGGGGCTTCTGGCTGGCGCTCCAGTGCAAGGACCAGTTCAACCGCATGATGGTCATCGGCTTTACCGGCCTCATCGCCATCCAGGTTTTCCTGAACGTGGGGGTGGTGACGAACCTCCTGCCCTCCACAGGCATTTCCCTGCCCTTCTTCAGCTCCGGCGGCACGGCGCTGATCGTGCAGCTGGCGGAGGTGGGCCTGATCCTCTCCGCCTCCCGGGAGATCGGGAACAAGTGAGGGCGGCGGCATGAACTTTCTCTTCGCCTGCGGCGGCACCGGGGGGCACATCAACCCCGCCGTGGCCGCGGCCCAGCGCATCCGCGCTCTGATGCCCGACGCCGGGATCCTTTTCGTGGGCGCTCAGGACAACATGGAGATGGAGCTGGTCCCCCGGGAGGGCTTTCCCATCCGGGGCATCCCCGTGGGGAACCTGCACCGGAGCCTGAAGCCGGGAGAAGTGCTCCATAACCTCCGCTCCGCCGTCCTCCTGGAGAAGGGACTCCGGGAATCCGGGCGGATCCTTCGGGAATTCCAGCCCGACGCGGTGCTGGGCACGGGAGGCTATGTCTGCTATCCCGTCCTTCGGGCGGCGTCGGCCCTGGGCATCCCCACCCTCCTCCACGAGGCGAACGCCCAGCCGGGGCTGACCACCAGGATGCTGGAAAAATACACGGATCGGATGATGGTCGCCTTTCAGGAGGGAAAAAGCGGCTATCGGGACCCGGACCGGGTCCTCACCGTGGGGATGCCGGTCCGCGCCGGCTTCCGGGAGACGGACCGGGCCCAGGCCCGGCAGCGCCTGGGGCTGGACGAGCGGCCCTTTCTCCTCTCCTTCGGCGGCAGCCTGGGGGCATTCAAGCTCAACGCCGCCGTGGCGGCGCTCATCGCGGAAAATGAAAAGACCGGGGCCTTTCGCCTCCTGCACGCCGCCGGCGGCGGGGAAGAGGGAATGAAGGCCATGAGAGAGCTCCTGGCGCAGCGCGGGGTCACGGAGCCGAAATGGACGGAGATCCGTCCTTACATCTACGATATGCCCCAGGCCATGGCCGCCGCCGACCTGATCCTCTGCCGGGCCGGAGCGTCCACTTTGGGCGAGCTCTGTGCCGTGGGCCGGGGGGCCATCCTCGTGCCCTATCCCTACGCCACGGGGAACCACCAGGAGAAAAACGCCCGCCTTCTGGAGAAGACCGGCGGCGCGAGGGTCCTCCCGGACGGAGAGCTCACGGGAGAAACGCTGGGGGCGCTGGTGAGGGAGCTGGTCCGGGACGGGGCGGCCCTTCGGGAGATGGGCCGGGCCCTGAAAAGCCTGGACCGGCCGGATTCCCTGGACGTCATCGTGGAGGAGACCCTCCGGCTGACGGAAAAGAAAGCAAAAGGGCAGTGATCCGCATAGGATGAGACAGATTTCCATGCGGAGGAACGGATATGAGCGTATATAAGATCATCGGGGGACGCAGGCTGGAGGGCAGCGTGCGTGTCCAGGGCGCGAAAAACAGCGCCCTTCCGCTGCTGGCCGCCTCCGTCCTGTCGGAGGGCATCAGCGTCTTTCGCAACTGCCCGCGCCTCAGCGACGTGCGGGCTACGGTGGAGATCCTGCGGCATGTGGGCTGCCGGGTCTACGCCGAGGGGGACGCCCTCTATGTGGACGCCTCCGGCCCCATCCTGCCGGAGGTCCCGGATGAGCTCATGCGGGAGATGCGCTCCAGCGTCATCTTCCTGGGCGCGCTGCTGAGCCGCTGCGGAGAGGTCACCCTCTCCCTCCCCGGCGGCTGCGAGCTGGGTCCCCGGCCCGTGGACCTTCACCTTCGGGCCCTGCGCTGCCTGGGCGCCGAGATCACGGAGGCCGCCGGGCGGATCTGCTGCCGGGCAGGGAGGCTGACGGGGGCGCGGATCCAGCTCCCCGCCGTCAGCGTTGGGGCTACGGAGAACGCCATGCTGGCCGCCGCCAGGGCGGAGGGGACCACGGTCATCTCCGGCGCGGCGAGAGAGCCGGAGATCGCGGATCTCCAGGCCTACCTCCGGGAAGCGGGCGCGCTGGTCTCCGGCGCGGGGAGCGGCGTCATCCGGATCCGGGGCGTGGATAAGCTCCGGGGCGCGGAGCATCGGATCATTCCGGACCGCATCGCTGCCGCCACCTATCTCTCCGCCGCCGCGGCGGCCGGGGGAAGGATCCGGCTCTACGACGTTCTGCCGGAGCAGCTGGCCCCCGTTCTGCAGACCATGCGGCAGCTGGGCTGCTCCGTTTCCGCCGGGGAGGGGATCGTCGTCCTGGAACGAAAGGGCCCGCTCACGTCTCCGGGGCCGATCATCACCCGGCCCTATCCCGGCTTTCCCACGGACGCCCAGCCCCCCGTCATGGCCGCCTGCCTGCTGGCGGAGGGGACCACGGTGTTCATCGAGACGATCTTCGAGAGCCGCTTCCGCCATGTGCCGGACCTCCGGCGGATGGGAGCGGAGATACAGACCGACGGAAAGACCGCCGTGATCCGCGGGGTGAAGGCCCTGCGGGGCGCGGAGGTGGAGGCCGCCGACCTTCGGGGCGGCGCTGCCCTGGTGGCAGCGGCCCTGGCGGCGGAGGGAGAGAGCACCGTCCGGGGGCTGAGGCACCTGGACCGGGGCTATGAGGAGCTGGAGACCACGCTGGGGTCCCTGGGGGCGGAGATCCGCCGTCAGGACGGCGGTGACGAAGGGGAGCAGAGCGATGGATGAGACGAGAGAGGCCGGCCGGCAGCCCCGTCGGCGCAAAACGGTGAGCGGCGGCAAACTGCGCCTTCTCCGCTATCTTCTGGCAGCGGCGGCCATGCTGCTGGCGGCCAACATTTTCTTTGAGATTTCCGATATACAGGTGAAGGGAAATGTGATATACTCCGAGGGGGAGATCCGGGAAGCCTCCGGGCTCCGGGTGGGGGACAGCGGCCTCCTGGCCGCCAGGACCCTGATCTCCCGCCGCATCCGCCGGGCGCTGCCCGGCATCAGCGAGGCCTCCGTCTCCCTGGTGCTGCCGGATCAGATGGTGATCACCGTAAAGGAGACCTCTGCGATGGCCGTGCTG
Source organism: Oscillospiraceae bacterium (assembly GCA_017535635.1). GTDB lineage: Bacteria > Bacillota > Clostridia > Oscillospirales > Oscillospiraceae > UBA1774. The sequence continues at coordinate 15,008 of JAFXTU010000050.1, forward strand.
GAGACTGCCTCCGGCCCGGTCCTCCTGAGTGAGGACTGCCGGGTGGTGGGGGGCTTTCGGGGAAATGAAAGCGAGCTGATCCGCCTCCGGGGCATCGAGCCCCTGGAAACGGCGGAGGGAGATCCCCTCCAGGTCCCGGAAACGGAGAGCACCAAGCTGAGCTACCTGCGGGAGATCCTTCCGCTCCTGAGCGAAATGGGGCTTCAGGGCGAAATTCAGGATATGGATATCTCCAATGTGAGCAACCTGCAGTTCACCTATCTGGGGCGCTACACCGTCCGGATGGGGAAGCAGGAGGGGGTCGGCGGAAAGCTGGACCTCATGCGGCGGATCGCGGAGAACCTGGGGATCGGGGACAGCGGAATGCTGGATATGTCCGTGCCCCAGGAGGGACACTACTTCCCGGGCTGATACAGAAGAAACCCGGGCCGGGTCAGGGGAGAGAGATATGGCAGAGATCATCAACATGAAGGTCGTCGGCGTAGGCGGCGCCGGCAGCAACGTAGTCAGCCGCATGAAGCGCGGCGGCATGGACGGCGTGGGTTACGCCTGCATCAATACGGACCGGAGCGCCCTTTCTTCGGCCGCCGCGGAGGAAAAACTGCAGATCGGCGAGCGCCTCACCAAGGGCCAGGGGGCCGGGAGCCGGCCGGAGGTGGGGCTCCTGGCTGCCGAGGAGGGCAAAAACGCCATCTCCAAGCTCTTTGAAGACGTGGACGCGGTTTTCCTCACCGCCGGCATGGGCGGCGGCACCGGCACCGGGGCTTCCCCCGTGGTGGCGGAAGCGGCCCGCGCTGCCGGGGCCCTCACCATCGGGGTGGTCTCCCTGCCCTTCCGCTGGGAGGGGGCGCGGAAAATGCGCACGGCGGAGCAGGGCGTCCAGGCGCTGCTGGAGCAGGTGGACACGCTCTTCGTCATTCCCAATGACAACCTGGGAAAGATCGCGGGCAAGGTCAGCTTTGCCAAGTCCTTCGACATCTCCGACGAGATCCTGAACCGGGCCGTGGGCGGCATCGCGGACCTGCTGAGGAGCACCGGCTTCATCAACCTGGATTTTGCCGACCTGAAGACCGTCCTCCGGGGCAGCGGCCTGGCCCACCTGGGCATCGGAGAGGCCAGCGGCAAGAGCAAGGTGGAGGAGGCCGCCGCCCAGGTCATCCGCAGCGAGCTGATGGAGACCGGCATCGCCGGAGCGCGGAGGCTCATCGTCAACGTCATCATCTCCCAGGACCTGCCCATGGACGACGTCTCCGCCGTCATGGAGCGCATCCAGGCCGCCGCCCATCCCGACGCCAACATCATCTTCGGCATCGGCTTCGACGAGAAGCTGGTGGATGCCCTCCGGGTCATCGTCATCGCCACGGACTTCGACGGCAGCGCCGTCAGGGAAGCCGACGCCGCCGCGGCGGAGGAGGTGGCCCAGGTGGCCGAAAAGCAGAGAACGGCGCCGCCCGCCGGGACGGAGGGCGACGCCCAGGATGATGACTGGGAAGTCTGGAAGAAGTTTTTCGATTAGTTTTCGACGGGATCACCGGCGGGCAAAAATTTGCCCGCCGGTATGCTTTTCCCTATTGACCATTGCCTCTCTTTGAGATAAAATCCAATATATCATACTGTCAATATGTGTACGGGGAGGAAATGACCATGCCGTTTGATTTTGAGACCGGTCCCGATAATGTGGTAAATATAAAGGTCGTGGGCGTCGGCGGCGCCGGAAACAACGTCGTCAACCACATGGTGGAGGAGGGCGTGCAGGGCGTCGAGTTCATCGCCATCAACACCGACAAGCAGGTGCTGGGCGCCTCCCGGGCGGACCAGAAGCTCCAGATCGGCGAAAAGCTGACCCACGGGCAGGGCGCGGGCTCCGATCCCGAGGTGGGCAAGCGCAGCGCCGAGGAGGACCGCAACAACATCACCAAGCTCTTTGAGGACACGGATATGGTCTTCATCACCGCCGGCATGGGCGGCGGCACCGGCACCGGCGCAGCCCCCGTGGTGGCGGACATCGCCAAGGAGCAGGGCATCCTCACCGTGGGCGTGGTCACCAAGCCCTTCGGCTTCGAGGGCCGGAAGCGCATGCTCCAGGCCGACGCCGGGATCCAGGAGCTCATCGGCAAGGTGGACTCCCTTCTCATTATACCCAACGACCGGCTGAGATATGCCTCCGATCAGAAGATCACCATGATCAACGCCTTCCGCATCGCCGACGAGGTGCTGCTCCAGGCGGTCACCAGCATTTCCGACCTCATCAAGAACACCGGCTTCATCAACCTGGACTTTGCCGACGTCACCACCGTCATGAAGGACGCGGGCAAGGCCCACATGGGCGTGGGCCACGCCTCCGGCAAGAACAAGGCCGAGGACGCGGCCAAGATGGCCGTCACCAGCCCGCTGATGGAGACCTCCATCAACGGGGCCAAGGGCGTCCTGGTGAACATCGTGGGCTCCACGGATATGGGCCTGGAGGAAGTGGACATCGCCGCCGGCCTGGTGCAGGCCGCCGCCCATCCCGACGCCAACATCATCTTCGGCGCCTCCTTCGACGACAGCATGGAGGATGAGATCCGGGTCATCGTCATCGCCACCTGCTTCGACGGCGAGGACGCCGGGAAGCTCCCCCGGCAGGAAAAGGAAGAGAAGGCTCCCGAGCCCAAGTCCCAGGAGACCCAGGCCAAGCGCGGGAACGAATTCGACGACATTCTGAAGATCTTCAACTGAGCCTGTGTACTCGGTGAGGCTGTTGCAAGACGGAAGTTTTGCAACAGCCCCTTTTTTCACGGGAGGTCGCTTTATTGGAAACAGAGTTCGGTTTTTCCGGGGAGCTGCTGGGGGCGCTGACGGTGCTCTTCGCCGTGTGCATCCTGGTCCCCGTCATGTACTATGTGTGGAACGTCTATCGGAGGAAGCTGAGCCACATCGCCATCCTGGGCGGGCTGGCCGCCTTCTTCCTCTTCGGCTATGTCCTCTCACAGAGCCTGCTGCGGGGGCTGGACCCGGCGGCCCTGGGCATGTGGGGCTATGCCCTCCTCAGCGCCCTCATTGCCGCCGCCTGCGACGTGGCGGGCATTTTCCTGGGCCTCTGGCTGGTGCACCGGCAGCAGGGCACCGTCCGGGTACCCATCGGCTTCGGCCTGGGCTACCGGATCTTTGAGATGTTCTACCTGGGGGGGCTGAACGCCTTCCTCCGCCTGAGCTACGTCATGACCGTCACCAACGACGGCCTGGAATCGGTTTTGAGCCAGGTGGAGGAGGGCCAGCGGGCCGCCCTGGAGGGCCAGCTTCGAAGCCTGGCGGAGGGAAGCGTAGGAATGTACTGGATGAGCGCCGTGGACTACGCCGCCCGCTTTGCCCTCACGGTGGCCCTGGCGCGGCTGGTTTGGTACGCCATCGAGGGGGGCAGAAAGCCGGAGGACAAGCGCCTTGTCGCCCTGGCCTTCGGTCTGGACCTTCTCTGCGAGCTCATGCTCTCCCTCTACAGAGCGGGGGGCAGCTACGTCCTCTGCGCCATCGTCTACTATGTGCTGGTTGCCGCTGCCCTCTGCCTGAGCTACTCCACGGCCAAGCAGCGGGACGATCCGGAGAAGCTGCGCGCCGACCGGCTCCAGGGCCGGGCCCGGCGGCGCTGAGGTGGGGGACATGGAGCTGTCTGTGATCGCCCGCCTCCGCTCCCCCTACGGCTCCAAATTCGGCGTGCCCCGGCAGAGCGGCCTGGCCCCGGCGGTGGTCAGCCGCCTGGTGTTTGAGCCGCCCTTCCGCAGCCGGGACTGCCTTCGGGGAATCGAGGGCTTCAGCCATCTCTGGCTGATCTGGCAGTTTTCTGAAAACACGGACCGGGGCTGGAGTCCCACGGTTCGCCCACCCCGGCTGGGGGGCAACGAGCGCGTGGGGGTCTTTGCCACCCGTTCCCCCTTCCGCCCCAATCCCCTGGGCCTCAGCTGCGTCCGGCTTTTGGGCGTGGACTGGGAGACCCCGGAGGGACCGGTGCTGCGCCTGGGGGGCGCGGACCTTACGGACGGCACCCCGGTCTATGACGTGAAGCCCTACCTCCCCTATGCCGACAGCGTCCCGGAGGCTTCCGGGGGCTTCACCCGGAACGAGGCCCCGGAGAAAAAACGGGTGATCTGCCCGGAGGAGGTCAAGGCCGCCCTCTCCCCGGAGGAATGGGAGGCCCTGGAGGAGACCCTGACCTGGGATCCCCGGCCCTCCTACCAGCGGGACCCGGAGCGGGCCTACGGCTTCCCCTTCGGAGGGCGGGAGGTGCGCTTCCGGGTTTCAGACGACGTAATACAGGTCCTCTCCATCGGGGAGGAGAAAGGAGAAACGAGATGAAGGTCAGGATCACTGCGGACCGGGATTACACCATCGGGGAGGTCTCTCCCCGGATCTACGGCTCCTTTATCGAGCACCTGGGCAGGGCCGTCTACGGGGGCATCTATGAGCCGGAGCATCCCCAGGCCGACGATCAGGGCTTCCGGAAGGACGTGCTGGCCCTGGTGCAGGAGCTGGGGGTCCCCATCGTCCGATACCCCGGGGGCAACTTCGTCTCCGGCTACCGCTGGCAGGACGGCACCGGCCCACGGGAGATGCGCCCCCGGCGGCAGGAGCTGGCCTGGAACAGCATCGAGCCGAACCTCATCGGCATCGACGAATTCCAGGAGTGGGCCAGGCGGGCCGGGAGCGAGGTGATGATGGCGGTGAACCTGGGTACCGGGGGCGTGGAGGACGCCCGGGACCTGGTGGAATACTGCAACTTCCCCGGCGGCACCGCCCTCAGCGACCGGCGCAGGGCGAACGGTTTTGAAAAACCCTTCGGCATCCGCACCTGGTGCCTGGGCAACGAGATGGACGGCCCCTGGCAGATCGGCCACCGCACCGCCGAGGAGTACGGGCGCATCGCCTGCGAGGCGGCCAAGGCCATGAAGATGACGGACCCCTCTATCGAGCTCATCGCCTGCGGCTCCTCCTCTTCCTCCATGCCTACCTTCGGGGAATGGGAGACCACGGTGCTGAAGCACTGCTACAACGAGGTGGACTACCTCTCCCTCCACAGCTACTACGGCAACCGCAGCGGCAACAGCGCGGAATTTCTGGCCTGCAGCCGGGATATGGACCGGTTCATCACCGACGTGAAGGCCATCTGCGACGCGGTGAAGGCCATCCGCCATTCGGACAAGACCATGTACCTCAGCTTCGACGAATGGAACGTCTGGTTCCACTCCAACGAGCAGGACAAGCAGGTGGAGAAGTGGACCGTCGCCCCGCCTCTCCTGGAGGACGTCTACACCTTTGAGGACGCCCTGGTGGCGGGCTGCCTCCTCATCACTCTCCTGCGCCACTGCGACCGGGTGAAGATCGCCTGCCTGGCCCAGCTGGTGAACGTCATCGCCCCCATCATGACGGAGAACGGGGGCCGGGCCTGGGCCCAGACCATCTTCTATCCCTTCCGGGACGCCAGCCGCTATGGCCGGGGCACCGCCCTGGACTGCAAGGTGGACTGCCCCAGCCACGACGGGGGCGCCTACGGCGAGACCCCCTGCGCGGAGGCCGTCGCCCTTCTCAGCGGCGAAGAACTCACGGTCCTGGCGGTGAACCGCAGCCTGACCGACTCCGCTTTGCTGGAGCTGGACCTTCGCGGCCTGGGAAAGCCGGAGCTCATGGAGCACCGGCAGCTCTGGAACGAGGACCTGAAGGCGGTGAACACCGCCGACGCCCCGGATACCGTGGCACCCTCCCAGGGGGACGGGAAGGCCCTCCGGCCCCACTCCTGGAACGTACTGCGCTACAAGCTGAAGGAGGAAGCCTGATGGTACTGGAAGGCTCCACCCTGGAAATCAGCCTGCGGCGGCAGGAGCTGCGTCTGGACCTGCTGGACAAGAAGGGAAAGTCGGTCCTCTCCTCCGCCGCGGCCTGGGAGCCCCACCTCATCGACGGGGTGGAGAGCTATACCCTGCTCATGATCTGGCCGGGCATCCGCGCCCTCTTCCGGGACCTGGCGGAGGCCTGGCGGCGGGAGTTCGGCTCCGCCCTGGAAGAGGTGAGCCGGATGGCCGTCCGGGGGATGAAGGGGGGCTATATGCCCTTCGACCCCCGGCTCACCCTCCTCACCACCTACCGGGGTGCCTGGGACCCGGCCCCCGAGGCGGCAAGGGAACTGAGCGATGCCCTGGGGACGGAAGTGGACCCCAGGGGCGGCGTCGCCCACCTGTGGCAGGCGCTGCGCTCCGGGGAAGCTTACCTGCCCTATGTGGACTTTGTGACTTCTCTTCCGGGCTACGTCCACTGGCGGCTCACGGGCCGCCGGGTCCTGGACCGGGCGGGGGCCGGGGTCCTCTTTCCCCTGGACGGGGAGGGCAGGTACGACGCCCGGCTCTTGAAGAAATTCGACGAGCTGGCTGCGGGACGGCTGCCGAAGCCCCTGAGGGAGCTGCTGCCGGAGCCCCTGGCTCCCGGCGCGGAGGCCGGGAGCCTCCAGCGGGAGGCCCTGCGGATGCTGGATCCCTCCGGCGATTTCCGGGACGGCATCCCCTTCCTGCCCCCGGCGGAGGAAGAATAGTAAAATTCGCGGGAGAGCGGCGACGCTCTCCCGCGAACCTTTTTCCGAATTCGCTCAGGCACGGTTGAACTTGTCCTTCCCCTGGCGGCAGCGGGGGCACTTCCAGTCCTCCGGCAGCTCCTCAAAGGGGGTGCCCGCCGGGATGCCCCTCTCCGGGTCCCCCAGGGCGGGGTCGTAGACATGGCCGCAGATGGAGCAGACGTATTTGCCGCTGGCTTCCGCGGCCTGCACTTCCTCCGGCGGAATGCTCTCAGGGGGAGAGGCCAGATCCACCACCTTCTTTGCCTCCAGGTTCTCGTAGCCCAGGGGCGTGTGGGTGGAGAGGTAGACCGTGGGGTGATCGGCGATAAACTCGCGCACCTTGTCCAGGGTCTTCCGGGCCTCGGCGATGTCCTCAAAGACCACGGAGAGCTTGTTTGCGTACAGGGCCTCGTCCGTATAAGTCACGTCCCCGTGGATGAGATAGAAGAGCCCGTCCCACTCTGCAATGACGATGCTGTTGCCGGTGGTGTGGCCCTTGGCAGGGAGGTAGCGGACGCCGGGGGCGATGAGCTGGGAGGCCTCGAAGTTGTAGTAGGGCCCGTCCTTGAACTCTGCCGCGACCACGTTGGGAAGGCCCTTCAGCTCGTCGGCCTTCGCCTCCTCCGGGGAAGCGTAGATGGCGGCGTTGGGGAAGCTCCGCAGCTCGCCGGAGTGGTCGGCGTGCTTGTGGGTCAGCAGGATCTTCGTCACCTGCTCCGGCTGGTAACCCAGCTCCGCCAGGGCGGAGAGGTAGTCCTTGACCCTCCGGCCCATGTAGATGAAGGTGTTCTCGTCGGGGACGGAATCCGGGACCTCCTTAGGCATCCCGGTGTCCACCAGGATCACTTCGCTCCCGGTGTCGATGAGGTAGTTCTGCAGGCTGGACCGGTACTTCACTCCGGGGTCCAACCCCTCCGCCCCCTCGCCGCCCAGGGCGAAGGGCTGGGTCATGAAGCCCCCGTCGTAGAGCTTGACTGCGCGAATGACCATGCTTTGATCTCCTTTCGTCCGTTAAGTTCTGCTTCTATCGTTGATATTGCTTTCTATGAATTGCCGCGGCGCTCCCCGCCGTCCTTCCCCAGCAGGGTCCGGGCGATCTCCAGAATGTCCCGCTGCCGCAGGTCCCGGGGCTCAAAGCGGATGAGGCTGTAGACAAGCTGCATCACCAGCCCGGCCCCGAAGGCGCCCAGGAGCGTGCCGACGCCCACCGGCCCGCCCAAAAGCCAGCCAAGGAGCACCACCGTCCCCCAAAGGAGAACCTCCACAAGACCGATGGGAACCCGCCGCAGCCGCTTCCCCAGCCCCAGGAGCAGGGTGTCCCGGGGACCGCAGCCCTGCTCGCAGCGCATATAGATCCACATGCCCAGGGCCATGAACACGAAGCCCAGGAGCATGATGAGGATGCCCAAGGGGAGACTCCGGTTCTCCGGGAGGCGGTCCAGGTCGTTGAAGAGCTGCACCAGGTTGCCGGTGAGCAGGGCGTCGATGACGGTGCCGCAGCCGATCCGCTCCTTCAAAAGCAGGTCGATCACCAGGATGAGGACCCCCATCACGGTCATGGACAGGCCGTAGTTCAGGGGCGTGTGGCAGGAGATGCCCATGCCCAGGCAGTCCCAGGGGGCCAGGCCGATGTTGGCCCGGATGGTCAGGTGGACGCCGAAGGCGAACACGATAAGCCCCAAAGCGATCTGGACCCACTGGAGCAGGATCTTCTTTTTCTCGCGGTTCATGGCTCGGCGGAAGCTCCCTTTTCTGTCGTTGTCTATTATTGTAGCAGAGAAAACCGCAGAAGACAACAAAAAGCAGGACATTTCTCTTTTGCAAAATTCAATCGCAAGCGCGATCCTGCGCCGGGAGTTTTCCGCTTTGGAGCGAAGGTCGGCATTGACGGAGGCCTGTCTGCCGTAGTAAAATATATATAACATGATATAGATGATTCAGGGCACGGCATGATATAGAATAATAATTTGAGATCAGGTGTCGTGAACTGAGCTCTTGGACAAGCAGAAGGAGGATACGCCATGTCAGAAACAGAGAAGAGATTCCGGGCCGGCCGCAGCTGCTCCTGCGGTGCAACGGCGCACACGGCAGCGGCCAACAGCGGATGGTATGAGCTGCTGGATTTCGGGGATGAGCGGGAAAAGGAATGCGCCCTGCGCGGGCTGATCGAGGCGCCGGAGGAGTTGGTGATCCGCAGAGACGACGGCACCGTTGCCTGGGATCTGACAAAATTCGACTTTGTCAGGGATCGGAAGGCGCCGGATACGGTGAATCCCAGTTTGTGGCGGCACACCCAGCTCAACGCCTATGCGGGTCTGTTCCAGGTCAGCGACGGCATTTATCAGGTGCGGGGCTATGACATGGCCAACGCCACCTTTATCCGCACGGACCACGGCTGGATCATCTTCGACGTGATGATGTGCAAGGAGGATATGGCCGCCGGGATGGCGATCATGGAAAAGCACTTCGGAAAGCTGGATATCAAAGCCGTGCTCTACAGCCATTCCCACATCGACCATTACGGCGGTATTTTCGGCGCGATCAAGGCCGAGGACGCGGCGGACGGGACCCTGCCGCTGGATCAGCAGCTGGCTTCCGGAAAAGTGGTGGTGCTGGCCCCCGAGGGCTTTCTGATGCACGCGGTGAGCGAAAACCTGTTCTGCGGCCCCGCCATGGGACGCAGGGCGCAGTACCAGTACGGCGCCATCCTGGAGCCCGGCGAGCGGGACCGGATGGCGATCGGGATCGGCCTGGGGCAGAGCGTGGGCACAGTCGGAATGCTGCCGCCCACCTATGAGATCACCTCCAACGAAACCATCGTCGTCGACGGGCTGGAGATCCGCTTCCAGCTGACGCCGGGCACCGAAGCTCCGGCGGAGATGCACGCCTATTTCCCGAAATACAAGGGCCTGTGGCTGGCGGAAAACTGCACCGGCACCATGCACAACATCTATACCCTGCGCGGTGCGCAGGTGCGAAATGCCGACGCCTGGGCGCGGTATATCCTGGAGGCGGAGTACCTCTTCGGGGACGAGGCGGAGGTGGTCTTCCAGTCCCACAACTGGCCCCATTGGGGCAACGCCGTCGTGCGGGAGTATATGGAGGATACCGCCGCAGTTTACCAGTACATCAACAATCAGACGCTGCATTACATCAACCAGGGACTCACGCCGGCGGAGATCTCCCGGACGCTGAAGCTTCCGGACCGGCTGAACAAGGTCTGGTACTGCCGCCAGTATTACGGCACCCTTTCCCACAACGTGAAGGCCGTCTACCAGCGCTACATGGGCTGGTACGACGCCAATCCCGTGAACCTGAATCCCCTCACGCCCCAGGACACGGCGAAAAAGTGGGCCTCCTATCTGGGGGATACGGAAAAGGTCCTGGCCCGGGCCCGGGAGGATTTCGACAACGGGGAATACCAGTGGGTCGCGCAGCTGACAAAGGAGCTGGTTTTTGCCGATCCCGCCAACCAGGCCGCCCGGGACCTCTGCGCCCGAGCCCTGGAGCAGCTGGGCTACCAGGCGGAGAGCGGGCCCTGGCGCAGCGCCTACCTGATGGGCGCCTGGGAGCTCCTGGAGGGGAACCAGGCCATGAAGGAGGGCACCGTCAAGGGCCGCGAAACGATGATGTCCGGCATGACCGTGGAAATGATGCTCTCCTACATCGACATCATGACTGACGCGCTTTCTGCCCAGCACGACGACTTCTCCCTGAAGCTGAATATTGTGGATACCGGCGAAGTATTCCGGCTCCTGCGAAGGGACGGCATCCTGCTGGTTTATAAGGGCGAGACCCGGGAGCAGACGGACTGCACCGTGTCCTGCGCGCGGCTCCAGCTTCTGGCGCTCATGGGCGGCAGGACGGAGGTGCTGGAGAAAATGAGCGTAGCCGGGGATCGGACCGTCCCTGTGCGGATGGTGAAATACATGAGCCCCCTGGTCAGGAACTTCAACATCATCGAGCCGTAGAGGGGGAACGACCGTGCGTAAAAAGGCCAAAAAACAAGCCTCTACGCTCCTGCATACGGCCAATGTCCTTGCGATGCTGGTGATCATCCTCGCCACCGCCACGGCGCGGATGGGAGAGGAGGCCATGTTCCGGCGGGTGCTGTTTTCCTTCCACATGCCGCTGTTCTTCCTTCTGTCCGGCCTGATCCTGGAACAGCACAGAGGCGAGGGAAAGAAGGGCTGGCTCCGGTTCATCCAGCATATGGTGCTGGCCTTTGTGATCCCGTATTTCCTCTGGGCCCTGATCTATTCCATGTTTTCCTACCAGAATCTGGCCTGGGTGCTCTACGGCTCGTTTGAAGCGCTGGAACGGGCGAAAACCCTGAATATCCTCTGCTTCCTTCCCTGCATGTTCGTGGCAAGGCTCCTGGCGGAAGCAGCCCTTGGCTCCCTTCGCCGGTTCAAGCGCAGTCCCCGGCTGGCTTCGCTGGGGACCGCGGTGGTTTTCTTCGCCATTGGGCTGCTTTTGCCGAAAATCAGAGGCATCGGCTATCCCTGGTGCATTAACAGCGCCTTTGTTGCCGCCGGGTTCCTGCTGCTGGGGTATTCCCTGCGGGAGCTGGTAGAGGCGTGGGCCCGGAAACCGGCGGCGGTCGTCGCCGCCTTTGTGCTCTCCGCCGCCCTCTTCTGCGGGGGGACGGTCCTGCGGGGCGAGCGGCTGGACATGGTGCTCCTGCGCAGCGGCGAGTACGGGAATCTCTTCTGGTTTTTCCTGAACGCCTTTTCGGGCAGCCTCACGGTGCTGGGCCTGTCGGCGCTCTGGACCAGGCCCTGGAAAAAGGACGGCCCGGTAATCACCCAGCGGGATGAGGCGGGCATAAGCCGGGTGACGCTGGGGACCTTTGTCGTCCATATGCCGCTGCTTCAGCAGGTGATTCTGCCGCTGCTGGGGCTGATCCCGCTCAGTCTGCCGCCGATCGTCCTCTTCCTCGCGGGCATGGTGGTGACGAAAATCATCTCCAGATGGCTGATCCGGGGGCTGACACGCTTCGTGCCGCAGCTCTTCGGCATCTACCCGCCTCCCAAGCTGCTTGCTCTGCCGGATCCGCAGTCAGAAGCGAATGCCGGCGGGGACGCCGTTCTTGTGGACACCCGTTGATCCAACGAAAACCTCCTTCATCCTTGCTTTTGGCAGCCGGAGAGGGAGGTTTTCCTGTCCTTCCGGCGGAAAATGTGCTATCATAACCTCAGAAAACGATCAGAAAAGGAGAGAATGACCATGGGACAGAAATACCCTCATCTCTTTTCCCCCATCACCGCCGGCGGGGCCCTCTTCCGCAACCGCATCTTCGCCGCCCCCACAGGCGTCTCCTATGTGGACAGCGACGGCCTCCTCATGCCGGAGGTGGGCGCCTACTACGAGCGCAAGGCCATCGGCGGGGCTGCCTCGGTGTGCATCAGCGGCGGCGGCGTCAGCCGCCGGGGCATGGCCTACGGCGGCGGGATGCTGCCCTATGATAACTTCCGGGGCATGCCCTTCTACACCTATGTGACCAATTCCATCACCCGCCACGGCTGCATGGCCTCCCTGGAGCTGCAGCACGGCGGGGCCCACTCCACCCAGGCGGCGGACCTGGGCATCCCCATCTACGGCCCGGTGGAGACGGACTACCGGGGCTACCACGTTCTCCCCATGACGGAGGAGATTTTGCAGGAGACCATCGCCGATTTCGTCCGGGGGGCGAAGTACGCCAAGAGTGTCGGTTTCGGCATGGTCACCGTCCACGGGGGCCACGGCTGGCTCCTCCACCAGTTCATTTCCCCCACCACCAACACGAGGAAGGACCGCTGGGGCGGCAGCACGGAGAACCGGACGCGCCTGGCCCGGGAGGTCTGCAACGCCATCCGGCGGGAGGTCCCCGGCCTGGTGGTGGAGCTGCGGATCAGCGGCTTCGAGGGCTCCCCCGAGGGCTACGACATCGACGAGGGCGTCCGCATCGCCCAGGCCCTGGACGGGGCGGCCCACATCCTCCACGTCTCCGCGGGCAGCGGCATGTTCACCGTGACCCATCCCTCCATGTTCGACCCGGACGGGGTGAACGTCCGCCTGGCGGCGGCCATCAAGCCCCATATCCGCGAGTCCCGCGTCGCTACCGTGGGGGCCCTCTCCGAGCCGGAGTATCTGGAGGAGATCATCGCCTCCGGGCAGGCGGACATCGTGGAGCTCGTCCGGGGCCTCATCGCGGACCCTGACCTTCCCAACAAGGCCCGCACGGGAAGGGAGGAGGAGATCAACACCTGCCTGCGCTGCTACCACTGCTTCAGCGAAGTGATGTCCGCCGGGCAGTTCTGCTGCACCCTGAACCCGGAGATCGGCCGGGAGGAAGAGTACTCCACCGCGCCGCTGCCTGCCGAGAAAAAGGACGTGGTGATCCTGGGCGGCGGCGTCGCCGGGATGCAGGCGGCCCTCACGGCCGCGAAGCGGGGCCACCGGGTCCGGCTCTATGAAAAGAGCGAAAAGCTGGGGGGCGTCCTCCTCTGCGAGGAAAACGTCCCCTTCAAGAAGCACCTGTCGGAGTATCTGACCCGGCAGGCCAGGCGGCTGGAAAAGGCCGGGGTGGAAGTGCACCTGGGAAAGTCCCTGACCCCGGCGGAGGCGGAAAAACTGGGAGCGGACGTGCTCATCGCCGCCCTGGGGTCCGACCCCGCGATGCCGCCCATCCCCGGTCTGGAGACCGCCGTCCCGGTGACGGAGGCGTATGCCGATCCGGGTAAGCTGGGACAGAAGGTGGTCGTCCTGGGGGGCGGCATGGCCGGGACGGAGCTGGCCATTTACCTCAAGTCCCTGGGGAAGGAGCCGGTGGTGGTGGAAATGGCGGATCGGCTGAACTTCGCCACCAATACCTGCCACGCCTCCGCCGTCACGGAGCAGCTTGCGAAGCTGAATATCCCCACTGATACCGGGACCAGGGCCCTCCGCATCACCCCCGAGGGCGTGGTCTGCGAAAAAGCCGGGGAGGAAGTGACTTATCCCGCCGACAGCGTGGTGAGCGCCCTGGGGCGGACACCCAAGCAGACCGAGGCCGCCGCCTTTGCCCTCTGCGCCCCGGTGTTCTACGCCATCGGGGACTGTCTGGCCGCCAAGACCGTGTACGAGGCCAACCGCCTGGGGTACAACGTGGCCATGGATATCGGGAAATAAGTCGTAACGCTGTATTGCCAGATGAATGAACGAGCATCGGGGGGAGCGCCGCTCCCCCCGATGCAGTTTTCAGGTCAGGCTCCCTCCCCGAGGGACGCGGCAATCCGCTCTTCCCGTTCGTCATTGCGAACCAGTGACCGACGTCACTGGTGTGGCAATCCGCGCGGATCGCCACGTCGGCTCCGCCTCCTCGCGATGACAGGATTGGGCGGATTCGCCTTAAGTGTACACCATTCCCTCAGAAAGGGAGCTTGCTTTACTCCATCTCCCGCCTCAGCTTCTCCAAAAACCACTCCGTATCCCCGCCCGGCGCAGGGGAGGGATAGAGGGGGAGCACCGGGGTCAATGACAGCCGCTCCGGGCCGTGGGTGGTGCGCAGCATCCCCACGCCGGGGTGGTACTCCCGCCTGGTGATGCCCCGGCGCTTGGCGTAGTCCTCCTCCGGCGGCTCCGCCTGGTAGTAGCGGCAGCGGCGGGCCGTGACCCCCGGCACAGTAAGGAGCTTCAGCCAGCCCTCCACGCTCCCCTCCGGCGTCCGGGCCGCCAGGGCTTCGGCGAAGGCCTCCGGCTCCTCCGGAAGCCCGGAGAGCAGGGGAATGGCCCGGAGGGCAGCAGTGTCCTTCGCCGCCAGGTAGAAGCTGCCGTCGGCGGCGTGGAAGATCCGGTCCAGCGGCCCGTAGCCCACGGCCTGGGGCCCCGCGGGCTCGTCCCAGATCTTCCCCTCGTAGCCCAGCATGAAGGGGAGCTGGGCCAGGGTGGAGCTCCGGGAGAGGCAGGCCTGGACCCGCTGGCCCTCCCCGGTCGTCAGCCGTCCGTACACCGCCAGCAGCACCCCCAGGCAGCCCATCTGCCCGGTCATGTGGTCCAGCACCAGGAGAGGCAGGGTCTCCGGCTTCACCGAATTCCCGTAGCGGCAGGACATGCCGGTGACGGCCTCTCCCAGGTCCTCGTGGCCCCGCATCCACTCCCGGCCTCCGCCCAGGGAGTGGATGTTGATCTGAGACAGGATGATCTGGGGATTCTTCTCCCGCAGCTGCTCCTCCGTGACGCCCAAGTGCTCGTAGGCCGCCTGGGCGAAATTGCAGTGGAAGACGTCGGCCTGCCGGATCAGGTAGTCCAGCATCTTCTTCCCCTCGGGGGATTTCAGGTCCAGATAGACACAGGTCTTGCCGTTGTTCTGGGTCTCATGGCCCCCCAGGGCGGTGAAGTTCTCCATGACCCGGGGATTGTTGATCTTGACGACCTCGGCCCCGTACTCTGCCAGGAGCCTGCCGCAGGTGGGCCCCGCCACCACCTGGCAAAGGTCCAGCACCTTGATCCCGTGAAGGGCGGGCTCCGGCGGGGGACAGGCCTCCGGCCTGGGTCGGGGCGGCAGGGTGTCCAGCTCCGTCAGGATGGAGGCCCGGTCCTCGTCCGGGAGATGCCGGGGAAGGCCGACCGAGTCCCCGCTTTTCAGCATGAGGGAGGGGGCCCCGGGCTGCAGGGTGGGCCCCAGAATGGGGTCCAGGACCGGGACCACGCTGCGGCTTTCCAGGGCGGCGGGGTCATGGAGCCACTCCTCGCTCCACTGGGAGACGGCGAAGCCCGCCCCGTGCTCGCGCTGGGCGTAGTCCTCCCACTCCTGCATGGTTCGGGTCAGCATCAGCTGCCGCACCGTCTCCCCGGCGTCCTGGGGGAGACCGTTCTGGATCCACTCCGCAGGGAAGAGGGCCTCGGCGATGCTCTGGGCGCCCCGAGGGGGCGGGGTGGTCTGGATGTAGCGCCCGTCCTTGCAGGGGTACTGGGCCATGAGGCGCACCAGGGAATAGGCGTTGATGCTGTCCCGGCTGCGCTCCAGCCCGCCGGGGATCATGCTCTGGGGCGGGTCGGAGGTCCGGGTGCTGTCGATCTCAAAGCAGGCGTCGTAGAGGGCGGATTCGATGAACTGCCCCCGGGAGCACTTTTCCCGCACGATCAGAGCGGCGGCGATGCTGTGGCAGGCGATGACTGCGGCGAAGTTGGAGGCCAGGGGCAGGGCGTCGAAGCGGATGAAGCGCCGCCAGGTGCCGAAGTCCACCCCGGAGTACAGCCCCGCCTCCGCGCCGATGATCCCTTCCCAGCCGGGGAGGTCCCTCCGCTCCGGGTCCCGGCGGGAGAAGCCGGGGAGGGAGCAGTAGATGAGGGTGGGGTTCCGCGCCGCGCAGGCCTCGTAGCCCAGGCCCAGCCGGTCCATGACGCCGGGGCGGAAGTTCTCAATCAGGATGTCCGCCGAGTCCGCCAGCCGTTTGGCGATCTCCAGGTCCTCCTCCTTTTTCAGGTCCAGGATGATGTTCCGCTTTCCCCGAGCCAGGACCGCGTTTGCCTCGTATGCGTTCCATCGGGGCCCGCCGGGCGGGTCCACGTGGATGACCTCCGCCCCGTAGTCCCCCAGGATCATGGCCGCCAGCGGCCCCGCCAGGTACTGCCCGAAGTCCAGCACCCGAAGCCCCTTGAGCACGCCCTTCTTTTCCATCCTCAGGCTGCCTCCTTTGCTTGCTATGTTTTTCCTCTATCATACAGGGGCGGGCCGCCCGCGTCAAGCGCCGGTTTTGCCCTCTCCCCTCCGTTGACAAGCCCTCCCCGGCCCGGTATACTTTTATCATATAAGAATACGGATACCCGGAAGGGGAGGGACCATTATGGGCATGGAGAAATACCCGCATCTGTTCGAGCCGCTGAAGATCGGCGGCGTTCTGTTCCGCAACCGCATCTTTGCCGCCCCCAACGGCTGCCAGTACCTGGACTACGGGGGCGTGCCCAGTGCCGCCGGGGCGGCCTTCTACGAGCGGAAGGCCATGGGCGGCGCTGCGGCGGTGACCCTGGGGGAGTGCGTGGTGGACTCCAGAACCGGCCAGGCCCACGCCTACCAGATTTTGCTGGACAATCCCCAGGCCCTGCCCCCCATGAGCAGCGTGGCGACCGCCATTTCCCGCCACGGGGCCGTGGCCTCGGCCCAATTACAGCACTGCGGGATGTACTCCCACCTGGTCTACGAGCGGGGCGGGCAGCTTTTGGGCCCCGTGGACACCGCCATCCCCGACGTTCATACCACCAACAACGACGGGCATGAGGTCCGGAAGTCCCCCGACGGGCTTCGCCACGTCCGGGGCATGACGGAGGAGGAGATCGAAGAGCTGATCCGCGCCTACGGCCGGGCCGCCGCTCTTCTGAAGCAGTCCGGCTTCGGCATGGTGATGATCCACGCGGGCCACGGCTGGGGTCTCGCCCAGTTCATCTCCAAAAGCCTGAACACCCGTAGAGACCGCTGGGGCGGCCCGGACCTGGAAAACCGGATGCGCCTGACCCTGGCGGTGATCGACAGCGTGCGGAAGGCCGTGGGGCCCAAGTTCCCCATCGAGGTGCGCATCAGCGGCGCGGAGTGCACCGACACCGGCTACGACATCGACGAGGGCGTGGCCATCGCCAAGCTGCTGGACGGGCGGGCGGACATCATCCACGTCTCTGCCGGGCACCATGAATCCCAGTACGCCACCATGATCACCCACCCCAGCATGTTCCTGGAGGATGGGGTGAACGTGAAGTACGCCGCCGAGATCAAGAAGCACGTGAAGACTCCCGTGGGCACCGTGGGAGCCCTGACGGACCCGGCCTTCATGGAGGAGATCCTTGCCTCCGGCAAGGCGGACATCATCAATGTGGGCCGGGGCTTCCTGGCGGACCCGGACTTCCCCCTGAAATGCCGCCTGGGGATGGAGGAGGACATCGACCGCTGCATGCGCTGCTGCGAGTGCTTCGCCCTCAGCACCCGGACGAGGCGGCGGGCCTGCGCCGTGAACCCCGTGATCGGCCACGAGCTGGAGGAACAGTACGACCGCCCGCCCCGGACAAAGAAGAAGGTCCTGGTGGCCGGGGGCGGCGTGGCCGGGATGGAAGCGGCCCTCACTGCCGCCCGGAGAGGCCATGAGGTGATCCTCTGCGAAGAAACCGACAAATTGGGAGGCGTCCTCCGCTGCGAAGAGAACGTCCCCTTCAAGGCGCGGCTGGGGGAATACCTGGACCGGCAGGCCCGCCGGGTCATGGAGGCGGGGGTGGAGGTCCGGCTGGGAACGAGAGTGACGAAGGAGCTGGCTCTGAGCATCGCCCCCGATGCCATCATCGCCGCCCTGGGGGCAAGGCCGGTGAAGCCCCATATCCCCGGCATCGACGGGGAAAACGTCTTCGGCGCGGAGGAGGTCTACCTCCACCCGGAGAAGGCCGGGGACCGGGTCCTCATCCTGGGCGGAGGCCTGGTGGGCATCGAACTGGGCATCTTCCTGGCCGGCCTGGGCCGGGAGGTCACGCTGATGGAGCTGCTGACCGAGCTCAGTGACGGGGGCAACATGGTCCACATGAACGCCCTCCGGGTCCAGATCCGGGAGAAGAACATCCGTCTGGCCCTCTCCACGAAGGCGAAGGAGCTGCGCCGGGACGGGGTCCTGGCGGAGCGGGAGGGAGAAGAAGTGTTCTTCCCGGCGGACACGGTGGTCTACGCCGTGGGCCAGCGCTCCCTCAGCCAGGAGGCCCTGGCCTTGAACGCCTGCGCCCCGGAATTCTATATGGCGGGGGACTGCGTGGCCGCGAAAAACATCATGGCCGCCACCACGGCGGCCTACCAGGCCGCCAAAGACATCGGCAGACTTTGAATCCGGAATACTGATTACCAAACGGTAAGTACCTGAGAGAAAAGTGCCTAGTTGCGCTTTTCTCTCTATTTCTTTATATTTATAACGAAAACGTTATAGAAATGCGGCGGTCCAGCCGCAATCAGATTTAAGGAGGATGGCTCACTTGATCAACACAAACCACCGCATCGAATTTGACGCCGAGAAATGCGTCGGCTGTCAGATTTGCTACAAGTCCTGCTTTGTGGACGTGATCCGATGGGACGCGGAGGCCAAACGGCCGATCTTCAAGTACGTGGAGGACTGCGAGCACTGCTTCCTCTGCATGGCCCTCTGCAAGAAGGAGGCCATCAAGGTCGTCCCCGATTACGACAGCGAGCATATGCTGCAGAACATCGACAAGTACAGGTGAGGTGAGAGAGATGCGTAATTACAATGTCAGTTCCTGCGACGTTTTGATCCTGGGCGGCGGCATCGGCGGCCTGAGCTGCGCCGTCTCCATCAAGGAGCACAACCCCGAAATTGACGTTCTGGTGGTGGAGAAGAACTTCGCCGGCTACGCGGGCAAGGCCAACCGGGGCGGCGGCGTGCTCCAGTACTTCCCCGACAGCGTGGACCCCTGGGGCTTCGCCGTTTTCCACGCCAAGAACATCGGCGCGGACTTCACCGACCAGGCCCTCATGGCCCGCTACGTCTCCCAGAACAGCGCCATGATGGCCAAGCTGGAATCCTGGGGCGTGAACATCCCCCGGAACGCCGACGGCTCCCTCACCATCCTGCCCACCGGTCCGCAGACCGCCATGATCTGCATCGACCTGGACATCACCCTGAAGGTCCGCCGCACGGCGGAGAAGAAGGGCGTCCGCTTCATGGACAAGACCGTCATGGCCGAGCTGCTCACGAATGAAAAGGGCGTCACCGGCGCGGTGGTGTTCAGCGTGCTGGACGGGACCGTCACCGCCGTCAGCGCCAAGAAGGTCGTCCTCGCCACCGGCAGCCAGGACTACCGCATCGGCTCCATGTGGAGCTCCGGCCGGGGCGACGGCATCGCGGCCGCCTACCGGGCGGGCGCGGAGATGCGCAACGCCGAGTTCGGCAACTTCGCCCAGCTGGCCCGCTACCGCAGCCACAACGAGGTGGTCTTCGGCGAGAACTATATGTACAACTCCAAGGGCGAGCACATCACCCGCAACTTCCAGGAGCGGCGGGAGACCGACATCTCCTCCAGGGCCATCCGGGAGTGGTACAAGCAGGTCACTGAGGGCAACGGCCCCGTGTACCTGGACTTCGGCGACGAGGAAGCCGGAGAGAACGCCATGGAGCGGGTCTTCGACCGGCCCTACGGCAAAAAGTTCCGCCAGCTGAACGACGAGACCGCTCACAGCGTGGACAAGGACATGGAGGTCGCCCCCCTCTTCATCGGCGAGCAGTCCCCCATCAAGGTGGACCATCACATGAAGACCAGCCTGGAAGGGCTCTACGCCATCGGCGACTGTTCCTACTGCGGCTCCCGGCTGCCCGGCGCCGTGCCCGCCCCTCCGGGACGGAACCGGGGCTCCGGCATCCTGAACGCCGTCTTCGCCGCCCTGGAGTGCGCCGACGAGGTGGGCGAGGCTGATTTTGCCGCCGCAGTCCTGGCCCCCGTCGACGAGAAGCAGGTTCTTGCCGCCCAGGCCAGGATCACCGATCCCATGGAGCGGAAGACCGACGTGACCGCCAAGCAGGTCATCGCCCTGGTGCAGAAGGCCATGGCCCCGGTGGAGCAGTCCGTCATCATGAAGCAGGAGCGGATGGAGAAGGCCCTTCAGATGGTGGAGGAGGCCAAGGCCCTTCTGCCGAAGATGAGCGCCAAGGACCTCCACGGCGCCATGGAGTGCATGGAGGCCGAGGCCATGGTCCTCTCCGCCGAGATGCACTACCGGGCCAGCATGCTCCGCAAGGAGTCCCGGGGCTGGTTCATGCGGGAGGACTATCCCGAGCAGGACAACGTGAACTGGTTCAAGCACATCATCGTGAAGAACGTGAACGGGGAGATGACCCTTTCCACCGAGCCCGTGGACACCACCGGCTGGATCTACGGCCCGGAGCACACCGTCATCATCTCTGACGAAGTGAAGAACGGCCCCCTCTACAAGTACTTCCAGATGGACATGAAGGCCCCCGACCCCGCCCGCTACGCCGCTGCCGCCGCCCCGGCGGACCCCGGTAAGGGCCTCGCCCCCTGGGACCTGAACAAGCTCTTCGAGCCCGGCTATCTGGACCTGGAGTGCGGCTTCTGCCAGATGCCCGACGGCGGCGCTATGCTGGCCAACCTCACCGACATGCCCGACGTGACCCCGGAGATGTTCGACTTCTGGTTCGCCTGGCACGGCCTGGAGGACGGGCGCTACACCATCTGGGACAAGGAAGACCACTACAGCGCCGTGAGCCGGGAGAAGGACAAGGGCAACAACAAGGCTCTCAGCATGAAGGAGCGCTATTGGGATACCACCCACGACGTCTTTGAGGACTGCGGCCTCGGCCCCGAGCGGATCATTATCAACTTCCGCAACCCCGCGGACATCGGCTTCGACCCGGAGAAGCTGAAGGACTTCAAGGGCACCATCGTCTGCTCCGGCAACGCCTTCGCCCCGGTGATCATGTGCCACTTCCTCCGGCCCAAGGCGGACGGCAAGGGCTATGAGCTCCGCAGCCGCTTCTGGTTCGGCTACCACATCGGCCCGGAGGGGAAGCCCGAGAAGCTGCTCCCCGAGGGCGAGCAGTTCAACCTCATCCCCGTCCAGGCCCTCCTGGCCCACAACATCAAGGAATTCACCAATCTGGCGGATAAGCTGCCCCAGATCTACGCGGAGTTCGGCAAGGACTTCTGAACGGGCGCCGCGCCCCCGCGCCGGGGGCCTCCGCAGGCCTTCCGGCGCGGCACCGGGTCCCTATGCGAGGCATGATAAAAATATAAAATAAAGGAGCGTACTTATGCAGCAGAAAAAGGGAATCGACTTCGGGTTCCGCGGCTGGATGCTGATCCTGTATCAGGCGATCGCGTACCTGACCTTCCAGGCCTTCACCCAGTACCCGCTGAACATCCTGGCCCCCTTCTACGGCGGCGCCAACAAGGTCTCCGGCATCTACTCCGCCTGCGCCGTGGCCGGCATCTTCGTCCAGATCATCCTGGCCGGTCTCGTCTCCCGCATGAAGAAGGTCAAGCTCTTCGGCTCCATCCTGGGCCTGGTGACCCTGGTCCTGGCCGCCCTGGTGATGACCCTGCCCGGCGGCGGCGCCTGGGACGTGTGCTACGCCCTCATCAACGTTATCGCCGTCCTCTACGCCACCTTCGCCCTGGGCATCCTGGTGGGCCAGTGGTTCCCCACCCGGAAGGGCGTCGTGATGGGCATCGCCACCCTGGCCTTCCCCATCGCCAACGGCCTGCTGGGTCCCTTCGCCAGCTCCATCTTCGGCAAGATCATGCCCGTGGTGGGCGGCACCCTGGGAGAAGCCATGGGCATCGCCGCCGCCACCGGTGACGGCGCGACCCAGGGCCTCCTGGGCCCGATCCTGGGCATGATGGAGGCCGGCGATACCAACGGTGCGCTGACCGCCCTGGTCTCCTCCGACTACTACGCCACCGCCGACGGCATCCGCGCCGTGGTCTCCTCCTCCATCCTGAAGTCCTTCCTGCCCTTCTTCATCGTCGCCGTGGTGGGCTGGGTCATCGGCCTCATCTTCATCAAGGACTACCCCGAGGAGTGCGGCGCCTTCCGCGACAATGACAAGAGCATGACCCCCGAGGTCGCCAAGGCCATGATGCAGGCCGAGATCGAGAACAAGAAGACCTCCGTCTGGACCTACGGCCACACCCTCAAGTGCAAGGAGTTCTGGTTCGGCACCCTCTGCGTGGCCCTGCTGCTGACCTGCTCCATCGGCCTCATGAGCCAGTCCAACGCCATCATCGGCGCCTACGAGGACAAGCTGGGCTTCATCGGCGGCTATACCGGCGTCATGATGGTGGTCATGATCTGCGGCTGCATCGGCAGCTACGTCCTGGGCCTGCTGGACGCCGCCCTGGGCACCAAGAAAGCCATGATCATCTCCTCCTGCCTGATGATCGTGGGCGGCGTGCTGGGCCTGATCCCCAACGCCTACGCCCTGCTCATCGCCATGGTCTTCGTGGCTCTGTTCATGGGCGCGGCCTCCAACTTCGGCGTCTCCTGCGCGGCCCAGTACTGGCGCCGTGAGGACTACAGCCGCATCTTCACCCTCTCCAGCCCCATCGGCTCCATGATCTCCTCCGCCTCCCCGGTGGTCATCGCCGCCCTGCTCTTCGGCGCGAACGGCTACAAGGGCCATGCCGGGGCCTTCGGCTTGGTGGCCGGCTGCGGCGTGGTGGCCCTGGTGGTCATGCTGCTGTTCAAGCCCGAGCACATCAAGAAGATGGACGACCAATACCGCGCCGCCGCGGGCAAGCCCCTGGACGACGCCCTGGTGGGCCGGAAGTAAGCCTCCGGATCGTGAGTACATAACGAAAAGATCGAAAAACCCCGCCCGCTCCGGCATCACGCCGAAGCGGGCGGGGATCATTTTGGCAGTTCTGCGGCGTCCGAAGCAAACGGCTGTTCCGGGGATCCGGGGTCCGTGATCGAGGGCGTCCCCCGTCAGGCTCCCTCTCTGAGGGAGCTGTCAGCGAAGCTGACTGAGGGAGTCCTCCCACTTTCTGCCGCACTTATGTGGGCGCTCTGTCGTCGACAGACTCCTTCCGTCTCCCGCTTCGCGGGAGCCACCTCCCTCAGAGAGGGAGGCAGCCGCTGCGGCAGGACGGGGCCGGGCTCCCTCTCTGAGGGAGCTGTAGCACGCGCCCACCGCTTCGCGGCGGGTCTGTAGCGCACGCGTCCCAGCGTGGGGCCCTCGCGCGCGGAATGTCCCCCTCGCGCGGAATGAGCTGGCGCGAAGCGCCTGAAGGAGTCCTTCGGCGATAGATCGCTTTCAGGTAAGCGCCCGGGAATTCGGGGGACTCCCTCGACCCTCCCCCTCCAGTGCCCGGAGGAGGGCCTGACAGCCCTCGGTGAGATCGTCCCAGGCGGTGTCGAAGTCCCCGGTGTACCAGGGGTCGGCCACGTCCCGGGGCCGGGGAGTATAGTCCATGAGGAGGCGGATCTTTCCCTCCGGGTCGCCCCCGGCGATGCGGCGCATGTTCCGGAGGTTCGCTCCGTCCATGCCCAGGAGGAGGTCGTAGTCCCGGTAGTCCCCGCGCACCATCTGCCGGGCGGTCTTCCCGGCGCAGGAGATGCCGTGCTCCGCAAGCCTCCGCCGCGCCGGGGGATAGACCGGGTTCCCCAACTCCTCGGCGCTGGTGGCGGCGGAGGCGGCGATGTATTTTTTCTCCAGCCCCGCTTTGGCTATGAGGTCCTTGAAAATGAACTCCGCCATAGGACTCCGGCAGATGTTCCCGTGGCAGACGAAGAGGATCTTTACCATGGTCTTTGCTCCTTTGCATAGGGGATCGGCTGGGGAGAGTATAACACAGCCGGGGCCGGGTGAACAGCTTGAAATGGCCAGTGCCGCAGGCTATAATGATCATCGAATAGCGAAAACGATCGAATGATCATTATCCTGAACGGAAAGCAGAAGAAACGACAGAAAAGAGGACCCTCTATGAACAGCGCCGAGCGAATCGTCCCCGCCGCCCTGGCCCTCTGCCGCTCCCTGGGCTTCGAGGCAGGGGAGCTGCCCCTGTCCGCGCTTATCTTCCACCCGGAGATCCGGGCGATCTGTGAGGAAAACAGCTGCCGGAACTACTCCAAAAGCTGGGCCTGTCCCCCGGCGGTGGGGACCCTGGAGGAATGCCGGGAGCGCTGCCTGGGCTATGCCCATTTCCTCCTCTTCTCCCGGGCCTACGTCCTGGAGGACAGCTGGGATTTTCAGGGGATGGGGGAGGCCCACCGGGACTTCCAGCGGCAGACGGATCGGCTGGACGAGGCCCTGGGCGCCCTGGGGCTCCCAAAGCCGCCGCTCATCCTCTCCAACGAGGGCTGCATCCGCTGTAAGGTCTGCACCTGGCCCGCTTCCCCCTGCCGCTTCCCGGAAAAGCTCCATCCCTCCCTGGAGGGCTTCGGCTTCCTGGTGTCGGAGCTGGCCGGGGCCGCCGGGCTCTCCTACCGGGCGAAGGGCGGCGTCACCTACTTCGGGGCGGTCCTCCTGCCGGGAGAAGCCGGGGCGGACACAACGGAAAAAGAAAGTACAAAATCATATTGATGTCAATTTTTTGTATTGCCATCCGAAGAACGGCGTGATAAAATAGCAGAAAAGGAGGGACAGATATGTATCAGAATGCACCTATTTCCCAGCGTGTCCAGGAGATCCGCGCCATGTACCGGGCGAAGAAGCCCAGGATCGACCTGGCCCGCTACAAGCTGGTGACGGAGTTTTACATGGCTAATCCCCAGCTTCCCGGTGTGCTCAAGCGCTCCAGAAACCTGCGCAACCTCTTTGAGAAAATGCCCACTCCCGTGCGGGACCATGAGCTGATCGTGGGCCACCTGGGGGAGGAGTTCCGGGCCAGCGCCATCTACCCCGAGCATTCCTTCCAGTGGGTCCTGGATGAGCTGGACGTTTTCCCCACCCGGGGCGTGGACCCCTATGACCTGAACCCGGAGGATAAGGAGTATATCCTCAAGACCGGGGATTTCTGGATCAAAAACGCCACCTGCGCCGCCATCGACGAGGTGTTCCCCGAGGAGTATTACCGGGACCTTCTGGGCAACGGCGTGCTGAACTTCACCGCGAAGAACAACAGCGGCTCTCCCATCGGCCACTACTGCGGCAATTACTGGACCGTGGTGGACCGGGGCCTGGGCAGCGTGCTGGAGGAGATCCGCGCCAAGAAGGCCGCCCTGCTGGAGAAGGGCCTCCAGGGGGACGAGGGACAGACCCTCCAGTTCTACCGGGCCGAGGAGCTGGTGGTGGAGGGCATCATCCTCTACACCAAACGCTACGCCGCCGAGTGCCTGCGTCAGGCGGAAACCTGCAAGAGCGAGCAGCGGAAGGCGGAATTGCTGGACATGGCCGACCGGCTGAACCGGGTCATCGACAAGCCCTGTCAGAGCTATCACGACGCCCTGCAGGCCTGCTTCCTCTACCAGCTGGGCCTGCTGATGGATTCCCAGCCCCACGGCATCAGCTACGGCCGCCTGGACCAGTACGTAGGCAAGTACGCCGAGGCGGACATCGCCTCCGGCGTCCTCACCAGGGAGCAGGCCCAGGAGCTGACGGATATGTTCATCCTCAAGGTGGCCGAGATCAACAAGCTCTGGAGCGAGGGTGCCACCCGCACCGGTCCGGGCTATACCTCCGGCCAACTCATCACCCTGGGCGGCGTGGACCGGGAGGGCAACGACGCCACCAACGTGGCTACCTACATGATCATGCAGTCCTCCGCCCGGCTGAAGCTCCACAACCCGCCCCTGGCCCTGCGCCTCCACGAGGGTACCCCGGCTGAACTCTGGGAGGCGGGCATCGAGACCACCAAGCAGGTGGGCGGCGTGCCCTGCTTCGAGTGGGACAAGGTGGCCATGGAAGCCCTGATGCGCCGGGGCATCCCCCTGGAGGACGCCAGGAACTACTGCCTCATCGGCTGCGTGGAGCCCTGCGTCTGCGGCTGCGACTTCGCCAACTCCGGCGGCGACGGCAACAACGCCTATACCATCCTCCCCGCCGCCCTCTGGTGCGCCATCAACAACGGCATTAACCCCTTCTCCTTCGGTCCCCAAAAGAACACCAAGGCCACCGGCCCCCAGTGCGGCTATCTCTATGAGATGAAGAGCATGGACGAGGTACTGGCGGCCTATAAAGCGCAGATGGACTTCTTCACCAAGTGGCAGGTGAGCATGGTCAACTGCTACGAGTATCTCTACGCCATGATGAACCCCCTGCCCCTGCTTTCCGCCACCATGACCGGCTGCATCGAGAGCGGCAAGGACGTGATGTGGGGCGGCGCGAAGTACAACGGCGCGGGCAACTCCTCCATCGGCCACGGCACCGTGGCGGACAGCCTGAACATCATCGACCAGGTCTGCTTCCGGGACAAGATCGCCACCACCAGGGAGCTCTACGACGCCCTCATGAACAACTGGGAGGGCTACGAGGATCTGCACCAGTATATCCTGGGCCGCTGCAGCCACTTTGGCAACAACGACCCCGAGGCGGACAAGTACCTGAAGTTCGTGGCGGACACCTACTCCGAGGGCATCACCCGGGGCATCAGCCCCCGGGGCTGCCACTGGACGGCGGGCTGCTGGCCGGTGACCCTGAACGTGGTCATGGGCATGTTCTGCGACGCGACCCCCGACGGGCGCAAGTCCGGCGCGCCCCTCTCCGACGGCATTTCCCCCGTACAGGGCATGGACAAAAACGGCCCCTTCGCCACCATCAACTCCATCCTGAAATTCGACCAGGCCAACTACGCCAACGGCACCCTCTGCAACATGAAGTTCCACCCCACCGCCCTCCAGGGCGAGGAGGGGGACAAGAAGCTCCGCGCCGTCATGGAGACCTATTTCCGGGGCGGCGGCATGGAGCTGCAGATCAACGTGGTCTCCGCCAAGATGCTCCGGGAGGCCCAGGAGAGACCCAAGGACTATGAGGACCTGGTGGTACGGATCGCCGGCTTCTCCGCCTACTTCGTGGAGGTCTACAAGGAGGCCCAGGACGATCTGATCCGCCGGACCGAGATGAGCGTATGACCACGGGACGGCTTTACGACATCCAGGGCTTTTCCGTCCAGGACGGCCCCGGCATCCGCACCACGGCCTTTTTGAAGGGCTGTCCCCTGCGCTGCCCCTGGTGCCACAGCCCGGAGAGCCAGGCCTTCGCCAGGCAGCTGAGCTGGATGAGCATGCGCTGCCTGGGGCGGGAGGCCTGCCGGGACCGCTGCGTGAACGCCTGCCCCAAGGGGGCTATTGAGGAAGGCCCGCTGAAAACGGACGTGGCCACGGGCGAGCAGGTCCGCACGATCCACGTGAAGCGGGACCTCTGCGACAACTGCGGTGCCTGCGCGGACAAGTGCTACGCCGAAGCTCTGACCATGTGCGGCAGGGATTATACCTCGGAGGAGCTTGTCAGCCGCCTGTTGCAGGACAAGAATTTCTTCGACACCTCCGGCGGCGGAGTGACCATCTCCGGCGGCGAGCCCCTGAGCCAGGCGGATTTCACCGTGGAGGTGCTCCGGGGATTGAAGGAGGCGGGCATCCACACGGCGCTGGACACCACGGGCTTCGCCCCCTGGGAGGCCCTGGAGCGGACCATGCCCTGGGTGGATCTCTACCTCTATGACCTCAAACACATGGACAGTGCCAAACACAAGGCCACGGTGGGGGTTCCCAATGAGATCATCCACGAAAACGCCCGGAAGCTCAGTGAGCACGGAAAAGCTCTGCAGATCCGCATCCCGGTGATCCCCCGCTTCAACGAGGACGAGGAGAACATCCGGGCCACGGCGGAGTTCTGCGTGGAGCTGGGAGACGCGGTGCAGGTGGTGCAGCTGCTGCCCTACCACAACATGGGCGTGATGAAGTACCTCCGCATCAGCGACTTGAAGCCCCTGGAGGCCGTCCCCCCCTCCGACGAGAAGATGGAGCAGCTCAAAAATCTCATGGCCTCCTACGGCCTGAAGGTGACCATCCACTGATCAATATCAATCAAAGCGCGACCGGAGAGCCGAACTCGGCCCTCCGGTCGCTTCGCTCCGGGACAAAAGCATTCGTCCCCGCCATTATTTGATGGCGATCCCCAGGCTCCGCGCCACGGCGGCCAGCTCCGTCCTGGTGTGCATCCCCGTTTTTTCCAGCATATTCTGCACGTGGTATTTCACCGTGCTGGCGGAGATCCCCAGCCGCTTCCCGATCTCCGTGTTGCTGTCCCCGGCGATCAGCTCCCGCAGGATCTCCAGCTCCCGCTGGGAAAAATCGTGGTTGCTGGCACAGCCGATCCGGACCAGGGGCGGTTCGTCGGGATAGATGCGCTCCCCGGCCATCGTCCGCTCCATGACGGCCAGGATCGGCTCCTTCTGAGCCTCCTTGTACCAGAAGCTGTCCACCCCGATCTCCCTTGCCCGTTTCAGCCAGGAGGCCTCCGGCATGCTGGTCACGATGATGATCCGGGTTTCCGGGAATTCCTTCTTGATCGCCTCCGCGGCGTCCAGTCCGCTGCTGCCCAGCTCCGTCATCACGTCCATCAGGATCAGGTCGATCCTGCCGTGGCGGCAAAAGTCGATGGCCAGCTCCGCGTTGGAGATGGAGGCGGCGTGGGCGTACCGGGGATCGGATTTTACAAAGATCTCAAAGAGCTGCCGGGGCATCTCCTGATCCTCCACGATCAAAACCTGATACGGCATGACTGGTTCCTCCCTTCGGTATCCTGACGGCCAGGCAGAAGCCCGGCGCCGTTTCGATCTGCATGCTCCCCCCTGCCGCTTCCAGCCGCCGGCGGAGAACGGCCAGGCCCCCGCTCTCGGCGATCTCCGGCGCGGGAGGCGCTCCGTCGTTGGTGAACTGTGCCCGGAGCGCGGCGGCGTCCTCGGATACCGCGATCGTCAGCGTTTCCGCTTTCGCGTGCTTCGCCGCGTTGGTCATGGCTTCCCGGGCGGCGGCCAGGAACAGGGTCAGCACGGCGGGCTCCCGGCTCTTTGGCATGCCCTTCCAGACCAGCCGAAGCCCGATCACGGAGGCCAGGGTGTTCAGATCGGAGACCGTGCTGCTTTTTTCCCGCCGGTCCGCTTCCTTGCAGAGGAGCAGCGCCTGGTTCTGCCAGATCTTCAGGGTCTCCCGGCGTTCCGCCTCGCTCCCGCTCTGTATGGCCCTGCCGGTGGCCAGGATCATGCGGTTCATCTCGTCGTGGATGTTGATCTTCGCCTGCAGGATCTCCTGCTGCCGCACGGTGTCGGAGATGGTCTCGCCGTAGGCCCGCATGTTCTCGGCAAGGCGCCGGGAGCGCTCGTTGTCGGCCCTGAGCTGTTCGGTCTTCTCATAGAGCTCCGTGATGTCGTCCGCGATCAGCTCATGAAGGGGCGCCCCCTCGTAGGTCAAGAGGCGGTGGCGGAAGGAGACCGCCGTGCCGTCGGGCATCGCGTAGATGGGGCTCTCCTTCACAAGGGCATACAGCGCTTTGCCGTTTTGCAGGGTCTGCCCCAGCAGGGAGAGGCACAGGTCGTTCATGCGGTGGTTGGAGAAAATGCAGCGGCCGTCCTCCAGGTAATAGCACACCCCGGCGGGGAGGCCGTCCACGCTCTCCTTGATGGAGGCGGAGGTGATGTGGGTCTTCCTCCAGGCGCTGACGCTCCGGTAGAGCAGGATGCAGACCGCCGTCGTCAGAAGGAGCGCGGCGAGGATGACCCCGCCGGGGAGCCGGAGAAGGGCCATGGTCAGGGGATCGTCCGCCCCGTTCAGGCGCCATTCCGTCCCCGCCCGGCATACGTGAAGGAAGAAATAAGCGCCGAGAAAGCACAGTGCTCCCGCCGCGCAGAGCAGGCGGCGCTTCTGCCGCCAGAGGAGGACCGCGTTGGCGATCCCGCCCAGGCAGACCAGGAGCGCCCAGAAGCAGACGAGGTTCTGGGCCGGGACGGGCAGCGTCACAAAGCCCCTCATACCGGCTCACCTGCCTCTCCCAGTGTCAGGCGCACATAGCTGACCCGGTCCTCCACGGTGAGCTCCCCTTCGGTCCCCTCCGGGAGAGCGAGCTCCGCGCCCTCGAAGCTGAGCTTCAGGACGCTTTCGTCCAGTCGGACCTGCAGCCCCCGCAGGGAGGGGAAGGAGGCCTCCAGAAGGGTCTCAAACAGGGCGTAGGCCGCGATGAGCCTTTGGGAGTTGGCGCGCATTTCGCCGGAGAACGCTTCGTCGGCGGGGATCCCCGCCTCCCGGACGTAGCGCAGGGATTCCTGGAGGGCCAGGAAGAGCTCCCGCAGCTCCAACGCGGGCTGATCGGCGGCGAGCAACGTGAGGTTGGCGTAGCGCTTGATGTACGCCGCCAGCAGGCAGACGGTTTTCATGTTCGCGGCATACTGTTCCGGGGCCTGTTCGGCCTCTGCGCACAACGCCGCGATCCTCCGGGACTGGGGAAGGACCTGCTCCGCGATCCCGTCATAGACCCTGGTCTTGGCCTCGATCTTGGCGCGCTCTTCCTTCAATTTGTTCCGGAGACTCAAAAGCGCGGTCTCCTCCGCCAGCTGCTCGCCCAGCTCCCGGAGCTCTTCATTGATCCGGTTCAGCTCGGCGATGTCGTCCTGCCAGTAGACGAAGCCCCCGGCGACGGCCTTTCGATGTACCCTCGTGTCCCGGTCCAGGAGTACGCCGGAGGGGGAGGCCATCTGCTCCCTGGAAAGGGAGACGGCGTTCGCATTCCGGTAGATCACCCGGTAGTCCCGGTCCGCGATCTGCGCCGCCAGATCCGACAGCTCGAAGAGCTTGCCGTAGCTGGCGTTGGAGGGGATCAGGCCGATGGAGATCAGGCTCATCCAGACCCCCGCCAGCGTAAAGCAGACGGTCTCCGGAAACTCGCCGAAAAGCGACCCGCCGATGCGGGGCCAGCGTCCCATGGCGTAAAGCGTGAGGTAGACGGCCCCGAAGAGGGCGGGGAGCATGGGGAGCCACACCAGCTTCCGGCCGGCGGAGAGGCGGCAGCGGGAAAACAGGATGTAGAACACGCCCACGACCAGGGCGAGGATCCAAAGATAGGCCGCGACATTGACCGGCCCCCGGCTGTATTCCGCGTCCCAATTCGCAAACCCCGGCTGAAAGCGAAAGGCCAGCTGGTGCAGATCGTTGCTCAGGATCAGGAGGATCAGCAGGAGCGTGACGCCCACGGCAGATCGGACCTTCCAGGGCCGCCGGTTTCCCTCCTGCCTGCCCACGGAGAGGGCAGCCAGCAGGGAACAGAGGGGGATCAGCAGAGCTGGGACGTAGTAGAGATACCAGATGTGGCGGGCAATGAGCTCCGTCTCCTCAAAGGCGATGTACTTCGCGCCCCGCAGCGTGACCCAGGCCACGGTCAGCCCCGCGATGGCTGCCAGGTATTTCCGGGTATCCCGGGCGATGATGTGCTCGGAAAAATACAGCATCAGAGCCAGCGACAGCGCCAGCAGAAAGAGGGTGGAGCAGTGCCGGAGCAAAAAGACGTCCGGGGCAAAAATGCTGATGAGGGCCGCGGCCGCATACAGCAGGGCAAACTGCGCCAGCATCCCCAGGGTCCGCTTTGCCGTAGTCACCGACTTCGCCCCCTTCTCAGCGTTTGTTATTTTCGCATTATATCCCATCGGCAGGGACAGGGCAAATGATTCTTCGGGTGACCCCCACATCCCAAGACGCCGCGCCCCCGGCAGGGAGCCGGGGGCGCGGTGTTCCGATTTCTATGATCTATCCCTTTTCTGCGGGGCATTCATGATGGTGTCGTAGTTCATCACGATCTGGGCCACCTCGGCCCGGGTGGCATCTCCTTTGGGATCCAGGATGCCGTTCCCCTTGCCCCGGACGATGCCCGCGCTCACAGCCCAGGCGAAGGCGTCCCTGGCCCAGTCGTGGATCTCCCCCGCGTCGGTGAAGGCGGAGAGTTCGGCCCCTTCCGCCTCGGGCTTTCCGCTCAGGCGCCAGAAGAGAACCACCATCTGCTCCCGCGTCACCGGGTCGCCGGGCCCGAAGCGCCCGTCGCCGTAGCCCTGGATGATCCCCTCTGAGGAGGCCCAGAGGACGGCGTCGGTGTAGTACTGCCCGTCGGCCACGTCGGTGAAGCTGTTCAGCCCCTCCGCCTCCGGCTCCCCGGCGATGCGGTGGAGCACGGCGGCGAACATGGCTCTCGTCATGGTGTCGCCGGGGGTGAATTCCTCCGCCGAGGTGCCCTTGAAGTAGCCCCTGTCATAGCAGTAGTACACGGCCTCGTGGAACCAGCTCGTTTCGGGCACATCGGTGAAGGGCCGCTCCGGGACAGATGAGGCCTCTGTCTTGCCCGGGGCCTGGGGCGTCTCGGGCGTGGTATCCTCCTCGTTGTCCCGATCCTCCGGCTCAGGTTCAGGTTCGGGCTCGGGCTCGGGCTGGGGTTCGGGTTCCGGTTCCGGCTCGGGTTCCGGTTCCGGCTCGGGTTCGGGTTCGGGTTCAGGTTCAGGTTCGGGTTCAGGTTCAGGTTCGGGCTCCGGCTCCGGCTCCGGCTCGGGAATGACCGGCTCAGGCTCCATCGCATCCACAGGGATGACGATGACGGCATTGACTGCGCTGCCCTCCACTGAAACCTGGAGGATGGCGCTGCCTCCGCCGGTGGTACCCAGGGCGGTCATGACGCCGGCAGGGGAGACCGAGGCCAGCTCCGGGGTGAGGGAATCCCAAATCAGCGTCCCCTCCGTGCCGGTGATCTCCAGCCCTGCGGTCAGGTCCCGGGTGTCTCCGGGGGCCATAAGCCCGGTGGAACCGGTGTAGCTCAGGGCGGTGATGGGGTCGGCCTTGACCTCCACGGTCACGGCCAGGTCGAAGCCCTCGGCCACCACGCCGTTGTAGCTGCGGATCCCTTGGGCGGCGGAGAGGAAGAGAGGAGCTCCCACGCTCGCCCCCTCCAGGGCGGCCCGGAACACCCTGGCTACCATGGCTCCCTCGGCCACGTCCCCGTCCCCCGAAGCCTGCTTATGGCCCCGGGCGGCGGGAGAAGCGTCCACCGCGGTGAGGAGGCCGGTGACGGGAGTGCCGTTTATGAGCAGCAGCGCCTCCACGTCCTCCACCCGCACGGGCTTGTCAAAACGAAGCTCCGCGTATTCCGGGTTGGCACCGGCGCTCTCCACACTGGCCCCGCCGATGGAAACCATGCTGATGTTCACGTCCGTGTGGGCGGGGGGCACGTTCATCACGCTGCTCTCGGCGGTGTAGCAGCCCTCTTTTTCAAAGACCACCTTCCAGGCGCCCACCAGCACATCCCAGCCGTAGACGCCCTGGCCGTCGCTCACGTTGGGGTTGGGGCCCTCGCCGTAGTATTCGGAGTTCCAGGGCTCCCACTTGGCGTCCTCCGGGGTCCCGGCGGCAAGGATGCCGTCGGAGTCAAAGCTCCATCCGGCGGTGCTGCCGGTATACCGATACACCGTGGCGGTGACGCCCGCCAACCGGTTGTTTTCCGTGCCCTCGAAGACGTAGCCCGAGGGGTCGATGCAGTAATTCGGGCGGCCCCGCTCCGGGTTCCGCAGGTATTCCTGAAGCTCCTGCTGACGCCGGTTCAGGCGCTGGTAGCCTTTGCCGATCTTCTCCCACATGGCCTCGGTCTCCGCTTCCTTCCCGTTCTTCCAGAGGTGGTCGAAGAGGAAGGTGCCGACGGTGCCGATGCCGGTGAAGCCGATCAGGGTTTCTCCGATGAAGCCGAATTGGGAGTTCGTCTTGAATTTCATATAGTCGAGCTGGTCGCTCAGGGGAAGATCGGGGAACCAGTCGGGCATATCCTCTGTGAGCATGCCGTAAGCGGACCATAGAGTCTCGGCAGAGGCGTACTTTCCCAGTACGTCGACGCTCTGTTCCAGGGTTGTTCCGAATTTCGTCGCCGCTTGTTCACTGAGGTATTTATTGACCGCTGTGTTAACATAGGAGGCGTCTTTTATCACCCTCTGGGCGCCGTTTTTCCCCATCTGCGCTCCCTGCTTTCCGGCCTTATAGATCCCCTTGCCCAGCTTGATGACCTCGTAGACCAGGTGGGCCCTGGCGCGGGTGTGGGATGGGGCGACAGGGTAGAGCTCGTCGCCGGTAAGCTCCGGGGGAAGAGGGAGCAGAAGGGTCGGATCGTCCGCGTCGGTGGTGAAGATGAAAACCCCGGTCTCCTCGTCGTAGCCGGCCCCCAGGGACACTTCGGAGATATACTGCTCCCCGTTCATCACCGCCAGGCTGTAGGAGAGCTCAGGCTCCTCCGCCTGGGCGAAGTTATAGTAGTTCTCCTGAACATAGAGGGCTTCCCCCGCCTCGTCATAGATGGCCACGGCGGGGTAGTAGAGCCGTCCGTTTTCGTCCGTAAAGCTGTCGATCTCCTCCTCCGTGAGCTCCAGGTCCGCCAGGGCGGCAAAGTACAGGTCCCACTTTTCGTAGGTCTCCGGGAGGGTCCAGCCGTTCTCCGGGGGAAGCTCCTGGGTGGTCCACCCCTCGGGCAGGCTGTCCTCCCCGGCGGGAGCGGCCTCCCGGTCGGCGAAGAGCTCATCCAGCTCCAGGGTGGGGCGGTTTTCGTAGGGCTCCAGGGCCGCCAGCTCGTAGACCACGCAGAAGTCCTTGGGGGGATTCAGGGCGTCCCCCAGGAGCCCCACGCCCTCGAAACAGCCGGTGTCGCCGTTGTAGCTTAGCTCGAACCACTGGTTTTCGCAGTGCTCCGGCAGGTCGGCCGCGGCGTAGGCCCGGGCGACCCCTTCCGGATCGTCGAACCTGGCCCGGAAGCGGAAGACGTTGGTGTTGTTCCAGTCCAGGAATCCCGGGAATCTCCAGTCCAGACGGTGGTCCTGATAATAGGCATAGTCCTCCGTGCTCCGGATGGCCTCGTGATACCAGATGGAAGTCACGCTGCTCGTGCCGTTCAGGTGCTCGTACTGCCACTTTTCCAGCACCGGGGCGTCCTTCACCACCGTGACGCTGTCGGTGAAGCTGAGGATCAGCTCCTCGCCGCCCTCGTCCCGGTATTTGAAGAGGATCTCGATCTCATAGACGTGGGGCCAGTGCTCCGGCTCCGCCATGGGCAGGAAGAGGGCCCCTTCTCCGGTGTTCCGGTTGTAGAGGGCGTGGTAAAAGAGGCCGGCGCTGCTCATCCAGAAGTTTTCCATCTCCCCGTCCCAGGTTCCGTAGGGGAGGAAGGGCGACCAGCCGTAGTCGTTTTCAAAAAAGTCTTTGCCGACGGAGGGCGAGGCCGCCGGGCCATAGCCCATGGAGAAGGAGCTGCCGGAGAGACCGTCGGCGGCCCTGTAGCCCGGCTGGGGCGGGAGCTGGGGCATGGGGTCGTACTCCACCGGCACCCCGTCCACCCGGAGGGCCAGCAGGAAGTCCAGGTCCTTATCCGTGGTCTCGAAGCTCAGCCAGACCCCCTCGGTCCCCCCGGCGTAGTCCTCCCGGTACTGTTCCATGGTGTAGTTCTCCGGCTTGGGGGTGTTCTGCAGGAGGACCGTCCCCGTGGGAAGGGTCACCGGGGTGGAGTAGTCCGCCCCCCAGAGCGCCCCGCTGGGGCGGTAGATGGGGAGGGTGACCCGATAGGCCGGAGTGGTCCCGTCCTTGTCGGCAGTACCCACCGGGCGGAAGAGGACCTCCCGGGAGCTCACCTCCCGCTTGAGGCCGTAGGAGAAGAGCTCATAGGGGATCTGGGTGATGAACTGGAGCTGGGGGCCCTCCGGGGTGAGAATATACGCCCTGAGCTGATGGTCCTCCTTCAGGGCCTCCTGGGAGATGGTGAAGGTGATGGAATGCTTGTTGCTGTTGCCCTGGGGAAGAGAGATGCCGGTGACGCCCTCCTCTGCCCTCAGGACCGCAGTCTGCCTATTCAGGGTGACGTTTTGCGCCTCCGAGGGCAGGCCGATAAAACTTTCGTAGTTATCCGCGCCGCTCTGCTCCAGACGGACCAGCAGGGTCCCGTCCCCCTGGGGGGTGACGCTCTTCACGTTGGTGATCAGATCGCCCCAGTTGTGGGCAAGCTGATAGATCTTTCCCCTCAGGGTGACGGAGAGCTCCTGCTGGAGATAGTCCGCCGGTCCGATATAGGCGTTCTCCTGACCGGTCCAGAAGCTGTACACGCCCGCAAGCCCCATATCCCCCACTCTGGCAGACTCGCCGAAGAAGATATCGCCGTAACCGGCGCACAGGATCACGTTTTTGCTGTCGGAAATGACGGGAAGGATCCCCTCGAAAGGCACGTCCAGCCTGTATCGCCCGTTCCCGAGCTTTTGCCTGTTCGCCTGGATGTTGTTGTGGGTCTCCCGGTCAAACAGCGCCAGCACCGCATGATCGATGGGATCTCCCGCCTCATCCCGGACTTCTATGAAATAGCTGCTGCGGATGAAGGAATAGACGGCGCCCTCCATCTGCGGCGCGGCGTTGGAGCTTACCGTTCCGGAAAACAGGCCTGTATCTCCTATGCGGCAGAAGAGCAGCAGATCGGGGATGAGCCGATCCTCTGCCCTCTCCGGGAGATCGACGGGCCCGAAGGCCGGGGCTGCGAAGGAGAGAGAGGACTGTGCAGACAGGTCCGCCGCCCGTTGGACACAGCCTTCGGGCAGAAGGGCCCGGCACTGGGTAAGGCTCAGGTATGCGGCTGTGCCCTCCGCCGGCACGGGGAAGGCCGCCACGGTGACGGGCCGGTGGGCCCAGGTTTTTCCCTCTTCCGTTCTGCCGCTGACCCAGAAGGTCTCGGAGTCCACGATATACTTTGGAAGGATCTCTCCGGTATCCCCGTCCTCAAAGAAGTACAGCGCCCAGCGCCAGCCCTCCGGCAGCTCCTCTGCGGAAACGGTCAGGGACCGGTCCACGCAGACGGGGATGGCGACCGCCCCGCCTCTTTCCAGCTTCCCCTGGCTGAGCGCCGACCGGCGGTTGTCCCCCAGAGCCTGGTTCCGGACCATCCAGCTCACGTTCACTCCGCTGAGCTCCAGGACGGCGACGCCGTCCCCCTCCGGATCGGAGAGGGTCTCGGTCCGTGTGCTGTAATTGTCCCGGAATTCCACCCGGACGCCCTCCAGGCTTTCCCCGCAGGGGTTTTGGAAGGTGAGCGCATAGGATTTTTCCTCATACACGATGATCGGCAGGGCACTCGTTATGGTGTCTCCGGTCATTCTGAGATAAACGCCGGAGGCAAGGCAATCGTCAGACAAATACCTTTGATTCACGTGGACGACGTGTTCCGCTCCGGGGTAAGTAAGCATGCTTATTTGGGCCCTGCCGTTTTCATCCAGCGTAAAGGAGTTCCATGTATCCACATACCCGGTCAGCCCCGCCAGACTTACCCCCTCCGGCAGAACGGTGGAGGAGAAGTCCAGGTACAGAGTCCGGGTGCCGTAAGTGCCCAGCTGGACGGAGATCACGCTCCCGTCCGCCACGCCCTGGGCGGGCACGGTCTTTTCGGCGTAGGTCACGCCCTTCAGTGTGGTCTTATAGGAGTTGAGCTCCAGGCTGTAGCCGCTCCCCTCCGGCAGCAGC
The DNA here is from genome assembly GCA_017535635.1 of Oscillospiraceae bacterium. Lineage (GTDB taxonomy): Bacteria > Bacillota > Clostridia > Oscillospirales > Oscillospiraceae > UBA1774. The sequence goes on from JAFXTU010000050.1 coordinate 52,528, forward strand.
AGACTCGCCTTGCCCTCTGTGTCCAGGGTCAGGTCGCCGCTGCCCAGGAAGCTTCCGTTCCGGTAGACCCGGTATACCACCATCAGCCCGGCGGGGACGGACCCCTCCGCCGTGTATTCCAGGGATACCAGTACCGGCGAAGCGGGGGCCCCCTTGGGGAAGGTATAGGTATAGCCGTTCTCCGCAGGGAAATCGGCGCTCGTCAGGGTTTTCGTCTCTTCCAGGGCAAAGAATCCGTCCTCCGCTTCCCCGTACAGGGAGGTGCGCCGGAAGCTCACGTCCTCCGGCCACCAGAAGGCGGAATTCCCCGCCCCGTCGGTGAGAAAGCCCGCCTCGTCCACGGCCCAGCCGGAGCCGTAGTCGGGGGCATAGCTGAGGGTGGCGGAGGGCTGCTTTACCCTCCTGAGAGCCGGGGCGGTGACCGAAAGGGTGCTGCCGTAGCTGAGGGCGGCCTCCCAGGAGCTCACCACGGTCCCGTTCAGGCTCAGGGTCAGGGTATAATCGCCGCTGTCCAGCCCGGGGAAAGCATAGGTCCCGCTGTCGCCGGCCTGGTTCACGCTCTTTACGTAGGACCGGCCGCTCGGGCTCTTCAACGTCAGCTTCCCGTAGCGGCTCAGCCAATTCCGGGCGTACCGGGCATTGGGCAGGGTGAGGGTCAGATCCAGAGAGGCGGAGACCCGTGGAATGGTGATCTGGGCCCCGGCGGCGTCAGCGCTGCTCTCGTTCCCGGCCTTGTCGTAAGCCACCAGGGCGTAGACCAGGCCCTCGCCTGCGCGCAGGGCGGGCAGGGAAGAGTCCGTATAGGAATAGCTGGCCTGGGTCAGGTCCTCGGTTTCATAGATCGTGGTCCAGGGAGCGTAGCCGACGCGGCGCAGGAGGCGGTAGCCCCCCAGGGCGACGTCGTCCGCGGCGGGGGACCAGCTGAGGGTCACGGCTTCGGCGGCGTCGGTGATGACCGCCGCGTCGGCGGCAAAGCTCCCCAAGATGGGGGCCTGGGTATCCCGGCGGAGGGGAACGGCAGAGGCCGAGGCCGTCCCCGCCAGGGTGTCCCCGGTGAGGACCCAGAGGGAATAGCTGACTTCATGCTCCGGCTCCAGATCCCGGTCCGTGTATTCCGCCGCGCTGCCGGACAGGGCGGCGATGAGCGCCTCTCCCCGGTAGAGGAAGAGCCGGGAGGCCCCCTCCGGCGCGGTGAAGGAAAGCTTGACGGCGCTGTAGTCCGCCTCGGCGGAGAGGGTGAGCCCCGCCGGAGGCGTGGAGGTTTTGGTCAGGGTCGCTTCGGCCTCTGCGGCGGTCCCCCCCTCCAGGACGGAAGAGACGGTGAAGCTGTGGGTCCCGTCGGCAGTCAGGGGCGCTTCCCCGGTCCACCGGCCGTTTCCGGGAAGGGTGGCGGCAGCCAGGGTCTCCCCGTCGGCCTTCACGGTGATCACGGCCCCCTCCAGACCGCTGACGGTAAGGGAAGCCTTGTCCTTCCCGCCGGCGGCGGCGGTGATGCTCACCCGGTTCTCGATCTGCGCAGCGCCGGAGACGGTGAAGGCGCAGGTGGTCCCCAACATGCTGCTCACCCCCAGGTCCACCCCCTCCGGGGCGGTGAAGCTGAGCTCAGCGATGTATTCCCCGGCGGGGAGGATCCCCAGGTCGGCCCTGAGCCAGTTGTCCAGCGCCGCCTCCGTCCAGGTCGAGGCGGAAGTGAGCTTATAGCGGAGGGTGGGGAAATAGGATCCCACCTCCGGCTCCCGGTAGGAGCCCTCCCCCTCGTACCCTTCGGGGATGCCCTCTCCCTCCGGGTAGAACTCCGGCTCGCCGCCGCCTCCGCCCTGGGAGCGGGCGAGGCCAGCCAGCCGCCAGCCCCGGCTGCTGAGAGCGCTCAGCTCCAGCTCCACCGACTCCTCCACGCCAAAGACGGGGCGGCGCGGCGCGGCGGTGAGGGAAGTGAGGCCCGAGAGCTCCGGAGAAACCGTGCCCGCGTCGGCGGGCAGGATCCAGTCCTGCCAGGTCCCGGCCTGCTGGGGGAATTCACCCCACTGGCTGTCGGTGACCTCCATGCCCAGGGCGGAGAGGGCCGGATCATAGTGATAATGATCGTTGTCGAATACGGACCAGAGGGAGGCCGCCTTCTCCTCCCCGTGCCAGAGGGTGAGGACGCCGTAGACGTCCTCCGGGCCTTCGGCGGTGACCGTCTCCGTCAGGTCGGCGGTATAGTAGTCATAGTTCAGGGTGACGGGGGCTTCGCCCACGGTGAATTCCCCGCCGATCTCCACGTAGTGATACGCATAGAGCTTGCGGTTGTACTCGTCGGTCCCGATCTCCTCCTTCTTGAACTCCACCATCCGGGGGTCCAGCGCGTAGTCCCCCGGCGGGAGGAGGACGCCGCTCTTCCAGCCCGGGGCGAAGAAGGTCCCCGCCCAGGGAAAGGCGATGGAATAGGAGACATCCTGGATCGCCTCTCCGTCCACCGTCATGGAGACGGCGACGCTTTGGCAATCCCCATCGGGGACGGACAGCGCAAGGACGGTGCCGCTGGGGTCGTAGGTCCCGGTGACGTAAGTGGCGCAGGTTTGGCCGTCCCGCTGCAGATCGTCGGTCACCGCCAGGAGGGGCGTCCCTGCCGCCAGGTCGGGGGTGAGGTAGACCACGGTCCCTCCGTTCGTGTAAGTCAGGTTATAGACCGTGCTCTGCAGCCGCCGGACTTCGCCGTCCGCCAGGGCGTAGCAGGTATAGTTGTAGTCAAGGACGCCGAAGGAGTATCCCCCCGCCGGGGCGGGGATCTCCAGGACCAGGGTCCCCGCCATGGTTACGTTCACGTTCACGCTGTCAGAACCGCTGCGGTATTCCAGGGCCTGGTCTCCGCACGGGCCCGCCAGAGCCTCCCCGGTCACGGTGTAGCCATCCTGCCCCAGGGGCAGCTTCTCCGTGTGGAGGAAAAGGCCGCCGGAGGATTCCACCGCCTTCGGAAAAGCCTCTCCCAGGGCGTTTTCCGTCCCGACGGAGCAGGTGCCGCTGTTCCAGAGCCAGCGGGAAAAGGAGTAGTAGCCGCTGCTCCTGCCGGTGTAGCGGTTATAGCCGTCGGCGGAGGCCCCCGACTGGAAGCCCATGGAGTATACCGGATACCCCACGTCGTCGGTGACCTGGGCCTGGAGGTCCAGGGTCTCGCCGTAGAGGACCTGGGTCCCCTCCGGGACCAGGAGGGCGGTGTTCAGGACCCGGGGATCGAAATCCACCGAGGCCGTCACACTGGGGTCTACGGTGCCGATGTCGTGGGAGAAAACGTGGTATCCCTCGGCGCCGTCCACCAGGTCATAGTCGAAGATGCAGACCACCATATTGTATTCCCCGGGGGTCAGGTGGATCTCCCTCTGCTCCGGTTCCAGCCAGCCCAGGTGGGCCATCTCCTTCGGGTTCGTCTTCCCGCAGGAGGAGACCGCCAGGGCGTAGTAATCCCGCTGGGAGTCATAGGTGCTGTCCGGAGCGGGTCCCTCCAGCTTCCCGGCGGCCTCCACGGTAAAGGGGACCGCGGCGTCCACCTGCTCCTTCAGGTCGAAGGTCTGGTCCGTCCCGTCGGTGGTGACCGTTACCTTCACCAGATAGGCGTTATTTCGGTCGGAGATCCAGTAGGTGTGCTCGCCCTCATAGACGTTCGTCAGGGTAAGGGAGCCGTCGGAGCCGGTGTTTCCCTTCTCCGTGGACATCCAGCCGTCGGAGGACTCCTCATAGACGAAGGCCCTGGCCAGGGTCACGTCAGTTCCCGCGCACAGCAGGGTCACGCGTCCGGCGGCGGCAAAGCCAGCCGTGGGCAAAAGCTGGACTGCCAGGACCAGGCTCAGCAGCCAGGAAAGGATCCGCTTCTTCATTCAAGTTCACTCCTTCGCAGTAAACATCCGCAGTCGTGGGAATGCGCCGGAAACACCGCCGGTTCGGGAGATAGACGCTATACTCCCACAATTATAATTTTACTCCCGAACAGAGGAGATGTCCCCCCCCAATCGGGCAGTTCCTGGAAAAAAGCAGAAAAAACGGCGGCGGGGATCTCCTCTCCCTGTCATTGATTTCTCCCCGAATTCATAGTAAACTTAGGTAACGGATCTCCCTGTCAGAAGCCTATCCGACGTGCCAGAGCGATCCGTATCTGACCTGAGGAGAAGACAGAGAAATGAAGCATCAGATTCTTTTCGATGAACCGATCGTATCCTTTGAGATCGTCACGCTGCAGATCAGCGGCATGCGCTATGTGAACGAATACGAGATCGTGATGAACGACGGCAAAGCTCAGGTCTCATGTTATGGGATCCGGTTTAAGAAGGATGAGGACAGGCGCGAGCTGGAACAGCGCGCCGAGTGCGGCGAAGAAACGGTGCTGGAGCTGCTGAACGACTGTAAGCTCCTGTCCTGGGACGGATTTCAAGGAAAGCATCCGAAGGGCGTCAAGGATGGCACGATGTTCACGCTGAAAGCGACCGTGAACGGGGACAGGAAGATCTATGCCGCCGGTTCGCAGAACTTCCCGAAGCATTACCGGGAGCTTACCGACGGCCTGCGCGGAATTTTGGAAAACGGAAAAGATCTTGGGAAAGGAGCAGTGTGAAATGGATGACCTGAAGAGAAGCCCGCCGAGAGTGGAGAGCCAGCTTCGCCACGGCATTCTGGAAATGCCGGAGGCTGTTTACTCCGCCACCGGGATCGTCGTCAACGGAAGAAGACTGAAATCCTTTGTGTTTACCACCGATCTGGCCATCATCCGCAACTGCGACGCGGATGCCGTCTTTGCCGTCTACCCCTTCACGCCCCAGCAGGCGATCAGCGACGCCATCATCAAGGGCGCCTATGTGCCGGTCTTCGCCGGGGTGGGCGGCGGCACCACCAAGGGCCCCAGGACCGTCGGGCTCGCCAAGGACGTGGAGAGCCAGGGAGCGATGGGCGTGATCCTCAACGCACCCATCACCAATCCGAACCTTCTGGCCGTTTCCGCCGCCGTGGACATCCCGGTCATCATCACGGTGGTCAGCGCAGCCACCGATATCGCCGCCCGGCTGGAAGCGGGAGCCTCCATTCTGAATGTGGCGGGCGGGCCGGAGACTCCGAAGATCGTGCGGAAGATCCGGGATGAGTTCCCCGACGTTCCCATCATCGCCTCTGGCGGCAACGATAACGAGAAGATCCGGATCACCATCGAGGCCGGGGCCAACGCCATTACCTACACCCCTCCCACCACCGCGGAGCTGTTCAAGGGCCTCATGGCCAAATACCGGGAGATGTAGGGAGAGTATTCCCTGATGTAATAATCGCGGCTTCTGATCGACAGAAGCCGCGATCCTCATTCTGTTTTTTTTGTATTACAGGCCGTTCTCCGTCCGGGAGATCAGGTCGTTCTGGCAGTCCGTGCTCAGCTCCACAAAGTAGGCGCTGTAGCCCGCGATCCGCACGATCAGGTCCTTGTACTCCTTCGGTGCCTTCTGGGCGGAGCGCAGCACGTCCGCCGAGACCACGTTGTACTGCACCTCCATGCCGCCGTCGGCGAAGTAGGCGCAGGTCATCTCCCGCAGCTTGTCGACGCCGTCCTGCCCGCTGAGGGCCGAGGGATGGATCTTCAGGTTCACCGCCAGCCCGTCCATGTACCGGGTGTGGTCGTAGCAGACGGAGGACTCGAACACCGCCGTGGGACCGTTCCGGTCGCGGCCCTGCGCCGGGGAAGCCGCGTCGGCGATGGGCTCGCCCGTCTTCCGCCCGTCGGGGGTGGCCCAGGTGTTGTAGCCCTGAGTCACGTGGTCGGATGCGCCGTACATGCCCGCCTTGTAGTTGTCGGTGCGGGTGCAGCAGCATTTTTTGCAGGCGTTGTAATAGGTGTCGGCGATCCACTTCATCTCCATGTCCGCGTAGGGATCGCCGTTGCCGTAGTGGGGGACCTCGCTCATGATCCGCTGGCGCAGGATCTCGTAGCCCTCCCAGTTGGCCATCACCGCGTCGTAGAGCTCCCGGGTGGTGCAGAGCTTCTTGTCGAAGCACATGTACTTGATGGCGGTCAGGCAGTCGGCGATGGTGGCCAGACCCGTGGCCGTGCCGCCGTAGGAGTTGTACTTGCAGCCGCCCCAGGTGCAGTCCAGGCCGGACTCCATGCAGCCCTCCATGCTGATGGAGATCAGGACCTCCGTGCCGTGGTACTGATGCAATAGCTCCGTGTAGTTGTCGATGGAGACCTGGAGCGTGATGAGGTAGTCCACCATCTTTCTCATGGCCTCCCGGACCTCTTCAATGGAGTTCATCTCATACAGGAAGCCGGTGTGCAGGCGGCTCTGGGCGCCGTTGAAGGGATTGCGGCCGTCGTTGATGGCCATGTCGAAGACGACGCCGTAGTTCAGGCTGGAATAGGGGGCGGTGTTGCCGTTGGAGCAGGGATACTCCATGCCGGGGCCCACGATCTCCTGGCAGCCCAGGATGGCGTATTGCCTGGCGTCCTCCAGGGTGAAGCCGTTCTCCCGCATCAGGCCGGGAATGATCACGTCGTCGTTCTGGAAGAGGGGCAGGCCGCCCACCAGCTTCGTGGTCTCGATGGCCAGCTCCCACAGCTCCCTGGGCGTGGTTTTGCACACGCGCATGGAGATGGTGGGGTCGTGGAGCTTCAGCCGGGCGATGGACTCCAGCACCATGTAGCTGACGGGATTGGTGGCGTCGCTCCCGTCGCGGTTCTGCCCGCCGATGGTGGTGTGCTGATAGCTGTTGGCGCCGATCATGTGGACCAGGAGCTGGGGACCCCCGCCGTAAAGGTTGTTGACCTTCAGGAAGTAGGCGTCCACGATCTCCTGGGCCTGATCCTCGGTGAGAAGGCCGTTTTCCACATCGTGCTGATACTGGGCGTAGGTGAACTGGTCGAAGCGGCCGATGGAAAAGGCCACGCAGTTGTTGGCGTACATCAGCAGCGTATACATCAGGGACGCCTGGCAGGCCTCCCAGAAAGTACGCGCCGGATTCTCCGAGATCCAGTACAGGCTGTCGGCCATCTTCTCCAGTTCCGCCCTGCGCCTGGGATCGGAAGCTTCCTTCGCCTTGGCCAGCACCGCGTCGCCGTAGCGGCGAATGTAGGTGGTGCAGGCGTCGCAGTTGATGACCACGGCGGAGTAGAACAGGTATCTCCGGGAGTCGTCGCCCATGATGTTTCCGTAGTGGGCGTCCAGCCAGTCCTGCGCCTGCTTCCGGATGGCGCCGTAGCCCACGTTGATGATCTTGTGGTGTCCGGCGATCAGGTGTCCGGGGCGGCAGCCGATCAGGTGCTTCATGAAGACGCTGTGCTTGGTGGCGCCCAGCTCCTTCAGCTCCTCCAGCCCCTCGGGGGCCCAGCCGTCGCCGCAGCAGTCGAAGGTGCGGCCCTGCCAGAAATCCTGGATGCTGCGGATGTTCTCCACGTCCTCGGGCGAGGCGCAGAGCCGCAGGTCCTCGGTCTCGGGATTGTGGTACAGACCGTCCTCCCCCAGGGTCCACTCGCCCTTGTCGATGCCCTCGATGATGAAGCCCAGGCCCTCATTGGCCTCCGGGTGATGGACGTGGCTGCTCTCGTAGCGGCCCCGGTTTCCCACGAGGACGTCGTCGTCCTCCACCCGCAGCGTCAGGCGCTCGGCCAGATACTTGAGCTGGCGGGCGCTCTGGATGATGGGGATGGTGTTGAGGTCCTTTTTGCGGGCCTCCGTCGCCAGCATGGCATGCTCGGAGTCCAGCCGGATCACACGGTCCCGGATGGCCTCCCGCTGGCGCAGGATGCGGGGGGTAATGGCTTTGAACGGATACATTCCAGTCTTCCTCCTTTTTTGCGTCCGCCGGTCCGTCCGAAGGACCGGCGCGGTCGGGTCCGGTCTTGTTGTCAGCGCGTCAAAAAAGCATCCTGTGTCCGCCGCCTTTTTGCGAGCGCATCACTTGCTCCAATCTTCGCACTTCGATCCCTGAACTCTTGAAAACTCCTGTAGATTGTTGGTGGCAACGGTATAGCTCAAAGAACGAGCATGCGCTGCGATCATCGTATCCCTGTCGCTGATCCGCAGACGCCTCATTTCCAGGTCTCCGAAAATATCTCCAAAATGTCGGGCAGCTGCCGTATCAAAATCAAGAACGGGAATTCCCGAAAGGAACTGATACACGCCCAATCTGGTCCAAAAAGGGTCCCGGCTCTTCCTGATGCCGTATTCCAGCTCGCCCAGCGTGACCACGGAGATGCACAAGTCCTTCCCGACGTGCTCCTCCAATCGGCTCATGATCGGCGAGTCCGGGTGCCGCATTGCCATGATGACTGCGTTGGTGTCAAGCATATGCATCACAGCTTCTCCCGGGTCGCAGGGATTTCCTCCGGCATGCCGTCCGCCATGAAGTCCTCCGGGATCATAGCGGCGCCCCGCCTCAAGGTGTCGGCAAGAGAGGATCGGGGCGTCAGCATAAGGGTGTCGCCGATTATGTGGGTCCCAAAGCAATTCCAATTACCGGAAGTACTTCACCGCTGCCTCAAACATGCGGATATCGTAGCTGCCGGGGACGTTGCGGTAGAGGTCCTTCCCAATGCGCTCGCTGTGGCCCATCTTGCCGAAGACCCGCCCGTCCGGGGAGGTGATGCCCTCCACGGCCCAGGCGCTGCCGTTGGGGTTGAAGGCGGTGTCCATGCTGGCCCTGCCCTCCAGGTCCACGTACTGGGTGGCGATCTGCCCCTTTTCCGCCAGTTCGGAAAGCAGCGCCTCCGAGGCCAGGAATCTTCCCTCCCCGTGGGAGATGGGGACGGTGAAGATATCCCCCACATTCGTAAGGCTCAGCCAGGGGGAACGGTTGGAGGCCACCCGGGTCCGCACCAGCATGGACTGGTGCCGCCCAATGCGGTTGAAGGTGAGGGTGGGGCAAGCTTCATCCGTGTCGATGATCTTCCCGTAGGGCACCAGCCCCAGCTTCACCAGGGCCTGGAAGCCGTTGCAGATGCCGGCCATGAGGCCGTCCCGCGCCTCCAGCAGCTCCGTCACCAGCGCCTTCACCTCCGGGTTCCGGAAGAAGGCGGTGATGAACTTGGCGCTGCCCTCCGGCTCGTCGCCCCCGGAGAAGCCTCCGGGGATCATCACGAGCTGGGCGTTTTTCAGGGAGGAGGCGAACTTCTCCGCGCTCTCCGCCACGGCCTGGGGCGTCAGGTTGCGGATGACAATGATCTCCGTCTCCGCCCCCGCTTCCAGCAGGGCCCGCTGGGTGTCGTACTCGCAGTTGGTGCCGGGGAAGACGGGGAGGAGGGCCAGGGGCTTTGCCTTTTTCACCGCCGGGGCGGGGTATCCCGCCGCCGGGAAGGACAGAGTCTTTGCCTCTGCGGTTTCCTCCGTCCGGGTGGGGTAGACCCCCTCCAGGACGCTTTCGCTCAGCTTCAGCAGCTCGTCGATGGTCTCCTTTTCCGTCCCCAGGTCGATCACCGGCTCCGGGGTGGTCTCTCCCAGGCGCAGGACGCCGGGAAGGGCGACCTCCTCCGTCAGCTCAGCGATGATCATGCCATATAAATCAGGGTTATAGAATTCTTCTCCCAGCGCCGCCGAGGCCCGGAAGCCGATCCGGTTGCCGAAGCTCATTTTCATGAGCCCCTCGGCCACCCCGTGTTCCACGGCCCAGGCGGCCCTGACCTTTCCGGCCTGATGAAGCCGGCCAAAGGCGTCCCAGCTCTCCCGAAGGCTTTCGCCGCCCTCCTTGGCGGGCCCGAAGAGATACACCGGGTGGCCCGGAGCCTTGAATTCGGGAGAGAGCAGCTCCCCGGCCCGGATGTGGGCGATGGCGAAGCTGATGAGGGTGGGGGGCACGTCCAGATCCAGGAAGGAGCCGGACATGGAGTCCTTGCCGCCGATGGCGGCGGCGGTGAAGTCCATCTGGGCCTTCAGCGCGCCCAGGAGGGCAGAGAAGGGCTTCCCCCAGCGCTCCGGCTCGCTGCGCAGCTTTTCAAAGAACTCCTGTAAGGTCAGGTAGGCTTTTTTGTAGTCCGCCCCGGCGGCGACCAGCTTGGCAAGGGAGGTGGTCACCGAGCTGTAGGCTCCCTCAAAGGGGTCCGCGCTCATCTTCTCCGGGTCCAGGGCCCAGGAGAAGACGCTGCCGGTGTCGGTGTGCTCACCGGGGAGGACCGGCAGCAGGGCCGCCATGACCTGACTGGGGGTCCGCTGGGTGAGCCCGCCGAAGGGCATCAGCATCGTCCCCGCCCCGATGGTGGAGTCGAAGCGCTCCGTGAGGCCCCGGCGGGAGGCAGTCTCCAGGCTTCCCGCCATCTCCCGGAGGGAGGCAAAGGGGGCCTTTTTATTGCCGCCGGACGCCTTCACGGCCACAGAGGCGTGCTTAGACGCCCCATTCGTGTCCAGGAAAGCCCGGCTCAGGTCGGCGATGACCTTCCCCTTCCAGCGCATCACCATGCGCTTTTCCTCCGTGACCACCGCCACCCGGTAGGCTTCCAGGTTCTCCGCCTCTGCGGCGGCGATGAAGGCTCCTTCATTTTCCGGGGCCACCACCACGGCCATGCGCTCCTGGCTCTCGGAAATGGCCAGCTCCGTGCCGTCCAGGCCCTCGTACTTCTTCCGCACGGCGTCCAGCTCGATCATAAGCCCGTCGGCCAGCTCGCCCACGGCCACGCTGACGCCTCCGGCGCCGAAGTCGTTGCAGCGCTTGATGAGCTTCGTCACCTCGCCCTTCCGGAAGAGGCGCTGGATCTTCCGCTCCTCCGGGGCGTTGCCCTTCTGCACCTCGCTGGCCATGGTGGTGAGGCTCTTCATGTCGTGGCTCTTGCTGGAGCCGGTGGCCCCGCCGATGCCGTCCCGGCCGGTGCGCCCGCCCAGGAGGATGATCACGTCGCCGGGCTCCGGCCGCTCCCTGACCACGTTCTCCGCCTTCACGGCGGCCACCACGGCCCCGCACTCCAGGCGCTTGGCGATGTAGCCGGGGTGGTAGACCTCCGCCACATGGCCGGTGGCCAGGCCGATCTGGTTGCCGTAGGAGGAATAGCCCGCAGCGGCAGTCTGCGCCAGCTTCCGCTGGGGCAGCTTGCCGGGGGTGGTGTCCTTCAGGGAGACCCGGGGGTCCCCGCCGCCGGTGACCCGCATGGCCTGGTGGACGTAAGCCCTGCCGGAGAGGGGGTCCCGGATGCAGCCGCCGATGCAGGTGGCCGCGCCGCCGAAGGGCTCGATCTCCGTGGGGTGGTTGTGGGTCTCGTTCTTGAACATGAGGAGCCAGTCCTCCGTCTTCCCGTCCACCTGGGCGGGCACGTGGATGGAGCAGGCGTTGATCTCCTCGCTCTCGTCCAGCTCGGGAAGCAGCCCCCGCTTTTTCAGGGCTTTCGCGCCGATGGTGGCAATGTCCATGAGGGTCCGGGGCCTGAGGGCGGCCTTCTCCGGGCCGTAGACCTCCTCCCGCAGGACCAGGTACTGCTCATAGGCGGCCTTCACTGCCCCGTTCTGAATGTCGATCTCGTCCAGGATGGCGGAGAAGGTGGTGTGGCGGCAGTGGTCGGACCAGTAGGTGTCCACCACCCGGATCTCCGTGATGGTGGGGTCCCGCTTTTCCGTGTCCCGGAAATAAGTCTGGAGGAATTTCAGGTCCTCCAGGTCCATGGCGAGGCCCAGGGTCCCCAGCAGCTTTTCCAGGCCCGCCTCATCCAGAGAAATGAAGCCCAGGACGGTCTCCACCGTCTCCGGCTGGGGGTATTCCATAGCCAGGGTCTCCGGCTTCTCCAGGCCGGCCTCCCGGCTCTCCACCGGGTTGATGACGTAATTCTTGATCTTCTCTACCTCCTCCGGGCTCACGGTCCCGTAGAGGGCGTAGACCCGGGCGGTGCGGACGGTGGGGCGCTCCTTCCGGCTCAGGAGCTGGATGCACTGGGCAGCGGAGTCGGCCCGCTGGTCGAACTGCCCCGGCAGAGGCTCCACGGCAAAGACCGCCGCCGCGCCGGGGAACTCCGCCGTTTCGGAAACGGTATCCAGCTGGGGCTCGGAGAACACCGTGGTCCTGGCGTAGTCGAAAAGGCTCTCCTCCAGCCCCTCCGCGTCGTAGCGGTAGAGGATGCGCAGGTCCGTGAGGCCCCGGATGTCCAGGAAGCCCCGGCAGTCGCTGAGCAGGGAGGCGACCTCCGGGTTCAGCCCCGGCTTTTTTTCGGAAAAAACGCGGTAGACCATCGTTTCAGCCCTCCAGGGCCAGCATGGCCCGCGCCCCGATGTCGTGGCGCCAGTAGGCGTTATCGAAGGAAACCTGCCCGACCAGCTTATAAGCCCCGTCGATGGCCTCCTTCAGGGTGGGGGCCACGGCGGTGCAGCCCAGGACCCGGCCGCCGCTCGTTAAGAGCTGCCCGTCCGCGAGCTTTGCCCCGGCCACGTAGACCTGCTCCCGGATCTCCGCAGGGATGCTGAGGGGGAAGCCCTTCTCGTAGGAGACGGGGTAGCCCCTGGAGGCCATGATGATGCAGCAGGCAGCCCCCTGGGAGAACTTCACCTCCGTCTGGGCCAGGGTCCCCTCGGTGGTGGCCTTCATGACGGTGAGAAGATCGCTTTCCAGCAGGGGGAGCACCACCTGGGTCTCCGGGTCCCCGAAGCGGCAGTTGTACTCGATGACCTTGGGCCCGTCCTTCGTCAGCATGAGGCCGAAGTAGAGGCAGCCCTGGAAGGTCCGCCCCTCGGCGTTCATGGCCTGCATGGTGGGGAGGAAGATGGTCTCCATACAGACCTGGGCGATCTCCTCGGTGTAGTAGGGGTTGGGGGCCACGGTGCCCATGCCGCCGGTGTTGAGGCCGGTGTCGTTGTCTCCCGCCCTCTTGTGGTCCATGGAGGAGACCATGGGGACGAGGGTCTTCCCGTCGGTAAAGCTGAGGACACTGACCTCCGGCCCCTCCAGGTATTCCTCGATGACGATCTGCTCCCCGCTCTTGCCGAACTTCTTGTCCCGCATCATCTCCACCACGGCGGCCTTGGCTTCCTCCCTGGTCAGGGCAATGATGACGCCCTTCCCCAGGGCGAGACCGTCGGCCTTCACTACCGTGGGGATGGGAGCGTCCTCCAGATACCGCAGGGCGGCGTCCATGTCGTCGAAGGTCTCATACTTCGCCGTGGGGATGCCGTACTTCTTCATCAGGTTCTTGGAAAAGACCTTGCTCCCCTCGATGATGGCGGCGTTGGCTCTCGGCCCGAAGCAGGGGATGCCGATGGCCTCCAGGGCGTCCACGCAGCCCAGCACCAGGGGGTCGTCCGGGGCCACCACGGCGTAGTCTACATCGTGGCTTTTGGCAAACTCCACGATGCCCTCAATGTCCTTGGCGTCGATGGGGACGCAGGTCGCGTCCTGGGCCATGCCCCCGTTGCCGGGCAGGGCCCAGATGGTTTCCACGCTCTTGTTTTCCCGCAGCTTGCGGATGATCGTATGCTCGCGGCCGCCGCCGCCGATGACCATCAGATTCATTCTGTGTTCCTCTTTTTCAGTGATGGAAGAGCCGGAGGCCCGTAAAGGCCATGACCATCCCGTACTTGTCTGCCTTGGCGATCACGTCGTCGTCCCGGACGCTGCCCCCCGGCTCGGCGATGTACTGCACGCCGGACTTCCTGGCCCGCTCCACGTTGTCCCCGAAGGGGAAGAAGGCGTCGCTGCCGCAGGTCACGCCGCTCTGGGTGGCGATCCAGGCCTTTTTCTCCTCTTTGGTAAGAGGCTCGGGCTTCACGGCGAAGGTCTGCTGCCAGACTCCCTCGGCCAGCACGTCCTCGTACTCGTCGGAGAGGAAGACGTCGATGGCGTTGTCCCGGTCGGGCCGGCGGATATGCTCCACGAACTCCAGCCCCAGGACCCGGGGATGCCGCCGCAGGAGCCAGTTGTCCGCCTTCTGCCCCGCCAGGCGGGTGCAGTGGATGCGGCTCTGCTGCCCGGCGCCCACGCCGATGGCCTGCCCGTCCTTCACGTAGCAGACGGAGTTGGACTGGGTGTATTTCAGGGTGATGAGGGCCACGATCAGGTCCGTGAGGGCCTCGGGAGGCAGCGCCTTGTTCTTCGTCACGATGTTCTGGAAGAGCTCCGGCCCGATCTTTGACACGTTGTGCCCCTGCTCGAAGGTGACGCCGAAAACGTCCTTCGTCTCCTGGGGACCGGGGACGTACTCCGGGTCGATCTGAACGATGTTGTAGCCGCCCTTCTTTTTGGGCTTGAGGATCGCCAGGGCCTCCTCCGTATAGCCGGGGGCGATGACCCCGTCGGACACCTCGTTTTTCAGGTAGCGGGCGGTAGCGGCGTCGCAAACGTCGCTGAGGGCCGCCCAGTCCCCGTAGGAGCTGAGCCGGTCCGCCCCCCGGGCCCGGATGTAGGCGCAGGCGATGGGGCTCAGTTCGGCATTTTTATCCACGAAGTAGACCTGCCGGTCCACCTCGCTGAGAGGCTTGCCTACGCTGGCCCCCGCCGGGGAGACGTGCTTGAAGGAGGCGGCGGAGGGGAGGCCGGTGGCCTCCTTCAGCTCCTTCACCAGCTGCCAGGAATTCAGGGCGTCCAGAAAGTTGATGTAGCCGGGACGGCCGTTCAGGACCTTCACGGGAAGCTCAGACCCGTCCCGCATGAAGATCTTCGCGGGCTTCTGGCTGGGATTGCAGCCGTATTTCAATTCCAGTTCATTCATGATCAATACTACCTTTCTGCCTCCCTCTTTGAGGGAGGTGGCTCCGGCTTCAGCCGGAGACGGAGGGAGTCAGTCTCCCAGATTCTTGTTGAAGAGGCGGACCTGGCCGCCCACATTGGTGTAGAGCGAGACCTTGTTGTCTCTGTTCAGTGCCTTCCAGACCTCCTCCGGCTCCGGCATGGTGACCTCGATGGGTTCCCCGGAGAAGGAGGGGAGGGGGGACCCGTCCCCCTGGTAGGTGCTGAGGAAGACGCCTTTCCCTTCCTCACAGCCCTCATAGCAGAAGAACTCCCGGAGGCAGCCGCCCGCCCGGTGCTTGAGGATGCTCAGCTCAAAAGAGCCGTCCCCGTAGAGGATGGCGGAGATGCGGGGGGTGAAGTTGGGCCCGTCCGGCTCGTACTCCCGGGTCATCAGGGCCTTGCGGAAGTCCCCCATGTCCCGAATGGTGTCCGTCTGGTCCCCGTTGGTGACGATGAGACTGTCTCCCATCTTCCGCACGGGATGGTAGATGATGAGGCTGGGGTCCTTCACCTTGGCCGGGTCGTGGGCCTCGGTGCGGATGCCGTCCTCCGTGAGGGTGAAAACGCGGTTGCGGCTGTTTTCGCTCCGGCCCATGATGAAGTAATAGACCCGGTCCTTGCCCACCGCGATGCCCCGGCCGGGGTAGGGATTGTTGCGAAGCATATTGAGAAGGTCGATCATAGTTATCCGCCTTTCCTCTGGTCGTTTTCGGTCAGCCGTTTGCAGACCAGCTCCGCTGCTTTCGGCAGCAGGACCCATTCCGCCTGGCGCATGACCCTGAGCTGCAGGCTCTCCGCCGTGTCCTCCGGCAGGATGTCCACAGCCTTCTGCAGCAGGATCTCCCCGCCGTCGGGGATCTCGTTCACATAGTGCACCGTGGCCCCGGTGACCTTCACCCCGTATTTCAAGGCCTCCTCGTGGACCTTCAGGCCGTAGTAGCCCTTGCCGCAGAAGGAGGGAATGAGGGAGGGGTGGATGTTGATGATGCGCTTGGGGTACTTCGCGGCGAAGTCGCCGCTGAGGATGCTGAGGAAGCCCGCCAGGATGATGAGGCCGATGCCTCTGGCTTCCAGTTCCTCCCGGAGGCGCGCTTCAAAGCCCGCCTGGCCGCCGCAGGCCTTTTTTGTCAGGGTGAGGGCCTCCACCCCCGCCTTTTTCGCCCGCTCCAGGGCGTAAGCTCCCGATACGTTGGAAATGACCAGGACGATCTCCCCGCTGGGGATCTCCCCCCGGCCTTCCGCGTCCAGAAGGGCCTGGAGGTTGGTGCCGCCGCCGGAGACCAGCACCGCGATCTTCACTTTCTCCATGGGCTGCCCTCCTTATACAATGGTGATCTTCTCTTTGCTCTCCACGATCTCGCCGATGATGTAGGCGTCGATATTATGCTCCCGGAAAACCTCCATGGCGGCGGCTGCGGAGGGGCGGGAGACGATGAGGCTCATGCCCACGCCCATATTGAAGGTGTTGAACATATCCCGCTCCGGGATCTCCCCCTTCTCCTGGAGGAGACGGAAGAGCGCCGGGGTGCGGACGGAGGACTTCTCGATCCTGGCTCCCAGCCCGTCGGGCAGGGAGCGGGGGATGTTCTCGTAGAAGCCGCCGCCGGTGATGTGGCTGATGCCCCGGACCTGGGAAGCGCCGATGGCGTCCAGTACCGGCTTCACGTAGATCTCCGTGGGCTTCAGCAGGGCTTCCCCCAGGCTGACCCCCAGCTCCGGCACCACCTTCCCCAGGTCGGCATGCTCCACGTCGAAGACCTTCCGCACCAGGGAAAAGCCGTTACTGTGCAGGCCGGAGGAGGGGAGGGCCAGGACCACGTCCCCCGCCTGGATCCGGGAGGCGTCCAGGATGTTCTTCCTGTCCACGATGCCCACGCTGAAGCCCGCCAGGTCGTAGTCCTCCGGGGCCATGGTGCCGGGGTGCTCCGCCGTTTCGCCCCCGATGAGGGCGCAGCCGGAGCGCACGCAGCCCTCCGCCACGCCGGAGACCAGGGAGGCCACCTTTTCCGGGACGTTCTTCCCGATGGCGATGTAGTCCAGGAAGAAGAGGGGCCTTGCCCCGCAGCAGATGATGTCGTTGACGCACATGGCCACGCAGTCGATGCCCACGGTGTCGTGCTTGTCCATGAGCTGGGCGATGCGCTGCTTGGTGCCCACCCCATCGGTGCCGGAGACCAGCACCGGCTCTTCCATGCCCGTGAGATCCGGGCGGAAGAGGCCGCCGAAGCCCCCCAGATCGGAGACGACGCCGGGGATAAAGGTCCTTGCCACGTCCTTTTTCATGAGCTGTACGCCCTTGTAGCCGGCCTCGATGTCCACGCCGGCGGCGGCGTAAGAAGCGGAATGAGAGTCCATCTTCACACTCTCCAATCTTAACTATTAACTATTAACTATTCACTATTCTTTCCCTGTCCAGCAGTAGGTGCAGACCCGCTTGGGGTCGATGCCGATGGCCTCCAGCAGCCCCTTCAGGGACTGGTAGCCCAGGGAGTCGAAGCCCAGCTCCCGGCAGATGGTGCTGAGAAGGCACTTGCCCCGCTCGGTGGAGGCGTCGGCGTACTCCTCGATGTGCTGGTCTCCCTCCTCGCCCTCCAGCTGCCGGATGGTCTTCCGGGCCAGGAGCTCGGAGTCGGAGTACTCCCGGGAGAAATTCAGGTACTTGCAGGAATACATGATGGGGGGACAGGCGGCGCGCATGTGCACCTCCGCCGCCCCGGATTCGTAGAGAAAGTCCACGGTCTCCCGCAGCTGGGTCCCCCGGACGATGGAATCGTCCACGATGAGCAGCTTCTTGCCCTGGATCAGCTCCGGCACCGGGATCTGCTTCATTTTCGCCACCTGGTTGCGCACGTCCTGGCTGCTGGGCATGAAGGAGCGGGGCCAGGTGGGGGTGTACTTCACGAAGGGCCGGGCGAAGGGCTTGCCGCTGCGGTTGGCGTAGCCGATGGCGTGGGGCACGCCGGAATCCGGCATCCCCGCCACGTAGTCCACCTTGGGCAGGTCCCCCCGGATGATCTCGTCCCTGGCCATGATCTCCCCGTTCCGGTAGCGCATGACCTCCACGTTGACGCCCTCGTAATTGGAGTTGGGGTAGCCGTAATAGGTCCAGAGGAAGGCGCAGATCTTCATCTCCTCCCCGGCGGGGGCGATGGTCTCATAGCCCCCGGCGCTGATGCGCACGATCTCCCCGGGGCCCAGCTCGTAGGCGTTCTGATAGCCCAGCTTCTGGTAGGCGAAGGACTCGAAGGAGACGCAGTGCCCCTCGGCGTCCTTTCCCACCAGCACGGGGAGCCTTCCGTAGGTGTCCCTGGCGGCGATGATCTCCTCCGGCCCGGTCATGAGCAGGATGGTCATGGAGCCGTCGATGAGCTTCTGGGCGTTGCGGATGCCGTCCACCAGGCTCTCCCCCTGGTTGATGAGGGCGGCCACCATCTCCGTGGTGTTCACCTTGCCGGAGCTCATGGCCATGAACTGGTGCCCGTGGTCGGAGAAGTACTTTTCGATCAGCTCCTCCGCGTTGTTGATGATGCCCACGGTGGTGATGGCATAGAGCCCCAGGTGGGAGCGGACCATCAGGGGCTGGGGGTCCGTGTCGCTGATGCAGCCGAAGCCGCAGGTGCCGCTGAAGGAGGCGAGGTCGTCCTCAAAGCGGGTGCGGAAGGGGGTGTTGGCGATGGAGTGGATCTGCCGCTTGCAGCCCTTCTCCCTGCCCCAGACCGCCATGCCCGCGTTCCGGGTGCCCAGGTGGCTGTGGTAGTCCGTGCCGAAAAAGACGTCCAGGGTGACGTCGCGGTTCGAGACCGCCCCGAAGAAGCCCCCCATCAGGCGAAGAAGAGGGCGGAGAGGTCCATGGGCTCGATGTACTTCCCGTCCTTGTAGACCCGCATGTTGCCGGAGGCGATCTCGTCGATGAGCATCACCTTGCCCTGGGCGTCGTAGCCGTATTCAAACTTGATGTCGTAGAGGGTGAGGCCCTTGGCCTTCAGGTCGTCCGCCACGATCTGGGTGATCTGCCGGGTCATCTCCCGGATGTCGACATACTGCTCGTGGGTCATGATCCCCAGGGCCACCAGACCGTCCTCCGTCACCAGGGGATCCCCCTTGGCGTCGTCCTTGAAGGTGGTCTCCACGTAGGCGGGCAGGTCCGCGCCCTCCTGGATGTAGTCGCTGTACCGGCGGTAGAAGGAGCCCACGGCCTTGTGGCGGCAGATGACCTCCAGCCCCTTGCCGAAGACCTTGGCGGGCAGGACCTCCATGGTGGTCTCCTTCAGGTCGGCGCTCACATAGTGGGTGCGGATGCCGGCGGCGTTGATCTTCTCGAAGAAGTAGATGCTCATGCGCAGGTTCACATCCCCCACGCCCTCGATGGTGAGTCCCACCTCGTTCATGCCGGGATCGAAGACCCCGTCCTTCCCGGTGCAGTCGTCCTTGAATTTCAGCAGGTAGTTCCCGTTAGGAAGCGCGTAAACGTTCTTGGTCTTTCCGGTGTAGATGAGCTTCATGTTCCTGTCCTCCTCAAAGATTATCCATAATTGTTCTGTCTTTTTCCAGGATATCCGCCGCGTTTTTGGCCCGCTGGGCGGCCAGCTTTTCGGCCAGGGCGGCGTCCTCCACCGCCAGGATCTGCACGGCCAGGAAGGCCGCGTTCTTCGCCCCGTCCACCGCCACGGTGGCCACGGGGATGCCCGAGGGCATCTGCACCGTGCTTAGCAGGGCATCCAGCCCGTTCATGCTGGAGGAGATGGGAATGCCGATGACGGGGAGGGTGGTCCCGGCGGCGAGAGCTCCCGCCAGGTGGGCCGCCATGCCCGCCGCCGCGATGATGACGCCGAAGCCCTTGTCCCGGGCAGAGGCGGCGAATTCCTTTGCCTCCCCGGGGGTGCGGTGGGCGGAGTAGACGTGGGCTTCAAAGGGGACGCCGAAGTCCTTCAAGACCTCGGCGGCCTTTCGGACGATGGGGAGATCGCTGGTGCTGCCCATGATGATCCCGACTTTTTTCATGCCTGCTTCCTCCTGTTCTGATTTGTGCGATGCAGCAAAAAAGAAAAATGGGCGCACTTGTCTCGGGGAGATAAGTACGCCCAGACGGTCGGCTTAATTGCTCTGCCCTCCCGTTCCCCTGTGGTGCTCCACAATGATCCGTCAGTCGCGGGAGGCGCTGTTCAGTTTTCCGCCGGGGGGACTTACTTGATGAGGGCGGAGGGGTCCTTCTGGATCACGTCGTGGGCCCCGCCCTCCACGATGCTGGTGGCGGAGACCAGGGTGAGCACGGCCTTCTCCTGCAGCTCCGGGATGGAGAGGGCGCCGCAGTTGCACATGGTGGAGCGGACCTTGCTGAGAGTCATGGCCACGTTGTCCTTCAGGGTCCCGGCGTAGGGGACATAGGAGTCCACGCCCTCCTCAAAGGAGAGCTTCTGGTCGCCCCCCAGGTCGTAGCGCTGCCAGTTCCGGGCTCGGGCGGAGCCCTCGCCCCAGTACTCCTTGTAGTAGGTGCCGTTGATGTTCACCTTGTTGGTGGGGCTCTCGTCGAAGCGGGCGAAGTAGCGGCCCAGCATCACGAAGTCGGCCCCCATGGCCAGCGCCAGGGTGATGTGGTGGTCGTAGACGATGCCGCCGTCGGAGCAGACGGGGACGTAGACGCCCGTCTCCTCAAAATAGCGGTCCCGCTCGGCGCAGACCTCGATGAGGGCGGTGGCCTGCCCCCGGCCGATGCCCTTGGTCTCCCGGGTGATGCAGATGGAGCCGCCGCCGATGCCTACCTTCACAAAGTCGGCCCCGCAGTCGGCCAGGAAGCGGAAGCCCTTGGCGTCCACCACGTTCCCGGCCCCCACCTTCACGCTGTCGCCGTACTTCTCCCGGATCCAGCGGAGGGTGAACTTCTGCCAGTCGGAAAAGCCCTCGGAGGAGTCGATGCAGAGCACGTCCGCCCCCGCCTCCAGCAGGGCAGGGACCCGCGTCTCATAGTCCCTGGTATTGATGCCCGCCCCGATGACGTAGCGCTTGTGCTCGTCCAGCAGCTCGTTGGGGTTCTGCTTGTGGTTCTCGTAGTCCTTCCGGAAGACGAAGCAGCAGAGCCGCCCGGCGGCGTCGATGAGGGGCAGGGAGTTGAGCTTGTGTTCCCAGATGATGTCGTTGGCCTCCCGGAGGGAGGTGCCCTCCTTGGCCCAGATGAGCTTTTCAAAGGGGGTCATAAAAGAGGAAACGGGGGTGTCCGGCGTCATGCGGCTCACCCGGTAGTCCCGGCTGGTGACGATGCCCACCAGCTTGCCGGCGGCCGTGCCGTCCTCCGTCACGGCCACGGTGGAGTGGCCGGTCTTCTCCTTCAGGGCCAGGACCTGGGCCAGGGTGGCGTCGGGCCGGAGGTTGGAGTCGCTGGTGACGAAGCCCGCCTTGTAGTCCTTGGCCCGCCGGACCATCGCCGCCTCGTCCTCCACGGACTGGGAGCCGTAGATGAAGGAGACGCCGCCCTCCGTGGCCAGGGCCACGGCCAGCTTGTCCCCGGAGACGGACTGCATGATGGCGGAGACCATGGGGATGTTCATGGTGATGCTGCTTTCCTCGCCCCGGCGGAACTTCACCAGCGGCGTCCGCAGAGAGACATTCGCGGGGATGCACTCGCTGGAGGAATAGCCGGGGATCAAAAGGTACTCGTTAAAGGTATGGGAGGGCTCGTTGATGATCGTCGCCATGCTCTGTCTCCTCCTTCTTCTTCTCCATATGATACCCTTTAAATTTATCGTTTCCGACGGCTTTTGTCAACGGAGAATTCCGCCGATTTCCTCCTTTCTTCCCCTGCGCCCCTTGGAGGAAATGCCAAACGACTCGCCTTGCGCGGAGGGAGGCGGTGTGATACAATCCAGGCAGCCGAAGGGAGGGAAAGGCATGGACTGGGAATTCGAGGACCTGGAGGGCCTGGGCCGGGAAGAGCTGGCCTCCCGGCTGGAGGAAGTGCTGGAGGCCCAGAGGGCCCTGTACACCGAGGAGCCGGAGGAAGATACCGAGGAGCACGAGGACTGGGAGGACGCCCTGGACGATCTCCGGGACCTGCAGGATGAGCTGGAGGACCTCCTGGACGAACTGGACGAGTAGGGGAAAGGACGGGAAGCATGCCCACCATCACGGATCATCTGGACGCCCACGGCGCCGAGAGCTTTGAAGAGCTGCCCTTCGGGGAGGCGGACAACTATATCGTCTGCAAGCTGGTGAACCCCAATTTCAGCGGCGTATTGGAGGAGGAGGGGGAGAGCGTTCCCATCGGGGAGGTTTTCGACCGCCTCTTAGCCCTCCGGGGGGAGGAGGCGGAGGCCCTGGGGGCTTTGGCCTCTCCCCATCTCATGCCCGTCCTCCGGCGGCTGCCGGGGACGGCGCGCTTCCGGGATCTCCGCCTCTCCGCTTACGTCCGGCGCATCCGGCCGGATAAGACGGAGCAGTTTTCCGCCCTCACCGTCCACCTTCCCAACGGGCGGAAGTACATCAGCTTCCGGGGTACCGACGATACCCTCCTGGGCTGGAAGGAAAACTTCCTCATGGCGGTGCAGCTCCACGTGGAGGCCCAGAAGGACGCGGCGGCCTATCTCGCTTCGGCGGCGGAGCAGTGGGAGGGCCCCCTCCTGGTGGGAGGCCACTCCAAGGGCGGGAACCTGGCGGTCTATGCCGCCGCCATGGTCCCGGAGGAAGCGCAGGAGCGGATCCTGGGCGTCTATAATTTCGACGGCCCCGGCTTTCTGCCGGAGTTCTATTCGGAGCCGGGCTATCTCCGCCTCCGCCCCAAGGTCCGCACCTATCTGCCCCGGCACAGCCTGGTGGGGACGCTGCTGACCCGGGAGAAGTGGGCCAGCATAGTGGAGTGCAGGACCTCCTTCGCCGCCGCCCACGACGGCTTTACCTGGGAGGTGAAGGAGGACGCCTCCTTCCTCCGCGCCGCCCGCCTGAGCCGGTCCAGCCGGGCCTTTGAGGAGACCATGGACCAGGTGCTGGAGCGTCTGAGCCTGGAGGAGCGGCGGCAGTTCATTGAGGAGCTCTTCGACGCCCTCGCCTCCACCGGGGCCGTGACCCTCACGGACCTGACGGAAAACAAGCTCAGCCAGGCCATAGGCATCGCCGGCTCCTTCCGCCGGGGCACCGGCACCCGGCGCTTTGTCCTCCTGGTCCTGGGCCAGCTGCTGAAATCCCTGGCCGCCCAGAGCCTGGGGCTGGATTAGGGCCGTGAAAAGGCCGGAATACTGGAATCATAACGCTGCCTATTATCCCTGGGTCCGGCGCAATTTGAAAGGAAAGCTGCGGCTGCTGGATGTGGGCTGCGGCAGCGGTGCTCTGGTGGAATACCTGGATGAGCCGGGCCGGAGCATCACCGGCATCGACCCGGCGGAGAAGTGCGTCGAGCTGGCAAAGAAGCGTGTGTTCCGGGGATCGGTTGGTTGGGAGCAGTGCAGACTGGAGGATTTCTCCGCCCCGGCGGAGAGTTTCGACGCCGTGGTTTTTGTGGCCTCCCTGCACCACATGGAGGCGGAAGCGGCGCTGCGGAAGGCGGCAAGGCTGCTGTGCAGAGGCGGCGTCCTCCTGGTGGTGGGGCTGGCAAAGCCCTCCGGCCTGGGGGACCGGCTGCTGGAAGGGCTGCGGGTGCTTCCCAGCCTCGTTGTCTCCCGGATGCATCGGGCGCAGAGCTCGGAGGAATTGGGGATCCCGGTGTCCTATGCGCTGCCGCCCATGAGAGAGGTCAGAAGCCTGGTACACCGCCTGCTGCCGGGAGCAAAGCTCCGGCAGGGCCTTCACTACCGCTGCCTTTTGAAATGGATCAAGGCATGAGGAAACAAGCCATGAAGTATGGAAGGGGGGCGAGAAGATAGAATGAACGGCTCGGACGCCGACACCCTGCTCTTTTTCAACAATCACGGCGCCGCCCTGCCCATCTATGAGGCCCTGGAAGCGGTGCTCTATGAGAAGTGGCCTGAGACAAAAAAGAGAGTCCAGAAAACGCAGATCACCTTTTTTGACCGCCATGTGTACGCCTGCGTCTCCTTCCAGAGGGTAAAGAGGAAAGCGGAGCTCCCGGACCCGTACCTTGTCCTCACCCTGGGGCTTCCCTATCCGCTGGAGTCGCCCAGGGCTGCGGTGAAAACGGAGCCTTATCCGGGCCGCTGGACGACGCATATCGTCTTAGGCGGACCGGAGGAGCTCGACGGGGAGCTCCTTTCCTGGATCGGGGAGGCCTACGATTTCTCTCAGGCGAAACGATAGCGGATGAAACAAAGCAAAAGGCGCGGAGCCGGAATCCTTCTTCCAGCTCTGCGCCTTTCGGCGGTCGTAGGCTTTCGGGTTTTTCGGCCGCCGGGTCACGGGGTTCAGAGAGCCCCAGCTGCCGCGCCTTTTCAGGTCCAGCTCCCGCTGCTTTTTCTTGGAGAGCTTCTCATAGGGGATGTATTTTTCCATGCTCCGCTCCTTTCCCGCGTTTCCTGAGTTCCTGCGGGAAACAGAATAGCAGGGGGCGGGGGCAAAGTCAAATGACGTTTGTGTAACGTTTTCCTCTCACAAGCCGAAATAGCGCACTGCGTTCGTATAGCACACGCCCTCCACGATGCGCCGGAGGGCCCCTTCCTCCGGGGGGAATTCCCCGTTCTCCACCCATTCGCCGACGAGATTGCAGAAAATGCGCCGGAAGTAGTCGTGGCGGGCGTAACTGAGGAAGGAGCGGGAGTCCGTGAGCATCCCCACGAAGTTCCCCAGCAGGCCCAGGTTCGAAACCGAGCGGAGCTGGGCCTCCATGCCGCTCTTTGTGTCCAGGAACCACCAGGCCGAGCCCAGCTGGATCTTCCCGGGCAGCTCCGGGGACTGGAAGCAGCCCGCCAGGGAGGCCAGCATGTCGTTGTCCGCCCCGTTCAGGGAGTAGAGGATGGTCTTGGGGCACCCCCCGCTCTCCTCCAGGGCGGAGAGGAGCCGGGCGATGGAGACGCCGCAGGAGGTCTGGCCGATCATGTCGCAGCCGGTGTCCGGCCCCAGGGCCCGGAACATGGCTTCGTTCGCGTTCCGATAGCAGGAGTAGTGGAGCTGCATGGCGATATCCTGCCGGTGGTACTCCCGGCCCAAATGCAGGAGCAGGAAGGTCTCGTAGCCCTCCGCCTCCTCCGTCGTCAGCGCTTCCCCCCGCAGGGCCTTCTGATAGGCCGCATCGGCCTCCGCTTCGGAGACGGGCCGGAAGGGGACATAGTCCAGCCCGTGGTCGCTGGCCCGGCAGCCCAGCCTGCAGAAGGATTCCAGCCGAAGGGTCAGGGCGGCGCACACGTCCTCCACGGTGGAGAGCTCTTCTTTGGATACGCTCCGGGCCAGAAGGCCGATGTACTCCCGGAAGCCGGGCTTTTGGATCAGCAGGGCCTTGTCCGGCCGAAAGGAGGGGCAGACCTTGGTTTCCAGGTCGGGGTCCGCCGCCAGCTTTTGATGCCACTCCAGGGAGTCGGCGGGGTCGTCGGTAGTGCCGATAAAGGCGACCTTCGCCTTGCGGAGGATGCCCCGGACGCTCAGCTCCGGGCCGCTGCGCAGTTTCTCCCGGGTCTGCTCCCAGATGGCCCTGGCGTTCTCCACGGTCAGGGGCAGCTCACAGCCGAAAAACTGCCGCAGCTCCAGATTGCACCAGTGGACCATGGGGTTCCCGATCCCCAGCTGCAGCGCCTCCACGAATTTCAGGTAGCGCTCATAGGGGTCCCGGTCCCCGGTGACGTAGTCCTCGGAGACGGCGTTAGCCCGCATA
Source organism: Oscillospiraceae bacterium (assembly GCA_017535635.1). Taxonomy (GTDB): domain Bacteria; phylum Bacillota; class Clostridia; order Oscillospirales; family Oscillospiraceae; genus UBA1774. The sequence continues at coordinate 77,897 of JAFXTU010000050.1, forward strand.
AGCCGCCACTTGTAATGGTCCCCGAAATAGCTGCCGTCCTCTTGCCTTCCCCCCAGCCACAGCTCCGTCAGGTCCCGGAAGCGCCGGTCCTCATAAATCTCCCGGGGGGAGATGTGGCAGTGGTAGTCTGCCAGGGGCAGAGTCTCCGCGACGCCGTGGAAAAGCTGCCGAGCCGTCTCCGTCCCCAGCAGGAAATCCTTGTCCATAAAAGCCTTCATCCTCCGGGCCTCCATATCAGTTTTTTTCTATTATAGCACAACTCCCCGCGCTTTGAAAAAGAATTCCGGGAGCCGCTTTCGCGGCTCCCGGAACCGTAAATAAGCCTAAGTCTAGGACCCGGCGGCTTCCGCCGCGTCCGCCGCTGCGGAGGCGGCCAGCAGGGCCTTGCGCCGCCGTTCGTTGGAGACGTAGTCCAGAATGAGGGCCACGGCCAGCACGAAGCCGGAGGCGAACACGGTCCAGTAGGTGGGGATGCCCATGACGATGAGCATGTTCTTGAACATGTTCAGCAGCAGCACGCCCACCAGGCCGCCCACCAGGTTGCCGGCGCCGCCGGTGAAGGCGATGCCGCCCAGGATGACCGCAGAGATGACCTGCATGTCCGGCGCCGCGTCAATGATGGCGGTGGGGCTGGCCAGCTTGGCCTGGGCGGACCAGAGAAGACCGCCGACGCAGGCCAGGAGGCTGTTGAGCAGGAACATCACCAGCCGGACCCGGTCCGGGTTCAGGCCGCTGAGCCGGGCCGCCTGCTGGTTGCCGCCCACCATGAAGATGCTGCGGCCGAAGCGGGTGTAGGAGAGCATGAACTGGAAGATGGCCAGCACCACCAGGGCGAAGACGAAGCTCACCGGCAGGAAGCCGAAGAGGTTGGTTTTGCCGATGGCGGTAAAGGAGGCCCTGGCGATCTGGATGTTGTCGCCCTTGGTCATGACGCTGCACAGCCCCCGGTAGATGGAGGACATGCCGATGGTGGCGATGAAGGCCGGGAAGCGCAGCTTGTTGACCAGAAACGCATTGATGAGGCCGAAGCACAGAGCCACGCAGAAGGTGATGATGAGGGCCACGCCCCAGGGCATCTGCGTGTACTTGCAGAGCCAGGCAAAGACCAGGGTGCTCAGCGCCGCCTGCCCGCCCACGGACAGGTCGATGTTGCCGCTGATGAGGATGCAGCCCAGGCCGCAGAGCATGATGACCTGGATGACCATGCTGTAGAGCACGGTAATCACGTTGCCCCTGGCCAGGAACCCGTCGGTGAACATGGCGGAGAAGGGGGCCCCCTCCGTGACGCCGGAGCTGATGACCATGGTGATGAAGGTCATCACCAGGAGAATGAGGATCAGGGGGAAGGACTTGCTTCTGGCAAAGGTTGAAAGCGCACTTTTCTTTTTCATGATTCCATCCTCCCTTCTCAGTGTGCCAGCGACCGCTTCTGCCGCTGCTGCGCCAGGAAGTCGAAGGACAGGGCGATCAGGAGCAGAAGGCCGGAGAAGACGTTGACCCAGAAGGGGTTGACGCCCACGATGCCCATGCCGATCTGGAAGGTGTTGAGGATGAGCAGGCCCACAAAGGCGCCGCCCATGCCGCCAACGCCGCCGCCGAAGGAGATGCCGCCCAGGATGGCCGCCGTCAGACCGGTGAACTGGTTGGTGGTGAGGGCGTTCAGGGCGCCCTGGCTCAGGCGCGCCGCGTTGAAGATGCCGGCCACGCCGCCCATGACGGCGCTGTTGATGAAGAGGATGAGCATGATGGTGTTGGCGTTGATACCCGCCAGGGTGGCCGCCACGGGGCTGCCGCCCATGAGAGTCACCTTCATGCCGAAGGTGGATTTGGAGATGATCAAGCCGTAAATGATAAAGAAGATCAGCATGATGATGACGCCCACGGGGATGCCGCCCACAGCGCCGGTGCCGATGAAGGTGACGGTCTTGTCCACAAAGTTGATGTTGGAGGCGATGCCGTTGTTCCCCAGGGAGCTGAACAGGTACATGAGGCCCTTGACCATGCTGGCCATGGCCAGCGTCCCGATGAAGGAGGGGAAGTGGAGCTTGGAGACCAGCAGAGCGTTCAGCGCGCCGAAGACGGCGCAGAGAGCCAGGGCGATGATGACGCCCAGGAACCAGGGAAGCCCCCAGCCCTTGATGGCCGAGGCCAGGACCATGCTGCCGAAGGCGCCGATGGCGGCCTGGCTCAGGTCCAGGTGGCCCGCGATCAGGAGGCAGCCTGCGCCCATGGTCAGGAAGCTGGACACCACCAGGGAGTTGAGGATGTTGCGGAAAATGGCCACCTTCAGAAAGCTGGTGCCCCGGAGGGCGGCCCAGACGGTGAAGATGAGCACCATGGCGATGTAGAGACAGACCAGGGTGAATACCTTATGCTGGATGATGGGCTTGATGCGCTTCTGGAAAAAGGAGTCCTGCTGCTTCATGCCCGTCCCTCCTTCCGTTTCCCGGCGTCGCCGGTCTCGTCCGCCATGGCCAGGGTGAGGACGTTCTCCTCCGTGGCTTCGGCCCTGGGAAGGCAGCCGCTGATGCTGCCGCCGCGCATGACGTAGATCCGGTCCGCCAGGTTGATGACCTCGGTGAGCTCGCTGGAGATGAAGAGAACGCCGATGCCCTCCCGGGCCAGATCGCAGATCTTCTGGTAGATCTCCGCCTTGGTGCCCACGTCGATGCCCTTGGTGGGCTCGTCCAGCAGCAGCAGCCGGGTCTTGACCTTCTCACTGGTCCAGCGGCCCAGGATGACCTTCTGCTGGTTGCCGCCGGAGAGCTCCGCCACCAGCTTGAAGATGGTGGGGGTCTTAATGGCGTAATCGGCCACCGCTCTTTCGGCCAGGGTCGCCGCCTGGCCCCGGTCCACGAAGCCCAGGCCCTTTTTCAGGTAGTTCACCACGGGCATGGCCACGTTGTCGGCGATGGAGCGGTACATGACAAGGCCCTGCTCCTTCCGGTCCTCGGGGCAGAGGGCCACGCCCGCGTCGATGGCCTCCCGGGGGCTGCGGAAGCGGACGGGTTTTCCCTCAATGAGGATCTCCCCGCCGGTGATGGGGTCCGCCCCGAAGAGAGCCCGGGCCACCTCGGTGCGCCCCGCGCCCACCAGACCGGCCAGACCCACGATCTCGCCCTTATGGATCTGGAAGCTCACGTTCTTCACCTTGGGAGTGGAGAGATTGCGTACCTCCAGGATCACGTCGTCCGTGGGAGTGTTCCGCCGGAGGTTGGAGTAAGTATCGCCGATGTCCCGGCCCACCATGGACTTGATGAGCTCCGCTTCGCTGGTCTCCTTCGTCTGGAGGGTGGTGACCTGCCTGCCGTCCTTCAGGACCACGATCTCGTCCGTGATGCGGAAGATCTCGTTCATCCGGTGGGAGACGTAGATGATGGCCTTTCCAGCGGCCTTCTGCTTTTCGATGACCTTGAACATCAGCTCGATCTCCTTCTCGGAGAGGGGGGCCGTGGGCTCGTCGTAGGCGATGATGTCGCTGTCCCGCCGATAGGCCTTCATGATCTCCACCATCTGCTGGTTTGCGATGCTGAGCCGCCCCACCTCCTCGGCGGGGTCGATGTCCAGACCGAATTCGCTGATGATCTTCTGCGTCTCGGCGTAGAGCTCGTTTTTATCCACCAGGCCCAGCTTCCCCTTGGGAAGCGCCCCGGCGAAGAGGTTTTCCATGACGCTGAGGCTGGGCATCAGCTGCCGCTCCTGGTAGATGACGCTGATCCCCGCCGCCTGGGCGTCGTGAGGGGAGTGGAAGGCGGTCACCTTGTCGTCCACCAGGATCTCGCCCTCGCTGGCGGGCTGGTCGCCGCTGAGGATCTTCAGCAGGGTGCTCTTTCCCGCGCCGTTCTCCCCCAGCAGGGCCAGGACCTTGCCGCCCTCGGCCTTAAAATTGACGTTATCCAGCGCGCGAACACCGGGGAAGGACTTGCCGATCCCCCGGAATTCCAGTGTTTTCGCCATGCGCTGTTCACCTGCCTTTTCAGAGTTTTCAACCCGAGCCCGCTTTGCCGGGCTTCGAGTTGAGAGTAGGAAAGGTGGGCGGCTCAGTAAGCCGCCCACCTTTTGCTTCTCCGGTGCAGCATCGGAGAAATGACCGTGTTAATAGTCTCAGGGCTTCTTGTAATCGGCGGGGACCTCGTCCACGAAGGGGCTGAAGTCGTCCAGGCTGATGCCCTCCTGGCTGTAGGGGTAGGCGTCGGCGTGGGCGTACATGTCGGTCCACTCCAGATAGTGCTTATAGGTCTCGTACTCCAGAGGCTCGGTGGGCAGACGGAGCTGAGAATAGGTGTGGCCGTCGATGCCCTGGTCGTCCCACTTGATCCAGCTGGGCCAGATGGAGTCGGGGGTCGCCCAGCCGTTCAGGAAGGCGTAGACCGCGCCGATGATGGGCTCGGCGTAGAGGTTCTGCGCGGTGAAGATGGCGTAGCGGTAGGCGTCCTGCTGGCCGCCGTCCCACTGCATCTGCAGGGCGGAGCCGCCGAAGTCGGCCACGCAGGAGGTCTCGGTGAGACCCTGCTGGTCCAGAATGGAGGCGGCCGCCTGGGCCATGTCGTCAAAGAGGCCGTTCACGAGCCAGTACTTGATCTTGCTGTTGGAGGAGATGATGGGGCCGGCGGCGTCCATGCCGCCCTGCATGGTCATGCTGGTGGAAACGGTGTCGGCGGTGAAGTAGTTCTCCTCCAGGCCGCCGGCGGCAAGGAAGACCTCCTTGGAGCCGATGTTGCGCTCATGCAGCGGGGGAGAGAGGGTGTAGTCCATCATCAGGAAGCCCACTTCGCTCCAGTCCACGTCGGGGTAGGTCTCGTTCTTCCACTCCACCAGCTTCCGGGTGACCTGGCGGCCGGCTTCCACGTTGTCGAAGCCCACGTAGTTGTTGATCAGGTTGCCGCCCACGGGAACGCCTTCACCGTCGGCGCCGTCCCGCGGGGGAGACATCTGGCTCATCCAGAACACGTCGGGGTACTGCTGCAGCTTGGCCAGCACGGAGGGGAAGATGGTGCTGTCGGGGTCCAGAATGAAGCCCCGCACGCCCTGGTCGATGGCGGTCTGCAGGTTGGTCAGGAACATGTCGGTGTCGCCGTTGGCGCTGATGAAGCCGGCCCACTCCATGTTGAAGAGGGGAGCCCAGTGCTCATAGGCGTCGGCGGACTGCTGGTACAGGGGGCCGCTCTGCTGGACAAGGTAGGCGACCTTGAACTTCTCGTTCTGAGTGTAGTCGTACTCGGCGTCGTAGTGCGCGATGGTATCCAGGTTGATGCTGCCGTCCTCGTTGCAGTTGGGGTAGGCCTTGCCGGTCTTGGCGGGGGCGGGAGCCTCGCTGCCGCCGGAGCTTGAGCCGCTGTCGCCGGAGCTGCTGCCGCCGGACGCGGCGGGCTGGTTCGCGGGCGCCGGAGTGCTGGTGGAGCCGGTATCCCCTGCGCAGGCGCAGAGACCCAGGACCATCAGCAGGGCCAGAACCAGAGCCAATGTCTTCTTCATGGGGTGATCCTCCTTTTTTATATTCCTCAGCGCGCCCTCCTGCCAGACGATTTCGGAAAGAACGCCTCAGATCTGAAATAAATAAAAACAGATTTCGTAAAATCTATTTAACACTTTACCACAATTCCCGGAGAAGTCAAGCTATTTCTTTCAGGTTTCCACCGGGGGAAAAAGGAAGCTTTTAAAACAATGATTTTTGAGTATGAATATAAAACGATATCAATTTAACGAAATGATCCGAGAGGACGGGCTTCCCCGCTTCCCCTCCGCATGCTTCTCTCCGGAAAGAAATGTTACATAATGCCGATCAAAGGATTCAGCCTTGACAAGCGCGTAGAGAGGCTTTATAATCCCATTATCGCATTGAAGAATATTGCGGGAGAGAAAGAAAGGAGAGGGCACCGTGGAAAAGCCGCGCCGGGGCGGGCTGACGCTCTGCGTCATGGGCGTTTTGCTCATCGTCCTGATCTTCGTATCCTTCCTTCTGGGGCGCTATCCCGTCTCTCCCGGTCCGCTTCTGGGGGTCTGTCTCCACAAGCTGCTCCGGGGCCTGGGCGGCCTCCTGGCCCCCGTTTTCCCCGCCGCCGGAAGCTGGGGAATTACCCCCTTCTGGGACGGGAACATGGAGGCCGTGGCCTGGAACATCCGCCTGCCCAGGATCCTCCTGAGCTGCCTGGTGGGCTGCTGCCTCAGTACCGCCGGAGCCTCCTACCAGGGGGTTTTTCAGAACCCCATGGCCTCCCCGGATCTCCTGGGCGCCACCAACGGGGCGGCCTTCGGGGCGGCCCTGGCCATCCTCCTGGGAGGAAACAGCCGGATCATCACCCTTTCGGCCTTCTGCTTTTCCATCCTCACGGTGGCGGCGGCCTTTCTCATCAGCCGCGTGGCCGGGGGAAAGCGGGTGCTGACTCTGGTGCTGGCGGGCATCATGGTGGGCTCTCTCTTTTCCGCCGGAACCTCCTTTATTAAATTGGTGGCCGACCCCTCCAACCAGCTGCCGGAGATCACCTACTGGCTCATGGGCAGCCTCTCCGGCGCCCGCTGGAACGAGGTGGGCCTGGCGGTGATCCCCATGCTGATCGGGCTTTTGCCCCTCTTGCTTCTGCGCTGGCGGGTGAACGTACTGACTCTGGGGGACGACGAGGCCCGGACCATGGGGGTGAACGCCGGCCGGGTCCGGCTCCTGGTGATCCTCTGCGCCACCCTCATCACCGCCGCCAGCGTGGCCGTCTCCGGCATGATCGGCTGGGTGGGCCTGGTGATCCCCCATCTGAGCCGCAAGCTGGTGGGGAACGACTACCGCTATCTTATGCCCGCCTCCATGCTCTTCGGGGCGGCCTTCCTGCTGGCGGTGGACGACGTGAGCCGCAACCTCATGGCCCTGGAGATCCCCATCGGCATCCTGACGGCCTTCGTGGGGGCCCCCTTCTTCATCTGGCTCATCACCAGAAAGGGGGATGCGTTTTGAGCATCGAGGTACGGGACCTGCGCTTCGGCTACGGACCCTCGGAGGTGCTCCGGGGCGTCAGCTTCACCGCCGAGAGCGGGGAGCTCACCAGCATCCTGGGCCCCAACGGGGTGGGGAAGAGCACCCTCTTCCGCTGCCTTCTGGGCCTTTTGAGGGGCTACGGCGGCAGCATCACCGTAAATGGGGCGGACACCCGCCGCCAGAGCGCCCGCAGCCTGGCAAGGCAGGTAGCCTATATCCCCCAGTCCCACTACCCCTCCTTTAATTACAGCGTCTTCAATATGGTCCTGATGGGGACCACCTCCCAGGTTTCCCTCCTCTCCTCTCCCGGCCCGAAACAGCGAAGTGCGGCGGAGGAAGCCCTGGAGCAGGTGGGGGTCCTCCACCTGAAGGACAAGGGCTATACCCACATCTCCGGGGGCGAGCGGCAGCTGGTGCTCATCGCCAGGGCCCTGGTGCAGAACGCGCCGGTGCTGATCCTGGACGAGCCCACCGCCAACCTGGACTACGGCAACCAGGTCCGGGTCATGGAGGAGATGAGAAAGCTCACCGCCGCGGGCTATACCGTGATCCAGTCCACCCACAACCCGGAGCAGGCCTTCCTCTTCAGCCACAAGGTGGTGGCCATGAAGGAGGGAAGAGTCCTGGCGGAGGGAGCCCCCTCCCAGGTGGTGACGGAGGAGCTCATGGCCTCCCTCTACGGGGCGGACATCCGGGTGTGCAGCCTCTTCGACGACCGGGTCCGGGTCTGCATCCCGAGAAGCGTTGCGGAAAACGAATAAAAAACGCGAGAGCGTTTTTTTATATGACGCATTATCTCAACTACGAATAATGAAAAGGAGTACAAGATGAAAACAAAGCGTATTTTGGCATTCCTGCTGGTCCTGGGCGTCCTTGCATGCCTTGCCGGCTGCGCCGGCGGCACGAAGACGACCCCTGCCCCCACGGAAGAGGCGGCTTCGACGCCCGCGCCTACGGAAGCCCCTGCCCCCACGGAAGAGCCCGCTCCAGCGCCGGAAGAGCCGACAGAGCCTCCCGCGGAGCCCCAGCCTGAGAAGCCGGACACGGTGGAGTTCACCGACGACACCGGGCGGACCCTGACCCTGCCACGCGTCATCACGAAGATCGCCGTCTCCGGCCCCCTGAGCCAGATCGTGGTCTTTGCCCTGGCCCCGGAGATGCTGGTGGCCGTCTCCAACGAGTGGGACCCGGGGGCGGAGGAGTACTTTGATCCTGCGTACTTCCACCTTCCCGTCCTGGGCCAGCTCTACGGCGGCAAGGGCGAGCTGAACCTGGAGGAGCTGCTGGCTGCCGGGCCCCAGCTGGTCCTGGACGTGGGCGAAGCCAAGGCCGGCGCCGCCGAGGACCTGGACGCCCTGACGCAGCAGACCGGCATCCCCTTTATCCACATCGACGCCAACACGGAGAGCACGGGGGAGGCCTACCGGAAGCTGGGGTCCCTCCTGGGCCTGGAGGACCGTGCGGAGGTCCTGGCCGACTACTGCGAGGAGACCTACGCCCGGGCGCAGCAGATCATGGAGCAGGTGGGCTCCGGCCGCCGGAAGCTCCTCTATCTCCTGGGGGACAAGGGCCTGAACGTCATTGCCCGGGGCTCCTACCACGGGGAGATCCTGGAGCTGGTGGGGGAAAATGCCGCCGTGGTGGACAATCCCAGCAGCAAGGGCACCGGCAACGAGACGGACCTGGAGCAGCTTCTGCTCTGGGACCCGGAATTCATCATCTTCAGCTACGACAGCGTGGGCGCCGAGGTCGCGGACGATCCCCTGTGGCAGCAGCTCACCGCCATCCGGGAGGGAAACTATGCCATCGCCCCCTTCGGGCCCTACAACTGGATGGGCTTCCCGCCCTCCGTGCAGCGCTATCCCGGCATCCTCTGGCTGCTACAGACCCTTTACCCGGAGCAGGCGGACTACGACCTCTACAGCGAGGTGAACCGCTTCTTCGAGCTCTTCTACCACTGCACTCTGACCCCGGAGCAGTACGAGAAGATCGTCGGGTGAGGCGAGCGGAAAACAGAATACGGCACTGAAAAACCCGGGACCGGGGGAAATGGGAGAAAACCTCCCAAATCCCGCGGCCCCGGGATCTGTTTCCGGGCAGGACTTCGTCCCGGATCCCTTTTTCCAATGATGCGGTTGAGCGTCCGGTCCGGGATCATCGGCGATCGGCGCGCAGAAAGGCTCGTCATCCTGCCGCGCCGGTCACACAGACAGCGCCGCAAGCTTGTCGTACTCCTCCTGCGTGATCTGCCCATTCATCAGCGCCAGCCTGGCGTAGCGCCTGTACTCCGCGTCGGTCAGGACGTAATATGCTCCGGCCGAGTCCGTGGCGCCGCCGAGGCTGTATTCCTCGTAGTGCTCGAGGACATACCGCCCCTGGGCGTCAACACCGACGGCCCGGAAGCTGCGGCGCTGCCGGTCGGCCTCCGCTACGAACAGCTCCCGATAACCGGAGGGCCTGGCGTCCAGCTGCTTTGTCAGCCTGCGCCGATCCTGCTCCATCCTTGCCGCGGCCCGCAATTCCTGCGTGTCGGCGGCGCGTTCCGGTTCGGGAGCGTTCCCGGAGAGCGTATCGCGGACGATGGTATCCACCAGCGCCCTGCGGCTTTTGTAGCCGTAAGGGATCGCCACGATGGTGTACCACTGGCCGGGATAGTCCCAATGCTCCTGGAAGTAGTCCTCCACCGGATGGCGGTCGACGACCTCCGTGATGCCGGGCCGCGTCTTGCGGACGATCTCAAGAGCCTCCCTGTGGATGCCCTCCCGGAACTCTGAAGCGTATTTGAGGTCTTGTTCGCTGTACTGCGGCATGTCCCGCACCTCCTGTGTATCGTTTTCGAGGACCTTTGCTTCAAGTATACCATGCGTCCGTCCCTTTGCAATCCCTGCGGAAAAGGCCGAGCGTGCGTCTCAGCGGCACAAAAGGAAATCGTCATCGCCCTTTTCCGGGAATTGCATTTCCCTTCTCAATCTGATACAATGCAAAATCAGGGGAAAAGGCCCCGAGGAATCATCAGGAAAAGGACTGCGGATGCCATGCCTGACGGACGAACCATCATAGCTTTGGATATGGAGTGGAACCAGCCGCTTCCCTGGAAGCAGTATCCCCATGTGCCCAAGGCCATGCTGCCCGGTGAGATCATCCAGATCGGCGCCGTGCGGGTCGACCCGGAGGGGCGGACGGCGGGGGAGCTGCGCATCAGCGTCCGTCCCCGCTATTTCAAGCAGGTCCACTGGAAGGTGAAGAAGCTCACCCGCCTCAGCGAAGAGGAGATGATGAACGGCATCCCCTTCCCCCAGGCGGCGGAGCAGCTGGGGGCCTGGCTGCGGGAGGCCGGGCCGGACTACGAGATCTTCGCCTGGGGCGGCGAGGACGAGCGCATCCTCACCGCCAATTTGGAGGCCTGGGGCCTGGACCCGGACTGGCTGCCGGAGAACATCTACGACGCCCGCTTCATCTACGACAGCTTCCTGGGCCGCAGCGGGGTCAGCACCTCCCTCACCGACGCCGCCGCCGAGCTGGGGGCGGAGCTGGAGCTGGACCAGCACGACAGCCTGAACGACGCCCGCTATCTCGCCGCCATCTGCGTCCGGACGGATCTGCGGAAGGGCGTGGCGGAGTACGAGGAGCTGGGTCCCGCCCCCGCGCCGGGGGTCCCCCTGCAGCGGCTGAGAAAAAGCGGCTTCCCGGATCCGGAGGCCATTCTGCGGGACCGGGAGCTGGGGAGCTTCCTCTGCCCCGTCTGCGCCGATGCGCTTTCCGGCCGAAGCTGGGTCCCCCAGAACAAGGACCGGCAGATCGCCCTCGTCACCTGCCCGGAGGGACACAAGAGCTTCCTGCGGATTCATTGGAAGCCCCGGCCCGACGGCACCTACGCCGTGGTGCGCACCGTCTACGCCGCCGACGCCGAGGCGGAGGACTTCTATAAAAAGCGCCTCCAGCGCTTCCTCAGCGCCCAGAAGCACGCGAAGAAGGCCAAGGCAAAGGCCGAGGCCGAAGCGGCGGAACAACAAAAGTGACAGAATAGACCGATCCCCGGAAGCGGTTCGCAGGAGCCGCTTCCGGGGAGCTTTTTATGTCCGTTTGAAATTCCGGTCCAGCTGGCGCTTCGTAAGGCGCATGCTCACGGGCCGTCCGTGGGGGCAGTACTTCACCTCTCCCCGCAGCACCGCCTCCGTCACCGGGACCCACTCTTTGGGGTCCGAGTCCCATCCGGCCTTGACGGCGGCCTTGCAGGCCATGGCAGCCAGGGCTTCGTCCCGGCTTCCCAGGGTTCCGGGCTTTTGCCCCAGCCGCAGGGCCTCCGCCAGCTCCGTCAGGAGGGCTCCCGCCTCCTCCGGGGCGAAGCCGGAGGGAAGCTGCCGCACCATGAGGGAATTGCCGCCGAAGTCCTCCGCCTCCACGCCCAGCTCCGGGAGCAGGGAAGCGTTTTCCAGGAGCCGGGCCTTGTCCTCCGGGTCCAGGTCACAGACGGCGGGGGAGAGCAGGAGCTGCCCCGGCGCGGGGGTGTCCTGGCTTTTCAGGCGATCGAAGAGTATCCGCTCGTGGGCGGCGTGCTTGTCGATCACCAGCAGGTCCTCCCCGGTCTCCACCAGGATGTACTCCCGGAAGGCTTCGCCCAGGATGCGATAGGGGGGCAGGGCTTCCGGTTCCGGTTTCGGTTCCCCGACTGCCGGGGCAGGCGCTTCCGGCGGGGGAGGGGTGGATTCAACGGGAGCGGGCGTTTCCGCGACCTCCGGCTCCTTGGGCGTCCCGTATTCCATCCGGGAGCCCCGGAAGACCAGCTGCTCCACGATCTCCGGCATCCCGGCCCCCTCCGGCTCCGGGGAGCGGGGCTCGGAACGGGGCGGGGAAGCGTAGTTTGTTCTTGTCGGCTCCGCGGCAGAAGTGAGGGCCGGAGCGGGGGAGAAGGGTTTGGCCTCAATGGAAGGAACGGATGCCCTGGCCCCGAAGGGAGGGACGGCGGGCTTCTGCGCCGGGGCTTCGCTCTTTCCCTCCGGCGCGGCGGGTACCTTCGCCGCCTCGGCCTTCCAATGGAGACCGGGCTGCTCTGCCTCCCCCCGGAGACCGGCGAGCACCGTGCGGTACACCGCGTCGAAGACGGCCCGCTCCTGCAAAAAGCGGACCTCTGTTTTGGCCGGGTGGACGTTCACGTCCACCTGGTTCAGCTTCATGGTGAGGTAGAGGACGCAGGCGGGGAAACGCCCGGTGAAGAGCACGTTCTTATACGCCTGCTCCAGGGCCGCCTGGATGAGCTGGGAGCGGATGGAGCGGCCGTTGAGGAAGAAATACTGGGCGCTGCGGCTGCCCCTTGCGACCGCGGGCGGACAGATGAAGCCCCGGACCGTGAGGTTTTCCCCGCTGCCGGAGACCGGCAGCATGGTCCTGGCGAAGTCCCGCCCCAGGACCGTGTAGATACAGCTGTCCGATCTCCCGTCCCCGGCGGTCTGGAATTCCTCCTTCCCGTCCCGGAGGTAGCGGATGGACACCTCCGGGTGGCTCAGGGCGCAGCGGTTCATCACCCCGGTGACGCCGGAGCCCTCGGCGGAGTCCTTTTTCATGAATTTCAGCCGGGCGGGGGTGTTGTAAAAGAGGTCCCGCACCACGATGGTGGTCCCCTCCGGGCAGCCGGCGGGGTCCCGGGAGACTACCTGGCCTCCCTCCAGGGTGAGACTGATCCCCTCCTCCGCGCTGTGCTGCCGGGTGAGGAGCTGGACCCGGCTCACCGCGGCGATGGCGGCCAGGGCCTCCCCCCGGAAGCCCAGGGTGCCGATGGCCTCCAGGCCGTACTCGTCCCGCAGCTTGCTGGTGGCGTGGCGAAGGAAACAGGTTTCCGCGTCCTCCGGGGACATGCCGCAGCCGTCGTCCGTCACCCGGATGAGGCCCATGCCGCCCCGCTGGATCTCCACGGTCACCTTTTTGGCCCCGGCGTCGAAGCTGTTTTCCAGCAGCTCCTTCACCACCGAGGCGGGCCGTTCCACCACCTCCCCGGCGGCGATCAGGTCCGCCACATGGGGGCTGAGAAGCCGGATCACGCTCATTCCCGCATCTCCACCGGCAGGAAGCGCACGTCCCGGGGGTCCGCGTCCAGGATCGCCAGGTCGTTGGGGGCGCACTCGCACTTGGTCACGTCCAGGGTCAGGGCCGTCATGCCCGTCTGCCCCAGGATGGGGACCCGCTTGCCTCCCACCTTCACCACCGGCTCAAAGCGGTCGTCCGGCGTGACGAAGACCTTGAGTCGCTTCAGCAGGGGAAGCTCCTGCCGCGTGGAGCGGCGGAGGATGCCGATGCCGTTGGCCCAGCCCAGGTCCAGGACGGCCACCCGGGTGGGCTTTTTCAGGGCCTTGCCCTTCCCAAGGCCCACTACGGTGCCCTCCGGCAGCCACTTGATCTCTTCCAGGCTGGCCTCGATGCTGCCCACCTTTACGAGACCCGCCCCGGTCTTCAAGGGCGTCCGCCCGATGAGGGCGGAGCCCACCAGCACGGCGTTCTGCTCCCCCACCTCCAGGCGGAAGAGACTGCAGGAGTCCAGGGCCATGAGGCTTCCCAGCTCCACCCCCTGGCCCCGGAGGGTCTCGGCGGCGCCCATGAAGGCCTGGTACTGGGCCTCGGCGGCGCTTTTCAGATTCACGCCGGACATGCGGGTGTACATCCCCGTGATGGCGATGCCCGGCATGTGGCGGTAGAGGTTCAGCATCTTGTCCGTCTCCGAGGGGAGGAAGCCGTACTGCCCCAGCCCCGTGTCGATGCGGATCCTGGCCTCCGCCACGGTGTGCAGCTCCCCGGCCAGGCCGTTCAGGGCGATGCCCGCCTCGTTGGAGCCGATGGTGAAGGTGACGGAGTAGTCCATGAGCTCCTGGAGCTCCCGCAGGTCCGTGATGCTGCGGAGCATGAGGATGTGGACCTGCTGGAAGCCCCCCTTCCGCAGCGCCACCGCGTCCCGGACCTCGGTCACGGCGAAGTGCTCGACGCCCTCCTCCACCAGGAACCGGGCCATGCGCAGGAGGCCCAGGCCCTGTCCGTCGGCGCTGAGGTCCGCCACGATCTCGGCGTTTCCCGCCCGGGAGCGGACCTCGCTGAGGTTCAGGCGCAGGGCGTTCTTATCGGCGACAAGAGTTTTCATCGGTCATTTCCTTTCTTGGAAAAGCGATCCTAGTTCAGTTTGGCTTTACGGAAGAAAAACCAGCCTGCGGCGGAGCAGACGAGGAGGATGCCCACGCTCCACAGAAGGGTGGGGAGGATGTTTCCCCCCTGTTCCCAAATGCTCATGTCCATTTTGCTCATGGGGAAGATGGAAGTGAAGCGCAGGAGAAAGTCGTAGGCCAGGATGATCGCGCCGGAGACGACGGTCTTCCGCAGGGCGCAGACCAAAAGCAGGGGCGGGGCCATGAGAGCCGCGTCGGAGAGGGCGTGGAGCGCCAGCCGGGTCCAGACGTAGGCCGCCGGGAGCCGGGAGTACACCGTCCCCGCGTAGATCCCCGTGAGGGCGCAGATGCCCAGGAGGGAGACCCCGAAGGCGCAGAGGAAGAGGAAGATCAGCTTGGAACAATAGACGGAAGCTCGGCTGCGGCCCGTGTAGAGGGCGTTTAAATAGCTCCGCCGCTCAAAGTCCATGGCAAGGAAAGCCATGGCGAAGATGAGGGGGATCGCCAGCATCCCCCGGCGGGTAGCCAGGACCCAGCGGAACTGGAAGGGGTGGATGTCCTGGAAGACCCCGATCAGATCCTCCGCGCTGCTCTCCTCCAGCTGGCCCCGCTTCCGGAAGAAGCCCTTGGCCATGGAGACGCTCATGCTGGTGGAATCGGCGTAGCTCATAAAGGCCCCGGAGGTGCAGAGCATGGGGAGCTCCCGCATGTTGCTGGTGGTCACCGTGACCCGGGTGCTGAGGAAGAGGTCGCAGGCCAGGATCACCAGCAGGGCCGCCAGCAGGAGGACGGAGCGAAGGAGCCGGTACCAGTGGGCGCGCATCAGGTTCCTCATGCCTCCCTCTCCTTTCCCAGCGTCTCCCAGAGGGCGTCCAGGTCCGCTCCGGCGGGCTCCTCCGGGAGCCGGGCCAGGAGCTCGTCCTTTGTATAATGTGCCTTTATCTTTCCCGCTTCCAGGCGGAAAAAGTTGGTGCTTGCGTGCCAGAGGGTGGGGAAAAATGCCCCGGTGAGCAGGGTCGCCATGCCCCGCTCCTCCGTCTCCTCCCGGAGCAGGGCCGTGAGCCGTATTGCGTCGTCGCTGTCCAGACCGGAGAAGATGTTGTCCAGCAGAAGGAGCTTCGGCTGCCCCAGGAGGGCCATGGCCGCCCCCAGGCGGAGCTTGATGCTCTCGGGACAGGAGCCTGCCCGGCGAGACCCGGTGTTCCGGGGGAGGATCTCCAGGGCCTTCATGAGCTTGCCCATGCGCCGCCGGTCCACCTTTCCCAGGATCCGGCTCTGCATCTCCAGATTTCCGGCGATGCTCAGCTCGCCCCAGAGGGAAGCTTCGTCCACCAGCATCCCCGTCTCCTTCCGGGAGGCGGGATCGGAAACGTCCGTGCCGCAGATCTCCGCGCTGCCCGATTCCGGGGAAACAAGGCCTCCCAGGACGCGGAGCAGGGCTGTCTTTCCGCAGCCGGAAGGGCCGATGAGGGCGGCGATCCGCCCCGCCTCCAGCCGGAGGGACAGCCCGTCCAGGACCCGCTTCCCGCCCAGGGAGAGACCCAGGTCCCGGACCTCCAAAACCGTCTGACCCATCTTAACCACGCTCCCTCAGCCTGCCCAGGCCGAAGCAGCCCAGCAGCGCCAGAATATCCACGCAGACGACGCTGGCTCCCGTGGGAATGGCCAGAGCGAAGGAGGCCACGGTCCCCAAAAGGAAACAGACCAGAGACAGCGCCGACGAGACAATTATAACATGTCGGAATTCCCGACACAAGCGCATTGCGCTGAGGGCGGGAAAAATCACCAGGCCGGAGATCAGAAGGGAACCCATCAGACGCATCCCCACCACCACGGTGAGGGCGGTGAGGAGGGCCAGGAGGGCGTTGCAGGCCCCGGCTCGCTTGCCCGTGGCCCTGGCGAAGGTTTCGTCGAAGGTCACGGCGAAGATGTGGTGGTAGAAAATGATGAAGAGGAGCAGCACCAGGGCGGTGAGGATCAGGCTCAGGCGCACGTCCTCCTCCGACATGGAGAGGATGCTGCCGAAGAGGTAGTTGGAGGTCTCCGTGTTCATCCCCGTGGAGAGGGAGATGACGATGACGCCCAGGGCCAGGGAGCCGGTGGAAACCACCGCGATGGCGGCGTCCCCCTTCACCTTGCCGGAGGCGCTGAGGCGCAGCAGGAGAAAGGCGGCGGCCACCACCACGGGGATGGCGACACTGAGGGGCGCGGCGTTCATGGCGGCGGCGACGGCCAGAGCGCCGAAGCCCACGTGGCTCAGCCCGTCCCCGATCATGCTGTAGCGCTTCAGCACCAGAGGGACCCCCAGAACGGCGGCGCAGAGGCTCACCAGGCCCCCCACGATGATCGCCCGGAGGAGGAAGGTATAGGAGAGCATTTCTTTGATGAGACTCATGCTTCGTCCCCTCCCTTCTCCGGTCCGGATGCCATGAAGCTGCGGCCGATCTCGCTTTCCCGATAGTCCTCGGCTCTGCCCCAGAAGAGGGGCACGGTGCGCAGGTGAAGGATCGTCCTGGCCCGCTCGATGGCGCAGTCCACGTCGTGGGTGACCATGACGACGGTGACGCCCTCTTCGTTCAGGTCCCGGATGATGCGGTAGAGCTCCGCGGAGACGGCGGGGTCCAGCCCCGTCACCGGCTCGTCCAGGAGCAGGAGCTTCCGGGTGGCGCAGAGGGCCCTGGCCAGGAGGACCCGCTGCTGCTGGCCCCCGGAGAGCTCCCGGTAGCAGGCCTTTTTCAGCTCCGTGAGGCCCAGCTTTTCCATGTTCTCCGCCGCCCGGCGCTTTTCCGAGGCGCTGTAGAAGGGGGCCGCCCGACAGCCGGAGAGGACCACCTCCCGAACCGAGGCGGGGAAATCCTTCTGGGCCGGGGTCTGCTGGGGGAGGTAGCCGATCTCGCTCTGCTTCAGGCCGTCCCCGTATTGGATGCTGCCGCTCCGGGGCTTTTTCAGGCCCAGGAGGGCCCGGATCAGGGTGCTCTTGCCGCTGCCGTTCTCCCCCACGATGCAGAGGTAGTCCCCCGGGGAAACGTCGAAGCTGAGCCTGTCCACGGCGATCTTTCCCTCATAGGCGAGGCAGAGGTCCCTGCAGGAAATAAGAGCCATCTTATCCCAGCGCCTCCCTCAGACTGGCCAGGTTCCGCTCCATGAGGGTAAGGAGCGTTTCCCCGGCGTCAAAATCGGCCTTGGAGACCGTGTGGGCGGAATACAGGGTCAGGACCTTGGCTCCCGTGGCCTCCGCGATGGTGGCCGCCAGTTTCCCCGCAGAGAGGTCGCACTTGAAGACCACGGGGATGCTCTCTTCCTTTACCAGGTCGATGAGATAGGCCACCGTGGCGGGGTTCGCGTCCGTCTCCCCGGCGCAGCCGGGGAAGGCGGCGGCGTAGCGGAGGCCGTACTCCCGTACAAAGTAGAGGAAGGGAAAGCGGTCCCCGAAGACCAGCAGGTCCCGGGCGGCGGAATCCTTCAGCGCCCGGAAGTCCTCGTCCAGAGTCTGGAGCTTCGCAATATAGGCTTCCGCGTTGGCGGCGTATTCCTCCGCCCCCGCCGGGTCCAGGTCTGCGAGGGTGTCCCGCAGGGCCTCTGTCAGCAGGATGACGTTCCGGGGGCTCGTCCAAACGTGCTCGTCGTACACGTCCCCCTCTTCCCCGGCCTCCTCCAGGGTCATATACGCCTCCGTCTCCTCCCGGCGGAGCAGGGCGTGGTCCAGGAGGGCGAAGACGGCGGTATCGCCCAGCTCCCCGGAATCCAGGAGCCGCTTTGCCCACACGTCGCTCTCCCCGCCGCCGTAGACGAAGAGGGCAGCCGAGCGGATGGCCAGCAGGTCCTGGGGCGTGGGCTCGAAGGAATGGGCCTCCGTCCCCGGCTTCAGCAGCAACGTGAGCTCCAGCCGCTCCCCGCCGATGGCCCGGAGCAGGTCGTACTCCGGAAAGGCGGTGGCCACCGCCTTCAGGCCGCCGGCCTCCGCCTCTTTCCCTGCGCAGGCGGGCAGGGTCAGAAGGAGCAGGGCCAGAAGCAAGATCAAGGCAGCCCTCCTCATTTTGTCTCCTCCTTCTTCTGGCATTCGGCGCAGGTGCCGTAGAAGGCGGAGCGGGTGAGGTCCGTGCGGAAGCCGTGCTCCTTGGTGATGTGCTCGATGAGCCGGGTCATCTCCTGGCACTCCAGGTGGATGAGGGCCCCGCAGCGGGCGCATTTCAGGTGGAAGTGGGTGGCGCAGTTCTCCCCCTTCTCTCCCACGTACTGGAAGCAGGCGGGGCCCCGGTCGTTCACGTATTTCTGTACAAGGCCCTTGGCCACCAGCTTTTCCAGCTGTCGGTAGATGGTGGCGGTGCCCATGGGCTCCGGGAGCCCATGGGCGATCTCCTGGACGGAGATGTGCCTGGAGCCCTGGTCCCGGAGAAAGTCCAGCAGGGCCTGGCCCTGTTTCGTCTGATAAGCCATATCGCATCCCTCAATTTGAAAATGAAATTCATTTTCAAATTATAGCGCGGGATCGGGAATTGTCAAGGGGGAAGAAGGGTATCCTTTAATCCTCTGTATTGACAAATCCCGCCCCGGTGATATAATAATGCTCGCAAAATTGAATCACCTTATCGAGAGTGGCGGAGGGAACGGCCCTGTGAAGCCACGACAACCTCTCCCGGACCTCCGGGGAAAGGTGCCAATTCCGACGGATGACGAGAGATAAGGCGAGGTTTTTGGTCCGGTATGGGCTCCGTCGGCGTACGGAGCCTGTTTTCTTTTTCTAAGGAGGAATGCCCGTGAGCATCGTGAAGGATCTGTCCCTGGCCGGGAGCGGCCAAAGGAAGATCGACTGGGTCCGGTCCTATATGCCCGCCCTGGGGGGCATCGAGGAGCGGTTTGCAAAGGAGCAGCCCTTCCGGGGGCTGCGCATCGCCGTCTCCGTCCACCTGGAGGCCAAGACCGCCAACCTGGCCCTGGTGCTGCGTAAAGGCGGGGCGGAGGTGTACCTCACCGGCTGCAACCCCCTCTCCACCCAGGACGACGTGGCCGCCGCCGTGGCTGCGGCGGGCGTCGAGACCTTCGGCATCCGGGGCGTGGACGAAGCGGGGTATACCCAGCTTTTGCGGGAGACCCTGAAATGCCATCCCCACATCATCATCGACGACGGGGGCGACCTGGTGAACCTTCTGGCGGGGGACTGCGCCCAGTATGCCGACTGCCTCCTGGGCGGCTGCGAGGAGACCACCACCGGCATCCTGCGCCTGAAGGCCCGGGAGAAGGCCGGCGCCCTGCCCTGCGGCATGGTGGCGGTGAACGACGCCAAGAGCAAGCACTACTACGACAATAAATACGGCTCCGGCCAGAGCGTGTGGGACGGCATCATGCACACCGTCAACCTGATCGTGGCGGGGAAGACCGTGGTGGTGGCGGGCTACGGCTGGTGCGGCCAGGGGGTCGCCCTCCGGGCCAAGGGCATGGGCGCGGACGTGATCGTCACGGAGGTGGACCCCTTCAAGGCCCTGGACGCCACCATGAACGGCTTCCGGGTCATGACCATGGACGAGGCCGCCCCCCTGGGGGACATCTTCATCACCGTCACCGGCTGCAAGGACGTGATCACCCCCCGGCATTTCACCCGCATGAAGGACGGGGCACTGCTCTCCAACGCCGGCCACTTCGACGTGGAGGTGGACGTGGCGGGGCTGAAAGCCATGGCCCTCCGGCACTACCCCCGGCGGGAGAACATCGAGGGCTACGTCCTCCCGGGTGGGCGGACCCTGAACCTCCTGGGGGAGGGGCGGCTGGTGAACCTGGCCTGCGGGAATGGTCATCCGGCGGAGATCATGGACATGTCCTTCGCCGTCCAGGCCCTCACCGCGGAGTGGGTCGCCAAGCACCCGGGCCTGGAAAAGAAGGTCTACAAGGTGCCGGAGGAGATCGACAACGAGATCGCCTGGGTGAAGCTGAGAGCCATGGGCCTCAGCATCGACACCCTTACTCCCGAGCAGGAGGCCTACATCTCCGGCTGGGAAGTCTGACAAAAGAAATTGACCATCAAAGGAGCGATAGATATGAGCAAGCGGCTGTTTACATCCGAATCCGTCACCGAGGGGCATCCCGATAAGCTCTGCGACCAGATCTCCGACGCCGTTCTGGACGCCATCCTGGCCCAGGACCCCACGGGGCGAGTGGCCTGCGAGTGCACCGCCACCACCGGCATCCTCTACATCATGGGGGAGATCAGCACCACCGCCAACGTGGACATCCCCGAGATCGCCCGGCAGGTGGTCCGGGAGATCGGCTATACCGATTCCGCCATCGGCTTTGACGGCAACACCTGCGCCGTCCTCACCGCCCTGGACAAGCAGTCCCCGGACATCGCCATGGGCGTGGACAAGTCCCTGGAGGCTAAGGCCGAGGGCAGTGACGAGCTGCAGAACGGCGCTGGGGACCAGGGCATGATGTTCGGCTTCGCCTGCACCGAGACCCCGGAGCTGATGCCCCTGCCCATCGCCCTGAGCCACCGGCTGGCGAGGCGCCTGGCGGCGGTGCGGAAGGAAGGGCTGGTAGCTTACCTCCGGCCCGACGGCAAGACCCAGGTCACCGTGGAGTATGTGGACGGGAAACCTAAGCGGGTGGACACCGTGGTCCTCTCCACCCAGCACGATCCCGACGTGAGCCTGGAGACCATCCGGGAGGATATGCTTCGGCTGGTGATCCGCCCCATCATCCCGGCGGAGCTGCTGGACGAGAACACCAAATATTTCGTGAACCCCACCGGCCGCTTCGTCATCGGCGGCCCCCTGGGAGACAGCGGCCTCACCGGGCGGAAGATCATCGTGGACACCTACGGG
>JAFXTU010000004.1 GCA_017535635.1 Oscillospiraceae bacterium
AAATCTAGGATCGAGCAGCGAGCAGAAATCGTGTCAGACGAGGCGGAGGACGAAGGCGAGCTGTCGCCCGTCAAGGCCGACAACGAAGTTTGGCGCGATTTATGCCGCTGGGAATCCGAGATTTCTATTGGGTATTAGTATTACTTCAGCAGGCGGAATTTGCCCACGACGGGCAGCTCCTTGGCCCGGCCGTTGGCCGCATTGACGATGCCGATGATGAAGAGGATGAACCCGATCAGCCCGCCGACAGTACCCAGCAGCCACCAGATGCGCCGCAGGATGGCGACGATCACCCAGCAGATCAGCAGGATCAGGCCCTGGTTGGAGTGGTAGCGGGCGAAGGGGGAATCCTTCCGGGCGAAGATGGGGATCAGCACCAGGATGCCGAAATACGCCAGGATCGCCATGCCCTTGTTGTTCTTCACGTCGTCGACGTCAAAAGCGCCGGTGGTGTCCGGCGTATCATTGAGCTGGGCCACCTTGCTGCCGAAGTCCGTCTCGGGAGCGGGCTGCTGCCGGGGCTCGGCCTGGGGCTCAACCCTTGCTTCGGGCGCGGGGGCCGCCTGCACGGGCCCGTCGTCAAAGCTGGGGGCCGGAGGCGCGGCGGGAGCTTCGATCTGCGTGCCGCAGTTGGGGCAGAAACGCTTTCCCTCTTCCAGTTTGGTCCCGCAATTCGGGCAGAATGCCATGACTGTCTCTCCTTTTCTCGATAGTTTAAAAGCAAAGGAAGGCTGAAAAGCATCGCTGCTTTTCAGCCTCCCGCTGTTTCCTGATCTGCGGAAAAGCCGCAGCGAAGGTACGAGGGATCGGATCAGTTGGTGATGGTCTTCTCGGTGTCGTAGTCGAAGAGGTGGACGCGCTTGGTGTCCACGCAGAGGCGGACCTTATCGCCCATCTTGCAGTTGGTGGTGCCGGTGGTGACGACGGCGGTCATGCTGATGTCGCCGTTGGTCAGATACAGGTTGGTGTCGGCGCCCAGCAGCTCGGTCATATCCACCTCGGCCTCAATGACCTGGTTGGGATACTTGGCCATGAGATCTTCCTCGGCATGGATGTCGTTGGGCCGGATGCCGAAGATGACCTTCTTGCCGGCGTAAGCCAGGACCTCGGGCTTCCTTCCCTTTTCCTCGGGCAGAGCGATCTTGCAGTTCTCGCCGAAGGTCAGGTAGGTGACGCCGTTCTCGTCCACGATCTCGCCTTCGCCGGTGTTCATCTGCGGGGTGCCGATGAAGGTGGCGACGAAGAGGTTGGCGGGAGATTCGTACAGGGTCTGAGGCGCGGCCACCTGCTGCACGAAGCCGTCCTTCATAACGACGATCCTGGTGCCCATGGTCATGGCCTCGGTCTGGTCATGGGTGACGTAGATGAAGGTGGTGGCCAGCTTCTTGTGGAGCTTGGCCAGCTCGCTGCGCATGGCAGTACGGAGCTTGGCGTCCAGGTTGGAGAGCGGCTCGTCCAGAAGGAAGACCTTCGGGTTGCGGACGATGGCGCGGCCCAGGGCGACACGCTGCCGCTGGCCGCCGGAAAGAGCGGCGGGCTTCCGGTCCAGCAGATGCTCGATCTCCAGAATCTGGGCGGCCTCGGCCACGCGGCGCTTGATCTCGTCCTTGGGCATCTTCCGGAGCTTCAGGCCGAAGGCCATGTTCTCAAAGACCGTCATATGCGGATACAGAGCGTAGTTCTGGAACACCATGGCGATGTCGCGCTCCTTGGGGGCGACGTCGTTCACGAGCTTTCCGTCTATGTAGAGCTCACCCTGGGTGATCTCCTCCAGGCCGGCGATCATCCGCAGGGTCGTGGACTTGCCGCAGCCGGAAGGACCGACCAGGATGATGAACTCCTTGTCTTCCACATCCAGATTGAAGTCGGACACGGCGACGACGCCGCCGGCGTACTTCTTGTAGATGCCTTTCAAGGTAACACTGGACATACTGTTTTCCCCTCCATAAAGATACGAATTAGGCTTGAATGACAGGCATTATGATAGCATACCCGGTCCCATTCTTCAATTTGCCTATCCTACAAAGCTTCCATTCCCGATTTGTGCAAATTGTCAGAAAGAAGGAGGCGCTCCCGGGCCGTCAGCTCCCGCCACTGCCCCGGTGCCAGCGCCGGGTCCAGGGCCACGCCCCCCACGCTGAGCCGCTTGAGATACGCCACCCGCGTCCCGGAAGCCAGGGCCATGCGCTTCACCTGGTGATACTTCCCCTCGGAGAGGAAGACGCGGGCGCTGAGGCGGTCCTCCGAAGCCTCCAGCCTCGCCGGGAGGCAGACCGTCCCGTCCTCCAGCACGGCCCCCCGGCGGAAAAGCTCCTCCGCACCGGCGGGGAAGGGGTGCAGGACCTCAATATAGTACTCCTTCACGATGCCGCTCCTGGGGGAAATCACCCGATGGCAGAAGTCCCCGTCGCTGGTGAGGAGCAGCAGGCCCTCGGAGTCCTTGTCCAGCCGTCCGGCGGGAGAGAGGTTCCGCCGCCGCAGCTCGGGAGGCAGCAGATCCAGCACCGTGGGAGCGTGCTTGTCCTCCGTTACGCTGAGGACTCCCCCGGGCTTGTTCATCATGAGGTACAGGTGCTCCTGCCAATGGACGGGCGTTCCGTCCAGGGTGACGGTCTTGGCCGGGTCGCAGTGGGCGCTGGGGTCCAGCACCGGGGTCCCCTCCACGCAGACCCTCCCCTCCCGGATCGCCTTTTTCGCCTCGCTCCGGGAGAGGGCACCCGTCCCGGCCAGCAATTTGTCCAGCCGCAGCTCCGGCATAGGTATCATCGTCCCCTTCCGTTCATATATATCCCGCGAAAGGCGCGCCAAACGCGCGCAGGCCGGCAGGCTCCTGCCGGCAGGAAATGGAGGAGCGCATGTTCGTCTTTACCGCAAAACTGAACCGAAAGAAAGCCGTGGTCGCCGTCGTCATCCTGGCGGCGGTCCTGGCGGGCGTTATCCTGCTGGTGAGCCTCCTGGGAAACCGGCCCAAAAAGGAGGCGGCCTCGCCAGCTGCCCCCCTCAGCGTCACCGGTCCGGCGGAGGCGGCCGCCTATCTCAGCAGCCTGGGCTGGAAGGTGGACCCGGAGCCCATTGAGGTGAAGAACCTGGTGATCCCCCGGAGCTTCACCGGCGTCTACGCGGACTACGCCGCGCTCCAGGCCCGGCAGGGCTATCCCATCGCGGAATACGGGGGGATGGAGGCGGTCCGCTACACCTTCCGGGTGCTGAACTACCCGGACAGCACGGATGAGATCGTCGCCGACCTGGTCGTCTGCGGGCAGACGGTCATCGCCGGCGACATTCAATCCACGGCCCTGGACGGCTTCATGAAGGGCCTGAAGGGAGAGGACTAGGACTATCCTCTTAAAACCGGCCCTTCATCCCATCCAGGAGCACGTCTCCGCAGTAGGCCAGATCCTCGGCGCTGAAGGCCAGGGAAAAGTTGCTGGAAAAGAGGAACTGGGCCGAGGGGGGCAGGTCCTCCTCCCCGGGCCAGACCGTCAGCCGGACCGTGAGCTCCGGCAGGAAGAGGATATCGTAAGAGAGGTCTTTTCCCTCCACGGCCTTTCCTCCCACCGAGCGGCAGGCTTCCCCGAACTTCTCCGGGCTGGTGCCGAAGGAGAAGGCCAGGCGCTGGATGCAGCGGCCCCGGAACTGGGTAAGATAGGTCTCCCCCCAGGGGAGCTCCGCATAGGAGAGGAGCTTTCCCGTGGCGGGGGCCAGAGTCCCCCCGGTAAGGAGGCGGAGGAGCAGGATCTGGGCATTGGGGCGAAGGCTCTGCCCCGTTTCCTCAAAAAAGGCCTCCCCGGCGGGGAACTCCAGGCGCACCTCCCGGCCCAGCAGCCGGGTGCGGAAGGCCCCTCCCTCGTAGGGGATCCCCGTGCGGGCGGAGACGGAGACCGGGTCCATAGCCGAGAGCAGCCCCCGGTAGTGCCGGAGGGGCTGCTCGTTTTTGTTGTCCTTTACTTCCATCAGTCAAACAGGCTCGCGTCCGTGTGGGGAAGGAAGCAGGCGGCCACGAATTCCTCCATGTACCCCGGATGGGTGGAGAGCTCCAGATAGGTCATGTTCCTTCCCAGCTCGAATACCTTTTCCTCCGCAGAGTCGGAGATGAGCATGGCGCAGGCTCCGGTGAGGGAGCTGTTGCCGATGTAGCGGAATTCCTCCGCGGGCAGCTTGGGCAGCATGCCGATGGTAACGGCGTTTTCAATGTCGATGCCGCTGCCGATGCCCCCGGCGATGAGCACGTGCTGCAGGTCGTCCACCGTCAGCCCCGCGGCGTTCAGCATGGTGCGGGTAGCGGAGAAGATGGCGCCCTTGGCCTTGATGAAGTTGTCGATGTCCACCTCGGTGAGGGTGATCTCCCGGCCGGAACCGCTCTCCTCCGGGAAGGCAACCACGAAGTAGCCGGTGCCGTACTCGTCCCGGCCGATGCGGCGGTTCTCCCGCACGAAGCGGCCCTTGGGGCTGACGGCCCCGCAGCGGAAGAGCTCGGCGATGATGTCGATGAGGCCGCTGCCGCAGACGCCGATGGGTTTCTCCCCTATCGCGCCCACCACGTCGTAACTGGGCTCCAGGGTCTCCGGGTCCAGCTTTACTCCCTGGATGGCCCCGGTGGTGGCCCGCATGCCGCAGCTGATCTCCCCGCCCTCGAAGGCGGGGCCGGCGGAGCAGGCGCAGGTGAGCATGAAGTCCCGGTTGCCCAGCACCAGCTCGCCGTTGGTGCCCAGGTCAATGAACAAAATGAGGTCGTCCTGGTCCCAGAGCAGGGTGGTGAGGACCCCGGCGGTGATGTCGCCTCCCACATAGGAGCCCACGTTGGGGGCCAGGATCACAGGGGTGTCGCCTTGTCCCGGAAGGCCCAGATCGGAGGCCGTCTTGCCGTGGAGCTCCAGAAACTCCGGCTCGTAGGGCTCCACCCGGATGGTCTCCGCGTCGGCCCCCACCAGGAGGTGCTCCATGGTGGTGTTCCCGGCGACGACGATGCGGCTGATCTCCTCCGGAGTATGCCCGGAAGAGGCGCAGAGGGAGTCCATCAGGGGGATCAGGGTCTCCTCCCGGACGGCGCGGCGCAGCTTTTCCCGCCCGCCCTCTTTCGTGGACTGGATGATGCGGTTGATGACGTCCGCGCCGTAGCGGATCTGGTTGTTCCCGGCGCTGGCTTTGGCCAGGATGCGCCCGGAGGAGAGCTCCAGCATGGCGGCGGTGACGGTGGTGGTGCCGATGTCCACGGCGACGCCGATGCCCTCGGCGCTGGTCCCCCGCTCCAGCTCTGTCTGGAAGATGGCCTCCAGGGCCTCCTCGTAGCGGGCGATCTCCTCCGGGCTGGACAGGTCCGCCGTGCGGATGTCACTGGCAAAGGCCCCGGCCTCGGTGGGCACGATGAAGGCGGCGTCCCCCAGGACGCGGCTCATGCAAGCCAGCCGCCAGCCGTCGGCGTATTCCTCGGAGCTCAGGTGGCGGCTCGTCTCAGGGTGCTCCACCGCCCCGGCGATGATGCGCAGGCGGCACTTGCCGCAGACGCCGTTGCCGCTGCAGGGGGCATCCAGCTTCACGCCGGCCTTCTGGGCCAGCTCCAATATGTTCGCGCCGGAATCAGCGGGGACTTTCACGTCCCCGCTGTTCGGCACTTTAAAAACTATGGTATACACGATATCCGCTCTTCCCTCTTCAGATCTCAGATCTGCAGATAGGAGTCGGCGTAGAGGGTGTTGTTCTTGATCACGTCGCAGGACTTGATGGTCTCCATGAGCCGCAGGTCGCAGGGGTTGGCGATGCAGCTGGTGAGGCCGCAGTACATGGCCATGGCCACGGTGGCGCTGTCCAGGATGGGACGGATGTGCTTGGGGGTCATGTTGGAGACGTTGGAGAGGCCGCCGGTGGAGTTGAAGCCCATGTCGCTCAGGTCCTTGATGAAGCTCAGCACGTCCATCTGCTTGTCCTGCATGCCCTTGATGACCAGGAACAGGGGGTCGAACCACAGGTCCTCGGCCTCCATGCCCAGGCCCATGCCCCGCTCCAGCATCTCCTGGCAGTACTGCATCCGCTCGTCGTTGTCGGAGGGGACGCCCGCCTTGGAGCAGAGGGCGATGCAGATGGCGTCGTTGGCAGCGGCCAGGTCGATGTTCTCCAGCCGGTCCCCGGCGTCGGCAGAGTTGACGATGGGCTTGCCCTTGGCCCGGTTGTAGACCTGGATGCCCGCCTCGATGGCCTTGCGGTTGGCGGTGTCCAGGCAGAGGGGCACGTTGTCGAAGTTCTCCTGCAGGAGCTTCACCGCCCACTGCATCAGCTCGGGGCCGTTCCGCTCGGCAGGGCCGATGTTCACGTCCAGATAGGTGGCGCCGGCCTTCAGCTGCTCGTCGGCCCGCTTCAGGATGGGTTCGGGGGTCATGGTCTCCATCGCCTCCCGGATGGTGGGGGAGATGCAGTGGATCCGCTCGCCGATCACGATGAATTTGCCCATGGTGTACTTCTCCTTTTTCTGTTAAGTTCTTTTCATTTCATTTTACGGGCGGCGCTTTTCCGGCGCAGCCCTCAGGCTGCGCTCAGTTCAGAATGCCGGGGAGCAGGGGCTCAAAGGCGGCCCTGGCGGGGGAATCGGAGGGCAGGGAGGCGGTGGGGAGCCCATCGGAGTCAAACTCATAGATGTTCTCGTCCTGGGGGATGACGCCCAGGAGCTCCAGCCCCTGTTTTTCGATCTCCTCCCGGATGCCGGGAGAGAGCTCCCGGGAGGGGGCCCGGTTCACGATCAGCTTCATGTACCTGGGCTTCAGGCCCAGGTCCCGCGCCAGCTCGGCGATGCGTCCCACGGCCTGGATCCCCCGGCGGCTGCAGTCGGACACCAGGAGCAGCACATCCACGGCGGGGAGAAGGCCCCGGCTGATGTGCTCCATGCCCGCCTCATTGTCCACTACCACATACTTGTAGCTGCCGGAGAACTTTTGAAGCTGGGTCTGGAGAAGGCCGTTGACAAAGCAGTAGCAGCCCTTTCCCTGGGTGCGCCCCATGACCAGCATGTCAAAGTCGTCCTCTTCCTCCAGGGCAGCGTTGAAGCGGAACTCCATGTAGTCCTGCTTGCTCATGCCGCTGGGTACGGCCCCGGAGTCCTCCGCGTGGGCGATCTCCTCCCGGATCTCCCCCAGGGAGATGGGAGCCTCCACCCCAAGGACCTCGTTCAGGTTGGAGTTGGCATCGGCGTCCACGGCGAGGACAGGCTTCTTCCCCTGCTTCACCAGCCAGTCGATGAGGAAGCCGCAGAGGGTGGTCTTCCCGGTGCCGCCCTTTCCGGCCACAGCGATGGTATACGGCATCTCTAGGCCCCCTTCGCTTCCACCAAGATCTCGTTGTTCACCAGGTCCAGGGAGCGGATGTTCCCCTCCAGGACCTTCTCCACCCCCATGATGTCGGTGAGGTAGACCCTGCCGTCCTCGGCACGGACGGTGGACACGTATTCGCAGACCTTCTCCCGGCCCTCGGGAGTCACTTCATATACGGTGGAAAGGCACATGGCTTTATCCCTCCCCCAGGGCGCCCAGGGCCTGGGCCAGGGCGTCGTTTCCGGCGTTGTAGGCCTCCAGGGCTTTCCCCAGCTTTTCCGCCGCGGCACTTCGGCCCATGTCCTCCAGCTTGTGGCAGACGTCGTGCAGCTCCTCGGCGTGGTGGCGGTTGTGGTCCAGCATATACTTCATCAGGGCCTCGGCCTGCTGGATGCTCTCGAAGCCGGAGTGGCTGTGCTCATGGCTGTGGGTATGCTCATGGTCGTGGGTGTGGGCGTGCTCATGGGGATGGTCATGAGCGTGACTGGAATCGTGCATGGATGATCCTCCTCCCGGGTCCTGTTCCGAAAACCGAAAGAAACCCATTTTTGCGTAGTTTATCATATTCCGGGGCAAATATCCACCGTTAATCCGCCAAAAATAGGGCTCCAGGGCGAAGGAAAAACCGCGCCGTTTCCAAAGGCGGGGTATGGCGGGAGGCCACTCCTCACTCCTCACTCCTCACTCC
>JAFXTU010000005.1 GCA_017535635.1 Oscillospiraceae bacterium
CTCGATGGCGCCGATGGTCTCCCGGCGGCTGTCGTTGAAGCTGGTGCCGAAGGAGACGACCAGGAGCTCCGCTTCGCCGATGCCGTCCTGGTTCAGGGGATCGTCCAGGGAGGCGTCGCCGGTAGTGTAGTCCTCTTCCATGGCATTGGCAGCATGCTCCACCAGGAGCTGCTGGATCTCGGGGAAGGAGCCCAGGCCGCGTAGGATGCACTCCACTTCATAGCCCGCCTCGGTGAAGACGGTCTTCCAGGAATCCTCCTCGTCGCCGGCCATGTCGTTGTTGGCATGGTCGCCGGCCACGATCATCAGGGGCTCCAGCACCACGCGGGTGTAGCTCCCGGCCTTTACCAGCGCCAGCACGTCCTCCAGGCTGGGCTCAGCCTCCACGGTGCCGATGAAGTAGTTCTCTTTGCCCATCTTGGAGAGGACGCCCTGCATCTTGGCGTAGACGCCGTTGGAGTCGGCCTCAGTGCCGTGGCCCATGAAGACGATGGCGGTCTTGCCGTCGTCGTACTGGGCGGTGGCCTCCGTGATGGCCTCGGCTACGATGGCGAAATCGGTGTCGGTGTCCAGGATGGGACGGCCGATGACGATGGACTCGAAGGAGTCGGCATAGGACTCGATCTCGTCGATCACGTCGTTGTACTCAAAGCCGGGCATCAGGTGGGTGGGCTGGACCACCAGGTTCCTGACCCCGTTGGCGACGGCCCGGTCCAGGGCCTCAGTGATGTTGTCGATGACTTCGCCGTCCCGGCGGAGCACATGGTCGATGATGATCTGGCTGGTAAAGCCCCGGCGCACGCTGTACTCGGGGAAGGCCTCGATCATGGCCTTCTCGATGGCGCCGATGGTCTCCCGGCGGCTGTCGTTGAAGCTGGTGCCGAAGGAGACGATCAGGAGCTCGTCCTCACCGATGCCGTCCTGGTTCAGGGGATCGTCCAGGGAGGCGTCGCCGGTGTCGTAGTTTTCTTCTTCCTCTTCTTCCTCACCACCGACGGGCGCGGGCGCGTCTGTGGGTTTGGGCGCCTCCGTAGGCTTGGGTGCCTCCGTGGGCGCCGGCGCCTGGGTGGGCGCGGGGGTCTGCGCGCCGTTGCAGCCGGCCAGAAGACCGAGCAGCAGGACCAGCGCGCAGAGGATACTGAGCGTTTTCTTCATGATGTACCTCCTCCTAGTTCTTTGCACAAAAAATAACACCCGTTCCCAAGTCCGGGAAAGGGTGATGCAAAGCAGACAGACGCCGCCGCGAAGCCTGCGGCGGACAAACGACATGACCAATTCCCCGTGGTCAGAGGTCCGAAGACCTCCGCGTCAAGCGTCGGCAGGTTTCCTGGCTCAGGGATCATCGAGCATGGCCGCCTTCCCAACCGAAGTCAGTGACCTTTTGGCCGGCTCTCCCCCAATACAGTGACGGGATCGCACAGGATTCCAACCTGTTTCCCTATTATCCCGGGCGGCGAAACGGAAGTCTTCGCCCGCGGGCACCGCAGCTTGTATATTCAATTCTCAAAAGGTATACCACAGCCCCCGGACCTTGTCAAGAGTTGACACTCAAGATTTCCCTGCATATAATATTTTCCAAAAAACGGAGGGGGAGTCAACGATGGAACAGCGGGCAGCCAGGATCCTCCTGGCCGGCTCCGGCTGCGGCTGCGGGAAGACCACGGCGGTCTGCGCCGTCCTCCGCGCCCTGGTGGATCGGGGCCTGGACGTGGGCGCTTTCAAGTGCGGGCCGGACTATATCGACCCCATGTTTCACCGGCGCATCACCGGCAACGGAGCGAATCTGGATCCCTTCTTTTTCAGCCCGGACACCCTGAATTATCTCCTCTCCCGCTACGGCTCCAGCCGGGCGGTGAACGTGATCGAGGGGGTCATGGGCTACTACGACGGCCTGGGCTTATCGGACGAAGCCAGCACCTGGACCGTGGCGAAGGCCACGAAGACCCCCGTGGTGCTGGTGCTGAATTCCAAGGGGGCCGCCCGCTCCCTCCTGGCCGTGCTGGAGGGTTTTCTGCGCTTCCATGCCGACAGCGGCATCCGGGGCGTCCTTTTCAACAGCTGTTCTCCCTCCCTCTACCCGCTCCTGGCCGCCGCGGTCCGGGAGCATTTTGGCAATGAAGTGAAGCCCCTGGGCTTCCTGCCCCCCATGCCGGACGTGGTGCTGGAGAGCCGCCACCTGGGGCTCATCACCGCCGCCGAGGTGGAGGACCTGGAGACTAAGCTCTCCCTCCTCTCCCGTCAGGCGGAGGAGACGGTGGACCTGGAGGGCTTTCTGGAGCTGGCCCGGAGCGCCCCCGGCGTGCCCTTTGACGCTCCCGCCCTGCCCTCCAAAGGAGAGCCGGTGCGCCTGGGGGTAGCCAGGGACAAGGCCTTCTGCTTCTACTACGAGGACAGCCTGGACGTGCTGAAGGACATGGGCGCCCAGCTCGTCCCCTTCAGCCCCATGGAGGACGCCGCCCTGCCCCAGGGCCTCCACGGCCTCTACCTGGGAGGCGGCTACCCGGAGCTCTATGCCGCCGAGCTGAGCCGGAATGAAAGCATGCGCTCTGACCTCCGCGCCGCCCTGGAGGGAGGGCTGCCCTGCATCGCGGAGTGCGGCGGCTTCATGTACCTCACCCAGGCCGTCGCCGGGGAGAAGATGGTGGGCTTCCTGCCGGGAGAGTGCCAGGATCAGAAAAA
The DNA here is from genome assembly GCA_017535635.1 of Oscillospiraceae bacterium. Lineage (GTDB taxonomy): Bacteria > Bacillota > Clostridia > Oscillospirales > Oscillospiraceae > UBA1774. Next base: position 2,680 of record JAFXTU010000005.1, read on the forward strand.
GCTCACCCGTTTCGGCTACGTCACCCTCCGGGCCGGGGAGGACAATCTCCTCTGCAGGGCCGGAGAGGCCATCCCCGGCCACGAGTTCCACCACTGGGACTGCACCCAGCCGGGAGAAAAGTTCACGGCGGAAAAGCCCACGGGGAGAAAATGGGCCTGCGCCCAGGCCTCCCGGAGCCTTTACGCGGGCTTTCCGCATTTCCATTTTTTGGCGAATCCCGCCTTTGCGGTGAATTTTTACAATGCTTGCCTGGAGGTGAAGCGCGCTCATGGCTGAGATCATGAAGCCCATGGACATCGAGAAACGCAGCTTCGAGATCATCACGGAGCTGCTGGGGGAGCGGAAGCTGGACCCGGAAAACGAGCTGGTCATCAAGCGGGTGATCCACACCACCGCGGACTTTGACTATGCCGACAATCTGGTCTTCTCCCAGCACGCGGTGCGCGTGGGCATCGAGGCCCTGCGTTCTGGCTGTGACATCGTGACGGATACCCAGATGGCCCGCAGCGGCATCAACAAGACCGTGCTGGAAAAGCTGGGGGGCCAGGTCCACTGCTATATGTCCGACCCGGACGTGGCCGCCGAGGCCAAGGCTCGGGGCATCACCCGGGCGACGGTGAGCATGGAGAAGGCGGCGAGGGCGGACAAGCCCCTCATCTTCGCCATCGGCAACGCCCCCACCGCCCTGATCCGGCTCCGGGAGCTGGCCCAGGAGGGCAAAGTGAAGCCGGCCCTGGTGATCGGCGTCCCTGTGGGCTTTGTGAACGTGGTGGAGAGCAAGGAGGAGATCATCGCCTCCGGCCTTCCTCACATCGTTGCCCGGGGAAGAAAGGGCGGCAGCAACGTGGCCGCTGCCATCGTCAACGCCCTTTTGTACCAGATCACGAGATAAATGGACCGGTATGTGACGGTGGACGGAAAGCAGCTCCGTCTCGGCTATACCACCGGCTCCTGCGCCGCCGCCGCCAGCAAGGCGGCGGCCTGCCTGCTGCTCACGGGGCATGCGCCGGAGACCGTTTCGCTCCAGACCCCCAAGGGCATCCCCCTGGAGCTTAAGGTCCTGGAGCCCTCCTCCGGGGAGGGCTGGGCCCGCTGCGCCATCCGGAAGGACGGGGGAGACGACCCGGACGTGACCACCGGGACCCTGATCTTCTCCGAGATCCGCTACGCCGAGGGACAGGACATCCACATCGACGGCGGCGAGGGCGTGGGACGGGTGACGAAGCCCGGCCTGGACCAGCCCGTGGGCGCGGCGGCCATCAACTCCACCCCCCGGCGGATGATCCGGGAGAACGTGGAGGAGGTCTGCCGTCTGGCGGACTACGCCGGCGGGCTCCGGGTGGTGATCTCCGCCCCGGCGGGGGAGACCCTGGCCAGGCAGACCTTCAATCCCCGGCTGGGCATCGTGGGGGGCATCTCCATCCTGGGCACCACCGGCATCGTGGAGCCCATGAGCGAAAAGGCCCTCATCGAGACCATCCGGGTAGAGCTGCGGCAGCGCCGGGCCGAGGGGGCGGAATACGCCCTCATCACCCCCGGCAACTACGGCTCGGACTTCCTGAAGGGGAGCCTGGCCGTGGAAGAGAAAAAGGCGGTGCAGATCTCCAACTTTGTGGGGGACGCCCTGGACTCCTGCCGGGAGTTCGGCTTCCAGGGGGCCCTCCTGGTGGGCCACGTGGGCAAGCTGGTGAAGATCGCCGGGAACATGCTCAACACCCACTCCAAATTCGGGGACTGCCGGGTGGAGCTCCTGGCGGCCCACGCCGGGGCGGCGGGCCTTTCTCCCGCGGCCATCGGCCGGGTGCTGGACTGCGTGAGCTGCGACGAGGCCATCCGCATCATCGAGGAGGAGGGCCTGCGGGAAGAGACGCTCCGGCGTGTGACGGCGAAGGTGGCCTTCAATCTCCGCCACCGGGCAAAGGAAGAGCTGGAGACCGGGGCCATCATTTTTTCCAACGTATACGGCGTCCTGAGCGAGACGGAAAACGCGAGGACGCTGATGAAAAAGATCTTGGAGGGATAGAAGATGGTGCATTTCGTGGGAGCGGGCAGCGGCGCGCCGGACCTGATCACGGTCCGGGGCCAGCGGCTTTTGCGGGAAGCGGACGTGGTGATCTATGCGGGCAGCCTGGTGAACCCCGCCCTTTTGGAGGAAACGAAGCCTGGCTGTGAGATCCACGACAGTGCAAAAATGACCCTGGAGCAGGTGATCGGGGTCGTCAAGGCCGCCGAAGCGGCGGGGAAGACCACCGTAAGGCTGCACACCGGGGATTCCAGCATCTACGGCGCGGTGCGGGAGCAGTTTGACGAGCTGGAGGTCCTGGGCATCGACTACGACGTGACCCCCGGCGTCAGCGCCTTCTGCGGGGCGGCCTCCTCCCTCCGGGCGGAGTACACCCTGCCGGACGTGAGCCAGACGGTCATCATCACCCGGGCCGCGGGGCGGACCCCGGTGCCGGAGCGGGAGTCCATCCGCTCCCTGGCCGCCCACGGGGCCACCATGGTGCTGTTTTTGTCCACCAGCCTCACGGAGAAGCTCCAGGCGGAGCTTCTGGCAGGGGGCTACGCGCCGGAGACCCCCGCCGCCGTGGTCTACAAGGCCACCTGGCCGGAGGAGAAGGTCTTCCGCTGCACCGTGGGGACCCTTCATGAGACCGTGACGGCTAACGGCCTCACAAAGACCTCCCTCATCGTGGTGGGAGGCTGTCTCGGAGACAAGTACGATCGCTCCAAGCTCTACGATCCCGGCTTCACCACGGAGTTCCGGGCCGCCGAGAAGTGAGGGCCGCCGTTTTTGCCTACAGCCGTCGGGGCTGCGCCCTGGCGCGGCGGATCCTGGCCGCCTTCCCGGAGTGGGAGGCAGAAGGGTATACCCTGGCCCGCTTCGAGGAACCGGGCTTCCGGGAGATCGCCCAGCCCTCAAAACCTTTCTACGGGGCGCTGTTTCAGAGCATGGATGCCCTCATTTTCGTGGGGGCGGCGGGCATCGCCGTGCGGGAGATCGCGCCCCACGTCCGCTCCAAGAAGACGGACCCGGCGGTGCTCAGCCTGGACGAGGGAGGACAGTTCGTGATCCCCCTCCTCAGCGGGCACATCGGCGGGGCCAACGCCCTGGCCCTCCGGGTAGCGGAAAAAATGGGAGCGACTCCCGTGGTGACCACCGCCACGGACGTGAACCGCCGCTTTTCCGTGGACGCCTGGGCCACGGTAAACGGCTTCGCCCTCAGCAGCATGGCCGCGGCCAAGGCGGTCTCCGCCGCGATCCTGGAGCGGGACGTGCCCCTGCTCTGCGACCTGCCCCTGGCTTCCGCCCTTCCCTCCGGCGTTGTGCCGGGAGAGGGCGGGGAAGTGGGCATCTACCTGGGCTGGGAGAAGAAGGAGCCCTTCAGCGTCACCCTGCGCCTCATTCCCAAATGCCTGCACCTGGGCCTGGGCTGCCGCCGGGATACCCCGGAGGAGGCCGTGGCCGAGGCCGTGGACACGGTGCTGCGGGAGCATAACATCGACCCCCTGGCGGTGAAGTGCGCCGCCTCCATCGACCTGAAAAAGGACGAGGAGGGGCTGCTGGCGTTCTGCTCCAAGCGGGGCATCCCCATCGCCTTCTACCCGGCGGAGGCGCTGCGCGCTGTGCCGGGGGACTTCACCCCCTCCGCCTTTGTGGCCTCCGTCACCGGCGTGGACAACGTCTGTGAACGCGCCGCCCTCCTGGGCGCGGGGGAGCTGATCGTAAAAAAGACCGCCTTGAACGGCGTGACCGTGGCCCTGGCCGCGGAGAAAACGGAGGTGCGTTTTGGCTAAGCTCTATGTGGTGGGCCTGGGCCCCGGCGACTACGACAATATGACCGTCCGGGCGGACCGGGCGCTGCGGGACTGCGACAGCATCATTGGCTACCACGTCTATGTGGACCTGGTGAAGGAGCGCTACCCGAAAAAAAAGACCCTCACCACCCCCATGACCAGGGAGGCAGACCGCTGCCGCATGGCCATTGAGGCTGCCAAAGGCGGGGAGACCGTGGCCCTGGTCTGCTCCGGGGACAGCGGCATCTACGGCATGGCCGCCCTGGTCTACGAGCTCCGGGGCGAGGAGAGGGAGCCGGAGGTGGAGGTCATCCCCGGCCTCACCGCCGCCTGCAGCGGCGCGGCCCTCCTGGGGGCGCCCCTGACCCACGACTTCGCGGTCATCAGCCTCAGCGACCGGCTGACCGCCTGGGAGACCATCGAAAAACGCCTGGAGGCCGCCGCGAGGGCGGACCTCTCCATCGTGCTCTACAATCCCTCCAGCCGGGGAAGGCCCGACTATCTCCAAAGGGCCTGCGACATCCTCCTGCGGACCCTGCCCGGGGACCGGCCCTGCGGCATCGCCCACAGCATCGGCAGGGAGGGGGAGAGCCGGACCCTGCTCACCCTCAGGCAGCTTCGGGACACGGCAGTGGACATGTTCTGCACCGTGTTCATCGGCAACGCCTCTACCCGGTTCATCGGCGGGGAAATGGTGACCCCCAGAGGGTATCGGGATGTATAAGTTCCTTGTTTTTGCCGGGACCACCGAGGGAAGGGAGCTCAGCGAGTTCCTGGCTTCCCAGGGGGAAAAGACTGCCGTCACCGCCTGCGTGGCCACCGAGTACGGGGAGACCCTGCTGGAGCCCTCGGAGAGCCTGCGCGTCCTCTCGGGGCGGCTGAACGGGGAGCAGATGGCAGCCCTCCTGCGGGAAGGGGCCTTCGACCTGGTGCTGGACGCCACCCACCCCTATGCCGACCTGGTGACGGAGAACATCGCCAAAGCCTGCGCCGAGACGGGGACGCCCTACCGCCGGGTCCTCCGGGAGGAGTCCCCGGTGCCGGAGGGGACGGTCTTTGTGCCAGACAACGCCGCCGCCGTGGAATACCTGAGCGAAGCGGAAGGGAACATCCTCCTCACCACGGGGAGCAAGGCCCTGGGAGAGCTTGCCGCCATCCGGGACTTCGCCCAGCGGGTCTGGGCGCGGGTGCTCCCCATGCCCGCCTCCCTGGAGTCCTGCCAGGCCGCAGGGCTGCCCCCCGCCCACATCATCGCCATGCAGGGCCCCTTTACGGAGGAGCTGAACGTGGCCCAGCTGCGGGCCATCAACGCCGCCTTCCTGCTCACCAAGGACAGCGGCGGCGCAGGGGGATTCGGAGAGAAGGCGTCGGCCGCCCAAAAGGCCGGGGCGAAGCTGGTGGTCATCGGACGCCCGCCCCAGCGCCTGGGAGGAAGCCTCCCTGAGACCGTGGAGGCCCTCTGCGCGGAGTACGGCTTCCGCAGGGAGCCGGAGGTCGCGGTGGTGGGCCTGGGGCCCGGCGCCGCCGGGGCCATGACCGGGGAAGTGCGGGAGGCAATTAACGCCGCCGAGTGCCTCATCGGGGCAAAGCGGATGCTGGAGGCGGTTTCCCGCCAGGGCCAGGCCCTCTTTGAGGCCGTGGCTCCGGGGAAGATCGCGGAGCACATCCGCGCCCACGGGGAATTCCGCCGTTTCGCGGTGGTCATGTCCGGAGATTCCGGCTTTTTCAGCGGTACGAAGAAGCTGCTGCCGCAGCTTTCCGGCTGCCGGGTGAAGGTGCTGCCCGGACTCAGCTCCCTCAGCGTCCTCTGCGCCCGGCTGGGGACCTCCTATGAGGACGTGGTCCCCGTGAGCCTCCACGGGCGGGACCACGACCCGGTCCCCGACGTGCGCCGGAATGCCAGGGTCTTTGCTCTGGTGGGGGGCGACGACGGGGTGAAGAGTCTCTGCCGCAGCCTCGCCCAGGCGGGCCTGGGCTCTGTTCGGGTCCATGTGGGAGAAAAGCTCAGCTACCCGGAGGAGAAGATCACCTCCGGCACGGCGGAGAGCCTCGCGGAGCGGGACTTCGACAGCCTCAGCGCCGTGCTCATCGAAAACGATTCCCCCGACCTCACGGTGACGCCGGGGCTCCCGGACGAAACCTTCCAGCGGGGCGAGGCGGTGCCCATGACGAAGAGCGAAGTGCGGGCCGTGAGCCTCAGCAAGCTCCGCCTGAAGGCCGATTCCGTCTGCTGGGACGTGGGGGCGGGCACCGGCTCCGTCTCCATCGAGATGGCCCTGCTGGCCCCCAGGGGCCGGGTCTACGCCATTGAGCGGGAGGAGCGCGCGCTGGACCTGCTGCGGGAAAACGCCGCCCGCCTTCATGCTTCCAATCTCACCGTGGTGCCGGGGAAGGCCCCGGCCGCCTGCGGAGATCTGCCCGCCCCCACCCACGCCTTCATCGGCGGCAGCGGGGGGAACATGCGGGAGATCCTTTCCCTTTTGCTGGAAAAGAACCCCCGCGTGAGGATCGTGGCCACGGCGGTGACCCTGGAGTCCGCCGCCGAGCTCACCGCCTGCATGAAGGAATTCCCCTTCACGGAGACGGAGGTCGTCTCCCTCTCCGTGGCCAGGGACCGGAAGGCCGGTCCCTATCACCTGATGACGGGGCTGAACCCCATCACGATCTTTACCCTCCAGGCGGGAGGCGAAGAGAAGTGAAGTGGACCCTCCTGCTGGCCCTGCCCATCGGCTTCTGCATCGACCTGATCCTGGGGGACCCCCACGGCTGGCCCCATCCCGTGATCTGGATCGGGAAGCTGATTTCCGCGCTGGAAAAAGCCCTGCGCCGCACTTTCCCCAAGACCCCGGCGGGGGAGAAGACCGCGGGGGCCGTTCTCTGGATCCTCACGGCGGGCATCTCCTTCCTGGTCCCGTTCCTGCTCCTCCGGCTCTGCTGGCGGGTGAGCCCCTGGCTGAGGCTCGCGTTGGAGATCATCATGTGCTGGCAGATCCTGGCAACGAAGTCTCTGCGGGTGGAGAGCATGAAGGTCCACGCCGCCCTGGAGACCGGGGACCTGGAGGCTTCCCGGAGGGCCGTCAGCATGATCGTGGGCCGGGACGTGGCGACTCTGGACGATGCGGGGGTGACGAGGGCCGCCGTGGAGACCGTGGCGGAGAACACCTCCGACGGCATCGTGGCGCCCCTCCTTTTCCTGGCCCTGGGGGGCGCGCCCCTGGGCTTTTTCTACAAGGCCGTGAACACCATGGATTCCATGCTGGGCTATGTGGAGCCGCCCTATAAGGACATCGGCTTTTTCCCCGCGAAGCTGGACGACGTGATGAACTTCCTTCCCGCCCGGATTTCCGCCCTCCTGATGCTCCTGGGCGGCGGCATTTTGGGGATGGATATGTCTAACGGCTGGCGCATCTTCCGGCGGGACCGGTACAAGCACGCCAGTCCCAACTCCGCCCAGACCGAGTCCGTCTGCGCGGGGCTCCTGGGCCTGCGTCTGGCGGGGGACGCCTGGTATCACGGAGTCCTGCACAAAAAGGAGTACATCGGGGACGAAACGCGGGCGATCGAGCACGAGGACATCCCCCGGGCCTGCCGCCTGCTCTATGCCACGGCGATACTGTCTCTGCTGCTCGGCTGCGTGATCCGATTCCTCCTTCTGAGGTAAACGCCCATGTATTATCAGACCGAAAACCCCCACGGCGGGGATATCTACGGCGGGTCGATCATCCTGGACTATTCCGCCAACGTGAACCCTCTGGGGACGCCGCCCGGCGTCCTGGCGGCGGCGGGGGAGGCCCTTCAGACCTCGGACCGCTATCCCGACCCCTACTGCCGGGCCCTGGTGAAGGCCATCGCGGCCTATGAGAGCGTCCCGGAGGAAACCATCCTCTGCGGAAACGGCGCTTCTGAGCTGATCCTGGCCTTCTGCGCCGCCGCCGGAGCAAAGAGGGCTGCCGCCCTGGCTCCCACCTTCTCGGAATACGCCGCCGCCTTCCGGCTCTTCAGCGGGGAAACGGCCCTGTATCCCCTGCACGGAGAAGACGGTTTCCTGCCGGACGGGGGCTTTCTCCCCTGGCTGCGGGAGAGGCGGCCGGAGGTTCTCTTCCTCTGCAATCCCAACAATCCCACCGGGAGGCTCCTGCCCCCGGAGCTTCTGCGGGAAACTTTGGAGCTCTGCCGTGAGGTGGGGACAAGGCTCTTCCTGGACGAGTGCTTCCTGGAGCTCTCCGAGGGCGGGCGGAGCATGAAGGGCTATCTCGCCGAGTACCCGGAGCTCGTCCTGCTCAAGGCCTTCACCAAGAGCTACGGCATGGCGGGCCTGCGGCTGGGCTACTGCCTCTCCGGGGACGGGGACCTGCTGGGAAAAATGGCGGCGCGGACGCCTCCCTGGAACGTGTCCACCCCGGCCCAGGCGGCGGGTGTGGCTGCCCTGGGAGAGCGGGCCTTTCTGGAAAAAGCCCGGGACCTGATCCGGGAGGAGAGGCCCCGGCTGATCGCAGAGCTGGACGGCCTGGGCTTCTGGGTCTGCCCCTCGGAGGCTAATTACCTCCTCTTCCGGGGACCGGAGAGCCTCCACGCTCTCTTGCTGGAAAAAGGGGTCGCCATCCGAAACTGCGCGAATTACCCCGGCCTGGGACCGGGCTGGTATCGCATCGCGGTGCGGACCGGGGAAGAAAACGAGCGCCTTGTGGCGGCGCTGCGGGAGTGTGTATAAAATGGCAAAGAGCATCATGATCCAGGGCACCATGTCCAACGCGGGCAAAAGCCTCCTCTGCGCGGGCCTCTGCCGCATTTTCAGGCAGGACGGCTACCGGGTTGCCCCCTTCAAGAGCCAGAACATGGCCCTGAATTCCTTCATCACCGCCGACGGCGGGGAGATGGGACGGGCCCAGGTGGTGCAGGCCGAGGCTGCGGGGATCGCCCCCGACGTGCGGATGAACCCCATCCTCCTGAAGCCCACCACCGACGTGGGCAGCCAGGTCATCGTAAACGGGAAGGTCCTGGGGAACGTGAGCGCCCGGGAGTACTACCGCCGGAAGCCGGAATTCATTCCGGCCATCATGGAGGCCTACCGCAGCCTGGAGGAGGACTTCGACGTCATCGTCCTGGAGGGGGCCGGGAGCCCGGCGGAGATCAACCTGAAAAAGGACGACATCGTGAACATGGGCATGGCGAAGCTGGCCGACGCGCCGGTGCTCCTGGTGGGGGACATCGACCGGGGCGGCGTCTTCGCCCAGCTCTACGGCACGGTGGCTCTGCTGGAGCCGGAGGAGAAGGCCCGGATCAAGGGCACGGTCATCAACAAGTTCCGGGGGGACGTGTCCATCCTGGAGCCGGGCCTCAAGCAGCTGGAGGACCTCTGCGGCGTCCCGGTGGCGGGGGTGGTGCCCTATCTCCATGTGGACATCGACGACGAGGACAGCCTCACCGAGCGCTTCCATTCCTCCGGGGAGCGGAAGCTTCTGGACGTGGCGGTGATCTGCCTGCCCAGGATCTCCAACTTCACGGATTTCAGCCCCTTCGAGAGGTACGACAACGTCTCCCTCCGCTACGTCCGGAAGACGGACGAGCTGAAGGACCCGGACCTGATCCTTCTGCCCGGCACCAAGAGCACCATCGCGGACCTGATGTGGCTGCGGCAGAGCGGTCTGGAGGCTTCGGTCCTGAAGGCCGCCTCCCGGGGCACGCCGGTCTTCGGCGTCTGCGGGGGCTACCAGATGCTGGGCAGGTCCGTCTCCGACCCGGAGGGAGTGGAGGCCGCCGACCTGAAGGAGATCCAGGGCCTGGGGCTCCTGGACATCGACACAGTGTTCTACGGCGAGAAGGTGCAGACCCAGACCAAGGGGGTCTTTTCCGGCGTGGAGGGCATCTTTTCCGGCCTCAACGGCCTGGAATACGAGGGATACGAGATCCACATGGGCCGGGGCGGGGAGAAGGCGCCGGTGGTCCTCTCCAGGGGCAGCGTCTACGGCAGCTATGTCCACGGTATCTTCGACGCTCCCGGCGTCAGCGACGCGATCCTCCGGGCCGTCTGCGAGCGGAAGGGCGTCTCCTTCGAGGCCCTGGGGAGCTTCGACGCGAGGGAGTACAAGGAGCGGCAGTACGACCTGCTGGCGGACGCGGTGCGCCAGGGCCTGGATATGGACTTCGTCTACCGGGTCCTCAGACGGGAGGTGTGACCGTGCCGGGTCTCATTCACCTCTACTGCGGGGACGGGAAGGGGAAGAGCACCGCCGCTGTGGGCCTTGCCGTTCGAGCCGCCGGGGCGGGCATGAAGGTGGTCTTCGCTCAGTTCTTCAAGGACGGGACTTCCTCCGAGCTGAGAGTCCTGCGAGCCCTACCGGAAGCGAAGGTCCTGGTCTGCGAAAGGCACTTCGGCCGCTTCCGCAACATGAGCGAAGAAGAAAAAGCCGAGGCAAAGGAGGCCTATTCCGCCCTGCTGGAAACGGCCATCGCCAGGGCCGCCGGGGCACAGCTCCTGGTACTGGACGAAGCGGTCAGCGCCTGCAACCACGGCATCCTCTCCGAGGAGCGGCTGCTGGGATTCCTGCGGTCCAAGCCGGAGGGACTGGAAGTGGCGATCACGGGGCGGAACCCCTCGGAGGCCCTGCAAAGCGCCGCCGACTACGTGACGGAGATGCGAAAGCTGCGCCACCCCTTCGACCGGGGGATCACCGCCCGGGAGGGCATCGAATTCTGATCCCTTCCCCGGACGCCCCGCTTTTTCTTACGGTAATCATTTTGTAACAATGCTAAAAATATCCCCCTTTCGACGGTTAGCTCCGGCAAATGACAAAAAATACCGTTCCTCCTTGACTTCGGAATGGGCATCTGTTATATTTCAACACGGAAAAATTGAACCCCGGCGCAGGCGATCTTTCCTACGGGAAAGGCTGAAAAAGGAAGCGGGTGAGAATCCCGCACGGAGCCGCCGCTGTATTTGGCGAGCCGAAGCCACCATGTCACTGGCCCCTGCGGGCTGGGAAGACGGCCAAGGCGATGACCCATGAGCCAGAAGACTTACCTGCCGCCGTACGCACCCCCTCCACGGACCTTTGGAGCCTGGGGCGCCCTCCTTCAGAGGCTGCTGAAAACGGACTGCTGCCGCATTTTGCGGCGGCAGTTTCCTTTTTCTGGATATTTTTACTGTTTTTTGGAAGGAAACCTATGGAAAACTGGCGCATTTTCGGTGAGGAACTCTCCCCCGGAGAAAAGAAAGAAATCACCCTGCGCATCCCCATGGGGGGAAAAGTGAACTGCGGCGTGCTGCTGCCGGAGGCGGGAAGAGAGAGCGGGGACTACGAAATGCCCGCCATCCTGCTGAACGGCGTCAAGCCGGGGAAGACCCTGCTGGTGACGGCGGGGATCCACAGCGGTGAGTTCGCCGGGATCCCGGCGGTGATCCGCACCGCAGCGGAGCTGGACCCCCGGGAGATGAGCGGAAGGGCCATCCTTCTTCCCTGCGTCAACACCAGCGGCTTCTGGACCCTGAACCCGGCGACTCTGCCGGAGGACGGCTTCAACCTGAACCACGATTATCCGGGCCGGGAGGACGGCACGGTGGGAGAGCGCGTCGCGGCGTTCTTTGTCCGGGAGCTCTTCCCCAGGGTGGACTTCATCCTGGACTTCCACGGGGGCAGCCACGGGGAGCGAATGACACCCCTGGTCTTCTTCCCCACGGCTCCCAAGGTGCGGGAGGCGTCCCTGGCCGCGGCCCTCAGCATGAACCTGGGGTACATCATTGAATCCGAGGCCACCCGCGGGGAGTACAGCTACGCCGCCAACAACTTCGGCGTGCCCGGCCTCCTGCTGGAGCGGGGCGAAGGGTATTTCTGCGACGAGGAATGGGTGGAGGCGGACCGCAAAGACCTCCGGCTCCTGATGGACCACCTGGGCCTGGTGCCGGCCCCGGCGGGGACCCGGGACGAAGGGCTCCACCGCCGGGTCTTCCGGGAGGCCGTCTATCTGGACGCCCTGGAGGACGGGCTCTGGTATCCCGCCGTGGGAAAGGACGAGGACGTAAAGCAGGGCCAGCTCCTGGGGGTCATGGAGGACTTTTTCGGGAACCGGCGGGCGGAATACCGGGCCGGGAAGGACGGACACACGCTTTACCTCTCCCGGGGCCTGGCGGTCCCCAAGGGCGGCTTCCTCATTGCTTACGCGGTGGCGTCCTCAGAAGTGTAAGAAACTGAGACTTAAAAACTCAATATGGCTACGGTCCCTCGCGGCTGCCCTCGGGCAGCACATGGAATGGGGTAACGCCCCGCGAGCAGGTCACTGTTTGGCTTCCCTCGGGAAGTCCGAGTCAGATACATGGCGACGGACCGCACACTATTCCAGTGCAGTAGGCGTGATCCAGAGAAGGGGGAACTATGTCCCCCAGGCTCTCTGCGCGCCTCTGTGCCCGGAACGGTGGTTCCGGGCGTTTTTTTATCCGTTTTCCCTGGCAATATCCCATAGAAAAAGCAAAAGGAGAAAGGAAAAACAAAATGAAGAGAACACTAGCGATCCTCCTCTGCGTCCTGCTGCTGGCGGCCCTGATGGCCGGCTGCGGCGGCACCAGCAGCACCGGCTCCGGCAGCAGCTCCGGCAGCAACGCCCTTTCCGACAGCACCGGCTCAGGCAGCAGCTCCAGCGGAAGCGGCGCCTCCTCCGGCAGCGCCTCCTCCACCGCGGCCGGGAAGACCCTGACCTTCGGCTGCCAGATGTACTCCGACGGCATGATCGCTCCCTGGCTGCAGACCAACTGCGCCTGGAACTGCATGCGCTACGGTATCAGCGAATCCCTCTTCGAGTTCGATGACGACAGCCAGCCCGTGCCCTGCCTGGCCGAGAGCATCGAGGCCAGCGACGACCACCTGACCTGGACCATCAAGCTGAAGAGCGGCATCAAGTTTAGTAACGGCGTGGACATGACCGCCAGCAAGGTCAAGTATGCCCTGGACTACGTCCGCGAGATGGGCCCCGAAGGCTCCACCACCCCCCAGAACTTCCTGGAGTTTGAGGCCGTCGTCACCGCCGACGACGCCAACAACACCATCACCATCCAGACCGTGACCCCCTACGTCAACCTGGCCGGCAACCTGGCGGATCCCGCCATGGCCATCGTGGATTATGAGGGCACCGGAGACAACTACGAGAACGGCATGATCGGTACCGGCCCCTACATGGTGAAGGAATTCCACACCCAGGTGGGCTACGATATGGTGAAGAACCCTTACTACCGGGAGCCCGTTCCCTATGACAACGTAAAGATCCTCTTCATGGGCGACGCCTCCGCCAAGGCCAACGCCCTTCTGGCCGAGCAGATCGACATCGCCGAGAACATCATGAGCGTCTCCGACCTGGCGAAGCTGCAGGAGGATCCGGGCTTCACCGTGGAGACCGCCGCCGGTGTGCGCTGCGGCTTCAGCTGGATGAACTTCAACGGCGTCCTCGCCAACGACGACCTGCGCCACGCCGTGCTCATGGCCATCGACTACGACACCATCTGCCACTCCAACACCATCGGCGACCTCTACACCCCCGGCTTCAGCGTGCTGCCCAGCGGCATGGGCTACGGCTACGAGACCCTGAACAACCCCTGGAAGTACGATCCCGAGGGCGCCAAGGCCCTGCTGGACGCCGCCGGCATCGTGGACACCAACGGCAACGGCATCCGGGAGCTGGACGGCCAGGACATCTACCTCCGCTACGTCTCCTATGAGAACCGCCTCCTCAACGACTTCTCCGACGCCCACACCCAGTACCTGGGCAAGATCGGCATCGGCGTGAAGAGTGACTACGGCTC
>JAFXTU010000051.1 GCA_017535635.1 Oscillospiraceae bacterium
ACTCTGACGAATCCCTGGAAATATGATCCCGAGGGCGCCAAAAAGCTCCTGGATGACGCCGGTATCGTGGATACAGACGGCGACGGCATCCGCGAGCTGGATGGTCAGAACATCTACCTCCGATACGTCTCCTATGAGAACCGCCTCCTCAACGACTTCTCCGACGCCCACACCCAGTATCTCAGCAAGGTCGGCATCGGCGTCAAGAGCGACTACGGCTCCTCCGACGACCAGTGGACCAAGCTGGTGGCCGGCGAATACGACCTGAACAACAACAACTGGAACCACCTGATCGCCGGCTCCCCCTACACCTATCTGGGCAACTGGTGCAGCGAGAACGAGGCGGACTACTGCGGCTATCACAACGACGAGTACAACCAGCTCTATAAGCAGCTGGAGAACGAGATCGACCCCGCGGTGCGTCTGGACCTGCTCAAGCGGATGCAGCAGATCCTGATCGATGACGGCGTGGCCATCGTCGACGGCTACTACAACAGCTGCATGGTCTGGAACTCCAAGACCGTCGCCACCGCCCACATCCGGCCCAACGACTATTACTGGGTCACCACGGAGATCACCCCGGTCGCCTGAGGCAGACCGGAATCAATGCATGAACCTGGCGAGGGGGCGCAGCCCCCTCGCCGCGTCCGGTATTTACGCACCGCGACTCACTTCTGAAAGGAGAGAGTGATTTGGGCAAGAAGCAGCTTGCTTCCAGATTGCTGCAGATGCTGATCGTGCTGATCGGCATCAGCTTTCTGACCTTTTTACTGACCTATCTGTCGCCCGGCGATCCGGTCCGCCATATGTACCTTGCCCAGGGCCGTATGCCCGATGAAGCGATGGTTGCTCAGCAGAGGGAGGAAATGGGACTCAACGACCCCTTCCTGCAGCAGTACGTCCGCTGGCTCGGGAACTGTCTCAAGGGGGATTTCGGAAAATCCTACTCCCTGAACAAGCCGGTGGTGTCCCTGCTGTCCGCCCGGCTCTGGCCCACGCTGAAGCTTACCCTCATGAGCATGGCGCTGATGCTGATCATCTCTGTGCCCCTGGGGGTCCTCTCGGCAGTCTACCGGAACAAACCCATCGACTACATCGTCCGCGCCATCACCTTCTTCGGCGTGTCCATCCCCAACTTCTGGGTGGGTCTGCTGCTGATCCTGTATTTCTGTGTGAAGCTCCGGCTTCTCCCGGTGGTCTCCTCCGGCGGCTCCTTCAAGGATCTGATCCTTCCCGCCGTGACCCTGGCCATTGCCATGAGCGCCAAGTACACCCGGCAGGTGCGCACCGCCGTGCTGGAGGAGCTCAGCTCCGACTATGTGGTGGGCGCCCGGGCCAGGGGCGTGAAGGAGGGCAAGATCCTCTGGGGCAACGTCTTCCCCAATTCCCTCCTGCCCCTCATCACCATGCTGGGTCTCTCCATCGGCTCCCTCCTGGGCGGCACCAGCGTGGTGGAGGTCATCTTCTCCTATCCGGGCCTGGGCAAGCTGGCGGTGGACGCCATCACCTCCGCCGACTACTTCCTGGTCCAGGGCTACGTGCTCTGGGTGTCGGTCCTTTACATGGTGGTCAACCTGCTGGTGGATCTGAGCTACAACTACATCGATCCCCGGATGCGGCTGAGGCGGTGACGATATGGAAAAGAAGAAAAACAAGTTTCTGAGCAACAAGGGCTTTATGATCTTTGCCTTCCTCGCCCTGCTGATCATCCTGGCTTCCGTCTTCGCGCCGCTGATCTGTCACGGAGTGGACCCCACCGACGGCGACCTGGCCAACTCCATCATGGCCCCCAGCCGCGAGCACCCCTTCGGCACGGATAAGATGGGGCGGGACATCTTCGCCCGGGTCATCTACGGCTCCCGGACCTCCCTGGTCTCCACCTTCTCCCTGGTGATCACGATCTTCGTGATCGGCACCTTCCTGGGCATCCTGGCCGGCTATTTCGGCGGCTGGGTGGACGCCGTCATCATGCGCATCGCGGACATGATGATCGCCTTCCCCGGCCTGGTGCTGGCCATCGCGGTGGCGGGCCTGCTGGGCGCCAGTACGAAAAACGCCATCATCGCCATCTCCGTGGTCTCTTGGCCAAAATACGCCCGCCTGGCCCGGAGCCTGGTGATGAAGATCCGGCATACGGATTTCGTGGCGGCGGCCCAGGTCACCGGCTCCAAAACGGGGTATATGCTGTGGAAGTACATGCTTCCCAACACCATCACCACCCTGGTCATCACCGCCGCCACGGACATCGGCTCCATGATGATGGAGCTGGCGGCCCTCAGCTTCCTGGGCTTCGGCGCCCAGGCCCCCACCCCGGAATGGGGCTCCATGCTGAATGAGGGGCGCAACTTCATGTCCTCCGCCCCCTGGATGATGATCTATCCGGGCCTTGCCATCTTTATCACCGTCGTGATCTTCAATATGCTGGGGGATAACCTCCGGGATATTCTGGATCCCAAGACGGAGTAAGGAGGGGAGAGAATATGTCTTTACTGGAAATCAGCCATGTGGACATTTCCTACGGCAAGAGGATCACGGTGAAGGACTCCAACCTGACCATGGACAAGGGGGAGATCTGCTCCATCGTGGGGGAATCCGGCAGCGGCAAGACCACCGTCATTCGCGCTGTGCTGGGCTTGCTTGCCGGCGGCGGCAAGGTCACCGCCGGGGAAATCCTCTTCGAGGGGAAGAGCCTCCTGAAGCTGAACGCGGCCCAGTGGCGCGCCCTCCGGGGCCACGACATCTCCATGATCTTTCAGGATTCCGGCGCCATGATGAACCAGACCCGGCTCATCGGCAATTCCTACGTGGAGTACATCAGGACGCACGAAAACATCTCCTCCAGGGAGGCCTGGGAGAAGGGCGCGGAGATGCTGGGGCGGATGCGCCTGCCGGACCCGGACCGGATCATGCGGTCCTACCCCTTCCAGCTCTCCGGCGGCCAGCGCCAGCGGGTGGGCATCGCCATGGGCATGACCTACCAGCCAAAGCTGCTCCTGGCCGACGAGCCTACCAGCGCCCTGGACGTGACCACCCAGGCCCAGATCGTCCGCCAGATGATGGAGCTGCGGGACGAGTACGGCACCAGCATCATCATCGTCACCCACGACCTGGGCGTTGCCTCCTACATGGCCGACAAGGTGGTCGTCATGAAGGACGGAAAGATCGAGGACCAGGGCGACCGGGACTATATGCTGCACAAAACGGACAACGCCTACACGAGGAAGCTCATGGAGGCCGTTCCGTCCTTGGGAGGAAAACGCTATGTTTGACGAAAAGGATCTGGTCCTGGAAGCGAAGCACGTCACCCGGCGCTTTCCCGCCTCCGGGGGCCGGGAGCTGCTGGCCTGCAACGACGTGAACCTGAAAATGTACCGGGGGAAGACCCTGGGCCTGGTGGGAGAATCCGGCTGCGGCAAGAGCACCTTCATGCGCTTCCTGGTGGGCCTGGATACCCCCAGCGAGGGGGAGATCTTCTTCCGGGGCAAGGACATCACCAAGCTCAAGGGCCGGGCGGCCTGGGAGATGCACCAGCACATCCAGATGGTCTTTCAGGACCCCTCTACCTCCTTCAACCCCAAGATGAAGATCCGGGACATCGTCTGCGAGCCTCTGCTGAACTTCGGGCGCATCAAGGGCTCAGAAAAGGACAAAAAGGCCAGAGAGCTGCTGGAGATGGTGGAGCTCCCCGGCGAATTTGCCGACCGCTTCCCCCACAACATGTCCGGCGGCCAGCGGCAGCGGGTCGCCATCGCCAGAGCTCTCGCCCTGGAGCCGGAGATCGTGGTCATGGACGAGGCCACCAGCGCCCTGGATGTGAGCGTGCAGGAGACCATCATCCAGCTCATCACCCGCCTCCAGAGGGAGAAAAACATCACCATCGGCTTCATCTGCCACAACCTGGGCCTGATCCAGTCCTTCGGCCACCAGATCGCGGTCATGTACCTGGGGAATATCGTGGAGGTCATGCCCGGGGAGGGCATGGCGAAGATCTGCTGCCATCCCTATTCCAAGGCCCTGCTGGACGCGGTCTTCGACACGAAGATGGATTTCTCCAAAAAGATCGAACCCATCAAGGGCGAGCCCCCCAGCCCCCTGGATGTGCCCGTGGGCTGTCCCTTCCAGGACCGCTGCGACCACTGCATGGCGGTCTGTAAAGAGAAAAAACCCACCCTGACCCAGCTGGAACCCGGCCACGAGGTGGCCTGTCATCTCTTTAAAAAGGGGGAAACCGTGTGAAAAAGCTGACGGCACTCATCCTTGCCCTGGCGCTTTGTCTCAGCCTGGCGGCCTGCGGCCCCTCCCAGACCCCCGCGGCCGTGACCGCCGACACCCGGATCCACCAGCTGGGGGTCATCGTCTACAACACCGGGGACGAGGAGGTCATCGGCTTCCGGGAATACCTGCAGGGGTATATTGAAGACAATTTTGAAATGGTGAAGTTCGTCTACTCCGATTCCGTCAGTTCCCCGGAGGAGGAGCTGGACTTCATCCAGAAGGCCTGCGACCAGGGGGTGGAGGGCTTTCTCTCCTTCCTGACCTACGACCTGAAGGCCGAGGTGGCGCTCTGCGAGAAGAACAGCGCCTATTACCTCCTGGCCTCCGGCACCGTTTCCGGCGAGGACTTCGACGCCGTGGCGGAGAACCCCTGGTTCCTGGGGATGTTCGGCCCCGGCCAGCCCTTCGAGTTCCAGGCCGGCGCGGACATGGCCCGCTTCTTCCTCAAGGAAAAGGTGGGGAACCGCTACTTCATCCTCAGCGGCGGCGGCTGCCTGGGAAATGAGATGCACTACCAGCGCACTCTGGGCATCCTGGACACTCTGGCGAATGCCTACGGCGTCACCTTCCCCCTGTCCCGCACGGAGATGGCCAGGACGGACAAGCCCATCACCGTGGAGACGGATAAGGTGAGCGTGACCCTCGCCCCCGGCTACATCGTCTTCGACGAATTCAGGGAGGCGGCGATCGAAGCCTTCCGCGGCGGGAGCTACGACGCGGTTCTGTCCGTCCTGCCCCCGGAGGAGATGGTCCCCGTCATCGGCAAGACCCCCCTGGGCATAGTGGACAGCTATAACACCCGCAACCTTCAGCTCTTCACCTCCGGCCCGCTCCAGTTCGTGGTGGGGAAGTACAGCTCCATGGTGGGCCCGGCCTTTGCCCTGATGCTCAACGCCGTCACCGGCTACGGGGAGGAATTCCGGGACAAGGGAAAGGCCATCCAGGTCACCCAGGGCTTCTGGCTCTCGGAGAGCGAGGAGGACTACGATGAAAAGTATGCCCTCTCCGCCAGCGCCGCCATGAACGCCTATAGCTTTGACGATCTGAGCCGGGTGATCCGCATCTTCAATCCCAACGCCAACCTGAATGAGCTGGTGGCCCTGGCGGAGGCCTGCTCCTATCGGGCCGTCCAGGCCCGGCGGAGCGAGCGGCCGGCGCAGTAAAAAAGTGGAAATTGCTTTCTCAAATTGCTTGACATTTGAGAAAATATGTGCTAAAGTAATTTCAGAAAAAGCCCGAAAGAGATTCTCAAATCAAGGATCAGGAGGACTGAAAATGAAAAAGAGCTACAAGATCGAAGTGGACTGCGCCAACTGCGCCAACAACATGGAGGAAGCCGCCAAGAAGACCGAGGGCGTCAAGGACTGCTCCGTCAGCTTCATGACCCTGAAGATGAAGGTGGAGTTTGAAGAGGGCGCCGATCCCGCCGCCGTCATGCAGAACGTCCGCTTAAACTGCAAAAAGGTGGAATCCGACTGCGAGGTCTACCTGTAAAAACAAACAGAAGAGAACCGGCACCGGCCGTGCCGGTTCTCTTTGCGGAAAGGGCCGAATATGAACAAAAAACAGAAAATCCTGCTGTGGCGCATCATCATCGCGGCGATCTTTTTTGTGCCGCTGTACCTGATCTCCGAAGAGCTCATCGACGTACACCTTCCCCAGTGGGCCGTTCTCATCCTGTTTCTGATCCCCTATCTGCTGGTGGGGTACGATATCCTGCGCAAGGCCTTTTTGGGCATCAAGAACGGCCAGGTCTTTGACGAGAACTTCCTCATGACCGTGGCTACCGTGGGCGCCATCGTCCTGGGCGAGTACGGCGAGGGCGTGGCGGTCATGCTCCTGTACCAGGTGGGCGAGCTCTTCCAGAGCTACGCCGTGGGCAAGAGCCGCCGGAACATCACCGAGCTCATGGACATCCGTCCCGACTACGCCAACATCGAGGTGGACGGGGAGCTGGAGCAGGTGGACCCGGACGAGGTGGAGGTGGGCAGCATCATCGTGGTGCAGCCCGGCGAGAAGGTCCCCCTGGACGGCGTGGTGGTGGAGGGCTCCTCCAGCCTGAACACCAGCGCCCTCACCGGGGAGAGCCTGCCCCGGAAGGTGGAGGTGGATTCCGACGTCCTCTCCGGCAGCATCAACATGTCCGGTGTGCTGAAGATCCGCACCACCACGGAGTTCGACGAGTCCACCGCATCCAAGATCCTGGACCTGGTGGAAAACGCCGCCTCCCGGAAATCCAAGTCCGAGAACTTCATCTCCAAGTTTGCCAAGTACTATACCCCCATCGTCTGCTACGCGGCCCTGGCCCTGGCCATCCTGCCGCCCCTCTTCATTATGCTGACCAGGATCGGCATGGAGCACTACGAGACCATCGGGAAGATCTGGGGAGACTGGGTCCTCCGGGCCTGCACCTTTCTGGTCATCAGCTGCCCCTGCGCCGTGGTCATCAGCATCCCCCTGAGCTTCTTCGCGGGCCTGGGGGGCGCCAGCAAGCAGGGCGTTCTCATCAAGGGCTCCAACTACCTGGAGACCCTCTCCCAGGTGAAGGTGGTGGCCTTTGACAAGACCGGCACCATCACCAAGGGGAACTTCGCCGTGACCCTGGTGCACAAGAGCCCCATCGACGAGCAGAAGCTTCTGGAGTACGCCGCCCACGTGGAGTGCCACTCCTCCCATCCCATCGCCCGCAGCATCCAGGAGGCCTATGGGAAGCACATCGACCAGAGCCGGGTCACCGAGGTGGAGGAGATCAGCGGCCACGGCATCGTGGCCAAAGTGGACGGCATCCCCGTGGCCATCGGCAACGATAAGCTCATGGACCGCCTGGGCATCGTCCACGAGGACTGCGAGCACGTGGGGACCATTCTCCACGCGGCGGTGAACGGGGAGTACAGCGGCCACATCGTCATCGCCGACGAGATCAAGGACAATTCCAAGGCAGCCATCGCCGCCCTGAAGAAGGCCGGCGTGGAGCGGGCCGTCATGCTCACCGGCGACGCGGAGAGCGTGGCGAAGAAGGTGGCGTCCGAGGTGGGTCTCACGGAGTACCGGGCCCAGCTTCTGCCCGCCGATAAGGTGACTTGCGTGGAGGAGCTTCTTTCCTCCTGCACCGGGAACCGGCGCCTGGCCTTCGTGGGCGACGGCATCAACGACGCCCCGGTCCTCTCCCGGGCGGACATCGGCATCGCCATGGGGGCCCTGGGCTCCGACGCGGCCATTGAGGCGGCGGACGTGGTCCTCATGGACGACGACCCTGCGAAGATCGCCAAGGCCATCCGCATCAGCCGCAAGTGCTCCGGCATCGTCCGGCAGAACATCGTCCTGGCCCTGGGGGTCAAGTTCATTTGCCTGATCCTGGCCGCCTTCGGCATCGCCAACATGTGGATCGCCATCATCGCGGATGTGGGCGTCATGATCGTCGCGGTCCTGAACGCCATCCGCTGCCTCTTTGTGAAGGACCTATGAGCAAAGCGGCCAAAACCAGAACCATCGACATGACCAAAGGGCCGATCCTCGGCCCTTTGGTGCGCTTCATCCTGCCCATGATCGGCGGGAGCATCTTCCAGCAGCTCTACAACACCGTGGACTTCCTCTTCGTGGGGAACTTCCTGGATAAGACCGCCGCTGCCGCCGTGGGGGCCAGCGCCACCCTCATCACCTGCACCATCGGCCTCTTTTCCGGCATCTCCGTGGGCACCAGCGTGGTGGCCGCCCAGGCCATGGGCGGCAAGGACCCGGAGCGGGCGGAGAAAGCCCTGCACTCCTCGGTCACCTTCGGCCTGGTGGGCGGGCTCCTCCTCATGGTCCTGGGCATCCTTTTCGCGCCGGACCTCCTGCGGGTCCTGCGGACCCCGGAGACGGTGCTGCCCCAGGCCCAGACCTACATTCGCATCTACCTCGTCAGCATCCCCATGCTCATCTTCTACAACATGGTCTCCGGGGGCATGCGCTCCTACGGGGATTCCCGTTCTCCCTTCCTGGTGCTGGTGGTCTGCGGACTGCTGAACGTGGTGCTGGACGCCCTCTTCATCGTCTGGATCCCCCTGGGCGTGGCGGGGGTCGCCATCGCCACCGCCATCACCCAGAGCCTTTCCGCCGTCCTGGTGGCGGTTCTGGCAATGAGAAAGACGAATCCCCTGCGCCTCAGCTTCCGGAAGCTGGGCTTCGACTTCGCAGTGCTGAAAAACGTCCTCTTCATCGGCCTCCCCACCGGGGTCCAGACCGTGATCATCACCTTTTCCAACGTGATGGTGCAGTACTACATCAACGACTTCGGGGAGACGGCAGTGGCCGCCTTTGCCACCTATTACAAGGTGGAGAATTTCATCTACCTGCCCATCATGGCCTTCGGCCAGGCCTCCACCACCTTCGCAGGGCAGAACACCGGGGCCGGGCAGTTCCGGCGCATCCGGAAGGGCACGGTGATGACCGCTTTCATCGGCGCGGCGGTGGTGGGGTGCCTCGCGGGGATCTTCCTCCTCTTCCCCCGGACCATCTACTCCTGGTTCATGAAGGACCCGGACGTGGTCACGAACGCCATGAAGATCGCCCTGGTGTCCTTCCCCTTCTACTGGATCTACCCCTTCCTGGAGGTCTGCGGCGGCGCGGTGCGGGGCATGGGCCACGCCATAACCTCCATGGTGGTCATCATCCTGAACCTCTGCGTCCTCCGGGTCTCCCTCCTGGCCGTCTTCTCCGCGAAAGTCCACACCATCGAGTCCCTGGCCTCCGTCTATCCCATCACCTGGGCCGGGGCGGCCATCTGCTTCATCGTCATCTTCTTCGTTCTCACCGGAAAGAAGATGAAGGCGCAGGCTGCGGCGGAAGCGGAGGCGTAAATACTCCAAGAAAACGATCCGGCGCGGACGATCCCGAAAGGGGAGCGTCCGCGCCGCCGTCTTTTCTTGAAAAGTTTCAGCCTACCCCAGCCTGGCCTCTCCCAGGGGGGTGTCCCAGGCGATGGTCCCGCCCAGGGAGGCGGCCAGGGTATCCGCGTGGCAGGGAAGCTCCTGAAGCAGGCCCTCCTCCCGCTTTTTGGAGCGGCGGCCCTTGGCATGATACAATTCTTCGGAGGCGTAGGCGTCGCAGCTCACGGCGAAGTCCTCCTCGTCCCGGTGGGGGAAGAAGCTCACTGCGGCCTCGTAGCGGATCATGCCCTCCTCCGAGGTCGCAATAAGCAGCACCCGGACGCCCTTCCGCTCCACGCCGTTATATGTGCATTTTCCCCGGTAATAGCGATCGAATACGTTGATGACCTTCATGATCCTTCTCCTTGTTTTTCAGAATAGCAGGGCCTCCGGGCATATTTCCTCCCGTATCTCCAGCCGGTCCGGCCAGACCCGGCAGGGAAGTGGGAGGATCTTTACCCCTGCTCTCTCCGCATCCTCCAGGGCCTGGGCGAACTCCGGGTCCGTCTCCCGGTTGGGCCGCACCTCCCGGACTCCCTCCATCTGGATGACGAAGGCGACGGCGCAGCGGTATCCCTTCCCGGCTGCCGCCGTGAGCTCCCGCAGGTGCTTGACGCCCCGCAGCGTGGGCGCGTCGGGGAAGTAACCGATGCCGTCCACCTCCAGAGTGCAGCCCTTCACCTCCATAAGGAAGGCTTCTCCGCCCTTCTCCATATAGAAATCCAGCCTGGAAGCGCCGTAGGTGTACTCCGGGCGGAGGAGATCGAAATCCCCGGTCTCCAGCCACTCCGCCACGACCCGGTTGGGGGCGGCGGAGTCGATGTTTACCAGGCCCAGGCCCTTTTTCCAGACGCCGATGAGATCATAGGCGGTCTTCCGTCCCGGCCCCAGCCCCGGGGTGAGCAGGACCCTGGAGCCCGGGAGCAGCAGCTCCCGGCAGCGGCCCGTGTTTTTCACATGGACGGTCTCTTCTTTTCCCTCCAGCGCCACCCGGGCGATGAAGCGGTTGGGCCGCTCCAGGAAAACCCCCTCCCGGACCTCCGGATAAATCATCCCTGCCGCCTCCTCTTTCCTCTGTGCCTGGGATTACTGTATCTCAGCCGCGGGTGCTTGACAAGAGCCTCCGGGAAAAATAGAATAGAAAAAACAAAACGGGGGCATCGCTCCCGCACTGCGGAGGCCGGAATATGGACGCGAAAGAATTTCACCGACGCCTGGACGCTCTCTACGCCGCGGAGGATACCCGGGGCGCCCACGACTTTCTCCGGGAGCAGCTGACTGCCGCCGAAACACGGGGAGAGAAGGCCATGCTGCTCACCGTAGCCAACGCCTATCTGGGCTTCTGCCGGGAAAACGTCCTCTTTGATCAGATCGAAGGGCTGTATCAGACCGCCCTCCGCTGCATCGGGGAGCTGGACCTGCACGGCACCATGGAGGAAGCCATCACTCTCCTCAACAGCGCCACGGCCTTCTGCGTCATGGGGAAGGAGGAGCTTTCGGAAGAGCTCTACCGCCGCTCCACGGCCCTGCACGAGGCCCTGCTGGAGCCAAAGGACCCCCGCCTTGCGGCGGTGTACAACAACCACGGCCTGCTGTACCGGGCCCAGGGGAAGAAAGCCCAGGCGCGGGAGTCCTTCCGGAGAGCCTTCGGCATCCTGGAGGCCGGAAACGGGGCGGCGGATGAGCTGGCCTCCTCCCGGCTGAACATCGCCTCCGTCACGGAGGACCTGGAGGAGGCGGAAAAGCTCATCACCGACGCCCTGGCCTATTATGTCACCCCGGAGGGGAGCGTGGACATCCACCGCTTCACCGCCCTGGCCGCCCTGGCGGAGCTCTGCTTCCGCAGGGGGGATTACCGGGAGGCCGGACGCCGCTTCGAGGAGACGGCCAGGGCCTGGCGGGAGATGGGACTTGCGGAGCAGCGCCGGGGGATCCTCCTGCGAAACGCCCTCTATTCCTATGAGTCCGCGGGAGCCCGGGAGGACGCCGAGCGCGTCCGGGCCCTTCTCGAAGAGGCGGGAGCATGACCGGGCTGGCGCTTTCCCGGAAGCTCTATGAGAAGGCCGCGCCGCTGCTGGCCTCCGAGTTCCCCGGGGACGTGGAGCGGATCGCCGTGGGCCTGGCGGGCCCCGGCTCCGAGTGCTTCGGCTTCGACGACGAGATTTCCCGGGACCATGACTTCGGGCCACGGCTCTGCCTCTGGATCCCGGAGGAGGACGCCCCTCGCCTGGCAGGGCCCCTGCGGGCCTTTTACGCTCGCCTTACCGCCGATCTCCCGGGGGTCACGCCCCAGGCGGAGGACCGGAGCGGCGTCATCTCCATCCAAGAATTCTACCGCCGCTTCACCGGCTGTCCCGGCGCGCCGAAGGAGCCGATGCAGTGGCTCCGCATCCCGGATCATCTTCTGGCCACAGCGGTGAACGGGGAGGTTTTCCGGGACGAACTGGGGGCCTTCACCGCCGTCCGGGAGGAGCTTCTGCGGGGTTATCCCCTGGATGTGAGAAGAAAAAAGCTGGCAGCCCGGCTCTTCACCATGGGACAGGCGGGGCAGTACAACCTTCCCCGGTCTCTTCGCCGGGGGGACGCCGTGGCGGCCTTTCTGGCAGCGGGGGAATTCGCCTCCGCCGCGCTCCGGGCGGTCTATCTTCTGAACGGACGCTATGCCCCCTACTACAAGTGGCTGTACCGGGGGGCTCTTGACCTCCCCCTGTGCAGAGAGGCGGTGCGCCTTCTGGGGCAGCTGCCGGGCTGTCCCGAAAGGGAGAAGGAGGCCTTGACGGAGAAGATCTGTCTGGAGGTCCTGAAAGAGCTTTACCGCCGGGAGCTGACGGCTTCGCCTTCGGACTTCCTGGTGGACCAGGCGTTTAGTGTGGCGTCGGCCATCGAAGACCCAACGCTGGCGGCGCTGGATATTTCCGTTGGATAGAAGGGAAGCGTGGAGAGCATGGATAAGAAAAGCCTGATCGAAGAGATCATCCGGTTGGAATGGCCGATGTTTCAGGAGGTCAACGGGGAGGAGCGGGCGGACTGCCAGGAGAACCACCCCATGTTTGTCGCCATGCGCGAGGCCCAGTTTTCCGCCTGGGACGAAGAAGCCCTGCGCTCCTACCTGGGGGACCTGGAGGACGCCCTGAAGGAGGGGAGGAACCTGCTTCGGGACAAATACATCCACATGATGGAGAGCACGGAGCCGGAGCACTACCTCTATTTCCGGGAGGAGCTGCCCCCTGTGAGCCAGGCCAAGCGGGCGCTGGTGGAGGCCATCTGGGCCCTGCTCCTGCCCCAGACCGTGGAATTCCGGCAGAAGTATCCCGCCGTGGCCCGCCACGGGCGGCCGTTGCTCTCTTCCCAGGAGCGCTTCGGCTACGCTTCGGTGGAGACCTACGAAAAAGGCGAGCTGATGACCTACTCGGAGGGGACCCTGGAGAAGCTCCTGCGCTGCATCGAAGAGAAGAAGGCTCGGGGCATCTCCTTTGCCGCAGAGATCCAGACCCGGGGAATGCTGAACCAGGGCTTTGGCAGCATGGAAGAAGCGGAGGAAGAGGCAAGACGAAATGAGTGAATTCAAGTATGCCGACCATAACGACGAGCTGACTGGATTGCTGATCTCCCAGAATTATGACGAGGCTTATTGGGGCCGCAGCGAAGCGCGGCTCCTCGCCGCTGCCAGGGCCTATATTTCCGGGAAATTTGGTCATGAGGGACAGAAACAGCTGAGAATGCTGGACTTGGGCTGCGGCATGGGCCGCCTGATCCCGGAATTCGCCGCGGAGTACCGGGAGGTGGTAGGCCTGGAGCCGGACGGGGAGCGCTGCCGTATGGCTCAGGACTTCCTTGCAGGGAGAAAGGTATCCAACGCCTGGGCCTGGCAGGGCAGTCTGGGGGACTACCTGGATCAGGCGGACCCCGCGCCCGGCTTCGATGTGGTGCTCTGCAGCCACATCTTCCAGCACATCTCCCATGAGACCTTTTTCGGCATCCTGGAGGACCTGAAAAGAGCGACGGCAAAAAACGCCGTTTTCATCTTCACCACGACCTTCACCGAGGGAGAGAACAACGAATATACCACCGAGAGCTTTCAAGCCTCGGACCGGGTCTCCGATGTGACGGATCGGGAGGGCTTTGAGGCCGCCGTCCGGGAGGGGAAGCGTCTGCCGGTCTGCCGCTTTGCCCGACCCTGGCTGGAGGCCAGATTCCGGGAGCACGGGCTCCGGGTCCGGAAGTTTTCCTGCTATCATTTTTTCGGGGCGCACAACGAAGAGAACGACGTCCTCTGGACCCAGGACCCGGAGAAGCGCCCTTTGGCCAGGGACGCCTGGTACCTTTGCGAGTGGGCAGAGGAAGAAGCGACGGAGGGGGAAACAAGCGACACGCCTGAGAAGGAAAGCACGCCGCCGCCCCGCAGGAAGCGGGACGGCGGCGGATTATCTTTTTTCCGATGGAATTGCTTACTTGACGAGATACTTCACCAGGCGGGCGATCAGCGCGGCGACCTCGGCCCGGGTGGCGTCGCTGTCGGGGTTCAGTCTGCCGGTGTCGTCGCCTTCGAAGAGGCCGGCGCCCACCGCCCAGGCCATGGCATCCTGTGCCCAGGAAGCCACAGAGGAACCGTCGCTGAAGTCCTCCAGGCTGCCCTTGGCCTCAGTGTCCAGCCCCAGGGCCTTTACATAGCGATAAAGAGCAGTGGCCATCTCCTGGCGGGTGATGCTGGCATCGGGCGCGAAGCCATTCTCGCGGCCTACGAAGATCCCAATGCCGGCGGCCCAGTCCACGGCGTCGGCGTACCAGCTGCCGTCCGTTACGTCGGGGAATTTGACGCTGCCGGTCGAGCTGTTCTCCGGCTCGGATTCCAGGCGATAGAGGACCGTGACCAGCATGGCCCGGGTCATGGACGCGTCCGGCGCGAATTCCGTCTCGCTGACGCCGGTGAAGAGCCTGTGGCTGGAGACGAAGTCCACATATTCGGAATACCAGCTGTCGCCCACGTCCTCAAAGTCCATGCTCCTGTCTGCTGCCTTGACCGTACTTCCGGCGGGGAGGAAAGCGTAAGCGACGCCGTCCTCCACCAGGGATTTGCGGATCACTTCTTCCGTGCCGTCCTCCTTTACCAGGATCAGGACCTGGCTTCCCTCGGCGGCAGGCAGGGCGGCCATCACCGTCAAGTCAGCGGGCTCGCCGTCCACGGTGATATCCAGAGTCACGCTGCCGTCCTCCTTGGCGCTGAGGGTGACGGCGACGTTGCCTTCGGCCGCCGCCAGCTTTCCGAGCTCATCCTTGGAGAGCGTGACCATGCCCAGCGCCGTTTCTACACGGAGGGCTGCGCCGCCCTCGGATACGGCCTTGAGGGCCTCGGCGTCCAGCGTGAGCTCCACGGTGTCGGCGTCCGCGCTCTCCACCTTGACGGAGAGAGTATCGGCTTCCGCCTTCTCTTCCAGAGCCGCATTGACGGCGTCGGCGTCCACGGCTGCGGTTGCCCTGCCGTCCTCGGTTTCGGCGGTCACGTCCAGTCCTGCAACGACGCCGGCGGTCTCCTCAGATGCGTTTCCGGTCTCGGCGTTTTCGTCCGCAGCGGCGACGGCAACACCGGAATCGTCGCCCTCGATGGTGATTGACCTGTCGAGAAGATCGATGGTGATGCTGAGAAGGATGGTTTTGTCGGTCCCGGCAACATGGCACACCAACTCAATGGGTTCCTGATCCCGGAATGCCGGGAGATTGGGGGCGTTCTGAATGCTGATTGCAAAGGAGCCGCCGGACAGCTCCGCCGTTTCCGTACCGATGGCGTTTCCGTCCACGGTGGGGTAGGTCACCTGATCGTAGATTTCGTTCTGCATCTCCAGCGTGAAGGAGACGCTGAAATTGTTGGAGTTGGGGCCGCCGACCACCTGCATGCTCGTACTTCCGTATACCTGGAAGGAATCGACGCTGCTGCTCACGGACACATAGATCGTCTCATCGTAGTCGCCTACAGTCAGCGTCGCGGCGTCCAGATCCAGAACGAACTGGCGGGGATAGTAGCTGCGCGCCAGAGAGTTCTGGCCGTTTTCGTAGCTCGTCAGATAAGTCTGAGAGACAGAGACCACGGGGATATAGCTCTGTCCGGCGTCCAGAGGGATGGTAAAGAACCACTTGCCGGCGCTGTCCTGCTCACCGATGATCCAGGCGGCCCGGCTCTCACCCATGGAAACCGCCTGGGCGTAGCTGCCGGGGATCAGATAGTGGTAGGTTTGGCCGGTCAGGGCAACGATAAGGGTGCTCACACCGTCCACGATCTCCACATAAGCGTATTCAGCCTTGAACATGCCGGTGGTGTTGTCGATCGTCAGATCGATCCGCTGGGAGTCTTCGCTGTCGGTGCCGTCCCCGCTGCCGCCCGGAGAGCCCTCCTCACCGCCGGGCTGGGTGCTCTTCAGTACCAGGGCGCTGACGGCGCTCTCAATGGCCTGAGCCATAGCATCCACAACGGCCTGCTGGTCGACAGCCAGGCCGCGTACCACAGCATCCCTGGCCGTGTTCAAAGCGGCGACGGAGGTATCGGTGTAAGTGCTGAGGTCAGCGGGGATCTTGGCCAGCGCGGCGTCAACAGCAGTATAGTCGGCGCTCTCCTGCGGTGCAGAGCCGGGCTCCTCGATCACCGTCGTCAGAGAGAAAGCAATGGGTGCCGGCATGGAAGAGGAGACACCGTTGAAATAGAAGGTGCTGTTCAGGTCGATGGGGACGTTGGCAAACTCGCAGTTGCCGCTGGTATTGGTCCTGGGGTAAGTCAAGCCGTGGAGCATGATGCCGGGATAGGTCTCGCTTTCCACGGTGATGGTGGCGTAGACTTTACCGTCAAGAACGGTGACCTCCTTGACGCTCCAGGGCCTCTGTCGGCTGGAGGTGCTCTTGCCCTTGCTGTATACAGAATTCAGGGCGGGGTTGGTGGAGGCGGAGTAAGTGCCGTCCGGCAGAGTCGTAGAGTTGTCCGCCTCCGCAAAGGACCATACGGTCCAGAGCGCGGATTCCAGGATGCGGCCGAGAGGCTGACTGGAGCCCGGATGGGAGAGCTCCGCATCCAGGATCGCCTGATCTGCCGCGCTCAGAGCGTCAAAAGCGGCCTGGATGGCTTCTACGGAGGCGAGATCGGCGGCGGTGTAGGTGTTGGCATCCGCCGAGAGTGCCTGGATCATCCGGCGGACCTCGTCGATATTGGAAGTCGGCTGGGTAGGTTCGGTGGTCTTCAGCACCAGGGCTCCGACGGCACTTTCAATGTTCTGTGCCATGGCGTCCACGTCGGCCTGCTTGTCGGCTGCCAGGCCGCGGACCACGGCGTTCTTTGCGGTGGTCAGATCGGCGGCAGAGGCATCGGTGTAGAGGGAGAGGTCGGCGGGGATTTTCGCCAGGGCGGCGTCCACGGCGGTGTAATCGGCGCCCTGAGCGGGAGCGGTGTCCACGACGAGGGTGCCATCTGCCTCGGAGACGGTAAACAGTCGGACGGAGGACCAGGCTTGATTTTTGACGGAGAAGAAGCTGATAATGATGGGCTCTTTCAGGAGATCCGTCAGGGTCTCCGGCTTTCCGACTTCTCCGATCCACCGCACCGGAATCTCAAAGACACGGCCTTCGCCGATGTCGTAGGTCTTGGAGCTCTCGGTGACATCTGCGCCATAGCCAACGAATGCTTTTCCGAGGGAATCACTGCCCATGGTCAACTGCAGGGTGATTTGATAACCGTTGGAATTGGGGCCGCCCACGGTATCCAGCGCTGCGGCGCTCAGACTGAACTTGGAGGTATTATTGGTGACGGTCAGCCTGCGGGTGGAATGGTAATCGCCGGTAATCAGCTCGCCATCTGCGGCGTTGATCTCCGCCTGCCGGGGATAGAAGGCCCGCTCCAAAGGATTCTGGTTATTCAGATAATTGTTGTAGTAGGTATTGGAAATGGCAACCAGGGGGAGATAGGTCTCGCCCTCGGCCACAGGGATGCGGAACTCCCACTTGCCGTTGGCATTCTGATAGCCGTGGATCCAGTTGTCGGTGTTGCTGCCGTTGGCGACGGCCTCCTCATAGGTGCCCTTGAAGAGTTCCCTGTAGCCGGTGCCGCTGAGGGCCATGACCAGGGTGGTCTTGCCGCCCAGGGTTTCCAGAGAGGCGGTGACGGCCTTGAACATGCCGGTGTTGTTGGTGATGTGGAGGTTGATCGGTTCTGTGGAACTGCCGGAGCCGGAACCGGAGGGCGCAGCGGGAAGGTCGGTGGAATCGCTGGTTTTGGTGAGAGCGCCGAGAGTGAAGAAGGGGTCAGAGGAAGCCTTATACCACTTCCCGGCGTTGGCGTTGAGAGCGCCGTTGTCGGAAGAGGCGCTGTAGTCGGCACGGTAGCGGACGACGAAGTTCAGCTTCCCGTCATCGGCAAGGATGGATTCCAGCTGGGTCCTGGCGAGCTTGGCGGCAAAGGTATAACCGACCACGATGCCGTTTCCGTCGTTGTAGCCGGAAGTGGCGCTGGAAGAATAGACAGGGATGCCTGTGACGCCCATGAGGGACTCGGTGTCGTTCTGGACGTCGGAGTAGAGACCGATATAGAGGCGGTCATAACGGTCGGCACCGCTGGTGACGACCAGATAAGCGTCATCGCCGTTCACAACCACGTAGGGAGCAAGGAGGGCCTTGCCGTCGTCGATCTTGAACATGCCGAGGCTGGAGGTCAGGGAGGCCAGGGAATAGGTCCCGTTCTCCAGGGTAACCGTCGGCGCCGGGTCCGCCAGCGCCGGGACGGCCAGCATGCCCAGCAGCATGACCAGTGCCAGCAGCAGCGTTAAGAGTCTTTTTCCTGTTTTCTTCAATTTTTCCTCCTTCCGGGGCCGTCTTCGGCAGCCCCAAATGACGCGGGCGGTGTTTTGCCCGCCCTTTCCCTTTTCTCCCAGCAGGTTTCCTGGCTCGCGGATCGACGCTCTGCGCGGCCCTTCTCATGCTTCCGAAGCACAATGGCATACCCGCGCCGCTCCCCACTGACAGTGACCGGATCGCCCGGGATTCTCACCCGGTTCCCTTTTACCCGCCCCTTCGGGCGGCACTGGGAGAATGCTGTTTTTCGACAGGCGGCTTTACCCGCCCCTGTCCGGCGGGCCGGGAGCCGTTAGGCTCCAGCGTGTGTCTCGCTCCTTTCCTCCTGCAGAAGCCCCAGAGCCTCCGCTTCCTTGATCAAGTCCGCGATCCGCCGGTTTCCATCCCCGATGGGGAAGGGAACGCAGATCACGGTCTCGCACTGCTTCATGGCCTCCAGCGCCCGGGCATAGGTCTCGTCCGAGATGGGCGCGAAGGGCGTCTCCGAGATGACCTGGGCTGCCAGACTCCTTGCTACGGGATAGTCCAGGTCGTTTTCATAGAGGATCCCGGCGCAGAAGGGCCGGTTTTCCTTCTGCAGGCGGCGGAAGACGGGGATACCGCCCCCGCAGCCGGAGATGACGAAGGTCTTGGGCGTCCCGGTGGGGGGAGGGAGCTCCACGCTTCCGAAGCCGATGTTGTAGGCCCCCTGGGGGATGCCGTAGAGGGCGTTGATGATCTCCTCCCGGAAGATCTCCTCCGGGGTCCCGAAGTACCGGATGGTATCCCCCCGGACGCAGAGGATCTTGTCGGAGATCTTCTGGGCCAGGTCGATCTCGTGGAGGGACATGATGACCGTGATGCCCTTCTCCTTGGCCATGGAGCGCAGGATGCTCAGAAGCTCCAGCTTGTGGCGGATGTCCAGGAAGGAGGTGGGCTCGTCCAGCACGATGATCTCCGGCTCCTGGCAGATGGCCCTGGCCAGAAGGACCCGCTGCCGCTGTCCGTCGCTGATGGCGGTGAAATCCTTCTCCGCCAGCTCAAAAGCGTGGACCCGCTCCATGGCGGCGTAGACCTTGTCCCGGTCCTCCTGGGAGAGGAGACCCAGGGTGTTCGTATAGGGGTAGCGGCCCGTGGCAACCACGTCGTAGCAGGTGAGCAGCTCGCCCTTGATCCGCTCGGTGAGGACCACCGCCAGCTTCTTCGACAGCTCCTTGTAGCTCATGCCGTTCACGCTGGCGTCGGCGATGTGGCTGTCCCCCTTCACGGCGGCAAGGTGCTTGGTGACGGTTTTGAGGATGGTGGATTTGCCGGAGCCGTTGGGTCCGATCAGGGTGAGGATCTCCCCGGCCCGGACGCCGATCTCGATGTCGTGGATGAGAGGCTTGCCGCCGTAGCCCACTGAGAGGTCCGAGGTGCGGAAGTAGTATTCGCTCATGCGTTTCCCTCCTCAGCTCTTCTCGCCGTGGCGGCGGATCAGCATGGCGATGACCACCGGCGCGCCGAAGATGGCGGTGACGGTGCTGATGGAGAGCTCCACAGGGGCGAAAATGGTCCTGGCCAGATAGTCGCAGAACATACAGAAGACCCCGCCTCCCAGGAAGGAGGCCGGGATCACCAGAATGGGCTTGGCCGTTTTCAGCAGCATCTTGATGAGATGGGGCACCGCGATGCCCACAAAGGAGATGGGCCCCGCGAAGGCGGCAACACAGCCGGCGATGAGGCTGGACATGAGGATCAGGATCACCCGGAAGCGCTTCACGTTGACGCCCATGCTCTGGGCATAGCTTTCGCCCATCTGGTAGGCCCCGATGGGCTTGGACATGAGGAAGACCGCCAGAAGGCAGCCCAGGATCAGGATGGAGAAGAAGCGCACGTCCTCCCACTTGGTCCCGGAGAAGCTGCCCTGGGTCCAGTTGTGCAGGTTCACGATGTCGGAGTCCTGGGCGAAGGTGATGAGGAACTCCGTGGCGGCGGAGCAGATATAGCCGATCATGATGCCCGCCACCAGGAGCATGGACATCTGCCGGATGCTTCTTGCCGCCAGGAGCACGAAGCCCATGGCGATGAGGGCCCCCACGAAGGCGGCGATGACCATCATCCAGGAGGAGACGAAGTTCACATAGCGCAGGGCCACGATCATGACCATGGCCACGAAGAGCTTGGAGCCGGAGGAGATGCCCAGCACGAAGGGCCCGGCAATGGGGTTGCCGAAGAAGGTCTGCATCAGGAAGCCGGAGAGGGCCAGGCCGCCCCCCAGGACGGCGGCGGCGATGATCCGGGGCATCCGCAGCTTCCAGATGATGTTCATCTGCTCTCCCTCCCGGAGGAAGATGATCCGGGCGATCTCCTTCACGGGGATGCGGACGCTGCCGGAGTTGATGTTCCACACGGTGATCACCGCGAAGGCCGCGATGAGCCCGATGAATACCGCCAGATATCTGGCCCGGGCGGCCAGGCGGGCGGTCTTTTCCGTCTTGGTCACGCTGTCCCTCCCTTACTCCAGATGGAAGATAAAGTCCATCTGATCCTCGGCGGTGCCGGTGAAGATGCGGTTCATCTCCTGGATGATGGAGCCCATCTTGTCCGTCTGCTGGAACATGCTGTCGGTGGTGCACCACACGTTCCCCTCCTTCACGGCCTTGAAGTCCTCCAGCACGGGGCTCAGATCCAGCAGGTCCTCGATGGTGTAGAGCTGGGAGGCGATGCTGCAGTTGTAGATGATGAAATCCGCGTTCCTGGCGGCGTCGTAGAAGGTCTCCATGCTCATGTTGATGGTGCTGAGCTTAGAGTCGTCGTCCAGTCCCAGGTCGTTAAACACATAGTCGGCTCCGGCGATGCGGATCATGGCGGGGACGTAGCCGTTGGTCTTGTAGGTCACCACGGTGCCGCTGGTGTTGATGTAGAAGAAGGCGGCCTGCTTGCCCGTGTCCTCCAGGGCTTCCAGCTCCCGGATCTTGTCCACCTCGCCCTCAAAGATGGCCTCGGCCTCCGTTTCCCTTCCCAGGAGGGCGCCGTAGACCTTGACCCACTCGGTCCGCCCCAGGGGGTGGTCCTCGTAGCTGGAGCGCTCCACCACGGTCTTGATACCCAGCTCCTGCAGCTTCTCCTTTACCTCCGGGTTGTGGAGGATCATGGTGGACTCGATGGCCAGCTGGCAGCCTCCGTCCAGCAGGACCTCATAGTCCGGGGCGTTGTATTTCCCGGCGTAGATGAATTTCCCGTCCGCCATGGCCTGGGCCGCGCCCTCGGTGTACCATCGCTTGGAGCCCACGAAGGTGATCTGGTCCAGACCGTCGATGGCGTCCACCAGGGCCATGGGGGAGGTGGCGACCATGTAGACGTCCTTCAGGGGCTGCTGCACCACCACGATATCCCTGTCCAGGTTTGCGGGCACTTCCTTTCCCTCCGGGACCACCAGCATCCGGTCGCTGCTCTTCATGTCGATGAAGCGGTAGCCGCCCTCATAACAGTAGATGGCGAACTGGTCGGCGTATTTCAAGGGGACGGTGCTCTCATATTTCAGATCCCCCACCACGGGAACGTCGGCGGGGACCTCCTGCTTCTTCGCGCAGCCCGCGGCCAGAAGGAGGCAGAGGGCCAGGGCGAAAAACAGAAGGCGGCGGGGGAGGCTCAGGTTTTTCACGATCTCTTTCCTCCGATCGGTTTATTTCTTTTTCCGGGAGACGGAGACGGCCACGATGACGACCACGGCGACGACGGCGATCCCCAGAACGATCCCGAGGATGCCCAGGCCGGAGACGCCCTGACCGCGGACTTCTTCGAACTGAGAAGCGGGCTCTTCCGTGGGCGCGGGCGTTTCTTCAGGGGCCGGGGCTTCGGTCGGTTCAGGCGCTTCCGTGGGCGCCGGGGGCTCCGTGGGCGCGGGCGTGGGCTCCGGAGCGGGTTCTTCTGCGGGTTCAGGGACAGGCTCCTCGGCAGGCTCGGGGACGGGTGCGGGCGAGGGCTCGGGCGTCGGCTCTTCCGGTGCTTCGGGAGCGGGCAAGGGCGTCACCTCGGGGGCGGGGGACACCTCGGGAGCAGGCGTCACTTCCGAAGCCTCCTGCGAGGGCTCGATCGTGGGAGCGGGCGTCGGAATGGGCGTGGGTTCGGGCGTGGGTTCGGGCGTGGGTTCGGGCGTAGGTTCGGGCGTCGGCGCGGGCGTAGGTTCCGGTGTCGGCGCGGGCGTGGGTTCCGGTGTCGGCGCGGGCGTCGGCGCGGGCGTAGGTTCTGGCGTGGGTTCGGGTGTAGGCGCGGGCGTAGGCTCCGGGGCCTTCAAAGGAATAGAGGAACCGTCGATGTGAATGGTATAGTCGATTTCATAGGGCATGGACATGGCGGAGGACTGGACGGTGACCTCCACTTTTCCCAGGTTCGGCACCTGGACCCGGCGGAAGATGCAGATGTAGTTGGCATTGTCGATCTCCGGCGTAAAGGTGCCGCAGTCGGTGCGGATCCAGTCAAGCTGCGGGGCATGGTCCCGGGGGTCCACCCGCTCCATGGTGAAGTCTATGTACAGCAGGCCGTCTTCCACCGTCACGGTGGCGGTGTCCCAGGCGATGTTGTGCCGCCCCAGCCCGTCCATGCTGAAGGGGACGGTATAGGTCCCGTCCTCGTAGACATCCTCCTCCGCCGCGGCGCTCAGCAGCACGCCGCAGCACAGGAGCAGAACTGCCAAAAAGACGGCGATCAAACGCTTTCCAGATCTCATTTTTCCTCTCTCCTACGAAAAGCTTTCGTGATCATTCCGGGCAAACAAAAGCGCCCGCTTCCGAAGAAAAGCAGGCACAACAATGAACCGCGCACAAATCATGCACAGTTCCTTATTGCGGCTGCAAGCCATCCTCGGCGGCCCTCAACCACTTTTTTCAGCAGGTTTCCTGGCTCGCGGATCGTCGCTCCGGCAGCGCCTTCTCATCCCCGAATGGGCACAATGGCTCTCGCTGCCCGCTCCCCGCTCACAGTGACCGGATCGCTCAGGTTTTCCACCTGATTCCCTCTTCCAACGGGGCCTGGGGCGGCGCTGCCGCCCCGGTTCCCCGAAGCACTGAAAAAATTGTACAAAAAGTATAACAGAGAGTAACAGAAAATGCAATAGGCCAGACCCGTCTTTTTCCAAAGACGGAAGTTTGTATGAAGGAAGAATCATAGCGGCAAAAATATGAAAAAACCTTGACAAATGTTTACTTTATGTGTACCATGTGGGTCGAATACTGTCCGGACAAGAATGTCTGAACTAAGGAGGAAGGATATGAAAAAAACAGCTTTGGCCCTGCTCCTGGCAGTACTTTTGCTGCTGAGCCTGGCCCCATCGGTCCTGGCGGAGGGTGCTTCGGGCGCGCCCGCTGCCTATTCCGGCAGCCAGGTACAGATCCTGGACGCGGCGGGCAACCCGGTCAGCCAGTATGCGCCCCAGGACGGCAGCGACGTCTACATCGTCAACAACGACACCGTGCTGGTGCGGTATGTCATCCGGTATACCAGTGTCGCTTCTGTCTCCATCCGCCGGGGAGACGTGAGCGATTCCTCGACCTGGCAAAGTATTGTTGACATGCAAACGACAAAGACGGTCACCGGGGAACCCGGTCATTACTATACTTGGTATGAGATGTCCCTGCCCCTTTCGGATTGCGGAACGACCATTCCCGTCTTTTTTGAGCAGTACAACTATCCTTTGGACTATACACAGTATTACCTGGCCATCCCCGCCGCCGACAAGATCACGAATCATATCACCAAGGCTGTTCCCTTCGATTATTACGGCAGCACGCTGGAATTCCTGGATGAGAACAAAATGTCCTCCGCGCAGTTTGCACCCCAGGCGGACAGCTTCTTCTATAAGCTCCTCAACTACCAACGGATTGCCATGAATAACAGCGATCATGTGGTGATCCACTACGTGCCACAGGACACATCTTATTCGGGCCTTTTCTTCGGCGACCTTTTCGATTTCAACAATTCCCTGAGTGTGTCCGCAAACGCAGACGGTTCTTTCGATATTGTCCGTCCCCTCTCAGACTGCGGCAAGGCATTCCCGGTCGTCCCCGTCATGAAGAGCAATAATACCGACTCTATTAGTTATAACTATACTTATACTGCCGGTCCCCAGCAATACCTGGCCATTCCTTCGGCAGACCTGATCCCGGAGCTGCCACAGGCAGAGTCCTTTGCCTACGGCGGCGATTCCGTACAGTTCACCTATTCCAACGGCAGGCAGAAGGACTGGTTTCTGCCCACTGCCGGTACTTCCATCTATGTCGTCAATAACGAAACGGTCCGGATCCATTATGTCTGTACACCCCCCTCTTCAACGATATCGGGATTTCGTTGGGGGGATATCAGAGACTTTTCTTCTAACGTGGATGTAAGAAGCATTTCTGAAGGGGGCTCTCTTTATTCTTTTTCTTATAATTTTGAGCTCCCCGTAGCTGTCTGTGGAACGGCTATTCCTGTTGCTTTTAATACTTGGTCTAGCAGTGATTATTACCAGTATTACCTGACCATCCCTGCCGAGAATAAACTTGAGCACGTCACCCGGGCCACGCCTCTGCCTTACAGCGGCAGCGACGTTCAATTCGTGGACGCCCAGGGCGACGCCATTGAGGATTTCGCTCCCCTGGCCGACACGGAGGCATTCCTTGTGCCTGCGGGCGGCTCCTTCTCAGCACCCAGGGCCTATTCCTATGATACTTACTGGGTCGAAGAGGATACCGTCGTCATCTTCTATTATCCGAAGGATCCCGGCGACTACTTTTCCCTTCACTGGGGCGATATCCGGGACGACGGCCTGACCGGGGACGTGGGCCTGAATTCCTTGGGATACTTCGACATCCGCCTACCTCTGGACGACTGCGGCAAGGCCATCCCCGTCGCACCGCTGAAGCGGGTATCTTACAGCTACCTCAACCCCGCCTCCGCCCAGTATTATCTGGCCACCCCCTCCGCCCAGTATTATCTGGCCATCCCCTCCGCGGACCAGATCCCGGTGCGGCTGCCGGATGTGGCCTTCTATTCCAGCCAGACTCCCAGCATGGATACGCTTCTGGAATCCTGGGACTATGACGGTTCCAGCGACACGATCTACTTCATCGCCCAGAACGGGGTAGAATTCAAGGGTGTTCAGGATGCTAACGGCAGCGGTGCCTACTCGGTCGATCCGATCTCCGCGACCTGCTATGAGATCACCCTGACTGATCCCAGCCGCGGCCAGGTCTACCTGCGATACGATACGACCTACGGTTCGTACGACTATAAGTCCCTGCCCGTCTACGACCGCTCTCCCAAGCTGGGCTTCCGCCAGCTCTACATGAACTACGGCGCGTGGACGAACGCTTACAGCTATTTGAATACGTCGACCTCCGGAGTTGTCCAGCGGGGCGGGACCGGTTTTGCCAGCCTCCAGTTCGTCTATGTGAAGGACGGGGTGGAAACGCCCCTCAAGGCGGAGGACCTGGTCTTTGAGCAGGGCTTTTTGGGAGACCCCCTCTTCAATTACAACGGCTCTCCCCCGGACGAGACCTTCCTGAATGTGAAATTCGGTGAATTCAAGGACTATACAGTCAGCTATCCCGCCGAAAACATCTCTATGACGATCCGGGTCTGCCTGCCGAACTTTGGCTTCTACTCCGAGCCGGAAGCCAGGGAGGAATACTACCTCTTCAACAGTACCTGGGATTATACCGGAAATAACAATACCGTTTATCTCGTCGCCCTGAACGGCTATACCATCAGCAACGCGCAGGAGCGGCTGCAGTATTACATGGACGGCGTGGGCAACGGCGCGGTGGTCCAAAAGGTCAACGACAACTGCTGGTCCATCACGGTGACGGATCCGGTCTATACCAGCCTGGCCC
This sequence comes from Oscillospiraceae bacterium, assembly GCA_017535635.1. Lineage (GTDB taxonomy): Bacteria > Bacillota > Clostridia > Oscillospirales > Oscillospiraceae > UBA1774. The sequence continues at coordinate 25,838 of JAFXTU010000051.1, forward strand.
TGGAGTACAGCTATACCACGCCCTGGGGCAGCGGTTCCGACTGGCCCGTCATGAATCTCAACGACCTGCGGCCCAAGCTGGGCTTCCGCTGGGTCACTCAGGACAATAACGGCCTCTGGAACGTGACGGACAATAGAGGAACGATGACGGGAGAATATCAAGACTCTCTCGGTCTCGGCCCTATGAGCATCCAATTCGTCTATATGGAAAACGGCGTGACGACATCCATCCAGCCGGAGGCTCTGCGCTTTGATCAGGCGGGCCTCTCCTTCGAGCACATAGTCAATGCCGACGGTTCTGCTACGGATGGGAGCTATATTTGGCTGTATGCCAATGATTTCGGCAGCTTTCAGGTGAGCTATCCGGAGAAAAACGTATCCATGACCTTCCTGGTCACCCTGCCGAATTTCAGTTTATACTCCAGTCCGACCCCCAGCGAAGAAACCTACCTGCTGGACTGGGATTACAGCGGTATGAACGACACTGTTTATTTCGTAGCAAAAGAAGGTGCAGCTCTGAGCAGCCTTCGGGAGTACTCAGAATTCTACGGGAACGGTATTGGCAACGGCGCCATAATTGAAAGAATCAACGACAAATGCTATAAGATTTCCCTGACTGATCCTGAGTACAGTTTCTTGGCTATTTGGTTCGAAGGGACGCTGAACTATGGCGCAGACAGCGACAGTGGCTACCATATCTACCGCATCAACGACCTGCGGCCCAGCCTGGGTTACTGCTGGCCCGTTTGGGACCAGGATACGCAGCAGAACCTTCCCCATGATCCCGGCAGCGTCAGCGCTTCCATGCTACAGAAATACGGCATTACCGCCAACCCCAATTACAGCCAGCTTCTGGAGTTTTTCTGGAAGGATTCCGACGGCACCCTCACCCGGCTCCATGCTTCCGACCTGACCGTTACCGGCAGCGGCTTCACCCTTTCGGATCGGGGCGATCTGGTCCTGATCGAGTTTACCGGCTTCGGTGAGGGCACCATCCGTTATCAGGACAGCAGCATCCCGGTACAGGTGGTTCTTCCCGCCCAGGGCTTCTTCTCCGCGCCGGAAAGGACCGAGGAAAACTATGTGTCCGGCAGAGATCGGTATGTCTGGTATAGTGGCGAACCTCGCACCCTGTACTATCTCAGCGCCACCCCCGGCGACCTGGTGATCCAGAGCGCGCAGAGCAGCAGCGGCGACATCAGCGCCACGGTGGACCCCGACGGGAAATACATCCTGGTCGAGCCGTCTCAGAGCTTTTCCGGCTATGCCGAGGCACGCATCGACTATACCGGCACCTCTACGCTGTTTGGCTCTGTGAGCGGGCAGATGGACGTATACTTCCGCGTTCCTCCGCTGCAGGTCCGGGAGATGTGGGGGACCAGCGATACCTATTCCTATACCTCAAAATGTTTTGAGATGAACCCAGTGCCCGGAACAGAGATTCTGATCCGGCCTTGGATCTCCAATGGGGGACAGGACTATGTCTACACCGGGATCCTGACGTCTCTGGATCCCAGCCTGGTCACAGTGGAGCTTGCTGATGCTGCAGAGCATATCTGGAAGGTCACCTTCCTTGGTTCCGGCAATACCTGGATCACCGGACAGGAGGGGAGCGCCACCTACTGCATCGAGATCAGCAATTCGATGTCCGGCGGAAACGCGCCGGGAGAGGCGATGCTCTTTGAGCTCGCGATCCCGCCCCACAGCGGTTATGTGTCAGACGGAAGCGGGATACTGTGGAACAAATTCGAGATGTCTGTCGGGAACGGCAGGACCTTCCAGTTCCTGGTGAAGGACCAGCCGGTCACCTCCGGCTTCCGGTATGACGCCACCGCCCTCACCCTGGAGGCGCTGGACGCGGACAACGGGATCTTCCGGATCACCGGCAAGCGGCCCGGAGAATTCTCCATCAGCGTGAACGGTTCCGAATGCAATGTGAATGTCTTCCCCGCCTTCCACAATCTGCAGGAGGTCCCGGCGAAGGCCCCTGACTGCACCAATCCGGGCAATATCGCCTATTTCGCCGACCCAGAGGGCAATGCTTATGTCCTGCCCGACTACCCCTACGCCGCGGACGAGGTCATGACCAGAGCCAAGCTGGCCCAGTTCATCGCAACGGCCTTTGGCTGGCAGGAGAACGGGGTCCAGAATCCCTATTCCGACGTAAGTGCAGATATGCCGGAGTACAACGCCATCCTGACCCTCACCCGGTACGGGGTCATGAACGGTTACGGAAACGACTCCTTCGGCCCGAACGATCCGGTGACCAGGGCGCAGGCGGCAACGCTTTTCGCCCGCAGTCTCAACATCCAAGATCAGAAGTGGAACGTGACCATGCCTGCCGATGTGGATGCGAACACCTGGTACTGTGATGCAGTCCGCGCTTGCTTGTTCTACGGCCTGATGGCTGCGGACGACAGCGGCCTGTTTAACCCCGACGACGCGGTCGTATTCGGGGATTTCAATCTGTTCGCCCTCCTGGACTGGACCGGCAACCGGCAGATCGCCGCGGCGGACACTGTGATCCCCGCCCTCGGCCATGACCTGGTGCACCACGAGGCCCAGGCGCCCACCTGCACCGCCGTCGGCTGGAACGCCTACGACACCTGCAGCCGCTGCGACTACACCACCTACGCGGAGCTTGCGGCGCTGGGCCACGACCTGGTGCATCATGAAGCCCAGGCCCCCAGCTGCACGACCGTCGGCTGGAACGCCTACGACACCTGCAGCCGCTGCGACTACACAACCTACGCGGAGCTTGCGGCCCTCGGCCACGAGCTGGTCCACCACGAGGCTCAGGCGCCCAGCTGCACGGCCATCGGCTGGGACGCCTACGACACCTGCAGCCGCTGCGACTACACGACGTATACAGAGCTTGCGGCCCTCGGCCACGAGCTGGTCCACCACGAGGCTCAGGCGCCCAGCTGCACGGCCATCGGCTGGGATGCCTACGACACCTGCAGCCGCTGCGACTACACGACCTACACGGAGCTTGCGGCACTGGGCCACGACCTGGTCCACCATGCCGCCCAGGCGCCCACCTGTACAGCCGTCGGCTGGGACGCCTACGACACCTGCAGCCGGTGCGACTACACGACCTACGTGGAGCTTGCGGCGCTGGGCCACGACCTGGTCCACCATGCCGCCCAGGCGCCCACCTGCACAGCCGTCGGCTGGGACGCCTACGACACCTGCAGCCGGTGCGACTACACGACCTACGTGGAGCTTGCGGCGCTGGGCCATGACCTCACCCATGTGGAAGCGGTCGAAGCCACAACTACGGCAGTCGGCAACACGGAATACTGGAGCTGCGGCGTCTGCGGCAAGCTCTTCGCGGATGGGAACGGGACGCAGGAGATCACCCTGGAGGACACGGTTATCCCTGTGAAGCCGAACCCGGTGACGATTACCCGGCAGCCGGAGAGCGTGACGGCACAGACCGGCACCTATGTGGAGTACAACCTGGAGGCCACGGGAGAGAACCTCAGCTATCAGTGGCAGTATTGGAACGGAGAAGACTGGTCGAACACAGGCGACGACTGGAACAGCGGTACGGATACCATGTCCTTCTGGACCTGGGACGGAGCTGACGGCCTGTACTTCCGCTGCGTCGTGTGGAACGCGAATAACGGCGAGGACTTTGCCATCTCCGATACGGTGGGCCTGACAGTCACCCGCCCGACGCCGGTGACGATCATCCGGCAGCCGGAGAGTGTGAC
>JAFXTU010000052.1 GCA_017535635.1 Oscillospiraceae bacterium
CCGGCGGCAACGTGGACCGGGTGGTGAACTCCCTCATCGCCGCCCAGCGGGCGGACATTCCCCTGGAGTTCGAGCGGGCCGCCGCCATCGACCTGGCGGGCCGGGACGTGCTGGAGGCCGTGCAGATGAGCGTCAACCCCAAGGTCATCGAGACCCCGGTGGTAGCCGCCATCGCCAAGGACGGCATCGAGCTGAAGGCCAAGGCCAAGGTCACCGTCCGGGCCAACATCGACCGGCTGGTGGGCGGCGCGGGAGAGCAGACCGTCATCGCCCGGGTGGGCGAGGGCGTGGTCACCACCATCGGCAGCGCCGAGGACCACAAGTCCGTCCTGGAGAACCCGGACATGATCTCCAAGACCGTCCTCTCCAAGGGCCTGGAGGCGGGCACCGCCTTCGAGATCCTCTCTATCGACATCGCGGACATCGACGTGGGCCGGAACATCGGCGCCCAGCTCCAGACGGACCAGGCCGAGGCGGACAAGAAGATCGCCCAGGCCAAGGCTGAGGAGCGCCGGGCCATGGCCATCGCCCGGGAGCAGGAGATGAAGGCCCAGACCCAGGAGATGCGGGCCAAGGTGGTGGAATCCGAGGCCCAGGTCCCCATGGCTATGGCTCAGGCCCTGCGGGAGGGGAAGCTGGGGGTCCTGGACTACTACAACCTCCAGAACGTGATCTCCGACACCCGGATGCGTGAGGCCATCGCCGAGGAGAAAAAGTGATGGCGGCCGAGGTCCAGCGCCCTGCGCCCCCACCTCCCGCGCCGCCCAAGGAGAAAAAGCCCGGGGAGCTTCCCAGCATGAAGGACGCCATCGTCTGGGCGGAGATCCTGGGGAAGCCCAAGGCCCTGCGGAGACGGTAAATAACAGCGAGTCACGCCCAGAGCCGGTTCCGGCTCGGGGCAATCAAAATACGGGCCGCGGGGAAGGGGGCAGGCCGCGTTCTTCCCCGCGGCGGAAAGAGGAGAAGCGTGAAGGTTTTGATCGTTGGCGGCGTGGCCGGAGGGGCCAGCGCCGCGGCCAGGATCCGCCGGCTGGATGAGCAGGCGGAGATCATCATTTTTGAGCGGGGAGAGCACGTCTCTTACTCCAACTGCGCCCTGCCCTACTACCTGGGCGGCGAAGTGGGGGAGCGGGAGCGTCTGGTCCTCATGACGCCGGAGTCCTTCAAAAGCCGCCATAACATCGAGGTGCGCCTCCAAAGCGAGGTGAGGGCCATCCACCGGGAAGAGAAGTGCGTCACCGTGCGGACTTCGGAGGGCAGGGAATACCGGGAGAAGTACGACAAGCTGATCCTCTCCCCCGGAGCGGATCCCGTCCGCCCTCGGAGCATCCGGGGCATCGAGGGGGAGAAGGTCTTCACCCTGCGCAGCGTGACGGACGCCGGGGCGCTGAAGGACTATATGGACCGTGTAAAGGCCGCCTCCGCGGTGATCGTGGGCGGCGGCTTCATCGGCATCGAGGTGGCGGAAAACCTCCGGGCCGCCGGATTGGAGGTCACCGTTGTGGAGGGACTGGAGCAGATCCTTTCCCCCTTCGACGAGGATATGGTCCAGATGCTCCACAAGGAGCTCATGGACAACGGCGTGGGGCTCTGTCTCTCCGCCCGGGTCTCCCAGATCACGGAGACGGGCGTCCGCTTCGCCCAGGGGGAAGTGGAGCGGGAGATCAGCGCCGATGTGGTGGTGATGTGCGCAGGGGTGGCCCCCGCCACGGCTATCGCCCGGGAGGCGGGGCTGGAGGTGAACGCGCGGGGCTATCTTCGGGTCAACGGGAATTTCCAGACCTCTGACCCGGACATCTACGCCGTGGGGGACGCGGTGGAGAGCTACGACCGCCTCCGTCGCCGGCCCGGCAGTCTGGCCCTGGCAGGCCCGGCCCAGCGACAGGCGAGGGCGGCGGCGGACCACATCTGCGGCATCCCCGGCGTCAGCCGGGGCTTTATCGGCTCCTCCTGCCTCAAGGTCTTCGGCCTCAACGCCGCCTGCACGGGGCTGAATGAGCGGGCGGCAAAGGAGCAGGGGATCCCCTGCGACATCGCCTATGTGCTGCCCCCGGACAAGGTGAGCCTCCTGCCGGGGAGCCATTATCTCGCCTTCAAGCTGGTCTTTGAGGTGCCCACGGGGCGCATCCTGGGCGCCCAGGCCATCGGCAGGGGGGACGCGGTGCGGCGGATCGACGTGATCGCCGCCATGCTCTCACAGAACAGCACCCTGGAGGACCTGAAAGAATTGGAGCTCTGCTATTCCCCCGTCTACGGCACTGCCAAGGACGTGGTGAACCTGGCGGCCCTGGTGGGGCTGAACGTCCTCTCCGGGAGGATGAAGCAGGTCCCCGTGTCGGAGGTACGGAGCCTTGTGGAGAGCGGGGCTTATATCATCGACGTGCGGGAGCCGGGGGAGTACGCCGCCGGACACCTGAAGGGGGCGGTGAATATCCCCCTGTCCCAACTCCGGGAGCGGATGGAGGAGGTGCCCAGGGACCGGCCGGTCTACCTCCACTGCCGGACCTCCCAGCGCAGCTACTACGCCCTCTGTCAGCTCGTCGGCAGCGGCTGGCGCAACGTCCAAAACATCAGCGGCTCCTTCCTGGGCATCTGCCTCTATGAGTATTACCGCGACCGGGCCGACGGGCGGGAACCCATCGTCACGGCCTACAACTTCAACTGAACCGGCGGGTCCCGCAAAGCTGACCTTCCAAATATTTACTGGATTTTCCTGGAAATCTGTGATATCCTGTCTATAACCTATATCTCCGTAGGGTAGTACCGTTTTTGCCTTGCGGAGGACTCACAGACGGAAAGGAAGGAATACAGTGGAGAAGAACGAGTTTTTGTTTGACCTGAAGACCCCGGAGACCACCTGGCGGGGCAGCGCGAAGCACTATTGGCCCAACGGGCAGGTGTCCTCCGAGGCGGGCCTCATCACCGACGCGGAGGGTCCCCACGGGCTGTACTGGTGCCTGGACACCATCATGCACGCGGTGCCCGAGGACATGAAGGCCACCTGGCAGATGCCCCACTACCACGTCCGGGGCTACGAGACCTTCTTTGTGGATTCCGGCAAGCTCTATCTCTATATCAACGGGCAGCGCGCCCTGGCCCAAAAGGGCGACATCGTGCACCTGATGGCCGGACAGGCCCACGGCATGACCTTCCTGGAGGAGGTGAAGTGGCGGGGCACCTACCACGATTTCGAGACCTATTCCGAGGCCCGGGACGTGGGCCGGGTGAAGCAGTACATGCCCGAGCTGGCGGAGGACCCGGATCTGGCTGCCCTGATGCCCAGGGGAGAGATGGACTCCAGGCTGCTGGAGCCCTTCGTCTACAAGGACGTGCCCCCGGAGGAATGCACCGCCATCAAGAACATCTCCCGCCCCCACGCCTCCTACGACTTCCCCGGTGTCAGCATGAAGGTGGTGGTGGAGCGCTGGGAGAACGGCGGGGTCAAGGAGATGGTCTGCGCCGTCATGGAGCCGGGCTTCACCGCTCAGTGGGTGAAGTATCCGCCCCTGAAGGAGCTGCTCTTCGTCCGCAAGGGGAAGGTGAAGTTCACCGTGCTGGGCAAGGAGTTCATCGCCGACGACGAGTGCGTGGTGTGCATCCCCCGCTTCGCCCCCCACAGCATCGAGGCCCTGGAGGCCTCCGAGGTGTACGACCTGGGCGGCCAGAGCCAATGGTCCCTCTTCCTGCAGAACTACACCTCCGTCAAGACCCTCAGCCCGGAGCGGCTGACGAAGGAGACCGTAGAGGCCCTGAAAAAGAAATTCGACGTCCAGATCGCTGAGATCGGCAGAAAGTGATCCGCCGGGGGAGCGGAAAGCGATGATAAAACAGAAGGCCGGGGCGGAAACGATCGCCCCGGCCTTTTGCGGCCCTTCTCTGAATTGACTTTTTCAGCCCCGCGGGGTAAGCTGGACCGGAACGGCACAAGCTGCCGCGGAGGGAGGAGAAGCATGAACGACGCGAAATTCACCATGAACGCCCTGCTCATCGTCGTGATCATCTTTCTGGCCATCGGCTTTTTCTTCACGGTGAAGCTGGGGGCGCTGGCGAACCACTTCGCTCTGAACGAATATTACCCCATCGAGGGGACGGACCTGGCGGTGCGCTACTCCTCCCAGGAGCCGGACGGCCTCTATCGGGGCAGCCGGAACAGCGGATCGCTGCTGCTGGAGGGGACCTTCGGCTACGATTGGGGCGCGGCGGCCCTGGGAGACACGGTCTGGATCAACGAATACACGGATACCAGCCTGGGGCTGATGCACTGCCGGGTGGTCCGGCTGGATCTCGGTACGCTCCGGAAGGAGGTCTTCAGCGAGGACACGGTCCTGCGGGGGGTCTGCGCCTCCGGGGAGCTCGTCTGCCTCCGGGGCTATCTTCTCCCCTCCAACAGCCCGGAGGTGAATCCCCTCTGCGACCTCTACCGGGCGACGGCCCGGGGCCTCCTGCCGGAAGGGGAGGGGGCGGAGGTGGTCTTCCTGGACCCGGAGACCGGAGAGGTCCTGTGGAGCGTTCGGGACCCGGAGGCCCTGACGGATGTATTTGAGGCGCGCTATCTCCAGCGCAGCCTGGAGGAGGCGCGGGGATGAAGATGAAGTTCGGAACTCGGGTGAAAAACGCCCTCAGCGGCGCGGAGCTGGCGCTTCGCGTCCAGCAGGCCGCCGCCCTGCTGCCCGCGGTCATTATCTTCCTGGCCTCCGCCTACCGGCCCCTGCTGCTGGACCGGGGGCTGTTCCCGGTCCTCTTCGGCCTGGGGGCCTCCGTCCTGCCCCGCTGGGAGCTGCTGGGCCTCTCCCTCCTCTACCGGCTCAGCGGCAGCGAGGTTTGGGTGGCCCTGGCCCTCCCCGTCCTGGCCCTGGTCCTGGGGCTGGTCTTCGGCCCGCTCCTTCGGCACCGGGACCGGGCGGCAGCCTCCCGCAGGGTCCTGGCCGGGCTGATCGTCTTCGATCTCCTCTCCCGGCTCGTGCCCCTGCGCTTCAATCTTTCTTTCGGCTGGCCCCTCGTCATCCTGGGCTTTTTGGTACAGGCGGGCTCGCTCGTCGTGGTCCTGCTGGACCTGAAAAAGAGTGAAGAATTGAGAGTGAAGAGTTGAGAGTTGAGGGTCAGCCTACGGTGAACTCCGCGGACAAAATGAACTTGTCGTGGATCGTGAATGTAAAGAAGCTCTTGACGAGGCGGTACGTTCCCGCCGGCAGGACGCCGTAGTCGGCCTCCCAGGAGGTCTCCACATCCCTGGTTTCCCCGTCCTTCACGCGATAGGCCTCGGAGGTGGAGGCCCGCGGCCCGATGTCGATGAAGTGCCAGGCCCCGTCCTGCCGGACCTGGAGGGCATACACCTGCATGTGGTCGGTAAACAGGTCCCGCCCGGTTTCATTGACGATCCGGTACGTGGCGGAGGAGGCGTCGGAGGCGAGGATAGAGAGGCTGATCCCCGGCTCGGTATTCGTGACGATATCGGATACTTCGCCGATCTGAAAGATCCGCTCCGGGGCGGTATTCTTCTTCCCGCAGGCGGTGAGGCCCAGCAGGACCAGCGCCAGGATCGCGGCGAACAGTGCTCGGTGTTTCATGCCCTCACTTCCCTCCGCAGGCCGCGTAGACGGTATCAAAGATCTCCCCCGGCATCTTCACAAAGGCTCCGCGCAGGGGAGGATAGCTCACATAGCCGCCCGCCAGGAGCCGCAGGCGGACGGTGAGGCCGTCCTCCAGGCGCAGGTACAGGTTCGTCTCCCGGGAGATGCTCTTGGACTTCACGAATTCCCCCCGGTCCAGCTCCTCCAGAAAGGCGTCCCAGGTTTCCGGCGCCAGCGCCGCGTCCCGGGGCTCCCCGGTGGAATAGTACCAGCTTTCCCAGTCCTGCCAGCGGATCTCCGTGACCCGGCCCCGGAGGTGCAGCCGGTCCTCAAAAAGCTCGGCCCCGGCGGTGAGGGTGACGCCGTTCAGCCGTTCCAGATACTGGAGCCAGAGCCGGGACTCCCCATCCTCATCCACGTACTCTTGCCGGAGGCAGATCCGGAAGTCCGTGTCGTAGCCATCCACGGCGTAGAGTGGTCCCGATACGGTCCCGGCAAATTCCTTGGAATAGGCGTCCTGGGTGGACCACTCGTCGATGGTGCCCGTAGCTTCTCCCAGATACTCCCCGGTGAGGGCGTCCAGCACCCGGGCTTCCTCTCCATGCGCGTCCAGCGCCTGGGTATAGACGCCGCCCCCATAGACCACAAGGCCGATCATGTCCAGCTCCCCGCCGGAGCCTCCCTCCGGCAGCTCCTCCACGGGAATGTAGACCCCTGCTGGTGGGGCGCTCTCCGTCCCCGCAGTAACCGTGGGGGAGGGGGCTGCGGTTTCCGTCCCCACCGGGGCAGACGCGAGGGATGAGGAAGAGGCGTTGGCGTATCTCACCGGCTGTCCCAGCCGGAATACCTCCGTGCTTCCCAGGTATACGGTCAGGGCTGCCAGGCAGAGGCAGGCGGCGAGAACGCCCCAGCGCAGGACCCGCTTTCCGGGGGAAATGCCGCTCTCCGCCGCCTCTCGGATATACTTTTCGTCCATGCCCCCCAGGGCATCCAGAAATTCCAATTCATTCATAGGATGTAACCCTCCGCTTCCAGCCTCTCCCGCAGCTTTTCCCGCAGGCGGAAGAGGGTGGTTTTTACTTTGCTCTGGCTGAGCCCATAGCGGCGGCTGAGCTCGGGAATGGAATCGAAAAACCAGTACCGCCGCACGAAGAGCCTGCGCTGCTCCTCGCTGCAGGCGGCGAGAAAAGCGTCGATGCTCTGCCGGAGGGCTTCCGCCTCCAGCGCTTCCTCCGCCCGCTCCCCGCCGGGGATGCATTCCGCGATCTCCCGCGTCAGCTCCAGGCAATTCCCGCTTCGCTTCCGGCTCTGCTCCCGCCGCAGCCGGTCGATGGCCAGGTGCCGGGTGATCCTCCCCAAAAAGGGGAAGAGGCAGGACCTGGGCTCGTGGGGCGGGATCAGCTCCCAGGCCCGGAGATAGGTGTCGTTTTCGCACTCCTCGGCGGTCCCCGGGTCGCTGAGGATGCCCAGGGCCAGCTTCCGGAGCCGGGAGGAATACTTCTTCGCCGTCGCGGCGATGGCGCTTTCGTCCCGCTTCAGGTACAGCTCCACGATGGCCGCGTCCTCCATTCCGTCCTTCCCCCTTTCCTGCAAATTGAGGCCCTCACCCTATATACCGTAAAACAGATGCCGATGGTTACACCGAAATGAAAAAAACGCCCCGAACCGAGATCGGTTCAGGGCGATGAAAGCCTTTTTACAGGGCGGCCTTCGCCTTTTCGCAGAGGGCGGTGAAGGCACTGGGCTCGTGGATGGCAAGCTCGGAGAGCATCTTCCGGTTCATCTCCACGCCGCTGAGCTTCAGGCCGTGCATAAAGGTGGAGTAGTTCATGCCGTTCAGCTTGGCGGCCGCGCTGATGCGGGTGATCCAGAGGCTGCGGAAGTCGCGCTTCTTCTGCTTGCGGCCGATATATGCGTAATTCCCGGACTTCATGACGGCCTGATTGGCCATCTTGAAATGCTTGGACTTAGAGCCCCAATAGCCCTTGGCCAGGCCCAGGATTTTTTTCCTTCTCTTGCGGGTCATCATCGCGCCCTTGATTCTAGCCATTTTGTGTTCCTCCTATATGAACTGTCGTTGATTCTTACTTGTAAGGGATCATCTGCTTGATGGCGGCGGTGTTGGTCTTGTCGGCGTAGGCCGTCTGCCGCAGGCCCCTCTTGCGCTTGGTGACCTTCTTGGTCAGGATGTGGCTCTTGTAGGCGTGAGCGCGCTTAACCTTACCGCTTTTGGTGAGGCTGAATCTCTTTTTGGACCCGCTGTGGGTTTTGAGCTTAGGCATGGTGCTTCTCCTTCCGTATCATAAAAAACTCTTGCATAATACCCTTATTTGGAGATCTTGGAGGACAGGAACATGGTCATGTGCCGTCCCTCCAGCTTGGGGGGTTTGCTCACCGTGGCAAGTTCGGCGCAGGCTTCCGCGAAGCGGGCCAGCAGCTTTTCTCCGATCTCCGTATGGGTCATCTCCCGGCCCCGGAAGCGCACGGTGACCTTCAGCCGGTCCCCGTCCGCGAGGAATTTCTGGCCGTTCTTCAGCTTCGTGTTGAAGTCGTTGTCGCCGATGCCCGGAGACATACGGATTTCCTTGATCTCGATGATCCGCTGGTTCTTCTTCGTCTCCTTCTCCCGCTTGGACTGCTCGAAGCGGTACTTCCCGTAGTCCATGATCTTGCAGACCGGGGGATTGGATGTGGGAGAGATCTTGACCAGGTCCAGATCCTGCTCTGCCGCGATGTCCAGCGCCGCCGCCGGGGACATGATGCCGAGCTGAGCGCCGTCGCTCCCAATGAGGCGGATCTCCTTATCCCGGATGTCCTCATTGATTTGATGTGCTGCGTTGCTGATGCTGAAACACCTCCAAATAAAATCGCGCAGGCCATCAGCCCGCGCAGCAACAGAGACCACCCCCCAGGAGGGGAGAAAAGACTATGTTGACCGCGGCGCGGAGCTCCGGCCGGGTGAGGCGGTCCATGCCGCCTTCTTTCTTATGCGCGGGTATTATAAAGTCTCCCCGGCCCTTTGTCAAGGGGGAAGAGGAGAAAAAACCGTGCTTTGCCAAATGTATTTGACTTTTCGCCCCGTTCGGGTATGATACCATCAGGAAACCAAGAACAGAGGAGGATGGGACCGTGATCCTGTTTGTGAACGCCTGCGTGCGGGTTTCCTCCCGCACGAAACGCCTGGCGGACCGGCTGCTGGCCGGGCTGGGAGGCCCGGTGCGGGAAGTGCGCCTGGGGGAGATGAGCTTTCCGAAAGTCGACGCCGCTTTTCTGAGCTGGCGGGACGAGTGCATCCAAAAGGGGGACTATTCGGACCCTCTGTTTGACCTGGCGAAGGACTTCGCCGCCGCGGAGGAGATCGTCCTGGCGGCCCCCTACTGGGACCTGAGCTTTCCCTCGGCGGTGAAGGCCTATCTGGAACAGATCACCGTCACCGGCCTCACCTTCTCCTACGGGCCGGACGGGCGGCCCGTCAGCCACTGCCGGGCAAAGCGGCTCTATTATGTGATGACCGCCGGGGGCCCCATAATCCCGCCCAACCACGGCTATGCCTATGTGCGCGACCTGGCGGGGACCTTCTTCGGCGTCCCGGAGGTGATCCTGTTCTCCGCGGAGCTGCTGGACGTGGAGGGCATGGATGTGGAAGCTCGGCTCCGGGAAGCGGAGAAGCAGATCGACGACTGCCTCCGCAGCCGGTAATAACGGAAACGATCATAAGACGCCTCCCTTCCGCGGCATCGCGGAGGGGAGGCGCGGTTTCTTCTTCTAAGCGGGTTCGAGGCGAATTGAATTCAGTACATCCAGATCCACTCGCCGTCGATCTGCAGATACATCCACAGCCAGCTCTCTCCCTCCTCGCTGCTGGCGTAGAGGCTGCCGCTGAGCTCTTCTCCGTCCTCCAGCTCCAGCGTGAAGATATAGGGCTCCTCGCAGCTCCACTCCAGAGTCCGGGTCCCCGCCGGGGTCTCCAGGGTGCCGCTGCGGTCCTCGTTCAGCGTGAGGGTGATGGAACCGAAGTCCACGTATTCATAGAACGGATAGTCCCCGGAGTCCGGGCGCAGTCTGCTGTAGCTGTACCAGCTCGTGTCCTCCAGCACCGCCGCGTCGAAGCGGGCGATGGAGAAGAAGGCCGGGTCGAAGGAGTAGAGCTTGGAATCCTCATCGCTGTAGTCCGGGTAGGAGGTAATCTCGCTCCAGCTGCAGTTCTCCTTCACGCAGTCCTCCTGGAAGTACCAGATGTTGGACTCCCACTCCCCGAAGGAGCAGTCGATGAAGGAGAGAGAGGCCTCCTCGCACCAGCAGTACCCGCCGCCGTCGGAGCCCCGCAGCTCGCAGCCCCGGAATTCCAGGCTGCCGTAGCAGTTCTCGAAGCTGAAGGGCCCGTAGCTGCAGTCGCGGATCACGCTGTCCCGGACAAAGACGTCCCGGCTGTACTCGGCGCGGATGCCCAGGACGCCGCAGCCGTAGAGGTCCACGCCCTCCAGGTTCACCGTCTCGCAGTCCAGGAGCCCCACCACGCTGCCGGAGCACTCGCCCCGGTCCGTATGGCCCAGGGTGAGGCGCTCGAGGGTGAGATCGCTGCAGTCCTCAAAGGCCAGCACCGTGCCGTACCTGGGGTCGATGACCAGCTCCGTGTCCGCCGTCTTGCCGGTCCCCGTTATGGTCAGGTCCGACACGCCCTGAATGACGATCTCCGCGCCGTCGTAGCAGTCCCGCAGGGTCACATAGGGGTGCTCCGCGTCCCACTCGCCGTAGCCTGCCCCGTTCCAGAGCTCCTGGGCGTAGTCGCTCATGTTGTAGTACCCGGGCTCGATGGCGATCTTCGCCCCGGGGCCGACGGCGTCCAGCAGCGCTGCCGTGCTGCTCACATGGAGATAGCCGTCGTCGGGCGCGCCCGTCGGGGTTGGTGCCGGTTCCTCAGTGGGTTCGGGAGTCTCAGGAGCTTCCGTGGGCGCGGGAGCCTCCGTGGGTGCGGGAGCCTCCGTGGGCGCGGGAGCTTCGGTCGGCGCAGGGGCTGGGGTGGGGGCCGGGGAATCCGGCTTCGAGGTGCAGCCTGCAAGCAGCGCCAGGATCAGCAGGGCGGCCAGGAATATAGGAAGGAGGTTCTTTTTCATGGGATCCTACCAGCCTTTTTGAAAAAATGGGGGTTTTCTGCCGCCATTCTACCAGCTTTTTCGGGAAAACTCAAATACTATCCCGGTGTTCGATGGTCTTTTCAAACAGACTCTTGATGCCGCATTTCCAGCAGAGCAGGAGGCCGAAGACCACGCCCACCCCCGCCTGGAGGAACTGGAAGGGGAGCTTCAGAACGGCGTACTCCGGGGTGCTGTAGATGTAGGCCCGGCCCAGGGTGTAGCCCACCACCATGATGATCGCTCCCAGCAGGGCGGCTGCGACGGAGGCCAGCTTGGGCCTGTGCTGCCAGAGGCGCTGGGAGATGAGGGAGATCACCACCGCCTGGAGCCCGTGGGTCACCAGGGAGACGAACATGGGGGTGGGGTAGAAGAAGAGGTCCCCCAAAAAGGCCCCCACGCCGCCCACCACAAAGGCCTCGAAGGGTCCCAGCAGCAAAGCCGCCAGGACGATCACCACGTCGTTCAGATACAGATGGCCCCCCGGCACCGGGACGCCGAAGGAGCTCAGGGCCACGTTCATGGCCATGAACAGGGCGGTGACGGTGATCCGCAGGGTGGTCCGGTTGATTTCTTTTCTCGCTGTCATAGCGCATTGCTCCTTTACAAATGGATGTGCCGAAGGATATACTGTATCTGGCTCTATGAAAATGACCAGAACGGGAAAGGAATATATGACCAGATGAACTACGCCATCGACTCGGAAAAGCGGGAGGCGGCCTATTTGCAGCTCTACCGGCTCCTGGTCCGGGACATCGTTTCCGGGGCCTACCCCTACGGGAGCCGCCTGCCCTCCAAACGCCTCCTGGCCGCCGAGGCAGGAGTCAGCGTCATTACGGCGGAGCACGCGATCTCCCAGCTCTGCGAGGAGGGCTACGCGGAGGCCAGGGAGCGGAGCGGCTGCTTTGTCCTCTACCGTGCTTCCGATTTTCCGGGCCGTCCCATGACGGAAGCGCCCGGCCTGCCTTCGCCTCCCCAGCTTCACGGCGGGGGAGACTTCCCCTTTTCCGTCCTGGCGAAGACCATGCGCCGGGTCCTGCTGGACTACGGGGAGCGGATCATGGTGAAGTCCCCCAACCACGGCTGCCCGGAGCTGAGAGAGGCGATCTGCGCCTACCTGGGCCGGAGCCGGGGGATCCGGGTGGCCCCCGGCCAGGTGATCGTGGGCTCCGGGGCGGAGTACCTCTACGGCCTCATCGCCCGGCTCTTCGGCCCCGGCTCCGTCTTTGCCCTGGAAAAGCCCTCCTATGAAAAGATCCGCCGGGTCTACGAAGTAAGCGGCATCCGCTGTGAGCTTTTGCCCCTGGCGGGGGACGGCATTCCCACCCGGGAGCTGGAAAAGACGGCGGCAAGGGTCCTCCACGTGACTCCCTTCCACAGCTTTCCCAGCGGGGTCAGCGCCGACATCTCCAAGAAGCGGGAATACCTGCGCTGGGCTTCGGAGCGGGAGGGGTTTCTGGTGGAGGACAACTACGATTCGGAACTGACGGTCTCCCGAAAGGCGGAGGACTCCCTCTTCGCCCTAGCGGAGGGGCGGCGGGTGATCTATCTGAACACCTTTTCCAAGACCATCTCCCCCTCCATGCGCATGGGCTACATGGTCCTGCCGGAGGAGCTGACGGAGGAGTTCAGCGCCCGCCTGGGCTTCTATTCCTGCCCGGTGCCCCTCTTCGAGCAGTACGTCCTCTCCGAGCTCCTGCACACCGGGGACTACGAGCGCCACCTGAACCGGGTTCGGCGGCGGAAGCGGAAGGAAAAGGCGGAGGGCTGAGGATGACGGAGGGAAATTCTTTTTCCTCGTCCCCGCAAAAAACACTGGGAATTTCCGCTCGCATCCGATATAATGGTAAAAATCTGTGCCGCCGCCGATCCAAGCGGCGGGGCGGGAAAGGAGCGGGACCGGCGTGGGCACCTTCAGGACCCTGGAAGAGGCCAGGGCGTATTTCCAAAACGACCGTTTTGCTTTCTCCAACGGCATGACCCTGGACGAGCTCACGGAGGAGGGCTGCACCTGCAGCGTCACCCTCCGGCCGGAGCACCGCAACGCCCTGGGAGGCGTCATGGGCGGGGTGATCTTCACCCTGGCGGACTTTGCCTTCGCCGTGGCCTCCAACCAGGACCACAGCCCCACCGTGGCCCTGGACGTGAACATCCACTTCCTCAGCGCAGCGAAGGGGGAGCGGCTGATCGCCCAGGCAAGGCGCGTGAAGAGCGGGCGGACCACCGGCGTCTGGGAGATCACCGTCACCGACGACCTGGGGCGGGACGTGGCCCTCTTCATCGGCACGGGGTACAAGCAGCAGGAAACACATTAACATACACTAAGGAGCGAAGACATGGAGATTTCAAAGGACATCCTCTACATCGGCGTGAACGACCATCAGGTGGACCTCTTCGAGGGGCAGTACGTCGTGCCCAACGGCATGGCCTACAACTCCTACCTGATCCGGGATGAGAAGTGCGCCGTGATGGACACCGTGGACAAGAACTTCACCCACGAGTGGCTGGACAACCTGGAAAAGGCCCTGGAGGGCAGAAAGCCGGATTACCTCATCATCCAGCACATGGAGCCGGACCACAGCGCCAACATCGTGGCCTTCATGCGAAATTACCCCGACGCCACCGTCGTCGCCTCCGCCAAGGCCTTCACGATGATGGAGCACTTTTACGGCAAGGACTACGCCGACCGCCGCCTGGTGGTGGGGGAGGGGGATACCCTGGCCTTAGGCCGCCATACCCTCACCTTCTATACCGCCCCCATGGTCCACTGGCCGGAGGTCCTGGTCACCTACGACAGCGCGGACAAGGTCCTTTTCTCTGCCGACGGCTTCGGCAAGTTCGGCGCCCTGGACGTGGAGGAGGACTGGGCCTGCGAGGCGAGGCGCTACTACTTCGGCATCGTGGGGAAGTACGGCGCCCAGGTCCAGGCCCTGCTGAAAAAGGCCTCCAACCTGGACATTCAGACCGTCTGCCCCCTCCACGGCCCCGTCCTGCGGGAGACCCTGGGGGAAGTGCTGCGGCTCTACGACATCTGGTCCTCCTACGGCGTGGAGAGCGAGGGCATCATGATCGCCTACACCTCCGTCTACGGCAACACGAAGAAGGCCGTGGAGCAGCTTGCCGACAAGCTGAAGGCCAAGGGCTGCCCCAAGGTGGTGGTCACGGACCTGGCCCGGGACGACATGGCCGAGGCGGTGGAGGACGCCTTCCGCTACGGGCGGCTGGTGCTGGCCACCACCACCTACAACGCGGATATCTTCCCGCCCATGAAGGAGTTCATCCACCATCTCACGGAGCGGAACTTCCAGAACCGCACCGTGGCCTTCATTGAAAACGGCTCCTGGGCCCCTCTGGCCGCCAAGACCATGAAGGGGATGCTGGAGGGCTGCAAGAACCTCACCTTCGCGGAGAACACGGTCCGCATCCTCTCGGCCCTGAATCCGGAGAGCAGCGAAAAGCTGGAGGCCCTGGCGGAGGAGCTGTGCATGGACTACCTGGCGCGGCAGGATTCCACCGCCAACAAGAACGATCTGAGCGCCCTCCAGAACATCGGCTACGGCCTCTACGTCCTCACCTCCTCCGACGGGAAGAAGGACAACGGGATGATCGTCAACACCGTGGCCCAGGTGGCCAGCAGCCCCAACCTCATCGCCGTCTGCATCAACAAGCAGAACTACTCCCACCACGTGGTGAAGCAGACCGGGATCATGAACATCTGCTGCCTCACCGTGGACGCGCCCTTCAGCCTCTTCAAGAACTTCGGCTTCCAGAGCGGGCGCAGCGCGGACAAGTTCGCCGGGACGGAGATCCTGCGCTCCGACAACGGTCTGCCCTTCCTGGGGCAGTATTCCAACGCCTTCCTCTCCCTCCAGGTGGAGCAGTACATGGACGTGGGCTCCCACGGCATGTTCCTCTGCCGGGTGACGGAGGCCAGGGTCCTCTCCGACCGGGAGACCATGAGCTATACCTACTACCACGCGAATGTGAAGCCCAAGCCCGAGACCAAAGGGAAGAAGGGCTACGTCTGCAAGATCTGCGGCTACGTCTACGAGGGAGAGGAGCTGCCCGAGGACTTCGTCTGCCCCCTGTGCAAGCACGGCGCCGCCGACTTCGAGCCGATCAAGTAAAAGCTGCGGATATAATTCGACAAGGAGGAAGACCCGATGGAAATGAAGTTTCTGAAATGCAAAAAGTGCGGCCAGACCGTGGCGGTGGTGAAAAAGTCCCGCTGTCCCGTGATGTGCTGCGGCGAAGCCATGGAGGAGCTCGTCCCCGGCACCACCGACGCCAGCGCGGAGAAGCACGTCCCCGTGTGGGAGGTGAAGGACGGGATCGTGACGGTCTGCGTGGGCGCGGCGGCCCATCCCATGCAGGAGGAGCACTACATCGAGTGGATCGCCCTGCAGACGAAGCAGGGCAACCAGCGCAAGGCGCTGAAGCCCGGCGACGAGCCCAAGGCCTGCTTTGCCCTTCTTCCGGGGGACGAAGTGACGGCGGCCCTGGCCTACTGCAATCTCCACAGCCTCTGGAAGGGCTGAAGAGACCTTGAGAAACAGCGAAAGGAGAGACGAAGGATGAAGTATGTATGCGAGCTCTGCGGCTGGGAATACGACGAGGCTCTGGGGGAACCGGAGCACGGCATCGCCCCCGGCACCAAGTTCGAGGACCTGCCGGCGGACTTTGAGTGCCCCCTCTGCTCCGCGGGGAAGGATCAGTTCAAGGCGGAGTAATACTATTCTCCCATCTCGCAAGTCTTTGCCTACTTTCAATGGAAGAATAGTATAAGCATGCCCGGAGAGAGGCCCGGAAGGGGATCATTGTCTGTTTTTCGGACATACTGAGGCCGGAAGGGCCTTCCTCCCATCACTGTTCAGAAAGTCGAGGGAATCCATATGAAAACCTATCTCTGCACCGTATGCGGCCTCACCTTCACTGCGGAGGACGGCGTCGAGCCCGTCTGCCCCGCCTGCAAGGCAAAGGGGGACAAGCTGAAGCTCCAGACTCCCGCCAATCCCTACGCCGGGACCCAGACGGAAAAGAACCTCCAGGCGGCCTTCGCCGGAGAGTCCCAGGCCCGGAACAAGTACACCTACTTTGCCTCCGCCGCCAAGAAGGAGGGCTACGAGCAGATCTCCGCCCTCTTCCTCAAGACCGCCGAGAACGAGAAGGAGCACGCCAAGCTGTGGCTCAAGGAGCTGCAGGGCATCGGGGACACCGCGCAGAACCTGGCCGCCGCCGCCGACGGGGAGAACTACGAGTGGACGGATATGTACGAGGGCTTTGCAAAGACCGCCGAGGAAGAGGGTTTCCCGGCGCTGGCGGCAAAGTTCCGCATGGTGGGGGCCATCGAGAAGCACCACGAGGAGCGCTACCGCGCCCTGCTGAAGAACGTGGAGACCGCCGCCGTCTTTGCCAAGAGCGAGGTGAAGATCTGGGAGTGCCGCAACTGCGGTCACATCGTGGTGGGCACCGCCGCCCCCGAGATCTGCCCCGTCTGCGCCCATCCCCAGGCGTATTTTGAGGTCAACGCGGAAAACTACTGAGCCGTTTCGTCCGGCCGGGACCCGCTTCGCCGGGTCCCGGCCGGGCTGCCGGTGGGGCCGGGGAGAAAAAGAAAAAACCGCTGCCACATGGCAAAACGGCGCGTATCAATCCATGAAGACAAAAAAGATCCCTCCCGGAGACATGCCCGGTACGGCGGAGGGGAGAGATCAGGACTGCATCACACAGCGATTGGGAGGCTCCGGAAGAATGAACGAAGAACTCATGAACCGGCTCAGCGAGGAGATCAGGCAGAAGCTCGCCGCCTGCAAAACGAGGGACGAGATCCGGAAGGTCCTGGCCGAAGCGGGCGTGGAGCCCCTGGACGACGAGGACCTGGCCGTCGTCGCGGGCGGATCGAGAGGCCCGGTCCAAGGACGGGTGGTCTATAATAATGAGTGATCCCGAAACAGGCGCACCGGGATCCCGGGAGCGGCGCCGAACGCTCCAAGGATCCTTCGCGCCCATCGGCGGGAAGAACAAAGTGCAGGCTGTGCCGCACGAATAACGGGAGGTTTCCTTATGGCAGACAAAGAAGCGACCAACAGTTTCAGCGAGGAAGAAAAGCAGAGGCTTGCCGGAAGCGAAACGGCGGAGGAAGCGAAAAAAACGCCCGCCGAAGCGCCCGCTCAGCCGCTGGACGACGAGACCCTGGAGGGCGCGGCGGGCGGCCTGAGCGGCGGCAGGCAGACGCCGCTTCCGCTTTCGCAAGAGTGCGGCGTTCTGATTTGACCACTGGCGGGGGAGAGGCCCCGTCGCCTCCGCAGGATTCCGGCGCAGGATGCGGAGGACTCTGTTCTCTGATTCAGCGAAACAAAGTTTTTTTCGATTTGCTCTTGACAAACAAAAAAGTCGGGAGTATAGTGGCCCACAAGAAAAGCGCCGGGGCCGTGGGAGCCCGGGCGACTTCAGGAAGGTACGTTTCATGAGAAAACTTTTCAGCATCGCATGGTTCTGGTGGTTCAGCTTTACCAGGTCTCGCCCGGTAAGGTCGATTTGCGATGCTTGAAAGCCTGAAACGAAATCCGTTAAGACTTTGATGCGGCACAGATTGACCTGTGCCGCATCTTTTTTGGCCCGGGCAGAGGCGCATGGTCCCACGGCGGCGCGGCCCCGAGAAAAGAAAGGAGCAGGAACATGGAAAAGATCCCCTACAAAACCTACCTCACGGAAGACGAGCTGCCCAAGGCATGGTACAACCTCCGGTCCGCCATGAAGACCAAGCCCGCCCCTCTGCTGAACCCCGGCACCCACCAGCCCATGAAGGCCGAGGAGCTGGCCGGCGTGTTCTGCGAGGACCTGATCGCCCAGGAGCTGGACAACGACACGGAATACTTCCAGATCCCCCAGGAGGTGTACGACTTCTACAAGATGTACCGGCCCAGCCCCCTGGTCCGCGCCTACTTCCTGGAGAAGGCCCTGGGGACCCCCGCCCACATCTACTACAAGTTCGAGGGCAACAACACCAGCGGCTCCCACAAGCTGAACTCCGCCATCGCCCAGGCCTACTACGCCAAGAAGCAGGGCCTCAAGGGCGTCACCACCGAGACCGGCGCCGGCCAGTGGGGTACCGCCCTGAGCATGGCCTGCTCCTACTTCGACCTGGACTGCAAGGTCTACATGGTGAAGGTCTCCTATGAGCAGAAGCCTTTCCGCCGAGAGGTCATGCGCACGTACGGCGCGGACGTAACGCCTTCGCCTTCGATGACCACCAATATCGGCAAGAAGATACTCGCCGAGCATCCAGGCACCACCGGAAGCCTCGGCTGCGCGATCTCCGAAGC
>JAFXTU010000053.1 GCA_017535635.1 Oscillospiraceae bacterium
ACCTTTCAACCTCCGCAATCCGGCTTCCTTCAGATTCCGCCTCACGACGGACACCCTTGCCTTCGGCTAACGCTTCCCGCTGCCGGGCGCGTTCGGGACTTTCACCCTAGAGAACGTGCGCTCGCCGGGCGCACCATAAAGAGCAGCAAACCGGTGCAGTTCCGGTTTGCTGCCCTTTTGCGCCAGGGGAGCGGGACAGATGCTTCCCCCGCAGATAGAACAGGCTCGGGGGGAGGGGCGGCGCTCAGCCGCTTTCCCGAACCAGGTTCAGCAGATAAGTAAGGTATTCTATGCTTTCCCCTTCGGAGAGGCACAGCTCTTTGACCAGATCGGTCATAAAGAATCGCTGGAATTCCTCCAGGAAGCTCTCCGGCGGCGTCATCAGGAGGTCGGAATGCCCGCCGCCCAGGTCGTAGTTCGTATCCATATTGCAGAGCAGGATGCCCCGGGAGCCGTAGAGCATGACATTCACGTCCCGAAGGGCGTCGTCCTCCCGCAGGAAGTAGAGGTGAACTTGCCGGTTTTCCTGCGCCTGCTCCAGAAGCAGGCAGAAGATGCGAAGCCGCTCCTCTTTGGTGTAGGGACGAAAGCCCCAAAAATGGTCCATCGTCTTCCCGCTCAGGGCCAGCTGCCGCATGGCGCCCTTTTTCAGGATCGTATGGGTCGCCTTTCGCTTCGTAAAAATGTTCCGGTTCCTTGCCTGGGCGGTCTTATACAGTGCCTCCAGGACCGGGGAGAGCTGCTCCGCCGGGATCGGCCCCTCCTCCAGGGCGGCCCTCTGCACCTCCGCCGGGATATAGACGAGGCAGGGGTCCGGCTTGATCTCCCAGATCTCCGCGTCCTTCTCCAGCTCCGCCAGCTCCGCGAGGTAAGAGACGTAGTCCTCCATGGTGGTGATGGCGGGCCAGGACCGGTTCAACGGCCTCAGCTCCGGTCTCAGGCTGATCAGCAGTCTGCGCAGGGAGACTCCCTCCCGCTTGAGCGATACCGCCGCGACCCTGGTGGGGGTCCGGAAGGTCAGGAGCTCGGTCGTCTCTCCCACCCCCGGCTCCTGCCAGGAGCAGAGCAGGACATCCGCCTCCCAGGGTCCCCGGACGTACGGGCCGTTCCCCGCCGTCGCCTCCAGGATCGCTCCATGGTAGTTCTGAAAGCGGAGGACGGAGCACAGCATGTTCATGATGTAGGCAGACCCATGGTCATGGGTCGAGGCCCGAATCGCCTGCACCGCATCCGAGCCCTCTTCCGCCAGCAGCTTCCGAAGTGCGGAGAAAAAGGCCGGATAGACGCAATTCACCGCGTGAAGGCGCAGCTCCTTCTTTCCGGAATACCGCTGGATCAGCGGCTCGAACTCCCCCTTTTCCAGGTCCTCCACCACCAGGGTCTCCGGCGCGGGCAGGCTCCCGCCCTGGAGGAAGGCGCGAAAATCATCCCGCTCCCGCACCCAGGCCAGCCCGTACTGCCGGATCCGGACCGCCCGGTCCAGCGCGGAGGACTCTCCCTCGCTGAGATCCATGTGGGCCTCCATCCTCCGGACAAAGTCGCTCAGGGTCGCGGGGCGGACGTTTTCATGCAGGATCCGCTTCAGGGAGGTGGGACTGCGATACCCCAGAAGCAGGGACATGACCTCGATGCTGAGGCCCCTTTTTTCCGCCAGCTCCCGAATGCAGGTCTTGAGTTCCAATTTCCCTTGCCGTTCCTTCCTCTTGTGTTCTATTAAAAAGTATACCACAGAAAACCGGGCTTGGCGGCACGGTCAACTGTGTTTTTTGTCTTCTTCCCGGGGAAAAAGCGCCGACCGGTCCTTTTCAGTCCGGTCGGCGTTTCGGTTGTTTCTAAGCGGTTGACTCCGGGCAGTCCTCCCGGATCAGGCCAACACCGCCCGATGGTAGATCTTCTTTCCCTTCTTGAGCTTCACGCCCTGGCGCAGCTCTTCGGCGGTGATCCTCATGTCGATGGCCTGGGCCTTGACGTCGTTCACCATGATGCCGCCCTGCTGCACCAGACGCCGGGCTTCCCCGTTGCTGGAAGCCAGAGAGCAGGCCACCAGCAGATTCAGCAGCCCGATGCCGCCGTCCTGGAGGCTGGACTCCGGGATCGCGGTGGAGGGCATGCTCTCGTCGTCCCCGCCGGTGAAGATGGCCCGGGCGGCAGCCTGGGCACGATTGGCCTCCTCCTCCCCGTGGACCAGGGCGGTGAGGTTCCAGGCCAGGGCCTCCTTCTTCTCGTTCACGCGGCTGTCGTCCCAGGCGTCCATTTCCGCCAACTCCTCCAGGCTCAGGAAGGTGAGCATCCTGAGGCACTTCATCACGTCCGCGTCGTCCACGTTCCGCCAGTACTGGTAGAAGTCGAAGGGGCTGGTCTTGTTGGGGTCCAGCCAGACGGCGTTGCCGGCGGTCTTTCCCATCTTCTTGCCCTGGGAGTCCGTCAGGAGGGTGATGGTCATGGCGTAGGCGTCCTTGCCCAGCTTCTTGCGGATGAGCTCGGTGCCCCCCAGCATGTTGGACCACTGGTCGTCCCCGCCGAACTGCATATTGCAGCCGTAGTGCTGGAAGAGGTGGTAGAAGTCGTAGGACTGCATGATCATGTAGTTGAACTCAAAGAAGCTGAGGCCCTTCTCCATCCGCTGCTTGTAGCACTCGGCCCGGAGCATGTTGTTCACGGAGAAGTGGGGCCCCACCTCCCGCAGCAGCTCCACGTAATTCAGATCCAGGAGCCAGTCGGCATTGTTGGCCATGATGGCCTTCCCCTCCCCGAAGTCGATGAACTTCTCCATCTGCTTCCGGAAGCACTCGGCGTTGTGGTCGATGTCCTCCTTGGTGAGCATCTTGCGCATGTCGGTCCGCCCGCTGGGGTCGCCGATCATGGTGGTGCCGCCGCCGATGAGGGCGATGGGAGTGTTCCCCGCCATCTGCAGGCGCTTCATCAGGGTCAGGGCCATGAAGTGCCCGGCGGTGAGGGAATCGGCGGTGCAGTCGAAGCCGATGTAAAAGGTCGCCTTCCCGTTGTTGATCAGCTCCCGGATCTCGGCCTCGTCGGTGACCTGGGCGATGAGGCCCCGGGCCACCAATTCCTCGTAGATTTGCATGTTTCTTCCTCCTATAGAAAAATTCGCCCCTGTCCAAGCCGGACAGAGGACGAATGGGGCCATTCGTGGTACCACCTCTGGTTCAAGCGCGCCTCGCGGAGCGCTCCTTAGAGTGTGCCATCACACACTCTGCGCGATATCGGGCGCACCCGTCTGCCCCTACTGATACCCTGGGTACGTTGGGGGAGCGGCTCCGGAGCGTATTCGGACGGAGGACCCGCAGCCTTGCACCTGCCGGCTGCTCTCTGAAGGGCCGGGTCCGCCCTACTGATCTCCTTCATTGCCTTGGCTGAGATAACGAAAGCATATATATCACGCGGGGGCGGACTTGTCAAGCCCCCGGCCAGGCTAAACCTCCGGTCTTTTTCAAAAGTCGGACACGGAGGAAAAAGAGGGCGGAGAAGCCCGGTGAGGCGCGCTCCCCGGCTCTTCCCCGCCCCGATCTCATTTCCGCGAAAACGGAAACGGCGCTTTTTACATATACCCGATCTTCTCGTACTGAATGGGGCTGCGGACGATGTCGGCCTTATTCACGCCGAAATGCTCCTCGTTGTAGTCGTCAATGGCGTCGATGATGGCGTCGTACACGCCGTCGTAGATGCTGCCCGGGCCGCCCTGGGCGATGCAGGGGATGAAGGCCTTGGGAGTGCAGGCGTCCAGCAGGGCGTAGACCTTCGCCTTGATGTCCTCCTTGTTCCAGTCCTCGCTGTCGAAGTCCGCTCCGTCGAAGCCGCCCATGAAGCCGATCTGGCCGCAGTACTTCCGGGTCAGCTCCGGCAGGTTGTTGGAGCTCATGCAGCCCTGCCACACGTCGATGCCCATCTCGATCATGGAGGGGACCAGGGTGGCGCCGTAGCTGTCGGAATGGTGGACGATCAGCTCGCAGCCGTGGGACTTGTAGTAGCCGTAGACCTCCTTGTAGGGCTCCACGAAGAAGTCCTCGAACATCTCGGGGCTCATGAAGGTGCTGGTGCGGCTGCCCCAGTCGTCGTGGTGGAAGAGGGCGTTGGGCTTCAGGTTCTTGCAGATGCCCTCGGCCATCTTCAGCTCGTACTCGGTGAGATACTTGATGAGGTCGTGCATCTCGTCCTCGTACTCGTAGAGGTTGATCATGGTGTTCTGGATCTCGCCCAGGTGGTGGCACTGCTCAAAGAGGCCGGGGGCCACGAAGGGGGTCTTGTAGGCCAGGTTGTCGTCCACCTTGTCCAGGATGCCCTTGATGAGCTCCCAATCCTCGTCCGGGAAATCCAGGCTGGGGGCATGGACATAGTCCTGCCAGTGCTCGATGTCCTTGATGACGATCTTGTCCGGGGTGTGCACGGGGAAGGCGCCGGGCATGCCCGCGGGCCAGCTGTTGGTGATGCCCCAGGCGTTGACCACGTTCTCCTGGCCGGGCTGGGCGCCGTTCAGGTGCAGCAGCGCGGGATGCAGGACCAGGCGAAGCGCCTCGTACTGGTTGGCATACCGGTCGGGGTTCAGGCCCTTGGCAGCCTCATAAAAGTTTTGTTTCGGACTCAGCATAGTGACTTCTCTCCTATTCTTTGATCGTTCCGTTTGGTCGCTTTTCTCTTATTTTATTTATTGTATCAAATCCGGGCCAAGGGGTCAAGGGCAATCTGCCGAATTCACTTTTACCAAAGGTATCCGGGGGCTCCACCGCCCCGAACCGTACAGAGGCAATCCCGACGGAAGGGGCGGCTTTATTCCGCCGCGTGACGATCCCTTTTACCATTTCTGCGGCTGAAGGTCCCCAGTATTCCTGTTTCTCGCGATCGTTTTACCACAGCAAGAGACCGGGGCGACGGTTTCAGCCACCTCGGTCTCTGTTTTTTTCAGGGACTCTTGCCGCCGTCCCGGGTGCTTCAGAATTCGCTTTTGATCAGCTCGCAGAGCGCGTTGATGCGGGGGAAGAAGTCCTGCCTCGCGCCGGGAAGGCGCTCGCACACGGCTTCGGACGCTTCGTTCCAGTTCTGGAGGAAGGGAATCAGCAGCCGCCGCAGCATGGCCATGCCGTTCACAACGGCCAGCTTGCGCTCCGCTGCGTCCCCAGCGGCGCCGAAGTAAAGGGGAAACAGCCTCTTATGGACGTAGCGGGCTTCCTCCAGCGACATCCCGGTGACCCTCTCGCAGCGCTCCGGCGAGTAGTCCGTCGCCATCAGGTAGGCCCATTCGGTCTGCGCAAAGTCGAAAAGCGGGTGGCCGCGGCCGGCCTCGCCCACGTCGATCAGCAGGAGCTCCCCGTCCTGGAGCATCACGTTGTTCATGTGGAAATCCCCATGAATGAAGCTGTGCCCCTCCGGGACGGCTTCGATCATCCGGCGCACCAGCGTCAGCTCCTCCGGGCTCACCAGGGGGGCAAGCGCCTCCGCCGCCGCGAGGTAGCGGTCCCGCACGCTGTCCAACTCTCCCTCGCCGATCTCCACGCTGTGGATCTGCCGGTACATGGCGACAAATTGATCCAGATACTCCTCCCGGCGCTCCGGCTCCGCCATCACGGCGGCAGAGAGCACGCCGGCGCGGAACAGCTCATAGACCTCGCCGTAGCCCTCTTCGGTACGCACCACGTCATAGGAAATGGCGGTGGGCACTCCGTGGAAGAGGGCCTTTTTGGATACCTGCATCTCCGCGCGGATCGCCTCCAGGGTCATGTCCTTGACGACCTTGAGAATGCTTTCCCCGTCCAGACGGTACACAGTGCTGTGGACGCCGGCGCCCAGCTGCTCCAGCCCCGCGACGGAGAGAAAACGGAGGGCCTTTTCCACGTTCAGAAGCGAGGTGAAGCCGGTGATCTCGAAAATCTCATACAATGCGGGCGATACGTTCCGTACGGTGAGCTCCTCCCCCTGGGCCTTCCGCTGCCGCAGCAGCACCCGCAGTCCGGCGCTGGAGATATAGTCCAGCTCGGCGGCGTCCAGCACGAGCGCCGCGCCGGGGTGCTCGGAGATCATCCGGGTCAGCTCCTGCTCAAAGTCGGCGGCATTGGTGCTGTCGATGCGGCCTTTCGGAAACAGACAGAGCATTCCGTCTTCAAAAGTGAACTTCATTGGCATCTTCCTCCGTGTCAGCAGAATGGCGTGCCGCAGAGGGCCGCTTTACGTTGGATTATACGATGAAGAAACGGATATGACAATGCGGATCCGATAAAACAGTCATTGAGAATGCTACTTCCCATAAACTACGCCTGAATAAAGCCCCCCTATTCCGCTTTGGGGGAACGATCACTCCGGCATCCTCTAGGCCAGGACGTACTCGGAGATCATCCGCCCGATGAGGCCGATATCCACGTTTCCCCGGAACTCAAAGCGGGCGGTGAAGGTATTGGAGAACATGATGAACAGCTCGGAATCCGGGAACAGCTCCGCGAAGCCGGGGGTCTGGACGGAGAAGTACTGGATCTTGGAATAGGGCAGGGAGCTGTAGGATTTCTTCTTCCCGGTGATGCCCTGCACGTCGATGGAGATGATCCGCTTGTTGGTGAAGACCACCTGATCCCGGACGGTCTGAAAGGCCATGACCGCCTCCTCGCCGCCGATGAGCAGGCCGTTCACCTCATCCCGGACCGCTTCTATGCTGATGGGCCTCAGATTCCAGGCGGAATTCTGGTTAAAGCTGATCGCCATCGTCTCTCCTCCTGATGCACTATGTGTGCTTCTTCCCGCCGGTGCGGCAGGCGCGTTTTGCGTCTCATTCCTCGCCGGGAAGCTCCAGCTCCAGGGAGTCCTCCGTCTCCAGCAGGGACAGGAGCTCCCGCTTCCAGAGCGCCAGGGTCGCCTGCCCCTCCTCCGTGTCCAGGTCCAGAACGTCGCCGCTCCAGTCCAGCAGCAGGGTGTAGGCCGCGCAGCGGATCCTTCGCTCCGCCGCGGCCGGCTTCTGAGCGTCCCCGGCGCCGAAGTAGGCCTCCAGGCTCCGCTGCCAGAAGCGCAGGGCCGTATCCCGGTCAAAGCCCTGGAAGCGCAGGACCACGCCTGGATCGTATTCCGAAAACCCCAGATAGGAGTTGTACATCTGCGCCAGGTCAAAGATCGGATGTCCTGTGGAGAGGGTGTCCATGTCGATCAGCAGGACTTCCTCCCCCGCCAGCATGATGTTCTTCGTGTGATAGTCCCCGTGGAGCATGGTGTCCCGCTCCGGGATGGCGGAGATCATCCGCTCCAGCTTCTCCCCCGGCGCCTCCGGCAGCATGGACCGGATGCTCCGGGCGGCGGAGAGCAGCACCTCTTTCCGGCGGGGCAGCTTTCCCTCCGGAACCTGGGTGCTGTGGAGCTTTTTCAGCAGGGCCACGGATTCCCGGACGCACCAGTCCAGCTTTTCCGGCTCCTCTGCCAGGATCTTGGCAAAGGATCGGGCCTCCAGAAGCTCAAAGACCGAGCCGTAGCCCTCCCCCACCCGGACCACGTCGTAGGAGATGGCCGTGGGGATCCCCAGGATCAGGGCCAGACGCGCCACCTCCCGCTCATGGCGGATCGCGGGGAGCGCCTCCGCATCTTTATAGGTCTTGACCACGTTTTCCTGATCCAGACGGTAGACCTTTCCGTTGAAGCCCTCGCCGATGACCTCGCAACCCTTCACGGAGACGGTGCGGTAGGCCTTCTCCACCGTCAGCAGCTCGGTAAAGCCGGTGGTCTCCAAAACCTCGTACACCTGGGAGCTGACCCCGGTGATCGTCAGCTCCGGCCGGGTCTTTTTCAGCCGCAGAAGGACCCGCAGTCCGGCGCTGGAGATGTATTCCAGCCCCTCCGCGTCCAGGATCACGGGCAAAGGACCCTTCCCTGCCAGCTCCGCCTGGATCTCCTGCTCCACCGCCGGGGCGTTATTGGAATCGATCCTGCCCGTCAGGGGGATCCTTATGCAATCGTCACCCATGATTAGCTCCTTAAACCATCTGTTTTCTGTCTTCTTTTTCATACACTTTATCAAAAGCGCGGGGGCGTGGCAAGACTCTTTTCCGTTTTTCGGAGCGGCAAAGCGGTTTTCTTGGGCTTTCACGGGCTTGAAGAAGGCCCATATAATTGATATGATGAGGCGGATCCAGGCGTATCTCTGAGAGCCATCCCAAAAAGGGGCGATCTTCCATGAACGAAAAAGAGAACCGCATGCCCGCCCTGGCCCCCTGCCCGGACTATACCCCGGAGACGGTCCGGCGGGCGCTGGAGGCCGCGATCGAGGCCTCCGGCGGGCTCAGTTGGGTAAAGCCGGGGATGCGCGTCGGCATCAAGCTGAACCTCTGCGCCGCCAAAAAGCCCGAGGCCGCCGCCACGACCCATCCCGTTTTGGCCTCCGAGCTCACGCGCCTGCTGCGGGAGCGGGGAGCGGAGGTGGTGCTGGGGGACAGCCCGGGCGGCCCCTTCGTGGCGCCGCTGATGCACCGCCTCTACGAGACCACCGGCATGGAGCTGTGCCGGGAGGCGGGAGGCGTGCTCAACGAGGACTTCGGCTACAGTGAAGTCGAGTTCCCGGAGGGAAAGAGCATCCGGCGCTTTGCCTGTGTGGACTGGCTGCGCTCCTGCGACGCGGTCATTAACTTCTGCAAGCTCAAGTCCCACGGCATGATGGGCATGACCGCGGCGGTGAAGAACCTCTACGGCGTGATCCCCGGCACCCACAAGAGCGAGTATCACTACCGGCACGAGGACCCCATGCGCTTTGCCGACATGCTCATCGACCTGAACGAGTATGTCAGGCCCCAACTGCACCTCTGCGACGCAGTGGAGATCATGGAGGGAAACGGCCCCACCATGGGCACGCCCCGGCACCTGGGGCTGGTGCTGGCCTGCCGGGACCCCTACCGGCTGGACCGGCTCTGCGCCGCCCTTCTGAGCCTGAAGGAGCGGGAGATCCCCTATCTGGAGGCAGCCAAGCGGCGGGGATTGCTGGCCGCTGAGGAGCCGGAGATCGGGGCGCTGGCCGCGCCTTATGCCCTGAAGGACTTTCAGCGCTCCGGGGCGACGGCCTCCTGGTTCGCCCGCACGGAGGAGGACCGGGGGCTGCGGAAGCTTCTGAAGCAGGGCATGTACCTGCTCTTCCGCTCCCGCCCGGCGGTGGGCAGGGACTGCACCGGCTGCGGCAGGTGCGCCCGGGACTGCCCCGCTTCCGCCATCACCGTCGTCATCGGCAGGGCGCGGATCCGCCGCAACGCCTGCATCCGCTGCTTCTGCTGCCAGGAATTCTGTCCCACGGGGGCGATGCGGGTGCAGCGCTCCTTGGCAGCCAGGCTCACCGGGCGGTGAGGGGGCCTTGCGCACCCTCCTTCCTGCGCATGCAGGGAAAAGGAAGGGATACCCCTTTCCCCTGACAAAGCTGTGAAAAAGCCAGTTTGCCCTCGAAAGAGCAGACTGGCTTTTTTGATCCTGGAAAGCCGGGACTCGGCTCACACCAGCTGGGGCTCCTGTCCTTGCGGCGCCAGGCCTCTCTCCGGGCCGCCCAGCTGCGCCTCCCGGCCGTGCTGGACGATCGGCAGGATGTCGATCGCCCGCAGATTCATACCGGTGTGACTCTCATCCCCGATTTGGACGGAGGAATTCCGGAACTGCGCCTTCGGGTCCTGATGGAGCTTTGTGACGTTCAGGTCCAGGTTGTCCGGATCCGGACGGTCGTAGTCGTCCGTGGCGTCCTTCGAGCCGCTGACGTAGTGGACGGGGATGTCCGGATCCAGACGGTGGAGCCGCTGCAAATGGGACTTCGTATTGTAGCCGCCGCCGAAGGCCCAGCCGCCGAAGCCCATGACGCAGTTCTTCTGCCGGGTGGCCACGTCCGCCAGTTTGTCAATGGAGCTGTGGAGGACGATGCCGCCCAGCTTGTGGGCCGTTTTTCCCTGCTCCAGAGCCTGCTTCTGCTGCTCCTGGGTAAAGTCCGCCGCCACCTTGGAGGCCACCGCGCCTCCCAGGGAGAAGCCGTGGAGGATGACGTTCTCCGGCTTCACGTTCAGCTTGTCCTTGTCCACGACGTAGTGGAGCATGTCCTTCCCGTCCTGATAAACGGACTGCTCGCTGGGGTAGGTCCGGACCTCCTCCCCGCTCTTGGAGAGGGACTTGCTGCTGCCGAAGCCCCGGTAATCCATGCAGATGACGCTGGCCCCCGCCTGGACGTTCTGCTGCATCTTTTGGATGCGCTG
The DNA here is from genome assembly GCA_017535635.1 of Oscillospiraceae bacterium. Classification (GTDB taxonomy): domain Bacteria; phylum Bacillota; class Clostridia; order Oscillospirales; family Oscillospiraceae; genus UBA1774. Next base: position 10,197 of record JAFXTU010000053.1, read on the forward strand.
CATGACCTCGTCGAGTTTCAGCGGCATGACGGTTCCTCCCCTCCCCTCTCTTCAGTCTTCCCGGACGAGCGCGTAGGTGCCGACGTAGATCTCGGCCCGGCTCTCGATGGGGACTTGCTTTTCCACGATGTTCTCCACGCCCTCGTTCACGCTGGCGAACACCAGCTTCGTCTCCGGCGGGAAGCGCTTTTTCAGGCGGGACACGGCCTCGTTGAACAGGTCGATAAAGGTGGTGGAGACCGAGCAGTTGTTGTAGACCCAGTCGATGGAGAGGCCGCTCTCGTCCCCGCTGAAGAGGCAGAGGGCCCGGATCTTCCCCTCCTCCAGGCAGACCAGGCTCTCCGGCAGGTAGGCCTCCGGTCGTAAGGGCAGGGCCACCGCCGTGTCGGGAATAATGCCGTCGTTCAGGACGGAGGCGAACCTTGCCAGCTCTCCGGGCTCCACCTCCCTCAGGGGCACGAAGGTCCCCTGGCTGCCTCTGGGATTTTTGAAGCGGGGGAACTTGCCCAGGCGCGTCACGAAGCCCTTGTCCTTGCCCCGCACCGCCACCAGGAAGCCCATGGCCTGCAGGAGTACTCCATGCCGTCCATTCCCTCGGTGAAAATGATCGAGGCGGCGTCCAGCTCCTCGCTCTCCGCGGCGGCCTGCATCAGGGCCGTGAGCATCTCCCTCGCGCCGCCCTTCCGATGGGAAACAGAAAGGCGAAAATCAGGACGATGAGCCCCAGGGCGGCGAGGTGAAGCCCCCCGAAGGCCGCCGGGGCCGCAGAAAAGGTGACGCCCATCGCAGGCCTCCTGTCATTTGTTTCCTTTCAGCGAAACGTCCTATCGCTTTTTATAAAGAACGAGCTCCGGATTGGCTCCCTCTGCCTCATACGTGCACACCAGGATGAAATCCATATTCGCAAGGACCCCAAAGCAGCGGTCTCCGCCCAGCTCTGATTCCAGCTGGTTCCCCAGATAGGTCGTCCGGTCATCCAGAAGCTTCACGTTTTCTCCGCTGGGAAGCGGGTACGCAAGATTGACATAGCTTCCCACAAGTGCATTCAGTTTTTCTACTTTGGGCAGACCCTCAATATGGAGATCGTTGATTTCCTCCATCAGTTGCTTCTTGAATGCCTCAAACTGTCCGTCGTCACTGAGTTCCTCGTATCTTTTCCAGTAATCCAGTTGGGGCAGAAGCTGCTTCAGGTAAGAACGGGCCTGCTCTTCGGGATAGTCCTCCGTTGCCATATGACGGACACAGACGTCCAGCAGCTCATCCATATTGCTGTATGTGTATGTTCCGTCGGCGTAGCACCACTGGCAGTAATCCTCATTGAGCGTTCCGTCCTTTTCCCTGCTGATGATCGCATCGTCAAGGGGCATTCCGCAGCACTGACAGATCAGCTGACGCGGCGAGCCAAGCAGCGTATTGATGGAAACGTTGAACAGCTTTGAAAGCAATTTCAATGTATCGGTGTTTGGGACCGTGTCCCCGTTTTCCCAGCGTGATACCGCCTGCCGGGTCACATAGACCTTTTCGGCCAGCTCATCCTGTGACAGGCCGCTTTTCCTCCGAAGCTCGAAGATCACGTCCTTCGTATCCATACGAGCACCTCCTTATGATTTGGCTGAATTGTAATACAGAAATGCGGCTTTTACAAGCAACCCGCCGTTGCTCTTCCCGGTGAAGCCGGCTTTGGCGCAGACCGCTCCCTGAAAGCGGCAGGATGAATGACGGTCGTTCCATCATCCTTGTTTCCGCATTTTATCACAGCAAAGCGGCCGGGGCAAGCCGAAGCGCGGAGGAAGGGGCCTCAGGAGAGGGCGGGGGCAGCCGGCGCCGGGTTCACGGTGCACAGCCGCTTGCAATCGACGCCCCGTTCCTGTAGAATATGGAAAAGCAATACAGATCACAGGGCCTGCGGGTCCGGGAACAGGGAGGAAAACACTTATGAAGATCAGGGCAGCGGTGGTCCGGGAGGCGGGAAAGCTGGAGATCGAAACGCTGGAGTTGGGCCAGCCCAGGACCGGGGAGGTGCTGGTGAAGCTTATCGCCAGCGGCATCTGCCACACGGATTCCTCCGCCCTCTATATGCAGGTTCCGGGCAAATACCCCATGGTCCTGGGCCATGAGGGCGTGGGCATCGTGGAGGAGATCGGTCCCGGCGTGAGGGACCTTCGCCCCGGCGACCACGTGATCATGTCCTTCCCCTCCTGCGGATGCTGTGAGGAATGCCTGGAGGGCCGCCCCTACGCCTGTGACCAGAGCACCGAGCTCTTCTTCCACGGCATCTACGCCGACGGGGACCGGCGAATCACCGACCCTTCGGGGGAAAAGGTGGGCGCCCTCTTCGGCCAGGGCTCCCTGGCGGACCACTGCATCATCGCCGAGCGCAACGCCGTGAAGGCGGACCCGGAGGTGGAACTGAAGGCCCTCTGCTCCCTGGCCTGCGGCGTGCAGACCGGGGCCGGGGCGGTACTGAACAAGATGAAGCCCACTCCCGGGGACGCCATCGCCGTCTTCGGCTGCGGCGCGGTGGGCATCAGCGCCATCATGGCGGCGAAGCTGGCTGGCTGCGGCACCATCATCGGGGTGGACGCGGTCCCCTCCCGGCTGGAGCTCAGCCTGGAGTGCGGGGCCACCCACGTCATCAACGGGCGGGAGTGCCCGGACATCGCCGGGGAGATCAAACGCCTCACTGGCGGGAAGGGCGTCCATTTCGCCCTGGAGGCCTCCGGCGCGCCCGCTCTGGTGCCCCAGATGCTGGCGGGGATGCGGAAGGAGGGGCTGGCGGTGCTGGTGAGCTTCCTCTCCGGCCCGGTGGAGCTGGACGCCACCATGCTCTTCGTGGGTCCCTGCATCTCCTTTGCGGGGACGGTGGAGGGAGCCTCCAATCCTCAGTTCTTCATCCCCAAGCTGGTGCAGTTCTACAAGGAGGGGCGGCTTCCCGTGGACAAGCTGGCGAATTACTACTCCTTTGAGGAAGTCCACAGGGCCTTTGAGGACTCGAAAAACGGAAGCGCCATCAAGCCCATCATCCTCTTTGATTGACCGGCCTCCCGGTCGGCGCAGAAAGCCCCCGGCGTCCGCGGACGCCGGGGGCTTCTTGCGCTCAGCTCATTCCTTTTTGCCGAATTTTTCCTCGGCGGCGGCCTTGATGGCCATGACCGCCCCCTGGATGCCGATGGTGGAGGTATTCAGGCAGAGGTCGTAGTTGTCCAGGCTGCGCCAGGGGGTGCCGGTGTAGAACTTATGATAGTTGGCCCGGCCCTTGTCGATCTTGTTCAGGACGTTTTCGGCGTTCTTGGGGTCCTGCCCGTATTCATTCACGATGCGGCTCACGCGGTCCTCCTTGTTGGCGTAGATGAACACCCGCAGGAGGCGGGGATGATCCCGCAGAATGTAGTCCGCGCAGCGGCCCACGATGACCCCGTTGCTGGACCTGGCAATGTCCCGGATCACGTCGGACTGGACCATGAAAGCCCGGTCGTTCACGGGAACGGTGTACTCCATGGTGACGTCCGAAGCCAGATACGCCGCGGTGGCCAGGTTGTAGAGGAAGCTGTTGGAGGCCTTCTCTTCCGTCCGCTCGATGAACTCCTCGCTGAGGCCGCTCTTCTCCGCGGCCATCTCGATAAGGGCCCGGTCGTAATAGCCGTAGCCCAGGAGGGCAGCCACCTCCCGGCCGATGAGCCGGGCGCCGGTGCCGAATTCTCTGGAAATGGTGATGATCGAATAAGCCATGATCCCCCTCCGATCCCGTAAGTGTTCCTCCGGGCCCATTGGACCCCTCCCTTGGACAGCCCCATTATATATGCCTGTATTCGGCTTGTAAATGTTTTTTTCCGCCAAACGGTCCCTTATTCGACAGCTTTCGCCTCCCGGAACAGGTCCCGCTTCTCCTTCTCCGCCTCCCGGAGGGAGCCGATGTACTCATAGGGGTATTTCTTATTGAAGCAGCGGAGGATCTTCCCTCCCGGCAGGGGGATCTTGGTGGCGCCTCCCGCCCCCAGGCTCAGGACCGGGCAGAGCTCCTCCATCATGGCTATGTTGTAGAGGCACTTCTTCCCTTCCTTCGCCCAGCCCACGTTTCCATAGCCCCCCACGGCGTATTTCTGCCGGTAGAGGTAGTAGGGCGCCCACTTCGCCCCCGGCAGGGCGGAGAGAGCAAAGTCCATCATCTCCCCCACCTCTTCCCCGCTGAGGCTTTGGAGGGGCATTTCCCTCAGGTCCGCACCCCGCTTCCGGGTGAGGGTGTGGACGGTGATGTTCTCCGGTCCCAGGGCGATCACCTCCCGGAGGCTCCGCCGGAAGCCGCTTGCGCTGTCCGTGGGGAGCCCCGCGATCAGATCCATGTTGATCTCAAAGTCCCCGGTCTTCCGGGCCAGGGCATAGGCTTCGTATATCTCCCGGACCGTGTGTCGGCGTCCGATGGCTGCCAGCACCCGGTCGTCCATGGTCTGGGGGTTAATGCTGATGCGCCCCGCGCCCCCCTCCCGGAGGGCCAGGAGCTTTTCCCTCGTGACGGTGTCGGGCCGCCCGGCCTCCACGGTGTACTCGAGGCAGGCGGAGAGATCGAAGCTCTCCCGGAGGGTGCCCATGAGACGCCGCAGGTCCTCCGCGCTGAGGGTGGTGGGGGTCCCGCCGCCCCAGTACACGGCCCGGACCCGAAGCCCCGCCTCCCTGGCCAGGCGCCCCGCGCTCTCCATCTCCCCCCCCAGGGCCTCCACATAGGGCTCCACCAGCTTCAGGGATTTCTCCACGCTGTGGCTCACGAAGGAGCAGTAGGCACAGCGGCTGGGGCAGAAGGGGATGCCCACATAGAGGATAGCGTCCTTCTCGCCCAGCTCGTCCCTTACCTCCAGGCCCTCCAGGCCCGCCTGGGCGCAGATCCGCGCCCGGACGGGAGTGAGACTGTATTCCGCCCGTAGCCAGGAGACGGTCTCCTCCAGGTCCCGGCCCGTCTCCTCCAGGTGCCGGGCCGCCAGCTTGCCGGGGCGGACCCCGGTGAAGCTTCCCCAGGGAGGCGTCCTCCCCAGGGCGGACACGGCGGCCCGGAAAACGCTCAGCCGGATCAGGCGCTGCTCCGCCCGCTTGCGGAGAAGCTCTTCTTCCGGTAGGGGACCGTCCGGGACCGCTTCTCCCGTATATTCCTTTCCCCCCAAGGTGAGCCGCGCTTCCGCCCGCCCCTCCTCCAGGCTGCTGAGAAGCGCGTCGCCTTCCTCGCCGAAGTCCGGCAGGTAGGAGATGAGCGCCTGGTGGGCGGCGTAGCGGTAGTCGTGACCCCGGAGCCGGATGAGGGAATCCATGTTTGCTGCCATGCCTGCTTCCCTAGTCCCGGTCTTCCATGGCGTCCAGCACGAAGGGGTTGAAGCGTCTCTCCCGCTCCAGGCTGGTGGAGTCCATGTGGCCGGGGTAGACCTCGTAATCTCCCTCCAGGGAGGCCAGCCGCCGCAGGGAGCCGATCATGGCCACGGCGCTGCTGCCGGGAAAGTCCGTCCGCCCGCAGGAGCCCCGGAAGAGGGTGTCCCCGGTGAAGAGGGCGTCCTCGCAGCGGAGGGTGACGCTGCCCCGGCTGTGGCCGGGGGTCTCCATCACGCGGAATTCCAGGTTTCCCACGCGGATCACGTCCCCCTCCTTGTAGAAGCAGAGCTCGTCGCCGCCCTTGTAGCGCATCTCGTCGTCCATGCCCTCCGCGTTCACGTCCAGGGCGTGGATGTACACCGTGGCCCCGGTAGCCTCGTACACGGAGGCCACGGCCCCGGTGTGGTCGTAGTGGCCGTGGGTGATGAAGATGGCCTGGGGCCGGAGGCCGTTGTCGTCGATATAGTTCAGGATGGTGCCGGATTCTGCGCCGGGGTCGATGACGGCGCAGGCCAGGGTCTTCTCGTCCGTGACGACGTAGCAGTTGGTCCCCAGCTGCCCTACGGAAAAGCATTTGATGAGCATATAATATTCCTTTCTCAAAAAGAGGGCGGCAGTCTGCCGCCCTTTATACTTCGTCGGTATCTATGATCAGCGTCACCGGACCGTCGTTTACGGACTCCACCAGCATCTCCGCGCCGAAGACGCCCTTCTGGGGCGGGAAGCCCAGCGCTTCGCAGCGGCGGAGGAAGTGCTCGTACAGGGGCTCGGCCTCGGCCCCCTTGGCCGCCCGGAGAAATTCCGGCCGCCGCCCGTGGCGGCAGTTTCCGTAGAGGGTGAACTGGCTCACCGCCAGGAGGCTCCCCCCCACGTCCCGGAGGCTGCGGTTCATCCGCCCTTCGGCATCCTCGAAGACCCGCAGGCCGGTGATCTTCTCCGCCAGCCAGTCCGCTTCCTTTTCGCTGTCCCCGGTTTTGACGCCCAGGAGCACCAGGAAGCCGGGGCCGATGGCCCCCACGGTCTTCCCCTCCACGGTGACGGAGGCGCTCTTCACTCTGGTCACAACGGCTCTCATGCCCCTGCCCTCTTCTCCCTCATCGGTTCCTCGCAGCCCGGTCTCTGCACGTCCCGGACGCCCCGGATGCCCCGGAGATGCCGGACGGCGCTGTTCAGGGTCTCCAGGTCCTTCACCAGCACCGTGAGGAAGGCGATGGCCCCTCCGTCCCCGGTCTCCCGGATGTTCAGAGAGGTGACCCCAGCCTTCTCGGCGTTCATGGCGGTGACGATGTCCAGGATCAGGTTCTGCCTCGCGTCGGCGGTGATGTCCAGGGCGGCGGTGTACTGCCGCCCGGCGGTGTCCGCCCAGCTCACGGGGACCCAGCGGCCTCCCTCCCCCTCCCGGAGGGCCTTCTGATAGTTCAGGCAGTCCTTCCGGTGGATGGAGACCCCGGAGCCCCGGGTGATGAAGCCCACCACCCCGTCCCCCGGAACGGGGGTGCAGCAGCGGGAGAACTTCACCAGGCAGTTGTCCAGGTCCCCCACCAGGACCCCGTCCACCCCGCCGGAGCGGGGCGCCGGTTCCTTCACCAGCAGGTCCTCGGGCTGGACCTTGTGCTCCTTCTGGGTGCGGGCCAGCTCCTCCTTGATCCGGTTGAGGCAGCGCACGGTGGTCATGCCGCCGTAGCCCACGGCGGCGAAGAGGTCGTCCAGAGAGGTGACGGCCAGGCGCTTTTCCACCACGGCCATGAGCTCCGCGTCCGCCAGGACGTCGGCGGAGATGCCCGCGTGCTTCAGGGAGGCCTCCATGGCGGCCCGGCCCCGGACAATGTTCTCCTCCCGCCGCTCCTTCTTGAACCACTGGCGGATCTTGGTCCGGGCCGTGGCGCTCTTGGCCAGGGATATCCAGTCCCGCCCCGGGCCCTTGGCGGTGGGAGAGGTGGAGACCTCCACGATGTCCCCGTTTTCCAGCACCCGGTCGAAGGGGACGATGCGCCCGTTGACCTTGGCCCCGGTCATATGGTTCCCCACCTGGGAGTGGATGGAGTAGGCGAAGTCGATGGGGGTAGCCCCGGCGGGGAGGTTGATCACGTCCCCCTTGGGGGTGAAGACAAAGACCTCGTCGGAGAACATATCCACCTTCAGCTCGGAGATGAACTCCGGGGCCTCGGTGTCCTGCTGGGCCTCCAGGAGGCTGCGGATCCAGGCAAACTTGTCCTCGTCGGCCCGGCCCTCGATGCCGTCCTTATACTTCCAGTGGGCCGCCACGCCGTACTCCGCCGTGTGGTGCATCTCCCAGGTGCGGATCTGCACCTCGAAGGGGATGCCCTCGGAGCCGATGACGGAGGTGTGGATGGACTGGTACATGTTGGGCTTGGGAGTGGCGATGTAGTCCTTGAAGCGGCCGGGGATGGGGGTGAAAAGCTCGTGGATCTGCCCCAGGACGTTGTAGCAGTCCTGCACGGAGTCCACAATGACCCGGAAGGCGCAGAGGTCCAGGATCTCGTTGAAGCGCTTGTTCTGGGCGGCCATCTTCCGGTAGATGCTGTAGATGTGCTTCAGCCTTCCCGAGACCTCGCAGCGGATATTGCAGTCCTCCATCCGCTTGCGGATGCGCTCCTGCACCGAATCCATGAATTCGCTGAGCTCTTCCATCCTCGCGTCCAGCTGGACCACGATCTCCTGATAACCGATGGGGTCCAGGTAGATGAGGCTCAGGTCCTCCAGCTCCCACTTCACCCGCTGCATCCCCAGCCGGTGGGCGAGAGGGGCGTAGATCTCCATGGTCTCCAGGGCCTTCTCCCGGCGCTTGGCCTCGGACTGGAAGTTCATGGTGTGCATATTGTGGAGCCGGTCGGCGATCTTGATGAGGATGACCCGGATGTCCTTGCTCATGGCCAGGAGCATCTTGCGCAGATTCTCCATCTGCGCCTCCTCCTTGGTGGTGTAGGTCACCCGCGTCAGCTTGGTGACGCCCTCCACGATGTCCGCCACCTCGGTGCCGAAGCGCTTGGCTACTTCCTGATAAGTGGCGTCCGTGTCCTCGATGGTGTCGTGCAGGAGGCAGGCGATGATGCTGTCCTCGTCCAGGCCCATGCCCGCACAGATGCCGGCGGCGGCCAGGGGGTGGGAGATGTAGGGAGTCCCGTCCTTCCGCAGCTGCCCGGCGTGCTTGTCCCTGGCGTATTCATAGGCCGCACGGAGCCTGGCCCGGTCCAGATTCGGGTCGTAGCGAAGGGTTTTTTCCTCCAGCTCGGCGTAGAGCTTCTCCATCTCGTCGGGCTTCACGTCCGTGGGAGACGGCAGCACGCCGTCCATGCGTTTTTCGCTTTTGTTCATGCTGTCCATGGTCCTCGTCTATTTCAGCCTCGCCAGAAGGACGGAGCGGGAGAGGTCCGCTTTTCCCTCTACCCGGGGGATGCTGATCTCCGCCAGAGCGCCGGTCTCCTTCAGGCGGATGAGCCCCAGCTCATCCAGCACCCGCAGGCAGACCCAGACCCGGCCGAGGGCCGGGATGCCTGTCCGGAAGGCAATGTCCGGCAGAAGGGTATCCAGCTCCTCGTCGAAGCGCTTCGCCCGTCGGGTCAGGTAGTGCCAGACCCGGCCCAGGGTCCCCCGGTCCGGCAGGAGCAGGGCCTGCTCCATGGGGCCGAGCCGCTGACCGGCAAAAAAGCGCCGGGCCAGCTCCACGCTGGGATCGCCGGGATTGCGGCTGGGCCGCACATCCCGCAGAAGGAGCTGCACCGAGCGCATCCCCCGGAAGTCGTTGATCCCCGGCTCGAAGGCCAAATCCACCAGGCTGCCGGGACGGACCCCCAGCTCCCGGACGGAGACGCCGAAGAAGACGCAGTCGAAGCGGATGCCGCCCTTGACCCCGATGAGCTTCAGATGCTTATCCCCCCCGATGGGGATCACCGCCTCCACGAACACATCCCGCATGCAGAGGGTGGGGGGCGGGTTGCCCACGCCCCAGGGGGCCATGAGCTTCAGGGCGTCGATCTCCTCCAGGGTCAGCAGGCTGGGGTCCTCCACGCAGAAGTCGATGTACATCCGCATCTGGGCCCGGTCCCCCTCGTGGGCCCGGTAATAGGCGCCCAGGCGGCGGCGGAGGGCATCCACCCGCTCCCGCCGGAGGGTGAGCCCCGCGGCCAGCTCATGGCCGCCGAAGCTGGTCAGCTCGTCCCGGACGGATTCCAGGGCGGCAAAAATACGGAAATCCCCGTAGCTCCGGCAGGAGCCCCGGCCCTCCTCCCCCTCCAGGCAGATAATGACCGCAGGGACGCCGAAGCGCTCCGCCAGCCGGGAGGCCACGATGCCGCTGACGCCGTGGTGCCACCGCTCCGAAGCCAGGACGATGGGCTCCTCCAAGTGCCTCGCGTCCCCCAGCATCCCCAGGGCCTCGCCGTAGACCCGGTCCTCCACGCTCCGCCGCTCGGCGTTCATGGCGCACAGCTCGGCGGCCAGGCGGTGGGCCTCCCGCTTGTCCTCCTCCATGAGAAGGTCGAAGGCCACCCGCACCCGGCCCATCCGCCCTGCGGCGTTCAGCTTCGGCACCAGGGAAAAGCTGATGTCGGAGCCGGAAATGCTCTTCTTATCCACAAAAATGGCGGCCATGAGGCTGTCCAGCCCGGCGTGCTCCCGCTCGCGGAGCACCCGGACCCCCCGGCGCATCAGGGCCCGGTTCTCCCCCACCACAGGCATAATGTCCGCGATGGTGCCCAGGGCCGTGAGCGCCCCGTAGGTCTCCAGGAGCGCCTCCACCTTCTCCGGCCCCTCCAGGGCGCAGAGGAGCTTGAAGGCCACCCCTACCCCTGCCAGGCCCTTGAAGGGATAAGTATCGTCCTTCCGGTGAGGGTCCACCACCGCGACGGCCCTGGGCAGCTCGCCCACGCACTCGTGGTGGTCCGTCACCACCACGTCCATGCCCTTTTCGGCGGCATAACGGATCTGCTGCGCGGCGGTCACCCCGCAGTCCACGGTGATGACCAGGGTGACGCCCTGCTCCGCCAGGGAGGCCAGGGCCTCCTCGCTGATGCCGTAGCCCTCGGTGAGCCGGTCCGGGATGTAGGATACCACGGGGTTCCCCTGCTTCCGGAACCAGGAGGTCATGAGGGCGGTGGAGGTGATCCCGTCCACGTCGTAATCCCCGTAGACGGCCACGATTTCCCCCGCCGCCACGGCGGCGCGGATGCGCTCTACCGCCTTATCCATATCCTTCATGGCCAGAGGATCCTGCAATAAGTCCAGGTCCTCCCGCAGGAAGGCGGAGGCCATCTCCGGGGTATAGATGCCCCGGGCGGAGAGGAGGGCGGCAGTGAGCCGGCCGCAGATCCCGGACTTCCAGATCGCCCTGGCGCAGACAGGGTCGAACATGCCCACCCGCCAGGCGCCGAACGCTTTCATTGCCGCACCTCCTTCTTCCAATTTACCTAAAATTCTTCCTTATTCTATTATATTACCCAAAAAAACCGCAGAAGGCAAGGAAAAAAGCGCAATTCCTTCATTTTTCTGTAACATATTCTGTCGCTCTTTGCCGTTCTGCGAGGCGGCCTCAGCTCTGCTCCAGGGCCATGACCTTACTCACCCGGCGGGCATGGCGTCCCCCCTCAAAGGGGGTGCGCAGGAAGATCTCCACGATCTCCAGGGCGAGGCCCGGGCCCACCACCCGCCCGCCCAGGGAAAGCACGTTGGCGTCGTTGTGGCGGCGGGTCATCTCGGCGGAGTAGCCGTCAGAGCACAAGGCGCAGCGGATGCCCCGGATCTTGTTGGCGGCCATGGACATGCCGATGCCGGTGCCGCAGCAGAGGATGCCCTTCTCGCTCTCCCCGGCCAGGACGCTGCGGCACACCTTCTCCGCGAACTCCGGATAGTCGCAGCTCTCCTCCGAATCCGTTCCGAAGTCGATGAAGGGAATGCCCTTCTCCGTCAGGTACTTTTTGATCTCCTCCTTGAGGGCATAGCCCCCGTGGTCACTGCCCAGTGCGATCATCGTCTGTTCTCCTTTATTCTATGCGTATTGTCGGCGTGTTCTTAAAACGGCCAGTATCCCAGGAACCAGCTCAGCACCTCCTCGCCGTAGGCGGCGGAGTAGGTAACGCCGCTGAGGGCGGGGTAGAAAACGGCAAAGAGGGCGGCGCAGCCCAGGGCCAGGACCGGGGCGGTCTTGTCCCGGCCGGTCAGCCGCTGCCGGGCGCAGTCCCGGAGGCAGCGGCCCAGCGCCAAAGCCAGGAAGACCGTGCAGGGAAAGTAATGGTAGATAAAGACGCAGCGATCCACCGCCACCCAGGGGAGCAGGGTGCTCAGATAGCCCGCCAGGATGAACCAGGCCATCCGGTCTCCCCGGATGCCTTTTACGACCATACTCACCATCGCCCCCAGCCCCGTCCACCAGAAGAGGGGATTGCCGCAGGCCCCGAAGGCGCTTTTCAAGGCGTCCCCCTCTCCATAATAGCGCAGATAGTAGAGGATGGGACGCGCATCCAGCATCCACTCCCACCAACGGGACTGGAAGGTATGGGTGGCGTCCAGCCCGGAGTGGTAATTGTACATGTTCCGGATGTTTCTCAGGATCAGCTTGGGGTATTCCAGGCTGAAAACGCTGACCCCGGCAGGGCTCGCATAGGGGAAATAGAAGATGAGATATGCCAGGGCCGGGAAGAGAAGAAAAGAGACGCAGCTCCAGCCCACCGTAGGAAGGAGATAGCTCCGCGCTTCCTGCCGGAAGCCCCGGCGCCAGATCCGCTCCCCCTGGCGGGCGCACCAGAGCACCGCCAGCCCGCCCCCGGAGAGGATGCAGGTCCACTTGCTCACCGCCCCCAGGGCGAAGCAGGCCCCGCTGAGCAGAAGAGGCGGCAGGGTCTTCCGGAGAGGGGTGTCCCAGGGCTGGGTGTAGTAGCGGTAAAAGAAGAGGTAGGTGAGCAGGATGAAAAACACCCCGTAGGTGTCGATGGTGGCGATGCGGGTCTGTGTGTAGTGCATAAAATCCAGAGCGAAGATCACCGTGACCGAGCCGGATACCAGGGTATCCCCCAGCATCCACTGGAGGAGCAGATACAGGAGGGGCAGCATCAGCACCCCGAACAGGACGCCGCAGAAGCGCCAGCCGAAGGGGGTCATACCGAAGAGCCGGATGCCCAGGCTGATGATCTCCTTCCCCAGGGGGGGATGGGTGAGCTCATAGGGATACCTGTCCGTCATGTGCTCCCAGGCGGTGCGGACGTGGTAGATCTCGTCAAAGTAAGAGCTGTTGCGCCAGCTCTCCTCCTCCGGCACCAGGGCCTGCTCGTCCCGCAGGGCCTCGGTATCGGCCGTATAGGGCAGGATCCGGCCCTCCTCATCCCGCAGGGCCGCCTCCCCCAGGGTCAGGTCGTCGCTGAGAGCGGTGAGCCGCAGGGCCTTCACGGTCCCGAAGCCCTCCTCCGGGCGGAACTCGTGCCATTTCAGGATGTCGTTGTAGCCCTGGTCCAGGATCTCCCGTCCGGTCCAAAGCTCCCCGTCCGGGGACCACTCCAGGGTCCAGGAGCCCACGGTGGCTCCGGTATAGTACTGGATCCGGGAGAGCTCCGACGCCTCCTCCAGGCGCAGCAGGGCAGAGTCCCCCCGCTTTTCAAAGGTCTCCCAGGAGACGATGCCCCGGACATTCCCCAGGTCCCAGAAGCCCAGAATGGCATAGAGGACCGTAATGGCCAGCATCACCAGGTAATCCCTCCGCCGGAGGCGGGCGGGGCGGTGAAACTGTTTCAGTGGCTTCTCCAGCCCGTCCTCGTCCCGCTCCGGCTCCAGCCGCTCGGGATTCGCGTCGAAGACGCGGACGATGAGGATCATGGCTGCCAGCATGGTCAGGACCATGAAGAAGAACGCGGTGACGCTCATGAACAGACCTCCGCAAGAGCTCGGATGTAGTCGGGGTCGGTGCCGCAGCAGCCTCCGGCGTAGCGGACCCCCAGGTCCAGGATGGGGACCATGGCTTGGGCAAAGGAGGCCGCGTCCATGGGATAGGCCCCGGTCTTGGGGTCCGGCATCCCGGCGTTGGGCTTGGCGATGAGGGGAATAGAGCAGACCTCCGCCAGCGTCTGCACCAGGGGCAGGGCCTCTGCGGGGCCCAGGGAGCAGTTGAGGCCCAGGGCGGACACCCCCGCGGCCGAAAGCTCCCGGGCCATGTCCTCCACGGTGACGCCCGTCAGGGTCCTGCCCCCGGCCTGGAAGGTCATGGTGGCGAAGACGGGCATTCCCGGCAGCGTCTCCCTGGCCGCCTCCACGGCGATGAGGAGCTCCGTCAGGTCAAAGAAGGTCTCCAGAACCAGCAGGTCCGCCTCCCTCCCCGCCGCGAACACGGTACGGAAGGCTTCCCCCGCCTCCTCCTCCGTCAGGTCGCCGTAGGGCTCCAGGAGCTGTCCCAGAGGGCCCACGTCCAGGGCCACCCGGACCTTCTCTCCGGCGGCGGCCCGGGCGTTCCGGATCGCGGCGCGGACGACCTCCTCCACCGGCCCGGAGCCGGCCTTCACCGGGTTCGCCCCGAAGGTACAGGCATAGAGGATGCCGCTCCCGGCACTCACATAGTCCCGGTGGATGGCCTGCACCGCCTCCGGCGAAGTGAGGTTCACTTCTTCGGGGAAGCGGGGCGTGGGGATCCCCCGCTTCATGAGCTCCGTTCCCATGGCGCCGTCCAACAGGCATATTCTATCCATTTTGTTTTCTCCTTAACATAGCTCTATTTCAGGGCACTTCCACGCTCTCGCCGGTGGCAAAGAACCAGACGAGCTTCTTCAGCACCTTTTTCCCGGTGATCTGCTCCAGGGCCCAGGCGTAGGCCCGGAGCTGCGGTTCGTATTCCAACGCCCTGGCAGTCTGGGTCTCCCAGGTGACCCGGTCCGTCTTGTAGTCCAGGAGCACGAGCCCCTCCGGCAGCTCGCTCCAGAGGTCCACCACCCCCTGCAGCAGGGTCTCCCCCTCCCCTTCCCCCAGGAACTGCCGTACCGGGGCCAGCAGGGAGAATTTGAATTCCCGGTGCACTTCTCCCTGCCGCAGCAGGGCCATTTCCCGGCTCCGGCAGAAGTCCACCAGCTTTTGCTCATCCACGGCGGCATACTGGTCATCCGTGAGGATCCTCTTTTCCCGGAGGCGCTCCAGGGCCCGCCGGGCCCCGGCAAGGGTATCGCATTCGGAAAGGTCGGCGTACTGCATGGCCAGGTGCACCGCCGTCCCCCGCCCGGCGGCGTCCAGCGCCTCTCCGCGGGCAAAGCGCAGAGGCCGAAGCTCCCGCTCTCCTGTCGGTGGAAGACTAAGCTCCCCGGCGCCCTCCGCCGCCTCCTGGGAGGCGAAGGTGGCGCGCAGGGCGGTGGCGGTGAGCTTGCTGGGGAGGCGGGTATCCGCCTCGTGGGGATAGCGCCAATTCAGGAGGGCATCCACGCCCTCCGCCCGCTCTTTCCTGGCCTCCGGCGCAGCGGCGGCCGCTTCCGGGGTCTCCCCCGGTCCCGGCGGGCTGCGCCAGGCCCAGTCCTCCCCACCCAGGACCAGGGAGGCGCGCAGGAGCCACTCCCCCATCCCGGAGGCGCTCTCCAGGAGCTCCGGCGGCAGGGGGGCGCCGCCCTCCCAGCGGTATTTCTCCCGGGCCTTTTCCGGCTCCTTCAGACCCAGGAAGAGGGCCAGGTGGTTCCTGGGACGGGTCATGGCCACGTAGAGGACCCGCAGCTCCTCGCTGAGGCTCTCGGAGGTGAGGCTCTGGGCGCAGGCCAGCCTGGGAAGGGTGGGGTACTCGATGCCCCGGACCCGATCCGCCCGCTTGGCTCCCACGCCCAGCTCCGGGTGGATCAGCAGGGGCTTTCGCACGTCCTCCCGGTTGAATTTCTTCATCAGGTCCGCCAGGATCACCACCGGCCACTCCAGCCCCTTGGAAGCATGGATGGTGGTGATCGTCACTCCCTCGCCCCCGCCGGGGGCGGCAGTGAGGGCGCTCTGCTCCATGCCCTCGGCACTGCGGAGATAGTGGAGGAAGCTCATGAGGTCGCTCCGGCCCGTCTCTCCGAAGCGCCGGGCCTCCTCCAGAAGGGCGTCCAGGTTCCGGGAGGAGCCCGCCTCCCGGCTTTCGGCCAGGGCGGGCAGGGCCGTCTCGGCGCAGAGCTCGCGCAGCAGCCCTTCCGCCGGGATCAGCTGGCTCCGCAGCCGCCAAAGACTGAGCCAGTCCAGGACGCTCCGGCAGTCCGCCTCCGTCTCGGCGGCCGTTTGAAGGGCGGCGTAATAGTCCCCCTCCCGCTCAAAGCAGCGGATCTGGGCCAGCCGATCCTCGGAAAAGCAGAACACCGGGCTCCGCAGGGCCGCCAGCAGGGGGATGTCCTGCCGGGGATTGTCGATGATCTGCAGAAGGCTCAGGGCCCAGCGCACCTCCGGCCGCGCGCTCAGGCTTTCCGTGGACTTGGGGCAGAAGGCGGCGATGCCCCGCTTTTTCAGGGCGTCGGCAAAGACCTCGTCCTTTCCCTTCGCGCTGCGGAGCAGGATGGCGATGTCCCCGGGTTTTGCGGGCCGCTCTCCGGCCCCGTCGGGCAGGGGGAAGCCGCCACGGAGCAGGAAGGAAACATAGTCCGCCACGGCCTCCGCCTCGGCGCTGAGCCGGTCCTCCCCCTCCGGGAGGACGAAGAAGCGGAAGGCCCCCTCCGTCTCCACCGCTCCGGGGCCGGGGCGCAGGGCCTCTTCCTCGCCGTAGCTCAGCTCTCCCAGCCGGGGAGACATGACGGCGGAGAAAAAGGCGTTCACCGGCCGGAGGATGCCCGCGTCGGAGCGGAAGTTCTCCGGAAGGAGGATGCGCCGTCCCTCCCCCGCCCGGGGCTCCTCCCGGTAGGCGGCGTACTTCTCCAGAAAGCTGCGGGGGTCCGCCAGGCGGAAGCGGTAGATGGACTGCTTCACGTCCCCCACCATGGTGACGTTATTTCCTCCCCGGCTGAGGACAAAGAAGAGCCGGTCCTGTACCCGGTTGCAGTCCTGGTATTCGTCCACCAGGATCTCCTCCCAGCGTCCGGAGAGCTCCCGGGCCAGAGGGGAGGGGGTCTCCCGGTCCTCCTCCGTCAGCAGGCGGAGGGCCAGGTGCTCCAGGTCGGAGAAGTCCAGGAGTCCCCTGCGGCGCTTTTCCCGCTCGTAGGCCGCGGAGAAATCGGAGGTGAGGCGCAGGAGGGCGTCCGTCACCGGCTTTACCGCCGCCAGGTCCTCCCGGTGCTCGGCGCTGGAGGCGTCGAAGAGGGCCGCGATCTTCTTCAGGGCGGCCTTGCACTCCTCCCGCACGGCCTTTGCGCTCCCGGCCAGGGGCAGCTCTCCCGAGCCCTTGAAGCCCTTCAGGGCCGGGAAGCGCACTTCCCCGCAGGCGGCGGCAGCGTCCCAGCCTTCCCGGAGGGCGGCTTCCAGCTCCTCCAGGGACTTCACCGTCTCCCGGAAGGAGGGGCCGTAGGCCGCTTCCAGCCTGCCGTCCTCCCCCAGGCTCTCCAGGGCGGCGGCCATCCGGGCGCGCCAGAAGGAGACCCGGTCGATGCTTCTCTCCAGGAGCAGGGCGCCCCAGGGCGTCTCTCCCGCGTCCCCCTCCGGGAGGGGAGCGGCCAGCTGAGAAATAAGCCAGCGCTCCGGGTCCGGGTGGCTCTGCAGGGCCTCATAGGTGCCCAGGACCACGCTTTTGAGGGCCCGGTCGTCCCGGCCCGCGCCCATGGTGTCCGCCAGGGCGCGGAACTCCTCCGTCATGGTCTCGTACTTTTCCTCCAGGAGCAGGGTCAGCACCTCGGCCCGAAGGATGGACTCCTCCGCGCCCTCCAGCTGCCGGAAGTCCGGCCGGAGGCCCAGGAGGGGAGCGTACTCCCGCAGGAGGGCGGCGCAGAGGGAGTGGATGGTCCCGATCCTGGCCCGGTGGAGAAGGAGGGTCTGCCGCCGGAGGTGACGGCTGGCCGGATCTCTCCCCAGGCGCTCGTGGAGGGCGGCGGCAATGCGGCTGCGCAGCTCGGAGGCCGCGGCCCGGGTATAGGTGATGATGAGGAAGCGGTCCGCGTCCAGCCCTTCCCCGGCGATCCTGGACAGCAGCCGCTCCACCAGCACCCTGGTCTTGCCGCTGCCGGCCCCGGCGGAGAGGAGCAGGGCGGAGTCCCGGTGGGCCACCGCGGCGGCCTGGGCCCGGGTCAGTTGAAATTCAGCCATGCCGAGCCTCCTTCCGCAGGGTCTCCCAGAATTCCGGCTCCGGCATACTCAGCTCCATGCGGGGCTTTTCCCGCCGGGGGTCGAAGCCGCAGACGCCGCCGTAGGGGCACCAGAGGCAGGGTCCGGTGGTCTTGTTTTTATAGAGGGGGCTGGCCTCATTTTCTCCCCGGCGGAGAGCCTTGCCCATCTGCCCCAGGAGCCTGCGGACGTAGGACGCCAGATCCCCCAGCTGGGCGGCGGTGGCCACGCTCCCCGCCGGGACCCCGTCCCGGTACTTCACCGGGAGGTAGCGGGGAGCCTCCCCATGCTCCCTGGCCTGGAGGACCCTTTTATCGCAGAGGAGGAGGCCGCTGCGGCGCAGGGTGTCCGCCCGCTTCTTCTCGATCTCTCCCGCATCGGTGCTCCGGGGCAGGTCCAGCAGCACCTCCCTCGCCGGGGCGTAGAGGACCCCGGCGGGGACGATCTCTTTTCCGTAGTGCTCCCCGCCCTCGGCGGAGAGGAGGAAGAGATAGACCAGCATCTGGATGCCCAGGCCATAGCGCACGTCGGTGAGGCTGAACTTTTTCTTTCCGGTCTTGTAGTCCGCCACGCAGAGGTAGAGCTTGTCCCCGTCCACCCAGCCGTCCACCCGGTCTGCGGTGCCCTGGACCGTGACGTCCTCCAGTCGGAGGGGCGGCAGGTCCCCATCCTTGTCCGAAAAGCTGAGCTCGAAGTCCAGAGGCTGGAAATCCCCCGCCGCCAGCTCCCCGGCCACGTCCAGCACGATGGTCTCCGCCGTCTGACACAGGCGGCGGAAGAGGTAGAGGAAGCGCTTGTCTCTCAGCTGCCGGGGCTTGAAATTCTCCCGGGCGAACTGCTCCGTGACCCGGGCGGTGAGCCTAGGCAGCTCTTCCTCCGGGAAGGAGGCAAAACCGCCCTCATCCCGGACGGCGCGGCACACATTTTCCAGGACGTAGTGGATGAAGGTGCCGCTCTCCGGGGCGGCAAACTCCGCCGTCTTCCGCTCCTTGGCCTTGAGCCCGTATTGGAGGAAGTAGAGGTAGGCGCACTGGTAGAAGGTCTCCGCCCGGGAGGGAGTCAGGCGCAGTTCCCTCCCGTAGAGCTTCCCGGCGGTCTCCGGCCGCAGGGGGGCGCGGCTCTGGGCGCTCCGAAGGCGCAGGTCCTCCACCGTCTCCGGTCCCAGGCTGGCCCGGACGGCCTCCGCCCAGGGGCCCTCCCCCAGGGCCAGGGACAACGCCGGCTTCGGCGCGGCGGCCAGGTGGCGGCCCAGCAGCTTTTCCTCCGTCTCCACCGCCGCGCCCAGCAGAGCCGCGGCCCGCTGGATGAGGAGGCTGGGACGGCTGTCCTCCCCCCCGCTCCAGCTCAGGAGCAGTCTGTCTCTGGGGGAGGCGGCAAGGGAATAGAGCTCCAGAAGGGGCCGGGTCAGCTCCTCCTCCTGCCCCGCTCCCAGGCGGATGCCCAGGTCCGAGAGGGTCCGCTTTTCCTCGCTGGAAAAGATCCCCGCCTCGGCCCCCAGCTCCGGGAGGGAGTCGTCGTCGGCTCCCAGCACCAGGAGCACCCGGGGCTTCATGCCCCGGAGCCGGGCAGGGCTCCCCAGGCTCACCGCGTCCAGGGCGGCGGGGATGGCCCCCACCTCCCGGCTCTCGAACAGGAGCTCCAGGAGACGCCGCAGCTCCTCAGTCTGCAAAACCACTTCCCCCAGGACGGCGTCCAGCTGTCCCAGGCAGTCCCCCATGGCGCCCCAGAGGCGGAGACAGGCCGCCGCGGCGGCGGTCTCCCCCGCCGCCCTCAGCGCTTCCCAGCGGAGACGCAGGGTCTCTCTGACTCCGGTCTCCTCCAGGAAGGCGGACAGGGCCTCCAGGCTGCGGTGGACCGTCCCCGGCTCCTCCAGAGCGTCCGCCAGGCGGCCGAAGGGGGCGGCGACGCGCTCCCGCAGGGCGTTCAGGCGCAGAAGGGTCTCCCCGTCGGAATCCCGCTTCTGCCCGTAACCGCCGGGGCTCAGGTCCCAGGCTTCCTCCCGCCGCCAGGTCCCCTCTCCCCGGAGGTCCCAGGTGAGGCAGTAGTTTTCCAGCTCGTCCGTCTCCTCCGGGCTGAGGCCGCCGAAGCCCGTGCGCAGGCAGCGGATCATCTCGCTCCCCCGCCAGGAGGATATTGCCGCCAGGGCGCTGAGGATATACACCGCCAGGCCGCTCTTTCCCAGCTCCTCCGCCTCCTCCACGAAGAAGGGAAGCTCATACTCCCGGAGCACGGCCTCCATCGTCCCCCGCCGGGAACGGAACGCCGGGGCGGCCAGGGCAAAATCCGAGCAGCGGAGGCTGGGATCAGAGGCCATGAGCTCCCGGATCCGGGAGGCCGCCCAGCGGCATTCCCCGGCAAAGGAGTCCATGCGGCAGAGCTCCACCTGCTTTTTCCCGGAGCGGTAGGCCGGGGCCTCGTAGCGGTAGAGCTGGGAGGCGAGATAGCGGATGGGGTCCCGGGGCGGGTCCGGCAGGCGGAGGAGCTTCACTTCCGTCTCCCGGCGGCGGGCGAGATCCAGGAGACTGCGCAGGCTCCCCTCCGTGACGGCGAAGGCCGCCTCCTCCCCCTCCGGCAGGGTCAGGGCCACGGTGAGGTCGCTCCCCCGGCGGAGGATGGCCTCCAGGACCCTCAGCTCGGCGGCGGTGAAGTCGGTGAAGCCGTCGACCCAGACGCCGCCCAGGCCCACGCTGCTCTCCCCCACACGCTCCGCCAGGCGGGCCACGGCGTCCCGCCGATCCCCCAAAAGCCGCTCCGTCACCGCCTCGTAGGCCTCCAGCACCAGCCCCAGGTCCCAGAGCTTGTCCCGAAGGGTCCCCTGGGCCAGCTCAGAGGCGCGCAGGAGCTGTTCCGGGGAGATCATGGCGCTGCGCAGCTCCTCGGAGGTATAGGTCAGCTGCCGCAGATCGTCCAGCCGTCTTCTCCCGCCGCCCCTGCGGAGCTTTTCCCCCACGGCGTCCAGCCCCAGGGCCATGAGGAGGAGCCGCCCGCTCCGGTCCGGCATGGCCTCCGCCAGGCCGCCCGTCTCCGCGAAGACACGGCTCGCCATCCGGGTGAAGCTCAGGACCTCCCCGTGGAGGTTGAAGGCCGGACCGCAGAGGGCGGCCAGGCGCCGCTCGGCCCGATGGGACTGCTGCTCCGGCGTCAGGAGGACCATGCCCCGCCGGGAGGCCATCTTCTCCCGAAGGTCCTCCCCGATCCGTTTCGTCTTGCCGCTGCCCGCGGCCCCCAGCAGGATGGTGAGCATGCTTCCTCCCCCCTTTTCCTTCGCAGCAGAATTGCGTCTTTGGTAATATCATATCATACCACGTTTTCCCGCCGGAAAAAAGATGCCCGCGGCGGATTTCCGGGAAATCCGCCGCGGACGCAGAGCTATTCTCAAATACCGGAGGCAAAGCGGGCCGCCCCCAGGACGCCGGTGTCGTCCCCGCCGGGAGACCAGAGGATCTCCAGGCCCTCCGAAGGAAGGGGGTGCATGGCTTTCTCCCGGACGGCCTTTTCCAGCCTCTCCCGGGGAAAGCCCTTCATCTGGGGGACGCCGCCCCCCAGGACCAGGGCCTCCGGGTCCAGCAGGTTCACCACCCCCGCCAGGAGGCAGGCGGCGGCGTCGATCCATTCCTCCAGCTCCGGGCTGTCCGCCATGGCGGGAAAGAGGTCCCCGATGTCCGTCTCCGGCCATTGTTCCGCCCGGAGAGCCTGGAGGCGGCGGCCGGAGATCAGGTTCTCCGCGCAGCCGATGTTCCCGCAGGTACATCTCTCCTTCCGTCCCGGCAGGGGGAAGTGGCCCAGCTCGTTGAGGCCGCAGCGGCCCTTGAGAGGTTTCCCGTCGTAGAACACGGCGCTGCCCAGCCCGGTGCCGATATAGACCCCCACCAGAAGGCCCTTTGGGGGCAGGCGCAGCCGGTGGATATCCCCGCTGAGGAGCATCACGGTGTCGTTTTCCAGCACCACGGGGACGCCGGAGCGCTGCGTCAGCAGCGCCGCCAGGGGCAGCGAGTCCAGGGCCGGGATGTTGGGCACCTTCAGCACCTCCCGGCAGTCCCGGCTCAGGGTGCCGGGGATGCCCACGCCTACGGCCTCCACCCGCTCGCCGGACCGGGCGATATAGTCCCGCAGCACCTTTCCGAAGGCGGCGGGGTCACTGTCGGGCATGACCTCCTCCCGCCGGAGTTTTTGCACATTCTGAAGCTCGCCTGCCGGGGTCAGCAGGCCCAGCCGGACGTGGGTGCCCCCCACGTCCGCCCCCAGGGTATATCCGCTCATTTTCCTCTCCTTTTCAGGATCTGCAGGGCCTCCACTCCGGCGGCAAGGGCCTCCGGCGGCACCGGATGCTCCAGGTCATAGCGGGCGGCGGAATAGGCGTCGGCCAGCTTTTGAAAGGCGGGGATCTTCATCTCCGCTCCCACCTCCTTCGGGGTGGCGGAGGGAGTCCAGCCGCTGACCCTGCCGGAGCGCAGGAGGCTCCAGTACACGAAGCGCAGGCGCATCCGGTCGTCGGGCATGTCCTCGTACCGCTCCGGCTTCTCCCGGAGCTTCCGGACCCAGCGCCGGGCCGCTTCCCGCCGCTCGGCCAGCATATCCCGCAGATCCAGAGTGCGCTCCACGTCATCCTTGTATTCCAGGACCTCTTTCGTCCTGAAGAGGTTTTTCACCCAGTCGGAGAAGCGGTGGCCGATGCCTCCCTTCCGTCCCTCCCGGATGAAGCCCAGGGCGAGGAGCAGGAAGACCACCCCCGCCAGGGCCATGAGGATACCGTAGACGATGATGAAGGTGGGGTCCCCGTCCTCCACCAGGTTGGCGAGGCCCGTCTCCTCCGTCTCCAGGGGGGAGGGCTCGGGGGTGGAGGAGGATACCCGGGGCGCATCGCCCCCGGAGACGTTGGCGAGAAAGCGGATAAAGCCCGCGACCCCCATGACGATCCAGTGCCACACCCCGGCGAGGCCCTGCCGGACGGCGCCGATGCTCCCCACCAGGATGGCCAGGATCAGAAAGATCGTCAGCAGCGCAAGGTTCCGCCCCCGGATGCCGGCGGGAATGGCCATGCTCTCCCCGCCCTTCATGTTGTGGAGGCCGGTGTGGAGGCTGGCGGTATTGAAGCTGTAAAGGCTGAGGCAAAAGGAAGCAAGGCCGCACCAGCACAGGGGCTGGAAGTCCCGGAGCTCATAATCCCCCAGGAAGAAGTAGACGCAGGCCCCCAGGTATACCAGGAGGGAGGCCACGGCCATCCGGGCCGGGAAGGGTTCCTCCCCCCGGAGGCCCAGGAAATACGCGGCGGCGGCCAGGATGAGGGCGCAGACCAGGTAGAGCACCTCCAGAAAGCTCCAGGCGGGCCACCCCAGGGCCAGGATGAGGCCGCAGAGGAGGATGGAGGAGGCCAGCAGGGGGAGCTTCCACCGCCCCAGGGCCCGGCTCAGAAGCCCGATGGGGAAGGCCAGCAGCAGCGGCCAGCAGCGGAGGCTGCGGCTGTACCAGGCCCAGCCGGTGCGGGAGAACTGCTCCAGAAAGGCCAGGATCGCAAAGGCGAAGAAGGCGGTGAGCAGGAGATTGACGAGGCGCATGGCCCACTTTTCCAGCTTCATGTCCTCCCCCCTCCGATCTTAACCCAGGTGACAGAATTGCCCAACTGCCGCAGCTTTCTCGCCCGCTCCTCCAGCACCGCGCTCCAGTAGGCGGAGACGATGAGGATATCCAGGCCCGTGATCTGGGCCTCCAGCTCCCGGTCCAGCAGGACGTGGAGGTCCAGGCTCATTTTGATCTTCAGCACCGCCAGGGCTTCCAGGACGCGGTCCAGCTGGGCCTCCGAGCAGCGGGGCGGGATGCGCAGGTCCACGCTCTCCAGCCGGCTCTCCCCGTTGGTGAGGAAGCCCACGTCGATTCCATTGCGGACGCACCAGGCCGCCAGGGTGGCGCAGATGCGCACGCCCCCCTCCAGGAAGTCCACGTCGGCGGGCTCCATGGCCCCCATGAGGCGCTCGGAGATCTGGCAATTCAGCACCAGCAGGGCCCTGGGGGAAACGGTATAGTCCCGCTGCTTCACCTGCAAAGAGCCGGTGCGGGCGGTGGCGCCCCAGTGGACATCCTTCAAGGGATCTCCGCTGCGGTAATCCCGGATTCCGGTGACCAGCAGGGGGTCCGGCAGGATCCAGCGCTTCACGGTCACGTCCCCCTGCCATTTCAGGGCCGTGTCCGGCAGGTCCTCCGGCTTTAATATGGCGGGGTAAACAAAAAGCTTCGCGTCCCCCAGCACGTCGGCCCGGTCGTGGGCCACGCCGAAGAGGTCCCCCGCCACGATGGAGACGAGGGAACAGTCGTACCAGCCCCGGCGGAGGCAGGTGATCTCGTGCCGCCGGGTGATCCGGGAGTAGGAGCCCATGAAGAAAAGGCTCTTGTGGAACCGGTCCATGCTCAGGCCCATGTTCTCCTGCCGGCGGAAGCGCAGATCCCCGGAGATGCGGGACTCCACCCGCACCCAGGGGACGGGGACGATCTTGTCGTTACTCAGGACCTCCACCAGCTCCACCTGCTCCCCCTCGAAGACCCGCTCCCGGCTGAAGTGCCGGGTGTAGCTGACCTTCCGGAGGCCGAAGCGGTTGTAGTAAATGGTCTGCAGCACCGCCAGAATGGCCACCACGACCATCATCCAGATGGGGGTCATCCTAGCTCTCCGTGAGGCGGGAGGCGTTTGGATCCTCCGAGGGGACGGGCACCGCCGCCGTGAGCTCCCGAATGAGCTCCTCGCTGCGCTCGGCGGCGCCGTAGCCGGAGCGGGTCACCAGCCGGTGGGCAAAGACGGGGACCGCCAGCTTCTTCACGTCGTCGGGCAGCACGAAGTCCCGCCCGTGGATGGCGGCCCAGGCCTGGGAGGCCCGGAGCATCCAGAGCATCCCCCGGGGACTGACCCCCAGGGTCACCTCCGCCGGGGCCCGGGTGGCCTCGGTGAGGGCTACGATATAGCTTCGCACCGGGTCGGACACCTGGACCTGGG
Source organism: Oscillospiraceae bacterium (assembly GCA_017535635.1). GTDB lineage: Bacteria > Bacillota > Clostridia > Oscillospirales > Oscillospiraceae > UBA1774. The sequence goes on from JAFXTU010000053.1 coordinate 34,708, forward strand.
GACAGCTTGCCTGGGCTTCCAGCAGTTCCTCCCCGGCGGCGACACTGTTAAGCTCCGCCAGGGGATCGTTGCGGATGAAGCGGTCCAGAATTTCCTTCTCCCCGGCGGTGGTGGGGTAGCCGGGCCGCAGGCGCATGAGAAAACGGTCCAGCTGGGCCTCCGGCAGGGGAAAGGTGCCCCCGGTCTCCACCGGGTTCTGGGTGGCGATGACGAAGAAGGGGCGGCCCAGGGGGCGGGTGACCCCGTCCACGGTGATCTGCTTTTCCTCCATGCACTCCAGAAGGGCGCTCTGGGTCCGGGGCGTGGCCCGGTTGATCTCGTCTGCTAAAAGGACGTTGGTAAAGGCGGGACCCTCCTTGAACTCGAAGGCCACCTCCTTCTGGTTAAAGACGCTCATGCCCGTCACGTCCCCGGGGAGCAGGTCCGGGGTGAACTGGATGCGCTTCATGTCCACTCCCAGGCTTTTGGCCAGGGCCTTGGCGGTAACGGTCTTCCCCGTGCCGGGCACGTCGTCCAGGAGCACGTGGCCCCCCGCCAGAAGGGCGGTGAGCATCAGGTCCAGGTGGTCCCCGCTGCTGACGATGACGGTCTCCACATTCTCCCGGATCCGCCCGGCCAGGGCGGCGATATCTGCAATTTCCATTGAGTGGCATCCTTTCTCGCTGTTTTGTTTATTTAGAAAATCTTATACCCCATCCCGGCAGATTGCAATACGGAAATAGACCCGGGACGGCATCGGATCAGGTGATGACGAAGCCCCCGTTGAGGCCGATGACCTGCCCGGTCATGAACCGGGCCTTCTCCGAGGCCAGGTAAGCCACCAGCTCCGCCACGTCCTCCGGCTCCCCCAGCCTCTCCAGGGGGGTCTCCAGCCGCAGGTTCTCCAGATCCTCCGCGGTAAAGTCCTTCAGCATGGGGGTGCGCACCACCCCGGGGGCCACGCAGTTCACCCGGATGCCGGAGGGGGCCAGCTCCTTGGCCAGGGCCTTGGTGAGGCCGCCCAGCCCCGCCTTGGAGGCGCTGTAGGCCGCTTCACAGGAGGCCCCCACCTGCCCCCACATGGAGGAAATGACGACGATGCTCCCCCGCTTGCGGCGGACCATCCCCTTCACCGCCTCCCGGCAGCAGAGGAAGGCTCCGTCCAGGTTCACCGCCATCAGCTCCCGCCAGTCCTCATAGCTGAGGTCGGTGATGAGGCCGTAGCGGGGGATGCCCGCGTTGTTCACAAAGACCTCCACCTCCCCGGCGGCGGCAAACATTCTTTCCACGTCCTCGGGCCTGGACACGTCGGCGTAGACGGCAAAGCCCCCCAGCTCCTTCGCCAGGGCCTCCGCCTTCTCTTTGGAGCGGAAGTAGCCCACCCCCACGGTATAGCCCTCCCGGGCCAGACTGCGGCACACCGCCGTTCCGATGCCCCCGGCCCCGCCGGTGACGAGAGCAACGTTCTTCATAGCGTTCTCCATGTTCTGTCATTCCCCCTCTGCGGATGGTGGAAAACACCGGGGTCATTATAGCATCCCCCCTCCCGACTTACAACAAACTCCTTGCGCCCCGGCGGAAAGGCTGATAGGATAGGGGCGAGGTGAATCAGATGGACGACTGGCACGGCAAACACTACGCCTTTTTTCAGAACCGGGAATGCGAATGCTTCCCCTGCCACGCTTCGGTGAAGGAGGAGGACTTCAACTGCCTCTTCTGCTACTGTCCCCTCTACGCTCTGGGGGACAAGTGCAAGGGGAACTGCCGCTACACGGAGAGCGGGGTCAAGGACTGCTCCCAGTGCCCCTTCCCCCATAGGCGGGAGAGCTACGGGGCCATCATGGACCGCTTTCAGGAGGTGGCCAAGCTGGCCGCCCGGAAGGACGGGGAATGATCTCCCCTCCCCGGGACGTTCAGGCCATTCTGCTCAGGCTCCGCCGCGCAGGATATGAGGCCTTCCCCGTGGGGGGCTGCGTCCGGGACAGTCTGCTGGGAAAGGTCCCCCAGGATTGGGATATCGCCACCTCGGCGAGGCCGGAGGCGGTGATGGCCCTCTTCGGCAAAAGCTACACCCTCCCCACGGGACTCAGGCACGGCACCGTTACGGTGCGCTCCGGCGGCTCCAGCGCCGAGGTGACCACCTACCGGGTGGAGGGGGCCTATTCGGACCACCGGCGGCCCGACGGGGTGGAGTTCGTCTCCTCCCTGGCCCGGGACCTGGGGCGGCGGGACTTCACGGTGAACGCCATGGCCCTGGGAGAAGAGGGAAAGGTGATCGACCTTTTCTCCGGGCAGGAGGACCTGAACAACAGGCTCATCCGCTGCGTGGGGGACCCGGAAGAGCGCTTCCGGGAGGACGCCCTGCGCATCCTCCGGGCCCTGCGCTTCGCCGCCCGGCTGGGCTTTTCCATTGAGGAGGGGACCGCCGTGGCCATGCTGCGATGCCGGGAGGGGCTTATCACGCTCAGCGCCGAGCGGGTCCAGACCGAGCTCCAGGGGCTTCTCACCGCGCCGGGGCCGGGGGTTCTCCTCCGGGATTTTGCCCCGGTGCTGCAAACGGTCCTGCCGGAGCTGACCGCCGAAGAAATCCGCGCCGCCGGGGAGGGGATCGACTCTGCTCCGGCGGACTTCGCCCTGCGCTCTTCGCTGCTGTTCCGTACAGCCTCCGGGGAGGCCCTGTCCAAGACACTCCATCGTCTTCGCTTTGACCGGGCCACGGAAAAGCGGGTCCTGGCCTTTCATCGGGCGCTTCGCGCTCCCCTGCCGGAGACCCGGGCCGGACTGTTGCCCCTGCTGAAGGAAATAAGCTGGGAGGACGCCTCCCTCCTGGCCGCCCTCCCCGGGAATGGGGGCTTTGCGGCCCTGCTCCGGGAGGCAAAGGCCGCCGGTCTCCCCCGCTCGGTGCGGGAGCTGGCCCTGGGTGGGGACGATCTGCTGGCCCTGGGCGCAGAACCGGGAAAGCCCCTGGGGGAGCTGCTGGAAGCCCTGCTCCGGGACGTATGGACCCGAGAGGCGGAAAACCGGCGTCCTTCCCTGCTGGACCGGGCGGAGCGGCATTTGCGAAGCCGGATCGACTCCTGCGGAGCGGTGGTCTTCCGGGAGGGAGAGACCGGACCGGAGGTGCTGATGATCCTCCATCGCCGGGGCTGGGGCTTCCCCAAGGGCCACCGGAAGCCGGGGGAAACGGAGGAAGCCTGCGCCCGAAGGGAAACGGAGGAGGAGACAGGGATCACCGCCGCCATCGACCCCCGCTTCCGGCGGGAGACGGTGTCGGAGCGCCGGGGGGACCGGAGGAAGGTCATCTTCCTCCTGGGCCGTTACGTCTCCGGCGAGCCGCAGCCCCAGCCGGGGGAGACCCGGGACGTGGGCTGGTTCCCGGCGGCCGAGGCGGCGGAGGCGGTCTATTACCCCGGCGACCGGGCCATCTTTGAGGAGGCCTGGGCCTGCTACCTGGAATACAGATAGATAAAACGATCCCCGGCGCGTTTTTCGCGCCGGGGATCAGGGAAAAGCGGAAGGATCACTTCGCCGCCGTCACCAGCTCCAGGGTATCCCGGGCGATGACCAGCTCTTCGTTGGTGGGGATCATGAAGACCTTGACCTTGGCGCCCTCGGGGCTGAGCTCGGCCTCCTGGGCCCGGACGTTGTTCCGCGCCGGGTCGATCTCGATGCCCATGAACTCCAGGCCCTCCACCATCCTCTGGCGCACGTCCCCGTCGTTCTCGCCCACGCCGGCGGTGAAGACCACGCAGTCCACCCCGCCCATGGCGGCGGCGTAGGAGGCGATGAGCTTCCGGCCCTGGTAGACGAAAACGCCCCGGGCCATGGCGCAGCGGTCGTTGCCCTCCTCCATGCCCTTCTCCAGGTCCCGGAAGTCGCTGGAGAGGCCGGAGAGGCCCAGCATGCCGGACTTCTTGTTCAGCACGTTGGTCATCTCATGGATGTCCATGCCGGTCTTGTCCATGACGTATTCCAGGATCGCCGGGTCGATGGAGCCGGAGCGGGTGCCCATGGGGATGCCCTCCAGTGGGGTGATGCCCATGCTGGTATCCACGCATTTGCCGCCCTTCACCGCGGCGAAGGAGGAGCCGTTGCCCAGGTGGCAGGTGATGACCTTGAAGTCCGGGTCCCCTTCTCTGCCGCAGAGCCGGGCCGCCTCGGCGGAGACGTAGCGGTGGCTTGAGCCGTGGAAGCCGTAGCGGCGGACCATGTACTTGGTGTAATACTCATAGGGCAGGGCGTAGAGATAGGCCCGCCTGGGCATGGTCTGATGGAAGGCGGTGTCGAAAACGGCCACCTGGGGCACGCCGGGCATGGCCTTCTCGCAGGCCTCGATGCCGGCCAGGTTGGCGGGGTTGTGGAGGGGACCCAGGGGGATGACCTCCCGGATGCCGGCCTTCACGGTCTCATCCACGATGGTGGAGGCGGTGAACTTCTCGCCGCCGTGGAGGACCCGATGGCCCACAGCGCCGATCTCGTCCATGTGGCTGACCACGCCGATCTCCGGATCGGTGAGGGCCTGGAACACCAGGCGGATGGCGTCCCCATGGTCCTTCATGTCCTGCCGGTATTCCTTCTTCCGCCCGTCGGCGTGCTTGTGGGTCATGAAGGAATCGGCGATGCCGATGCGCTCGCAGCCGCCCTTGCACAGGACCTTCTCGTGGTCCATGTCGAATACCTGGTATTTCAGGGACGAGCTGCCCGCGTTAATGACCAGAATTTTCATTTTGCTCCTGCTTCCTTTCTCCTGTTCGCTGATTTTCATGTTTTTTCATTGTATACCTCTTTTTTCAATTATACAACCGTTTTGGGAGATTTTTCATGAAAACCATCGGGATCATCGCGGAATACAACCCTTTCCACCGGGGGCATGAGGCCCAGCTGCGGCTTCTTCGGGAGCGGTATGGCTCCGACTGCGCCCTGGTGATCGCCCTGGGGGGCTGCTTCACCCAGCGGGGGGAGGCGGCGGTCTTTGCGAAGTACGCCCGGGCCGAGGCGGCGGTGCGCTGCGGGGCGGACCTGGTGCTGGAAGTATCCCTGCCCTGGGCCGTCTCCTCGGCGGAGGGCTTCGCCAGGGGCGGCGTGGCGGTCCTGCGGGGGCTGGGGAGCGTGGAAGCTCTGGCCTTCGGCAGCGAGGGCGGGGACCTGGGGCGGCTCCGGAGCATCGCGGCCCTCACGGGAGATGCGGGCTTTGATCCGCTGCTGCGGGAGGCGCTTTCCTCCGGGGAGGGCTACGCCAGAGCCCGGCAGAAGGCCCTGGAAGCCCTGGCCGGAGAGGCTCTTCCGGAGCTGAGGCAGCGGAACGACATTCTGGGAGTGGAGTACCTCCGGGCCCTGGAAGCCCAGGGAGGCGGCATGGAGCCGCTCATTCTGCCCCGCTTCGGGGAATTTCCTCCCGCGTCGGCGCTGCGGCAGATGCCGGACTTCCTCTCGGCGCTGCCGGAGGCGGCGGCGGAGGTCTTCCGCCGGGAGACGGCCCTGGGGCGGCGCCCGGAGCCGGAAAAGCTGGACGCGGCCATTCTGGCGAGACTGCGGAGCATGAGCGAGGAGGAGCTTCGCGCCCTCCCCGGCGCCGCCGAGGGACTGGAGCGAAGACTCCGCCGCGCGGCGGTGGAAGCCGGAACGGCGGAGGAGCTGGTAAAACTGGTCACCACGAAGCGATACCCCGCCGCGAGAATCCGGCGGATGGTCCTGGCGGCCCTGCTGGGCATCCCGGCGGGACTGGAAAAGACCTTGCCCTCCTATCTCCGGGTCCTGGGGCTGAACGGCCGGGGCGCGGCGCTGCTCCGGGCCTCCTCCCCCTCTCTCCCGGTGATCACCAAGCCCGCCGGGGGGCAAGGGGAGGTCTTTGAGCTGGAAGCCCGGGCCTGCGGCATCTACGCCCTCTCCTTCCCGGAGCCGGGGCAGCGCCGGGGGGACCTGGACCGGAGGGCTACGCCCTTTGTGCTGAAATGAAGCTGTAGAACTGCGATCCCCGGCGGACTGCCCAGGCAGCCCGCCGGGGATCGTTTCGGTTTTATCACGCCTCCCCAGCCCTGGCAAGCAGGGCAAGGAACTCCGGCGTCTCCCGAAGGGAAGCGAAAGCCTCCCCTTCCAGGGCCTCCAGGCCCCAGCGCCGCCGCTCTTCCGCGCTGCCCGCCTCCAGGGTGGGGAGCAGAAAGGGCTCCTCTTCCGTCGGGCCGGATCCCTCCCCGCGAACGCGGTCCATGAGGGCGCCCAGCTCCCGAAGGGCGGCGGCCCGGTCCCCTTTTTCGCAAAGCAGGGCCGCCCTCTGCCGGTGTAGCTCCAGCCAATAAAAGATAAGCTGACCATCCTCCCCCGCGGAGGCCAGGATGGCCTCCGCCATGTCCTGGGCTTTGGGGCTTCCGTCGTCGAGCAGAAGGTTCAGCAGCTCGAAAACGCTGCGGGTGACGGTCTCCCGCAGGGCCTTCTCCCTTGCTCTTCCCATTTGCAGGATCAGCCGCAGCTTTTCCCGATTGGGCAGACGCTCCGCCAGGGCCTCCGCCTCCCGCCGCCGGTCCAGCGCCAGCAGGGTACAGACCAGCGCGGTCCCGGCCTCCTCATCGCCCGGATGGTCCCGGAGCAGGGAGGCCAGATGCCCTTCCGAGAGCCGCAGCAGCCGCTCCCGCTCCGCCGGGTCTCCGGTGAGCGCCGCCGTCTGGTACTCTTCATTCCCCTGCCGGAAGCGCCATTCCCGGTCCTCCGGCAGCTCCCGCAGGGCAGCCTCCGCCACGGCCAGCAGGGCAAAGTGGTCCCTGCCCTTCCAGGCCGTGCGCCACCGCGCCTCCCATTCCTCCCGGAGGACGGGGCTCATGAGCAGCTCGTCGGTGCTGACCCTCAGGAGCCGGGCCAAAGGGACCAGCACCCCGGTCTCCGGGAGATTCGAGGCCAGCTCCCACTTGCTCACCGCCTGGGCGGAGACCCCCAGCCGAGAAGCCAGCTCCTCCTGGGAGAGCCCTGCCCTGCGCCGGAGCTCCCGCAGCCTTCGCGCAAAGTCTTCCTTATCCATACAAACACCGGTCCTTTCCTGTTTTGCGGCCATTGTACAAAACAGGAAAGGGCCGGTCAATCATAGGATATTTGCCCTCTCTCAACCTGGGGTTGAGCGGCGGAGCACAGCCCGCGGCGGAGCGGGGTTCAACTCCCGCGCAGGCTCTATTTCATCTCCTTCAGTTCCTTTTTGCGGAGGTACATCTCCCGGTCGGCCCGCTCAAAGACCACCTGGAAGCTGTCGTCCTGCCCCGGAGCAAACTCCGCCATCCCCGCGGCGACCACGGCCTGACCGCTACGCTGGTTTTCCTCCACCTGCCCGTTGAAGGCCGCCAGGATCGCGGCCCGGTTCTGATAATCCTGCCCCTCCAGAATGGCGGCAAATTCGTCGCCCCCGATGCGGAACACCGGGCTGTGCTTGAAATGCTCGCAGATCATCCGGCAGGCCTGGATGATGAGCCGGTTCCCGGCCTCGTGCCCCTGGGTGTCGTTCACCAGCTTCAGCCCGTTCAGGTCGAACATCGCGGCGGCAAACTCCGCAAGCGTTCCGGCGGCGATCCGCTCCTCCATCTGCGTTTCCTTTTCCAGATAGGCAAGCTTGTTTCGGATACCGGTGAGGGAATCGGTATAGGCCAGGTGCCGGGCGGTGCCCAGCTCGCTTTTCTGCCGCTGCTCCCGCTGGAGAGATTCCTCCAGCTCCCGCCGATACTCCGCCTTCTCCCCCTCGATGACGAAGGAATGGAGCAGACAGCTCCCCAGCAGATATCCCACGGAATACAGCGGCAGGAGAGGGAACGCGATCTGGATCCCGATGAGGGCCGCCATGGCCAGGCCGAAGAGGCCGATCGTCCGGTATCGGATCCGCACCGCTTCCCCTCTCCGGGTCCGGATCAGGAGGGTGGCGAACCAGGTCAGCAGGAACATCAGGATCTGGAAAACCAGCGTCAGGTGCCGGGCGAAGAAGGCCTGGTACTCTCCGTTTTCATCAAAGCGAAACAGGACCGGTCGGAAGAAATTGACCGCCAGGACCACAAGCTCGAAGACCAGGAAACCGCGTCCGGCATGGTGAAGGATCATCGTCAGGGCGCTTTTCTCATCCAGATAGCCCACCACGAACTGGGTCCAGAAGAGGACCGCCACGGCCATGACCGCGAAATAGATCACCGTATCCGCATAGAGCAGCCCCATGAGCTTCCGGGCGTCCAGCAGCCCCCACAGCACGTCGGTGACGTAGTAGGCCAGAATCCCGAAGAGAAACCGGCGGTATGCCTTCTGGGCCGGGATATCGCGCCCGCCGCTTCGGTTCCGGAGAATATCCTTATTGATGATGATCAGGACCAAGGCCGCCAGGAGCCCGATGGATGCATAAGACATGGTGCAGTCCTCACGTTTGATCGTTGCGTCTCCGTATGGAAATAAGACTCCGGAGCATCCGCTTTTGACATGCCGCCGGAGGGTCGCCCGAGGAAAGGAGCGGCGGAAAGGAGGCATGAAAACGACCTGGGCGGCGTTCCATCGCAGCGTTCACAAGCGCATCGGTCAGCGATTCCACGGCCCCCATGAATCATGCGACGGCGGATGACCGGGGCGATTTATGCTCTGTATCAGGATAAAACATACACTGCAGAGGGGAGCGTGTCAAGAAATACCTTGCGGGAGACGGTTTTCACGCGGAAGAGGCGAACAGGCCGAAAGCAGCTGCCTCCGCCCGGGCCGTTCCATGGGCGATGCAGCCATGCTCAGCGGCCCATAAGGGTCTCCCGGTCCAGGCTGTCCAGGCGTTTGGCCTCGCAGGCGATCTGAAATTGCAGGAGCATGACGTTGAAGCCCGTATCGAACAAGTCCATCACCATGTCCATCGCGCTTGCCAGAGCGATCGCTTCAGCGGGAACCCCCAGATTGGAAAACAGGATGGAATAGCACAGAATGCCGGAGCCCGGGATCGGCGGCAGGGCAATGGCGAGCAGAGTGGAGATCACGACCGCCATGCACAGCCAGGACAGGCTCAATTCCAACTGAAAGGCTTCGGCAAAGGTACAGGCCAGCACCGTGAAATAAACCGTATCCGCGGGCATATAGATCACCGTTCCCAGGGGATACAGGAAGGAAACCGTACTGCCCCGGACGCCAAGCTTCTTTTCGCAGGTCTCCATGCCCAGAGGCAGGGCGGACATGCTGGAGGCCGTGGTCAGGGCTGTCAGGAACGGCGGCAGGACCTTTCTCAGCAGCGTCGTCGGACGGCACTTCAGGCGAAGCGCCGAGAGCAGCCACAGGACCGCGCTCAGGACGAGGATAGTGCCGACGGACAGCAGCAGCGGCTTGAGGATGAACAGCAGTTCCTTCCCCTGGCCGGACCAGATCAGCCGGAGGAGCATGACGAACACGAACACCGGCACCAGGGCGCAGATCGCCGAGACGATGCGCTGCTGGAGCGAGGCCGCCTCCTCGATCAAGCCGCGCAGGCGGTTCCCCCGCTCCCCCAGGGCCAGGAGCCCGACCCCCGCGAACAGGGAAATGACGATGATCTGCAGGGCGTTGCCGGTTTGAAAGGGCTCCACGAGATTGGAGGGAAGGATGCCAAAGAACAGGCGGCTGAGCTGGCTCAAGGGCGCAGACTCCCCCGTGGCGCCGGCGGCATGGCCCAGCTTCAAAAAGGGCAGGACCAGGGCGGCGGAAGCAACGCTGATCGCAAAGGAGAGGCCGACAAAACGGAGCAGGACGGACTTTCCCGTGCGCCCCAGGGCAGCGGGATCTCCCATGCCCTGGATCCCGCTGCATACGGTCAGGAAGATCATCAGGCCGGAAAAGGTATTCAGCAGGCCGACGAAACCGTCGGTGACCGGGCCAAACAGCACGTCGTCCAGGCTGCGGCGCAGGGCCTCCGGGAGAAAGCTTCCCGCGAAGCCCAGCAGCGCGGCGGCGAGCACCGCCAGCAGGATGTAAAAAACGGCGCCGCGTTTCGGCCGGTCCGCCAGGACCAGAGAAACCGTATTCACCCGTCCCCGGCAGTTCCAGGCAGGAGAAAAGCCCAGGGCTCGCATCATTTCGCCCGCCCAGGAATCGTCGCTGTTCTCGGTGGGGTCCAGGGGCGGCCCTTCGTAGCGGAGCCGAAAGAGCTGCCGCCCGAATTGCCTTCCCAGGCCGACGCTGACCCGGCTCCCCTCCTCCCGGGAGCTCATGAGGTTGAGCAGGAGCTCCTCCGCGGTCAGCCGGAGGCGATGGACGCTGTTCCGCTCCAGGCCAAGAGCGGCCAGATGCGCCTGCAGGGCGGCGGAGATCTCCTCCACGGCGGCCCTGTCCAACGTATATTCCTGATAGACCAGTGCCATAGCTTATCCTTTTATCCGATCTCAGTTCTCCGCAGTGAGCGGATCGGGGGGCCGCTCACTTCTTTTTTCTCGCCGCCGGGAGCTCGTCGACCATCGCCTCCAGCAGCGCACGGAGAAAGGCTTTATCCTCCACCCGGTCCACAAGCAGCATTTCCCTGGCCCCCTCATAGGGGAGCTCTCTGCTCGCCTCCGGCATCATCGCGGCCGCCGACTTCGTGGGCTTCACCAGAAAACGGTCGTCATAGATGCCGCCGATCACCCTGCCGCGAAAATAGAGGATGTATTCGCCCATCATCGCCCGGAAGGATATCCCCTCCAGCTCCGACAGCTGTTCCAGGAGAAAAGCCAGATACCCTTCGGTGGAAGCCATAAGCCGCTGCGCCTCCTTTATCTCTTCATTCCCCGGTCAGATGAGCGGCGATCAGGATCCGAAGGGTCTCGTACAGCTGCTCCGGGTCCACCGGCTTGCTCAGATGCGCGTTCATCCCCACCTGAAGGGAGCGCTGGACATCCTCATCCAGGGCGTTTGCCGTCAGCGCGATGATGGGGATCCGTTTTGCCTCCGGTCGATCCAGCGCGCGGATGGCCGTGGTCGCCTCCAGGCCGTTCATGACCGGCATGCGCACATCCATAAGGATAGCGTCATAGGTGCCCTCAGGGCTGTCCCGGAACATCTCCAGCGCAAGCCTGCCGTTTTTCGCATGGTCGGTCTCTATTCCCTCCATCTCCAGCAGGTCCGTCATGATCTCCGCGTTCATCTCGATATCCTCTGCCAGAAGGATGCGTCTTCCCTTCAGGTCGGCCTTCGGTTTTTCCTCCCCCGACCTGCTTTTTCGCTGGATCGCCTGCTTGAACTCGTCCAGCACCCCGGAGGCAAACAGCGGTTTTGCCATAAAGCCGTCCACACCCGCCCGGATCGCTTCCTCCAGGATGTCGTCCCAGTTGTAGGCGGTCAGGATCACGATGGCGGATTCATCCGCATAGAGCTCCCGGATCCTCCTTGTGACCTCCACTCCGTCCTGCTCCGGCATCCTCAGATCCACCAGGATCAGGTTGTAGGGCTCCCGGCGGGCATGGGCGACCCGGAGCATTTCGATCGCCTCCGTCCCGCCCAGGCAGGAATCGGAGACGATGCCCACCTCGTCCAGCACCAGCCTGGCGTGCTCGCAGTCCACCGGGTCGTCGTCAATGATCAGGACCTTCAGGTCCTGTGGACGGATGTCCCGTTCCAGGGCTTTCCGGTCGGAGATCCGCAGCGTGACCGTCACGGCGAAGGTGGTGCCCACGCCTTTTTCGCTGTCAACGGTGATGTCGCCGTTCATCATCTCCACGATGTTCTTCGTGATGGCCATCCCCAGGCCGGTGCTTCCGTACTTGTTGGCCCGGTTCTCCTCCTCCTGGGAAAAGGCGTCGAAGATCCGCGGCAGGAAATCCTTATCCATGCCTATGCCGGTGTCCGCCATAACAAAGCGCATGGTGGCCTTGTCCTCAAATCTCGTCACCTGCTCCACACTGAAGGTGACCTTTCCTCCCGCGGGGGTGAATTTCACGGCGTTCCCCAGGATATTGATGATGACCTGCTTCAGCTTCATATCGTCGCCGATGTAATAATCGTCCACGCGGCTGAGGAGGCGGCAGTCATAGCTCAGTCCCTTCTCCTGGCACTGGCCGTTGATCATCGTATTGATCTGCTCCAGCATTTCCCGGAAGGAAAACTCCTCATTTCGGATGGTCATGCGCCCTGACTCGATGCGGCTCATGTCCAGGATATCGTTGATCAGGGAGAGCAGGTGCCTGGCGCTCCCGCCGATCTTCTCCAGCTGATCCCTGGTGCGTTCCGGCAGGTTCGGATCCTTCAGGGCAATGCTGTCCAGGCCGATGATGGCGTTCATCGGCGTCCGGATCTCGTGGCTCATGGAGGAGAGGAAGGAGGTCTTGGCCGCGTTGGCCTCCTGCGCCTGGGCCAGGGCGGACTTCAGCGCCTCCTGCTGCTCGGAGAGCGTCCGCTCCAGCTCCTTTTCCCTAGTAATGTCGATGAAGATCCCTATGTAGGTGATGGGGGTCCCGTCCGGCCGGCGCGTGAGCTGGCCGATGGCGTGGAACCAGCGCCAGCCCCGGTCCTTCGTCAGCAGCCGGTACTCCGCGTCGTAGGTCTTCTGCCCGGAGTAGTCGCGGATCGTGTCCCGGAACATTGCCATGACGTGATCCTTGTCGTCCTTGTGCAGAAGCGAGGACCAGGCTTCCAGATCGTCCGGAAAGTCCTTCGTGCTTTCGTATCCGATCATCCTGCGGAAGGTATCCGACCAGGTCACGGAGGTCAGCTCGCCGTGCTCGTCGAAGTCCATGAACCAGGGGCCGGAATTCAGCATTCTGTGCATGGCTTTCAGGGACTCGTTCTGCCGCTCCTGCTCCAGGAGCTGATCCTGGAGCCGGAGGCGTTCCTCCAGCTCCTGCCGTTTTCCCCGGCTCTCCGCCTCGGCCTTTTCCTTTTCCAGCAGGATCGCGTTGTTTTTCCGGGTCTGGTAGAGGAAAACCAGGAACACGCCCAGCAGGAAGACGACAATGAGCAGGCTCTGCAGCAGGCTGCGGGTGGTGATCCCCCGGGTGATCGAGCTGATCTGATTGCTGATCAGCCCCTCCTGGATCAGATAGGTCAGCATCCAGTCCGTACCCGAGACGGGAATATAGTACATAGTCTCGTCCACGTTGTTATACTTAAACGAGATCGCGCCCTCTCTTCCGCTTTCAAAATCCGCGCAGATCTGGTCATAGGAATACTGGGAGCGGAAGGAAGCGTCCTTCAGCGCGTCCAACAGATTCTGCTCCCGGGAGAGGCCGCCCAGGACCACGTTGGTCAGGGAGAGGCCGCTTCTGGCATAGAGATTGCAGAAGGTGGTGCCGTTGGCGTCCGACTGGAGGGAAAGACCGTCCAGCAGCACGTCCATGTCGATCTCCATAAAACAGGTGACCAGAGTTTCTCCGTTAAAGGGAATCCGGTCGATGGGGACCGCGATGACCACCTTCTTGTCCGCGCTGAGCATATCCTTGATGGAGACCTTCGGCTCGGACAGAGAGTTGTAGTCAAAATCGTACTCGTCAATATTGGTCAGCGTTCCGAGGGAGGTGTAGATCAGCCCACTGGTATCCACAAAGGCGAACTTCTCCACGGTATAGAGCTTCTTCATCCTCGCCTGAAAGGCCTGCAGGTGCTCCATATCCGACAGGTCGTTCCCGTCCATCAGGTCGATGGCGTCGCGCATGTTCTTAATGCTGTTGGTCAGGTTGGAGGCCACCACCTGTTCCCGGCGGCCGGCCAGCTCCCGCAGATAGAAATTGCTGACGGAATGAACGGCCTGCTCCGTACTGCGCTTGGAGCTGGAGCCGGTCCACACCGTAGTCAGGATCAGGATCACAGCGACGATCAGGCCGCCGAACACCGCGACCTTAACCGTTTTATTCTGTCCACCCTGTTTTTCGCTCTTCATCTCTGCTTCTTCCTTCCCGTCGTTCTCCGTTCCCGGGATCTGCGCGTATGCCGCCGTCACGGCTTTGCCGTGAGGATCAGCCGTCTTTCTCTTTGCGCTCCTCCCGCTTCCGGCGTCTCTGCTCACGGTTGTTCTTTTCGGATTCAAACAGCTCCACCGCCGCGTCGGTCAGCTCGTCCGGCCAGACTTTTCCGCTTTTCATGACCTTCGCCCAGGGGCACAGGGTCTCGTACTCATCGTCGAAAACGATCGTATACGGGGGGCCGCAGCGGTCGTCGACAGACATGTACAAATGCCTGCCGTCGTACATGACGCTGCCCGCATCCCCCTCAGACATGGTTTCGTCGAGAGCATCGTATATCTCTTTTGTCAGCTCGAACAGATGGTACGACTGTATCCCGCCGTATTCGCCGAAATACCGTCCGCAGGTCTCGTCAAAACAGGCCTTCCAGCCCGACCCGTTTTTGAACAGCATGATCCCGCTTGTCCTTTCCCGCCTTGCTTGTTGACGGAAGGTTTTCATTCACACTCGGATCCCCATCGGTTTCGTCGAAGAAAAGGTGTCGACCGGAACCGGCCCCGCCCACACCGTGACGCTCTCCTCCGGGCCCGCTGTGCCAACGTATACGCCGCAAAAGGAACCCCGTCAACGCAGACCGCCCCCGCTGACCCTTATTCCATACTGAAGCAGACGTATTCGCGACTGAATACGTAGCCCAGCTTTTCCGCCAGCCGGACCGACAGCTTGTTCGCCGCATCCCACGTGGGACACAGCCCTTCGTCCAGGCACGCGAGGATCAGCTTCGCGGCGACCGCCGCGCCCAGGCCCCTGTGCCGCTCCTCCCGGACGGTGCCGATCTCGATATCGATCCGCCCCCGGCTGCGGTAATAGGAGGACGCGGCCGAAGCGAGCTTCCTTTCCTTCATCACGGCGATCCCCCGCCCCAGTTCGAGATACGCTTCCTTCGATCCGAAAACGGCGACGCAGTCCTCAAACAGCTCGTCCTTCAGGCAGAGCTCGTAGACCTCCCCGTCGATCCTGCGGAAGGAATACCCTTCGGGAAGCGAGCCCGACAAAGCCTCCAGCTTTTCCCGATCGAATACCGTATCCTTTTTCAGCGCGTAGCGGATCCGCTTTCCGGCGGGGAAGTTCTCCTCGATCAGCGCCGCCCAGGCTTCGTTTTGGGGGACGACCAGCAGCCACCGGTCCGGCTTGGCGCGCAAAAGCTCAAGATCCGGCTCTCCGGCGCAGAAGGCGAAATCGCCGATCACTGCCAGCGCGGACCTGGGATGCTGGGGATCGTTCGCGTAGATCCTGCCCATCACGTTTTCCAGGCAGGCGATGACGCCCGTATCGAGATCAGCCCAGCCCTCAAAGACCGGGGCGGCTTTCGACGGATCCTTCAGTTCGCAGATCATCCTTCTTCTCCCTTTCGGTATCAACGGGGTGTCAATGGGGACGGTCCCAATGACACCCGGAGTCCCGGTCGCTTTCGCCGAAGAAAAAAGTGTCAGCGAGAACACCGCATGAAGCGTCAAAAAAGCCACGCACACAATGGATGAAAAAGGTGGTAAGCTGGAACTGCGGAGCAAGGCCGGGGGACGGTTTGCCACCAAGAGTGCGTCTGTTTTAGAACATGGTCAAAGGTCGCCTTTG
>JAFXTU010000054.1 GCA_017535635.1 Oscillospiraceae bacterium
ACATTCCGCTCGCATGTGCCATAATCTTTTTGCGGTATTATTCTTTTCACAAATTAATATTACCACAAACAAGAAGCCGAGGCGACTTTTTTAGCCACCTCGACTTCTTGTTTTTTTTCAGGGACTTTTGCTACAGCCCCTTTGTCTCTGCTCTCCCTTCAGCCCAGGGCTACGTCCAGGAGCATCATCAGGGCAAAGCCCGCGATGAGGCCCAGGGTCCCCAGGTAGGAGCGCTCGAATCTCCCCTGTCGGCAGGCGGGGATCAGCTCGTGGGAGGCCACCAGCACCATGGCCCCCGCCGCAAAGGAGAGCGCCCAGGGCAGCAGGGGCCGCACCAGGGTCACCAGCCAGGCCCCCAGGAGGGCCGCCAGGGGCTCCACCAGGCCGGTGGCCTGACCCAGGAGGAAGCTGCGGCCTTTCGTCTCCCCCTCTCGCAAAAGGGGCAGGGACACCGCCGCCCCCTCGGGGTAGTTCTGGATGCCGATGCCCAAGGCCACCCCCACGGCGGCCATGAGCCGCTCGGGAGTGAAGTCCCCCTGGAGGGCCCCGAAGGCCACCCCCACCGCCAGACCCTCGGGGATGTTGTGCAGGGTGATGGACAAAATGAGCAGCCGGGAGCGCCGGGCCCCGGCCGAGGGGCGGAGGCGACCCAGGGCCCGGTCCGTACCCCAGAGGAAAAATGCCCCCAGGAGGAAGCCCAGGGCCGCCGGGAGCCAATCCGGGATGTCCAGCTCCCCCGCCAGTTCGATGGCCGGGGCAAGCAGGGACCAGTAGGAGGCTGCCAGCATCACCCCGGAAGCAAAGCCCATCATCCCCGTCATGAGCTTTTCGTTCTCTTTGGAAAAGAAAAAGACCGCCGCCGCCCCCAGGGCCGTGATCAGCCAGGTCCCCGTTCCGGCCAGCAGCGCCAGCATGAGGGGCGGCGGATAGGCGTCAAACCACATAAAAACACCACTCCGGCACATCCTATGCCGGAGCGGCGTTTTCAGTGAGGAGTGAGGAGTTAAGGTATCGCCTCCGGCGATCGTTTTTAATAATGTCCCGAAGGGACACCGCAACTCCTCGCCTCTCACTCCTAACTCCTCACTCAATCTTTTTCTCCCCGCAGCTTGATGATCCGGTCCCGGAGGACGGCGGCGTACTCGAATTCCAGCATCTTGGAGGCCTTCTTCATCTCCTTCTCCAGCTTTTCGATGGCCTCCTGCCGCTCCCGGGCGGTCATGCGCACGCCGGACTTGGTCTCCCCGTCCTCAGCGGTGCGGGAGATCTCGATGAGCTCCCGGACGCTCTTCACGATGGTCTTGGGAACGATGCCGTGGGCCTTGTTGAAGGCCTCCTGCTTTGCCCTTCTCCGCTCCGTCTCCGTGATGGCCCAGTCCATGGCGGGAGTGCGCTCGTCGGCGTACATGATGACCAGGCCCTCCGCGTTCCGGGCGGCCCGGCCGATGGTCTGGATGAGGGAGGTGCCGCTGCGAAGGAAGCCCTCCTTGTCCGCGTCCAGGATGGCCACCAGGCTCACCTCCGGGAGATCCAGACCCTCCCGGAGAAGGTTGATGCCCACCAGGGCGTCGAATTCGCCCAGGCGCAGGTCCCGGATGATCTCCATCCGCTCGGTGGAGCCGATATCGTGGTGCATATAGCGGACCCGGATGCCCGCCTTTTTCAGGAACTCCGTCAGGTCCTCCGCCATGCGCTTCGTAAGGGTGGTGATGAGGGTCCGTTCCTTCTTCTCCGCCCGGAGGTTGATCTCCCCGATCAGGTCGTCGATCTGCCCCTCGGTGGGCCGGACCTCCACCCTGGGGTCCAGCAGGCCCGTGGGCCGGATCACCTGCTCCGCCACCTGGCCGGAGTGGGACAGCTCGTAGTCCCCCGGCGTGGCGCTGACGTAGATGGTCTGGTGGATGCGGGTCTTGAATTCGTCGAAGCTCAGAGGCCGGTTGTCGAAGGCGCTGGGGAGGCGGAAGCCGTATTCGATCAGGTTGGACTTCCTGGCATGGTCCCCGGCGTACATGGCCCGGAGCTGGGGCAGGGTCACGTGGCTCTCGTCGATGAGAAGCAGAAAATCCTTGGGGAAATAGTCGATCAGGGTCATGGGGGGCGAGCCGGGAGCCCGGTTGGAGATGACCCGGGAATAGTTCTCGATGCCGGAGCAGTAGCCCAGCTCCTTCATCATCTCCATGTCGAAGGTGGTACGCTGGCGGATGCGCTGGGCCTCGATGAGCTTGCCGTGCTCCTCGAACCACTTCACCCGTTCCTCCATCTCCTCCCGGATGCGCTCGATGGCCGCCTCCAGCTTCTCCCGGGAGGTGACGTAATGAGAGGCGGGATAGACGGCGGCGTGGCTGAGCCTGCGCCGGACCATCCCCGTCACCACCTGAATTTCGCTGATGCGCTCCACCTCGTCCCCGAAGAATTCCACCCGGATGGCGGAGTCCCGGGAATAGACGGGGAAGATCTCCAGGGTGTCTCCCCGGACCCGGAACATATTCCGGTCAAAGGCCATGTCGTTGCGCTCGTAGCGCATCTCCACCAGCTTGGAGAGGACCTCCTCCCGCCGGTAGGTCTGCCCCTCCCGGAGAGAGAGGATCATGCCCTTGTAGTCCTCCGGATCCCCCAGGCCGTAGATGCAGCTCACCGAGGCCACCACGATCACGTCCCGCCGCTCGAAGAGGGAGGCGGTGGCGCTGTGCCGCAGCCGCTCGATCTCGTCGTTGATGCCCGCGTCCTTCTCGATGAAGGTATCCGTGGTGGGGATGTAGGCCTCCGGCTGGTAGTAATCGTAGTAGGAGACGAAGTACTCCACCGCGTTGTTGGGGAAGAACTCCTTGAACTCGCTGCAGAGCTGGGCGGCCAGGATCTTGTTGTGGGAGAGGACCAGGGTGGGCCGCTGGACC
>JAFXTU010000055.1 GCA_017535635.1 Oscillospiraceae bacterium
CTCCGACCCGCTGGTTTTTCATCGGGTCAAAAGGAGTGTTCTCTGTTTTTCCACATCAAGTGGGTTTTTAAGGCTTGGTGACTGGGTCTTGGCATGAATTGAGGGGCTGTAGCTTTTCTTGCGTTTTGCTACAGCCCCTTTCCCGGTAGCTGGGCAGGGGATTCAGCCGGTACTGTTCCGGGATCCTGGCGATGGTCTCGGAATACAGCTCGATCTTTCCTGTGGGGGTCCGCAGCCCAAGCCGCAGGCTCTCCCCCGGGAGATAGGGCTCCCTCCCCGGGATCCTCGCCGCCGCGCCGGAGGCTTTCAGGTCCTGGAAGGTGAGGCCGATCTTCATGATCACATGCCGCACGATGGCCTCATACCCCCTTCTCAGCAGGGGGTCCTCCAGCTTCATGGCCTCCGCCAGCTCGCAGAGGATATCCACGTCGGATTTGGACTGATACAGGGGCTTGATGGCCGGGCTGATATACCGGACGGTGGGACCGGAGGCGAGCAGCTCGGCCCTTTCCAGGGAGGTGCAGGCGGGAAGGACGATGTCCGCCGCCCTGGCCGCGTCGGTCCAGAAGATGTCCACATCCACGAAGAAATCCAGCTTTCCCAGGGCCTCCATGAGTTTTTCGTTTTCCAGGAACATCCGGCGGTTCATCCCCAGGGCGAAGACGGCCCGGATGGGATAGGGGGTGCCCTCCAGTATCTGCCGCGCCAGGTCCATGCTCTGGAATTCGTCCACGATCTGGGACCAGAGAGGAAAGCGCCCCGAGCCGATCTTGGGCTTGCAGGTTTTCCGCCCCTCCCAGCGGAAGGCAGGATTCTTTTTGTGCTAAGCCACGGAGTTCTGGTAGCCGCTGCCGTCCTCGCTCAGGGGGCGGGTCTCGTCCGCGAATTTGTCCCACTCCACCTTCAGGTTCCGGGAATCCAGCGGGTATTCCACCGGCAGGTTGCCCCCCTCTCTGTCAAAATTGCCGGTGATGGCCAGCAGCGCCTGGATGGCCCTGCAGTTCTGCATGCCGTTTGTGTGGTGGGGGATGGCGGCGCCGGAGATGTAGATGCTGAACACCGGGGAATCCGCGATCATCTCCGCGGCGGCCAGGAGGGTTTCCTCCGGGATTCCGGTGAGCTTCGCGGTTTTCTCCAACGTGAACTGCCGGACGTAGCGTTTGTACTCCGGGAAGCCGTGGACGTAGGCGGCGATGTATTCCTCATCCGTTTTCCCATGTTGAATGAGATAATTTCCGAAGAAATGGGCCAGAGCGCCGTCCGTGCCCGGATCGGGGCGGAGGTGGATGTCCGCCAGCTTCGCCGCAGGGGTATACTTGGGGTCCACGATGATGACTCTCCCGCCCCGCTCCTTGAAGTCCTCCAGGGGATTTCCCTGGGAATTGCCGCTGTAAAACGGATTGTACGCCCAGCCGATGAACAGGTCCGAGTTGGAGATATCCGGCGAGGTCAGCACGCCGAAGTTCAGCTCGCTGGCCATGCGGTAGGACTGGTGGCAGGCGCTGGACTCCGTCCCGTAGTTCAGCGTGCCGAAGGAATTCGGCCGCATCGAAAATTGGTCCTGAGCGCTTTTTCCAGGCTGCTCGTCATTGCCATTTCCTCCTTTCCGGGCAGGTGCGGGTTTTCTTTTTTGCCCGCATCCGCGGCGGGGTCCCGGCCTTGGGGCGGGTCCCTCATCGCCTGGGCGCAGTATAAGCGTCGGCGGCGCGTTTGTCCAATACCCCGTGAGGATAGCTGGCTATAGGGCAGGCCTATACCCGGCGAGAGAAGAAAAACCTATCATAATAGTATTTAGATAGGAATTCGGCATTGAAATCGTCCGTCCCCTTTAGTATACTCCTGTCAGAATTCACAGGAACGGAGCGTGAAACCATGACGATCCAGCAGCTGCGCTACGCCGTCACCATCTCCGAGCTGGGCTCCCTGAACAAGGCGGCGGAGGTGCTGTATGTGGCCCAGCCCTCCCTCACCGGCGCCATCCGGGAGCTGGAAAAGGAGCTGGGCGTCGTCCTCTTCTCCCGCAGCGGCCGGGGCGTGACCCCTACCAATGACGGCACGGAGTTCCTCCACTACGCCCGGCAGGTGCTGCAGCAGTATGACGTCCTCCTGGAGAAGTACGGGAAGGGCGGGAAGCTGAAAAAGAAATTCGGCGTCTCCAGCCAGCACTACTCCTTCGCGGTCAAGAGCTTTGTGGAGCTGGTGAAGCGCTTCGGCATGGAGGAATATGAGTTCTCCCTCCGGGAGACCAGGACCCGGGATGTGATTGACGACGTGTTCACCGGCAAGAGCGAGCTGGGCATCCTCTATCTCAGCGATTTCAACCGGAAGCCCCTGGAGAAGATCCTGCACACCAACGGCCTGGAATTCCACTCCCTGACCGAGTGCAGCGCCTACGTCTATCTCTGGAAGGGGCATCCCCTGGCCAAGAAGGATCGCATCCGCTTTGAGGAGCTGGCGGACTATCCCTGCCTCGCCTTCGAGCAGGGGGGCAGCGGGTCCTTCTACTTTGCCGAGGAGATCCTGAGCACCGCCGAGTACCCTCGCCTGATCCACGCCACCGACCGGGCCACCATGCTGAACCTGATGGTGGGGCTGAACGGCTACACCCTCTGCTCCGGGGTGATCTGCGAGGAGCTGAACGGGGGAGACTACGCCGCCATCCCCTTCGAGCCGGAGGAGGGGGCAGTGGGCAGGAGCATGGAGATCGGCTACATTACAAAAAAGAATATGCTACTCAGCAGCATGGCGGAGCTCTACGTCGCCGAGCTGGACCGCTATCTCCGGCATTACCAGGAGGCGAACGCCTGAACGGAGGCACTGATCGGTTATAGGTTCAGCCTATAACCAGGCATTCGGACGGGGTATTGGACAAAGGAGGAAACCTCGTGTATGCTGTCGCCAGAAACGAAAAGGAGGCAGCGAACGATGACCGACCCTATTCTGGCTCTGGTTCGTGCCAATTCCAGATTTGGACGAATGCGCAGGACATGATCTTCCCGCCGAACCATCTTGAAAATCAAATTCAAAAAAGAGAGAGGTAACGATCATGTCTGATTATAAATTTGAAACGCTGCAGCTTCACGTTGGCCAGGAGCAGCCCGATCCCGCGTCCGACGCGAGGGCGGTGCCCATCTACGCCACCACCAGCTACGTCTTCCACAACGCCCAGCACGCCGCCGACCGCTTCGGCCTGGCGGACGCGGGGAACATTTACGGACGCCTGACGAACTCCACCCAGGGCGTGTTTGAACAGCGCATCGCGGCCCTGGAGGGGGGCGTGGCCGGCCTGGCGGTGGCCTCCGGCGCGGCGGCCATCACCTACACCGTGCAGGCCCTGGCGGCCCAGGGGGAGCACATCGTGGCCCAGAAGACCATCTACGGCGGCACCTCCAACCTCCTGGCCCATACCCTGCCCCTCTACGGCATCGAAGCCAGCCTGGTGAACGTCCACGACCTGGATGAGGTGGAGGCGGCCATCCGGCCCAACACCAAGGCCATCTACATCGAG
>JAFXTU010000056.1 GCA_017535635.1 Oscillospiraceae bacterium
ATGTTCACCCCTGGGCTCAGCTCGTCGCCCTGCTCCCGGGTGAAGACCTTCACGTCCACCACGATGCCGCTCTCGCCGTGGGGCACCTTCATGCTGGTGTCCCGGACTTCCCTGGCCTTTTCGCCAAAGATGGCCCGGAGGAGCCGCTCCTCGGCGGTGAGATCCGTTTCGCCCTTGGGGGTGACCTTGCCCACCAGGATATCGCCGGCGCGAACCTCCGCGCCCACGGTGATGATGCCCCGCTCGTCCAGGTATTTCAGGGCGTCCTCGCCCACGCCGGGGATGTCCCGGGTGATCTCCTCGGGGCCCAGCTTGGTATCCCGGGAGTCGATCTCGTGCTCCTCGATGTGGATGGAGGTGAACACGTCGTCCTGCACCAGGCGCTCGTTGAGAAGGACGGCGTCCTCATAGTTGTAGCCCTCCCAGGACATGAAGCCCACCAGGATGTTCTTGCCCAGGCTGATCTCACCCTGGCTGGTGGCGGGCCCGTCGGCAAGGACCGTGTCTGCCGTGACCCGCTCGCCCACGTTCACCACGGGCCGCTGGTTGGAGCAGGTGCCCTGGTTGGAGCGGGCGAATTTGCGAAGCTTGTAGGTCTTCAGGTCCCCCGCGTCGTAGCGGACCCGGATCTCGTCGGCGCTCACGTAGGTGACGGTGCCGTTCCCCTCGGACATGACCACCACTCCGGAGTCCACGGCACACTTGTGCTCGATGCCGGTGGCGACGATGGGGGCCTCGGTGACCATCAGGGGCACGGCCTGCCGCTGCATGTTGGCGCCCATCAGGGCGCGGTTGGCGTCGTCGTTCTCCAGGAAGGGAATCATGGCGGAGGCCACGGAGACCATGATCCGGGGGCTGATGTCGATATAGTCCACCCGCTCCCGGTCCACCTCGATGATCTCGTCCCGGTGGCGGCAGGTGATGCGCTTGTTCAGGAGGCAGCCGTTCTCGTCCAGGGGCTCGGTGGCCTGGGCGACGATGAACTCGTCCTCCACGTCGGCGGTCATGTACCGCACCTCGTCCGTCACCCGGCAGGTGCCCTTTTCCACCTTCCGGAAGGGGGCCACCAGGAAGCCGTACTCGTTCACTCTCGCGTAGGAGGCCAGGTAGGAGATGAGGCCGATGTTGGGACCTTCGGGGGTCTCAATGGGGCACATGCGGCCGTAGTGGCTGTAGTGCACGTCCCGGACGTCGAAGTTCGCCCGCTCCCGGCTCAGGCCGCCGGGGCCCAGGGCGGACATACGCCGCTTGTGGGTGAGCTCGGCCAGGGGGTTCGTCTGGTCCATGAACTGGCTCAGAGGGCTGGAGCCGAAGAATTCCTTGATGGCCGCGGTGACGGGCCGGATGTTGATCAGGGACTGGGGGGTCACGATGTCCAGGTCCTGGAGGGTCATCCGCTCCCGGATCACCCGCTCCATGCGGCTGAAGCCCACCCGGAACTGATTCTGCAGCAGCTCGCCCACGCTGCGCATCCGGCGGTTGCCCAGGTGGTCGATGTCGTCGATGTCCCCGATCCCGTGGGCCAGGCAGTTGAGGTAGTTCACCGAGGCCAGGATGTCGTCGGGGATGATGTGCTTCGGGCTCAGGTCGTCCGCCCGCTCCAGGAGGACGTTTTTCAGCTCTTCGCCCTCATAGGCGGTCAGGATCTCCTCCAGGAGAATCAGGCGCACGTGCTCCTTGAAGGCAGCCTTCAGCTCGTCGTCGCAGTCCACATAGTCCTCCAGGCGGACCATGCCGTTGGAGAAGACCTTGACCTCCTTGCCCGCGTGATCCCGGAGCCAGACCTCGTTCAGGCCGCTGCGCTCGATCTCCATGGCCTTCTCATAGCTGAGGGTCTCCCCCTCCTCGGCCAGCACCTCGCCGGTGCGGGGGCTGACGGCGGTCCGCGCCAGGACTCCGTTCTGGATGCGCTTGGCAAGGGCCATCTTCTTATTGAACTTATAGCGGCCCACGTTCCCCAGGTCGTAGCGCCGGGGATCGAAGAACAGGTTGTTCAGCAGCGTCTCGGCGGACTCCACGGTGGGGGGGTCCCCGGGGCGGAGACGGCGGTAGATCTCGATCAGGGCCTCGTCCCGGTTCTTGCAGGTATCCCGATCCAGGGTGGCGACGATGCGCTCGTCCTCGCCGAAGATCTCCTTCAGCTGCTCGGCGGTGGAGGCGCCGCCGGCGGCGTCCAGGATGGCGCTGCGGCTCCAAGGCCGGTCCTCCCAGGAGACGCCGATGGCCTTCAGCAGCCAGGTCACCGGGATCTTCCGGTTCTTGTCGATGCGGACGGAGAAAACGTCCTGGGTGTCCGTCTCATACTCCAGCCAGGCCCCCCGGTAGGGGATGGAGGTGGCGCTGTAAACGGTGGTCAGGGTCTTGTCCGTCTTCTTGTCGTAGTACATGCCGGGGCTGCGGATGATCTGGGAGACGATGACCCGCTCGGCCCCGTTGATGACGAAGGTGCCGCCGGGGGTCATGATGGGGAAATCCCCCATGTAGATTTCCTGCTCCTTGATCTCCTCCGTCTTCTTGTTGCGGAGGCGGACCCGGACCTTCAGGGTCTGGGCATAGGTGGCGTCCCGGGCCTGGCACTCCTCGATGGAATACTTGGGGCTGTCGGTCATGGAGTAGTCGATGAAGGTGAGCTCCAGGTCGCCGGAATAGTCGGTGATGGCGGCCACGTCCCGGAAGGCCTCCCGGAGGCCCACGTCCAGGAACCACTGGTAGGACTTCTTCTGGATCTCCAGAAGATTGGGCATATCCTCGATCTCTTCCATCTTGGCGAAGCTCTTGCGCAGGGTCTTGCCGTACTGCACGTCCTTGACCATGCTGTTTACGTCCACACTCATCTGGCATTCACGCTCCTGTATTTTAGGATCCCGTGCGGGTGCGGGGATGATACGCACGGAGCAGTTGTTTGTTTGTTTCGGTCCCTCTTGACTTTTTCGGTCATTGTGGTAAGCTAAGCTTAGTTGGTGGAGCTTGTCTATTTCACCGATTGCGATAGAAAGCAAGAAATTATACCGAAGTTTTCCACTTTTGTCAAGGGTGTTTTTCGCATTTTGTGCCGCTGTTTTCCGCCGGTCCCCCCAGTGACCCGGAACGGCGGTTTTTTGGCGCTGTACGGGATTTTCCGGCAGCGCCGGAGGGAAAGGAACGGGCATGGTTTTGAACAAAGCGCTGCCGGGGCTGGGCATCGCCGCCTTCTTCGCCGCCGCAGCGGCGATCCTGTGTACGCTCCCCGGCGCGGCCCTCCCGGGCGTCCTGGGGATGGGGCTGGTGCTGAGCGCCGCCTTCTTCGGCGCTTTGGCGGTTCTGCGCCCGGAGCCGGGGAAGGCATTGTATTTCACCGCCGTACCGGCGGCGCTCCTCCTTCTGGCGAGGCTCTTTTTCTTCCCTGTGGAGACCTCGGACTTCAGGGATTTTCTCCTGCCCTGGACGGAGCGGCTGCGCGCCCTGGGAGGCTTCCGGGGCCTGGGACGGGAGATCGGGAACTACAACGTGCCTTATATGGTGCTTCTCGTCCTCTTTTCCTATCTTAAAACCCCGGCACTTTACCTGATCAAGCTCTCCAGCGTCCTCTTCGAGCTTTTGCAGGCCGTCGTCCTGGCCCTGCTGGTCCGGCGGCTGGGGGGCGGGAAGGGCCGGGTAAGCTTATGCTTTGTGCTGGCCTTGGCGCTGCCTACGGTGTTTCTGAACAGCGCGGTCTGGGGTCAGTGCGACAGTGTCTACGTCTCTCTGGCCCTCCTGGGCTTTTATCTCTGCCTGGCAGAGAGGCCCGGCTGGGGGATGGCGGCCCTGGGGCTCTCCTTCGCCTTTAAGCTCCAGGCGGTGTTTCTGCTGCCGGCGGTGCTGCTCCTGCTCTTCGCGGGGAAGGTGAAGTGGTTCCACCTCCCTCTCTTTCCCGCGGCCTACGCCCTGGCGGTGTCCCCCGCCCTGATCGCGGGCCGGAGCGCGGGGGACACCTTTCTCTTCTACCTTCGCACCGCTTCCACGGCGGGGAGCGCCCTGAATTACAACTCCCCTTCCCTCTTCTCCCTCTATCGCTTCTACTGGATGGACGAGGCGGCAAAGGAAGCGGCGGCTCGGATGGGCATCCTCGCCGCCTTCGGCCTCTGTCTGCTGGTTTTCGTCCTCTTTTTCCTTCGGAGGAAAGCGATCACGCTTCGGAGCCTGCTCTTTGCCGTGGTGCTCTTCACCCTGGGGATCCCCCTGCTGCTCCCCCACATGCACGATCGCTACTTCTATTTCTGCGACGTGCTGACTCTCTGCGCGGCCTGCCTGGTCCCCTGTTTCAGTCCGGCGGTGCTGCTGAGTCAGTTCGCTTCCCTCCTGGGATATCACGCCTACTTCTATCTGCGCTACCTCCTGCCCATGCGCCTGGGCTTTCTGGCCCTCTGCGCTGTGTTCCTGGCGGCGATGTTCCTGTGCGCGAGGGAGCTGATTCATCCGCCTGCGGATGAATCCGTGAGGAGCGAGGAATGAGGAGTGAGGAGTTAAGGTGTCCCTTCGGGACTTTTTTAATCATTATCATCATCGCCGAAGGCGATACCACAACTCCTCACTCCTAACTTCTAACTCCTCACTCTTTTTAATTGCTCCAAGTAGAAAGATATGCTAGTATGTTATTGAAGAAACGTCTGAACGGCGGCCCTTTGGCCGCTTCGAGGGAGGAAAAAGCAATGATTCAGGTCCGGGATCAGAAGATCGACGAAGCCGTTTTTATGAAGCTCCATGAAAAGGAGATCGCCGCCTGGCCCACCGGGAAGGATATCGACCTGGAGGAGGCGGTGGAGTACCAGAAGTCCCTGCCGGAGGACAAGAGCTTCTGGCGGCGGCTGGCAAAGTACAAGGCCGAGGGAAAGACCGGCCTCTATCCCCGCTCCGGCGTCCCCGTGGTGGAGAAGGAAATTGAACTGCTGCAGGGCCTCAACAGCGTGGGGGTGGAGCTCTTCCCCTTCACCACGGACTCCTACACCCGCAACCGGCAGTTCGAGAAAGCCCAGTTCGGCCTGGAGGAGAGCATCCGCACCGGCCAGAACAAGCTCAACGGCTACCCCATCATCAACCACGGGGTAAAGACCAACCGGCGGGTGGTGGAGTCCTGCCGGGGGGCCTTCGACCCCCGGAGCAGCTACGGGGCCAACAGCTTCGTGGCGGAGATGGCCTTCGCCTCGGGCATGACCAGCATGCCCAACAGCTTCTTCGGCTGGATCGCGGGCTACGACAAGAACGTGACCCCGGAGGCCTGTATCGAGACGGCCCAGTACCTGGGACGGCTCCTGGGCTGGTACGCCGATAGGGGCGTGATCCTCTCCTCGGCCTGCCACGGCTGGCTCCCCAACGGGGTGGTGCCCATGTATATGAACATGGCCACCCAGATCATCGAGAGCCTGGTGACCACCGGCCAGGGGGGCCGGGCCATCATCCCCCTCACCAACATGCAGGGGAATTTCTCCCAGGACCTGAGCGACATCCGGGCCAGCGAGATCCTCTTCCCCAAGTACTTTGAAAAGCTGGGGCGGAAGGACGCCTTCATCCCCGGCATCATCGGCAACCAGTCCTCCCTCTTCCCCTTCCCCCAGGACGTGGGCATGGCCTACGGCTACATCAACTACACCGCCATGCTGGCCGCCGTGGCGGGCCTCCCTGCCTGCTCGGTGAAGACGGTGGACGAAGCCTCCGGCGTCCCCTCCATCCAGAGCCACATGGAGACCTACCGCAGCGCCAACTGGCTCTTCAACGTGATGCGGGCCCAGAAGTGGGAGGTGAACGAGGCGGAGGTGCAGCTGGAGACGGAGATGACGGTGAAGGCCGTCAGCGCCATCGTGGACAAGGTCCTGGAGCTGGGGGACGGGGACATCTGCGTGGGCACGGTGAAGGCCATCGAAGTGGGCGTGCTGGACTCTCCCTTCTCCATCAACAGCCATCCAAGGGACCTGTGCCTGGGGGTGCGGGACCTGCAGGGGGCCTGCCGCTACCTGGACTTCGGGAACATCCCCGTGCCGGAGGACGTGAAGGAGTACCACCGGGAAAAGCTCCGCGAGCGGGAAAAAGCGGAGGGCACGAAGCTGGGCTTCAGCACCTCCATCGCCGACTTCTGGTGCCTCAGCCGGGGACAGATCACCGGCAAGCCGGAGGTGAGCCCCTATGAGGCGGAGGCACAGAGCTTCATTCCCGAGATCAAAGCCAAGCAGCCCACGGTCATCACCGGCACCGTGGGGGTGGACAGCCACGTGATCGGCACCAAGATCGTCTCCCGGGTCCTCAGCCAGTACGGCTTCAAGGTGGTGGCCCTGGGGGCCCAGACCAGCCCGGAGGACTTCATCAAGGCCGCCCAGGAGACCGACGCCTGCGCCATGCTCATCTCCTCCCTCTACGGCATGGCGGAGATGGACTGCCAGGGCTTCCGGCAGAAGTGCATCGAGGCGGGGGTAGGGGACATTCTCCTCTACATCGGCGGCATCCTGGGCGTGGGCGTCCGGGACTTCGCGGAGGACGAGCGGAAATTCAAGGAACCGGGGATCGGCTTCGACCGGGTCTATCCCCCGGAGACCGACGTGGAGCGGGATATCGTGGACCTGTGCAAGGACCTGAAAGCAAAGGGGCTGCTGTAAATTGTCCGAAAAGCGGGTCTTTATCGACTTCGGCAGCACCTTCACCAAGGTGGTGGCCTTCGATCTGGACAGCGAAACGCTCTTGGGCCGGGTCCAGGCCCCCAGTACGGTGGATACCGACGTGAACCTGGGCCTGGACCGGGCGCTGAGAGCCCTCCGGGAGACGGTGGCGGTGGACGAGGGGGACATCCGGAACGCTCTCGCCTGCTCCAGCGCCGCCGGGGGGCTGCGGATGGCCTGCATCGGCCTGGTCCCGGAGTACACCACCGAGGCTGGCCGGCTGGCCGCCCTGGGGGCCGGGGCCAAGGTGGTGGGGTCCTTTTCCTACGAGATGACGAAGGGAGAGCTCCGGGAGCTGGAAGCCCTCACGCCCGACATCGTCCTCCTCACCGGGGGCACCGACGGGGGCAACAGGCGCACCATCCTCCACAACGGGGAGGTATTGGCCTCCTCCCAGGTCATCCGCAACATCATCGTGGCGGGCAACAAGTCCGCCGGGGACGAGCTGCGGGACATCTTTGCTCTCAGCGGGCAGAACGTGGTCTTCACCACCAACGTTATGCCGGAATTCGGGCGGCTGGACATCGAGCCGGTGAACCGAGTGATCCGGGAGATGTTCATCGGGCGGATCACCGAGGCCAAGGGCGTGGACAGGGCCCGGGAGCGCATCGGGGACGTGGTGATGCCCACCCCCTCGGCGGTGCTGGGGGCGGCAAAGGTGCTGGCCGACGGAACCTATGAGGAGGCGGGCCTGGGTCCGCTGATGGTGATCGACGTGGGCGGGGCCACTACGGACGTGTACTCCGTGGCCGAGGGGGTCCCCCGGAAGGCCGGGGTGGGCTACGCGGGCCTTCCCGAGCCCTACGCCAAGCGCAGCGTGGAGGGGGATTTGGGTCTCTTCCACAATCTGGACACCCTGGTGGAGCTGGCGGCGCAGGAGCACCTGGACTTTCAGGAGGGGGAGGACCGGGAGACGGTGCTCCGGGGCCTCCGGGAGGTGCTGGGCGTCCCCAGCGGAGACCGGCAGACCCAGGACCAACTGCTCCTCAGCCGCCTGGCGGTGCGCACGGCGGTGGACCGGCACGTGGGACGGCTGGAAATGCGCCTCACCATGAACGGGGAGACCTGGATCCAGCGGGGCAAGGACCTGACGGAGCTGCGCACCGTGCTGGGCGCGGGAGGGCCGCTGGCCTTTTCCGCGGACCCGCTCTTCGTGCTCCGGGGGGCTGCCGGCGCGGAGGACCCCAGCATCCTCAAGCCCAGGGAGCCAAAATTCCTGCTGGACGGGCGCTATATCCTCTTCGCCGTGGGGCTCCTGAGCCTCACCGAGCCGGAAAAGGCCCTGCGGATTTTTAAAAAGTATGTACGGAGGCTGGGGTAAGAGGAAAAGAAGGCGTCGGAAATAAAAGGGCCCGCTGCTCCGAAGAACAGCGGACCATAGCGAGGAACTCAGTCCCCGGCTGCTTTGGGGCGGGGCGCATGACCGGTGCGGGGATCCACCCGCCGGAACTGCCGGAGCTGTTCCTCGGTCATTTTCGGGCAGTCCTCGTCGTAGACGATATCCTCGTCCCGCGGGGCGCGGGCCTCGATCTCCGCGATCTGCTCCGCAGTCAGGCTCTGGCGGGGCTTCCGGTCAAATTGCACGGTATGTCTAACGATCATAGTACAGCCTCCTTTCTGCGCTGTTCGCGTATCGGGCGGAAATGATGCGAATGGCGTCCCGGCGCTCGGTGTATACGACAAACAGGACGTCTTTCACCAGCCCTATCGTGTTGAAACGGTCTTCCTCGTCACTATGCGCGTAGTCGTAGTATTCTATGCGGTCCTCGTCGTCAAATACCCGGATGGCGTCCCAAAAATCGACGCCATGTTTTTTCAAATTCGCGGCAGCCTTTTCTTCGTCCCATTCAAACTCCAAGCTGTCTCTTATGGGCAACGAAACCGCCCCCTGTTTCTCTGTTTGGTGCAATTATACACGCCATCTATCACTGACGCAAGTGGAAAAGGCAGACTCTCCCCCGGGGCCGCGGCGCGGCCCCGGATTTCTTTTCCCCAGGAAAAAGGCGCGGCAATTCTTGCTTTCCTGCTGAATCTCCGTTATACTGAATCATATATTTCGGAAAAGACAAGCAGAGAGGAGCAGACAACGATGGATCCCACACCCAAGCTCAGCGCAAAGGCCAAGCTCTCCTACGCCCTGGGGGCGGTGGGAAAGGACATGGTCTACATGCTCTCGGCAAGCTACGTCCTCTACTATTTCCAGGACCTGCTGGGGGTCAACGCCATCGCCATGGGCGTCATCCTCATGGCCGCCCGGGTCTTCGACGCCTTCAACGACCCCATCATGGGGGTGATCGTGGCCCGGACCAGGACCAGGTGGGGCAAATTCCGCCCCTGGCTCCTGATCGGCACCCTCACCAACGCCGTGGTGCTCTTCCTCATGTTTGCCGCCCCGCCCAAGCTGAACGCCGGGGGCCTGGTGGCCTACGCCGCGGTGTTCTACATCCTCTGGGGCGTCACCTATACCATGATGGACATCCCCTACTGGTCCATGATCCCCGCCTTCACCCAGGGAGGCAGGGAGCGGGAGGGCCTCACCACCCTGGCACGCACCAGCGCGGGGGTGGGCAGCGCCATCGTCACCGTCTTCACCATGATGCTGGTCCCCCTGCTGGGCAGCGCCCTCGCCCCCCAGGACGCCGGGGCCAGGATGATCGAGATCGTGGGCTTCAAGTGGTTCAGCCTCATCGTCGCCGTCCTCTTCGTGATCTTCACGGTCCTCACCTGCGTGAACGTGAAGGAGAAGTCCACCGCCGGGATGGAGACCGTCTCCGTGGGGCAGATGTTCAAGGCCCTGGTGCAGAACGACCAGGCCATGACCGTCACGATCACCATCGTCCTCATCAACGCCTCCATCTATATCACCTCCAACCTGGTCATCTACTTCTTCAAGTACGACTTCGGCACCACCGGCTGGAACGACGCCTACGTGCTCTTCAACATGTTCGGCGGGGCCATCCAGGTGCTGAGCATGATGATCCTCTATCCCCTGCTGCGGCGGAAGCTCAACAGCATCCAGATCTTCTACCTCTGCCTGGGCATGGCAGTGGCGGGCTACGCCGTACTGCTGATCCTGGCCTTCACCAGCATGACCGTCGTCTACCTTCTCTTCATCCCCGCCTTCTTTATCTTCGCCGCCAACGGGATGCTCAGCGTCCTCACCACCGTGTTCCTGGCCAACACCGTGGACTACGGAGAACTGAAAAACAAGCGGCGGGACGAGAGCGTCATCTTCTCCATGCAGACCTTCGTGGTGAAGCTGGCCTCCGGCATAGCGGCCCTGGTGGCCTCCGTCTGCCTCAGCATCAATCACCTCCAATCCGGCACCGAGGTCAGCGAGGCGGACAAGCTGGTGGACTGGTCCCTGGGGGTGAGCCAGAGCGCCAAGGCGGGGCTGCGGTTCACCATGGCGGTGATCCCCATCCTCGGCCTCCTGGCAGCCTTCATCTGGTTCCGCAAGCGCTACCTGCTCACCGACGCCAAGGTCGCCGAGATCGCCGCCCAGGTCCGGGCGCGAAAGGAGGGCAAAGCATGATCCGACGATTTGACGGGGCGCAGAGCGCCTTCCACCTGCAAACGGCGGGGACCAGCTACCTCTTCCGGGTCCTCCCCACGGGACATTTGGAACAGCTCTACTACGGGAAGCGCATCGACCCGGAAAGCATGGAGGAGCTCAGTTCCCTCACGGAGAAGCGCAGCTTCGAGCCGGGAGGCGTCATCCGCTACGATACGTCAACCCCGCCCCTGGTTCTGGAGGACATCTGCCTGGAACTATCCTCCGGGGGGAAAGGGGACATCCGGGAGCCTTTTCTGGAGCTCGTCCACGCCGACGGGAGCCGTACTTCGGACTTTCTCTTTGAGAAGGCAGAGATCAGCGAAACGAAGTCCCCGTTTGAGACCCTTCCCGGCTCCTGCGCCGAGGACGGGCGGGCGGAGCGCCTGACGATCATCCTGCGGGACCGGGAATACGGACTCACTTTGGAACTGAGTTACTGCGTCTGGGCGGACTGTGACTGCATCACCCGCAGCGCCAGGCTGGTGAATGACAGCGGCGAGCGGGTGGAGGTGGAGCGGCTTCTCAGCCTGCAGCTGGATCTGCCCGATTCCGGCTACGGCGTCACCTGCTTCCACGGGGCCTGGGTCCGGGAGATGGACCGGGACACGGTGAGCCTCCCGGCGGGGAAATTCGCCATGGAGTCCCGGGCAGGCGCCTCCTCCAGCCGCATGAACCCCTTCTTCCTCCTCCACGACCCCCGGGCCACAGAGGACAACGGGACAGCCATGGGCTTCAACCTCATCTACAGCGGCAACCATTACGAGGCCGTGGAGGTGAATGCCTACGGAAAGACCCGCGTCGTCACCGGGATGAACCCCCAGGGCTTCCGCTGGCTCCTGGGGCCGGGGGAAAGCCTGGAGGCGCCGGAGGCGGTGATGTGCTGGTCTGACCGGGGCTTCGGCGGCGTGAGCCGGAATATGCACCGCTTCGTCCGGGAGCACATCGTCCGGGGGGAGTGGAAGCGCAGGCCCCGCCCCGTCCTCCTGAACAGCTGGGAGGCCAGCTACTTTGATTTCACCGAGGATACCCTTCTCTCCCTGGCCGGGGCCGGGAAGGAGCTGGGCGTCGAGCTCTTTGTCATGGACGACGGCTGGTTCGGGGAGCGCAGCGACGATACCCGCTCCCTGGGGGACTGGGACGTGAACCTGCGTAAGCTCCCCGGCGGTCTCAAGGGCCTCAGCGACAAACTGAGGGAGCTGGGACTGGACTTCGGCCTCTGGGTGGAGCCGGAGATGGTGAACGTAAACAGCCGCCTGTACGAAGCCCACCCGGACTGGGCCATGGCCATCCCCGGCAAGCCCCACGCCGAGGGTCGGAAGCAGCGGGTCCTGGACCTGGCGAATCCGGCAGTGCAGGACTTCCTGATCGGCAAAATGACGGAGGTCTTCTCCTCTGCCGACATCCGCTATGTGAAGTGGGACTTCAACCGCATCTTCTCCGACGTCTACTCCCCTTCCCTCCCGCCGGAGCGGCAGGGGGAGACGGCCCACCGCTACATGCTGGGCTTCTACCGGGTCATGGAAACTCTGACGGCCCGCTTCCCCCACATCCTCTTTGAGGGCTGCGCCTCCGGGGGCAACCGCTTCGACCTGGGGATCCTCTGCTACTTCCCCCAGATCTGGGCCAGCGACAACACCGACGCCCTCAGCCGGGCCCGTATCCAAGAGGGCTACAGCTTCGGCTATCCGCCCTCCGTCATTTCCGCCCACGTCTCCGCCTCCCCCAACCACCAGACCCTGCGCATCACCCCGGAGGACACCCGCTTCCACGTGGCGGCCTTCGGCCTCCTGGGCTACGAGCTGGACCTGCGGGGCCTGAGCGAGGAGGAAAAAAGGGCCATGTCGGAGGAGATCAGGCTCTACAAGGCCTGGCGGGAGGTCTTCCAGTTCGGGGACTTCTGCCGGGGCCGGAGCGGGAACCTCCACGAGTGGACCTGCGTTACCCCGGACAAAAGCCGGGCCGCGGGGATGCTCCTTCAGGAGCTCACAAAGCCCAACACCCAGTTTGAACGCTATTTCGCCAAGGGCCTGGAGCCTGGGGCGCGCTACCGCTTTTACAGCGGCGATCCCGGCGGCCTCTATGAGCGGGAGGATACCGTCGCCTCCGGGGAGAGCCTCCTGTCCGCCGGAGTGAAGCTGGCCCCCGGCTTCGGGGGCACCGGGCGGGACGGGACCATCCGGCTCTTCCTGGATTTCTCCTCTCGGCTGTATCTGATGGAGAAGATATGAAAAACCACATTGAAGCGAAAGGGCCCGGAGCGCCCGGCTCATGCCGGAGGCTCCGGGTCCTGTTTTCATCGCCAGGGCATTCCCAGCTGCGCGTCGAAGCTCTCGCAGCCCTCCAGGGCCTCGTCCGGCGCTTCCACCAGGACCAGCCACCCCGCCATGTCCGAGGTATAGGTCTCGGGGTCGTTCGTCTGCTCCACGTACATGCAGAAGGAGTCCCCGTCACAGGCAACGTCGTACAGGCCATAGCGGAAGGAGCCGCTGCCGGAGGCCACGTAGGCCAGCACCAGGGAGTGGTCCGCGAAGAAGGCTTCGTCATATTCCACCACGGCCTCCAGGAAGGAGGGTGCCTCGTCGTGCCCCCGGTCCAGGGTCAGGACCTCCCGAAAGTCTGCCTTGAAGGCATCCAGCTCCGCCAGGGTGTCCAGCCGGAAGACCGGAATGTGGTGCACGGAGCTGATCGCCATGGTGCCGCCGTTCAGGCAGCCGGTATAAACCGCAGAAAGGTCGTTTTCGGCAGGGTATCCCGCCCAGGCCACCCGGGCCCGGAAGACGGGCTTACCAAACAGCAGCTCCCGCAGCAGCGCCGGATCCATGTCCTCTGCCGGGGGGATATAGCTGGAATAGGGCTTCTGGATGGGCTGGATGAAGATGTTCTCCTCCGGGATGTCGTAGGAGGAGAGGATAAGGCGCATCTCCTCCGTGGCAGCCCCCCGCAGGTTCCACAGCTCTTCGCCGGTTTTCTCCCGGTTGGTCCCCTCCATTACGCCCCAGGAATAACTGCCATCCGCCATCTGCCAGACGTAGACCTCCAGGCCCTTGAAGGCGGAAAGGCCGAAATATTCCGGGTATTTCTCCCGCAGGGCGTCCATGTCCTCCGCGGTTGGGGCGGTGAAGCCGGTTTCCCCGGACCCGGCCTCCTCCGGCGGCGCGATCTCCGGGCCGGGAACCGCGGTCCCATCCTCCGCCAGGGCGAACACGTAGCGGATGCCGGTATCATCGGAGTGTGGATCGTTCTTTTCCGAGTAGTCCCAGTAGCCGTAAGTGAGATAGACCTCCCCGCTCTTTTGCAGCAAAAGATAATAGAAGATGTCCGGCGAATCCGCGTCCACCAGGACCCAGGCGCTTTGGTTATTGCGGCGCAGGCCGGCAGCGCCGCCGCTGTTATCCAGGAAATAACGGTCGAAAATCTCCTTTGTCAGCTCGGTTTCCCCAAAGGTCCCCGCCCTCCGCCAGCTCTGGGTGCTCCTGTCCTGCTCCAGCAAGTCGTATTCAGCAGTGACGCAGTAGCGGGGTACGTTTTCCATGGTATAGGCGAAGCCTTGGAGTTGGAAGCGCGGAGCGCCGGAAACACAGACGATTTCCTCCACCCGATAAAACCTTCCGGAAGGCTCTATGATCGGGGCGGGCTCCTTCGGATCCGTCAGGAAGCACACGGCCACGACGGCGCAGAGGACCAGGGCCGCGATCACGACCCAGAAGGCCGGTTTCCGGTAATTCAATATCCCCTTCACCCGCTGCTTCAGCCCCGTCTCCCCGAAGGCCAGGGGGCAGGCGGCGACGCTTCTTCTGGGGAAGCTGCAATCCAGCAGGGCCTGGGAGTAGACCGCCGCCCCTTCCCGGTCCAGGTCCCGGATCACCCTTTCGTCGCAGGCCGCCTCGATATCCCGGCAAAGGAGGACATAGCCCAGCCAGCACAGGGGCTGGAACCAGTAGACCGCCAGCAGGAGAAAGCCCAGGGGCTTCCACCAGTGGTCCCGCCGCCGGAGGTGGGCCCGCTCGTGGGCGAGCACACAGTCCAGGGTCTTCCCTGTCATACCGGAGGGCACATAGATCTTCGGCTTTATTACGCCCAGGATGAAGGGGGACTCCACCTCGTCGCAGGCCAGGACGCCCGCTTCCAGCGGGACGGCGGCGGAGACCGACCTTCTCAGCTTCCCGTAGCTGAGAAGGGCATAGCCCAGCATGGCGGCCGCGCCCAGGAGCCAGACCAGGGCCAGGACCGGGACGACGATTTGCAGAGGGTTGGCGCTGTCCCCCACCCTCGGCGTAAAAGCCTCCGCCACCACCGGGTTCACTGCGGAGTTGAGCGCGGTTATTCCGGAGTGGATGGCGGGAGACTTCGCCGCGGCAATGTCCAGGGGCACCGTCTCCCCGCTGGGGAGGAGGCTCAGGGCGCTTTCCGGGGAGAGGGGGCAGAGAAGCCGCACCGCCGCCAGGGCCCAGAGCAGGCAGGCGATCCACTTCGGCGCTTTTTTCAGGAGGAAGCGGACCAGGACCGCCGCCAGGATCAGCCAGCCGGCGGAGATGCCCATGTTCAGGATCTTGAGAAAAACGGCGCTCACGGTCTTTCCCCCTCCCTGAAGGCGTCGATCATTTTCTGGATCTCCTCGGCCTCTCCGGCCGTCAGGGTCTTCCGGGAAATGAAGGCCGCGACGAAGGCGGGAAGGGAGCCCTGATAGGATTCCCGGACGATCTGTTCGCTCTTGGAGGAATAGAATTCCTCCCGGGAAACGCGGGAAGAAACCACGCCTCCCTCGTTTTTCAGCAGGCCCTTCTCGCAGAGCTTGCGGAGCACGGTGTAGGTGGTGGGCTTCTTCCAGTTCAGTTCTTTTTCGCAGAGTTTCACCAGCTCCCCGGAGCCGATGGGCTCATAGGCCCAAATAAGGTCCGCAAACCGCTCCTGCACCGCGCCCAGCTCGATCTCACTCACGGATCAGCGCCTCCCTTTCGGTTTATTCGGATAAACTTCAATGATAGTTTATCTGAATAAACCGATTCTGTCAAGGGGTTCTGATGAAAAAACACTCTGCCATATCCAGGAATCTCGGCCAGGATCGTTGACATTACGGACACGATCGTGTACCATATATTCAGGAGGTGGTATTATGAATTTCTACTCCATCCGGGACCTGCGCACGGACTCCAAAAGTATGTGGCAGGACCTGAGCAGCGGAGACGAGGTCGTTCTTACCAACAACGGAAAGCCCTCCGCCCTGATCATCGGCATTCCCGAGGGCAGCTTTGACGAGGTGGTTCAGGCCGTCCGGCAAGCCAAGGCCATGATCGCCCTGAACAACATGCGACGGCGAGCGGCCATGGCCGGTTTTCACACCGAGGAAGAAATCGAAGCCCTGATCGACGAGGCCAGAGGCGCAACATGAACATCGTGCTGGACACCAATGTCCTGGTTTCCGCCGTCTGGTCTCCCGGCAGAAACGCGTACAATATTCTGAGTGCCGCTTTTGCCCGGCGGTTCACTCTCTGCTATGACCACCGCATCCTGGAGGAATACGAGCGGGTCCTCCGTTATCCGAAGCTGGGATTCACGGCGCAGGAAGTGAACGCCGTTCTGGACCCGCTCCTGAAAAACGGTCTCTCCGTGGTGGCGGACCCCATTCCGGAGGTCCCCTTTGAAAGGGACGAGACGGACCGGAAGTTTTATGAGGTCGCAAAGTTTTGCTGCGCGGTCCTGATCTCCGGCAACCTGGCGCATTATCCTCCCGACCCGGAGATCCTTTCCCCGGCGGACTTCTGCCGCCGTTATCTGTGAAGGAACCGCCCCTGCCCAGCTTCATCCGCTGAACAGGGGCGGTTCTGATTTGTTTTTTCAGTGATTGCTTACTTCCCCAGGGCCTCTTCCCATTCCTTTTCCCGGAAGCCCACCAGGGCGAAGCTCTCCCCCACCAGGATCGGGCGCTTCACCAGCATCCCGTCGGAGGCCAGGAGGGAAAGCTGTTCCTCCTCGCTCATTTCCGGCAGCCGGTCCTTCAGGCCCAGTCCCTTGTACTTCATGCCGCTGGTGTTGAAGAGGCGCCGCAGGCCCAGGCCGCTGCGGCCCTGCCAGGCGCGCAGCTCCTCAGCCGTGGGGTTTTCGTCCTTGATGTGGCGTTCCTCGTAGGGGACGCCTTTTTCCTCCAGCCACTTCCGGGCCTTCTGGCAGGTAGTGCATTTCGGATAGCAGACAAAGAGCATGGGTCCTTCTCCTTAATAGAAAAGCTGGGCGATGGGGCTGGAGGCGTCCAGGATGAGAGTCTTCTGCTCCCCGGTCATGGAGGCCTTCAGGGCGTCCAGGGCGATCATGAAGGTGTAGAAATCCGCCTCGTCCCCGGTGTCGTAGACCTCGCTGAGGATGCGCATATACTCCGCGTCCCCCTCGGCCTTGAGGATCTCCGCCTGGGCCTTGGCCTCAGCCACGGTGATCTCCACCTGCTTATCCGCCTCGTTGCGGATCTCCTTGGCCTGCCGCTGGCCCTCGGCCAGGTAGCTGGCGGCGATGTTGTTCCGCTCGGAGATCATGCGGGTGTAGACGGCGCTCTTGTTGTCGTCGGGCAGGTCCAGCTTCTTGGTCTCCACGGCCTGGAGGGCGATGCCGTAGCGCTCGAAGGCGTCTCCGATGTTATGCATGATGGCCTCCACCACCGCGCCGCTGCGCCCGGAGATGATCTGGTCCCGGGTGAGGGAGCTCATGACCGTTTTCAGGGCGTTGTAGACGTTGGCATTGATCCTGCTCTCGGCGTTTTCGATGCTGCCGGAGAGGGTCTCGATGAAGAGCCGGGGATCGTCGATGGACCAGATGGCGAAGCAGTCTGCGATGAGGCTGGTCTTGTCGGCGGTGAGCAGGTCGCTCACCGGCAGGTCGTAGAGCAGCACCGTGTTGGGCAGGGTGGTGACGGTCTGGACAAAGGGGACCTTCAGGTAGAGCCCGGGCTGGTCCTTTACGTTCTTCACCGCGCCGAACTGCAGAATGACGCCGTACTCGTTCTGCCGCACCACGAAGGTGCCCGTGGAAATGAGGACCGCCAGGACGACGATCACCACCGCCAGGACGACGTAGCGCCCGGCGCCCGTCTTTTTCGTCTTAGCCATTGCCGTTCCCCCCTTCGGTGTTCGCGCCGTAGCCCGGATAGCCGGGAAGGCCGGAATAGACCGGCGCGCTGCTTTCCCCGCCGGTGAAGTCGTCCAGAGGCAGGACCGTCGTCATCTCGCTCCCGTCCTCCCCCACGATGATGACCTTCATGCCGGGGAAGATCTCCGCGATGGTCTCGTAGAAGAGCCGCTGGCGGATGATCTCCGGGTAGCGGGAATACTCGGCGTAGAGCTCCCGGAAGCGGGAGGCTTGACCGTTGGCTTCCGCAATCCTCGCGGCCTTATAGGCTTCCGCCTGGCGGAGGATCTCGTCGGCGTTGGCCTCTGCGGCGGGAAGCTCCTCATTGGCGTACTTGTTGGCGTTGTTGATGGCGGTCTCCGCCTCCTGCTTGGAGGTCTCCACCGCCTTGAAGGCCTGCTGGACCTCTCTCGTGGGGGGCTCGGCGTCCTGCATGGCGATGTTCACCAGCTCCAGGCCCAGGTCCTCCTGGAGGAGCCGGTTGACGATCTTCTCCTTGATGGCCCCCTGGATCTCGGACTTGCCGGTGGTGATCACGTCGTCCACGTTGTACAGGCCGATGGTGTCCCGGATATAGCTCTGGCAGAGCATTTTCAGGATGCCCACAGGGTCCTGGCTGTTGTAGAGGTACTTCACCGGGTCGATGATCCGGTACTCCACATAGAAGTCCACGTTGACAAAGTTGAAGTCCACGGAGATCATCACGCTCTCGTCCTCCACGCTGGCCCCGGTGTCCATCCGGTAGCCGATGGGGAAGCCCTGCACGTTCTTGGAGACGATGCTTTTCTTCTGGATCAGGGGAATCTTGAATTTCAGGCCTGAGGTATTCACCACGCGGGGGACCCCGAAGGTGGTGATCACCGCGTACTGGTCCTCCCGCAGCTGATAGACCGAGCTGCCGATCAGCGCCAGGAGCAGCACGACCACCACGATGACGACGACGAGCTTAGAGTTCATCGGCTTCCGGGGAGGCTTAAAGGTAACAGTCGTTCCGTCCACAGTTGTTTCCTTCTTCTCCTTTCGTTTGCCCAGGATGATCCGAACCACGGCAACGGCGATCAGAACCAGGGCCAGAATCAGGGATAAGTTCATATCTTCCTCCTCTCTAGGGGCCAGGGCTTTCCGGAGATACGATCTCCGACACCTCGCCCTTCAGGTCCTCGCCCTCCACGCGCAGATAGGCGCAGACCATATATCGGCTTCCCTCTCTCCACTCCGGGTCCGTGAAGAGGGTGGAGCCCGCGCCGCTGAGGCGCCCCAGCTCCCCAAAGCCCCCGTCCCCGTCGGCCCGGTAGACGAGATAGCCCTGGGCGCCGGGGACCCGGTCCCACCGGAGGGTCTGTCCCTCCGGGCCCGGCATGATCTGCAGGCCCGTGACCTGGGGCGGCCTCAGCACATAGCGGATGTCCAGATCCACCTCCGGGCCGATGCCCGACACGTGGCCGGAGCCGGAATACTGCCAGTAATCAAAGGGGCCGTTGTAGCGGGTCTGCACTGTCCAGTGGGCCAGCCAGGCCCCGAAGCCCTCCCTGGCCAGGGCCTCCCCCAGCACGTCCCGGAACATGGCCGTTCCGGCGTAGACGGCGGCAGTATAACCGCTGCGCTCGATCTCCCGGCAGAAGGCCAGGCAGATCTCCGCGTATTCCTCCCCGCTGAGGCCGGCGTCGTAGAGCCTCCCCAGGAGGCCGCCGGAGGCGTCGGAGGCCAGCTCGAAGTCCATGACCACCGGGAGCCCCAGCTCCCGGCCCTCCAGCAGCTCCAGGACGTACCTGGCTTCTTCCACGGCCTCCTGGGTGCTGATGGCCTGGGAGAAGAGATAGACCCCCACGTCCAGCCCCGCCGCAGCGGCCTCCCGGTAATTTGTCTCAAAGTTGGCGTCCTCGCTCAGAATTCCCTCGCTGCCGTAGCCCCGGTAGCCGATGCGCAGGAAGACGAAGCTGACGCCGCCGGCCTTCACCGCCGGCCAGTCCACCTCGCCCTGGTAGCGGGCGGCGTCGATGCCGTAGAGGGTGTAGTCCGCGACCTTTTCCCACTTGGCGTATGCCCAGGTCTCCCCCTCCAGGGGAAGGGTCCAGTCGTATTCTGTCCGCAGGCGCTCGTCCCCATACCAGCCCAGGAAGCGCCAGCCCTCCCGCACGGGCTCCTCCGGCGGCGGCACGGGCACATCGCCCCAGGCGTAGAGGGCGTCGGGCACCTCGCTCCCGCCCCAGCTGTCGAAGCGGAGGGCGACGATCTGGATCCAGCGGGCGTAGAGCACCGTGCTCTCCATATGTACCTGCGAGAAATCGAAGGGCCTCGTCAGCTCCGGGTCGGCGTACCAGCCGCCGAACCAGTAGCCCTCCCGCTTCGGCTCCGGCGGGACCGGCACCGGTTCGCCCCTTCGCGCCGAAGCGGTCTCATAATAGGGCTCCCCCTGCAGGAGGTGGCCCGCCGCGTCGAAAGCCCCGTCCGTCAGCAGGACGGAATAGGGGGGCAGGACCCAAAGGGTCCCCTCCTCCCGCAGGATCATGTCCATGGGGGAGACGTGCAGCTTGCCCCAGCTCAGAGGCTCCCGGCCCCGAAGAGCCAGCTCCACGCTGTCAAAAACCGTGAGACAGCCCCGGACCTGTACGCCGCTCCCCGTCCCCTCCAGAGTAAGGCTTCCCTGGCCGGAGACCGTCAGGTCGCTGAGGGCGGTAACGCCGGCGCTTTGCCCCGTGATGCGGTTGCCCCCCCGGAGCCGGAGGATCAGCTCTCCCTCCGCGTAGATGGCCGCGCCGTGAAACTGCCCCTCGATCACCGCGTCTGTCAGGGTCAGAGTCCGGCTGTCGGGGTCGTATACAGCGCTTCCTGCCGAGGTGGGCGCGCTTCCGCCCGCCGTCACCTCCACGCCGCCCACCCAGAGGCGGGAGGGCTGGGGCAGGAGGCCCGAGGCGGCGAAAAGCACCAGGCCCAGGAGGGCCAGCAGCAGGACGCAGCAGAAATTGCGGAGCGTTTTCATTCATCAAGTCCGTTTCGGATGGGATGGGGGCTACTAATTCAGTTTATTATATCATCCTTTTCCTGCTCCCGCAAGAGCTATCGGCGGGCCGGGATCCAGGGGCTTTTTTCCTGTACTCCATGCGTTTTCCGCATGATCCATGCAGAAATGCTTG
This sequence comes from Oscillospiraceae bacterium, assembly GCA_017535635.1. Lineage (GTDB taxonomy): Bacteria > Bacillota > Clostridia > Oscillospirales > Oscillospiraceae > UBA1774. The sequence goes on from JAFXTU010000056.1 coordinate 20,466, forward strand.
CCTTTTCCCCGGGTTTTGCATATAGTGGAGAAAAGAAAACGGACCGCCGGAGGCGGTCCCGGAGGGATGAACCATGTCTGCCAATTTCGACGCCTACAAGATCTTCTACTTCGTGGGGCGATACAAGAACATCACCCGCACCGCCAACGCCCTCTTCCTCTCCCAATCCACGGTGAGCCGCTGCATCCAGAACCTTGAGACGGACCTGGGCTGCCGCCTCTTCACCCGCAGCCAGGGGGGCGTGGTGCTGACTCCCAAGGGAGAGATGCTCTACAACCATGTGGCCCGCGCATGCGAGCATATTTTTCTGGGGGAGGAAAAGCTGCGGCAGATGCAGCGGGGCATCCGCACCATCCGCCTCTGCATCTCGGAGTTCTTCCTCTGGCAGTTCCTGATGCCGGTGCTGGCGGACTTCCGGAAGGAGTACCCCGACGTGTGCGTGGAGATCACCACCCACACCCTGGGGACCCAGAAGGAGGCCATGGACGAGCTGGCCGGGGGCCTCACGGACCTGGTATGCACCATGGCCCCGGTGACGAATCCCCGCAGCGCCTCGGTGGTGGAGATCGCCTCCTTCCAGGACGTGCTGGTGGCCGGGAGCCGCTTTGCCGAGCTGAGGGAGGGGACGCGGTATCTGGCGGACCTGCGGGACTACCCCTTCGCCGCCCTGAGCACCCAGGAGAACGGCCCCAACTTCTACGACAAGCTCTTCGCCATGCAGGGCATGGACGTGGTCCCCGCCTTCAAGGTGGACACCGCCTCCCTCCTGCTGCCCCTGGTGCGGCGGGGGCTGTGCCTGGCCTTCATCCCGGAGCCCTTCGTCCGCCAGATCGCCGAGGCGGAGGACGTGTTCCAGGTGAACATCCGGGACGAGATGCCCACCCAGACCATCTGCATCGCCGCCGGGGAGCGGGAAAACCTGCCCCAGATCCAGAAGGACCTGATGGAGTACATCCGCCGCTACGCCGTCACCCTCCAGGCCCACGACGCCCTCCCGGCGTAAGGGAGGATCAAGCTAAGTTTACTCGCTCTAGGCTAAAGTACTCTTACGTCCTAATATAAGGTGATTTTCATGCTGTCAGTTAAGCAAAGAATTCATTCTATTCGGCAACCACGCAACGGGTTTCTAGCCAGGACCTCATTCCATGAACATACATATTATGACGGCAAGACTAAGAATGACACCTTAGTACACCGCAGTATTACTCAGATCACGCTCGCTGCTGCTCATAGAGAAGTACCTCCTCCTGGGCAATGCTGCGGCGAAACGCCTCATCCATCCCGCCGGTGGAAATGAGGTCCACGTGGGTCCCCAGGGCCTCCTCCAGGTCCCCCAGCAATCCGGCAAAGCGAAGGCCTCGGATCGATCCCCTGTCGATCCGCAGGTCCACGTCGCTGTCGGGGCGCGCTTCTCCCCGGGCGTAAGAACCGAAGAGAAAAATACGCTCCGCGGCGGAGGGGGGCGAAAACGTGCTCAAAAGCCGGTCAGTCCAGGGTGATGCTGCGCCGCAGGCCGGTGTCGGCCATGCGGGTGACGATGGCGGCGGCAGCGGCGCGGCTGATGGACGCCTCCGGGGTGAAGGTGCCCTGCTCGTCGTTGCCGGTGAGGATGCCGGCCCGGTAGAGCCGGTAGATCGCGTTGGCATGCTGATCCCATTCCTGCACGTCGGGGATGGCGTTAAAGCCGATGTCGCTGATCTCCGGCAGGGCCTCCGCGGGCAGGGCAAAGGCAAGGATGGCGGCGAACTGCCTGCGGGTGGCGGGTCGGTTATAATCGTCGGCGCTGAAGGACTCGCTCAGAAGCTGGTTTTTCTCCGCGTAATCCACGTAGACCTGATACCAGGGGCTGCCCTGCACGAAGTCCGCGCTGCCGGTCTCATAGATGCTGTGGATCCGGGCGGCCATGGCGATGGCCTGGGCGACGGTGACGTTCCCATCGGGGTCGAAGCCGTCGCCGGTGCCCTTCATCAGGTCCAGCTCAAAGGCCTTGGCAATGTTGGCTGTGCCCCAAAAGCCGGGGGCCACGTCCGGGTACTGCCCCTCCCGGTAGGTGTTCACCGGGGCGAAGTGCTCCAGGGCGGCCAGGGCGGGATCCAGGTATGCCACCTCCGGCTCTTCCGGCTCCTCCGGCTCGCTCGGCTGCTCCGGCTCGTCGCCCTTCCCGGGATCTCCCATGCCCTCGCCGTAAAATGCGACGTGCTCCGCCTCGGCGCTGCCGTCGCCGGACTCTCCCGCCGCCGCCAGCTCCAGCTGCTGAGTGGTGATGGCGGAGCGCTGGTCGTAGAAGACCGCGGCGGAGGCGGAGCCGCTCGTCACATACCAGCGGTCGCTGCCGGAAAAACGCATCAGGGTCAGATTCACCTGGTTCCCGCCCGCATGGCTCATCACCCAGTATTCGATGCACGTGCGGCCGAAGACTTCGCCCTGCTCGTTGATGTTCTTGGTGTTGGGTTCGTTGAAATACAGCTCCAGGGTCAGGGGCCGGTCCAGGAGGAAGCCGTTCTCCGCCGTCGCCCCTTCAAAGAACGCGCGGGGCAGCCAGCGGTAATCCGGATCGTCGAGCCGCTCGTTAAAGTAACTGTCCCAGCCGGCCTGCCCGGCCGAGCCGCCCTCGGTAAAGCCGTCTCCGTAGGGCTCCAGGTCGGCGAAGAGATACTTCATCATCTCCATGCCGTCGTCGTAGTCCGCCACCAGGCGGTTCAGGGACCAGATCCAGTACGCGGCGACGCTGCGGGGATCGCGGACGTCCACGACCTGCTTCAGTTCCTCCAGATTCCAGGGCGCAGGATCGGCAAGGGTGAATTCCTGGTCCCGCTTCCAATCCCGGGAGAGCTCGGCCTCTCCCGCGCCCAAGGCCGTCAGTGAAAGGGAGAAGAGCATCAGCGCTCCCAGGCCCAGGGAAAGGACGCGTTTCCAAAGCGCATTTTTCATCTCAGACAGACCTCCATCATATGACTATTTCTTCCGGTCTGTATTAAAGTATACAATGGGATTGTTGATTTGTCACCTGTTATTTCCGCAAAGACTGCCATAAGCCGGACGCGCGCAAGACAACGCGCCCCTGCGGGGATCCTGTTCCCGCAGGGGCGCAGCGTGTCCTATGGATCAGTCCCGGAGCATTTCCTCCAGGATGGCGCAGGCCTTTACCACCAGGCCGGGGCATTTCTTTGGGATGATCTCTCCCGCCTTGATTTTACCCTCCGGGGTGGAGGGGTCCACCCCCAGCATCTCCCGGCAGCGGAGGCAGCCGTCGTTCGCCTCGGCAACCCGGCGCTCGTACTCCATGGCCTTCTTGTTCATGAGGTCCTTACCGATGGCGTCCCCCGGCTCGCAGAAGCCGTACTTCAGGCCCAGGGCCATGAGGCCGCCGGTGACGGTGCCGCACATGTCTCCCTTGTGCATCCCGCCCCCGAAGCCGGAAGAAAGCTTCAGCGCCGTCTCCTCGTCCAGGTCCAGGTCCTCCGCGAAGTGGCTCAGCACCGTCTGGGCGCAGTCGTAGCCGTCCTCAAAGAGCTTTGCGCGGGCCATTTCCTCTGTCATGTGTTCCATTGCTTCTATTCCTCCTCAGCGGCGACCAGGAGCACCAGGCCCTGCCCGGCCATCCGGTCACCAAAATAAACTTCGTCACAGATCCCGGCATCCAGAAGGCCCTTCAGGTCCTCCGCCGGGACCAGCCAGCGGCCCAGCTCCCCCTCCCGGGGCGTCTGCATGGCCCAGTCCTTCTGGGAAACGCCCTCCGGAAGGGCGTCGTAGAAGACGATGACGCCGTAGAATTCCCCCTCGCCCATGGCGCTGAGGCCCGCGTCGCTGCCCCGCAGGGAGTCCGTCAGATAGGGGGAGGCGGGCTCCTCCACAGGCTCTTCCATGGGCGCATTCGGGGCCGCAGGGGCGGGCATCGCGCCGGAGGCGGCATAGGCAATGCTTCCGTTCTCCTCTTCCGCCGGCGCTTCCTCCTCGGCGCTGAAGTCGCTCCCGGCGCTCCCCGCCGCCGGGACCGGCGCGGCAGGCGGGAGGACGGCGCCTCCCGCCGCAGTGGTCTTTGATTCCAGGGCATTCGTCCAGACGCCGTCCGGCTCTGCGGCTGCGTCATAGGCGCTTTCCGCCGGGGCAAGGCTCCCCCCGGTGCTTCCGCCCTTCACCGCGGCGGGGGCGGCCTGTTCCGTCCGGCTGACGCCTGAGCCCGTGAGCTTTACCACGCCGAAGACCACCAGACAGAGGACGGCGGCGATGGCTGTCCAGCGGCCGAAGGCCCCGAAATAGAGCTTTTGCCGCTTTTTCTCCAGCTCCAGCTTATAGGCGATGCCCTGCCGCAGGGTCTCCGGCGCGGGGGGAAGCTCTTCCTTAAGCCCCTCCTTCACGCTTTTCAGAAGGGCCAGGTATTTCTGACATTCCACACAGGTCCGGAGGTGCTTTTCCAGCTCCTTCGCCTCTTTGCCGTGGAGTTCCCCGTCCAGGTAGGCGCTGAGCATGATATTATAATTGCTGCAATCCTGCAAGCCCCTCACCTCCGTTTCATCTCTTCTGACGAGGGATCCCTGAAAAAGTTCCCTTCCTCCGTCAAAAGTGCCGCCAGGCGGGCTCTGGCCCGGTAGATGCGGGATTTCACGGTGCCCAGCTCCAGCTGGAGGACGTCGCCGATCTGCTGGTAGCTGAGCCCCTCCACATCCCGGAGCACCAGGATCAGCCGCTGCTCCTCCGGCAGCTTCCGAAGCCCCGCCCGCAGCTTCTCCCGGGTCTCCTTCCGCTCCAGCTCGTTCTGGGGCTCATAGCGCAGGTCCGGCAGCTCCCTGGGCCGCCCGTCCGTCTCTTCCTCGTCCAGGGAGACGAGGGACGAAGCGCCCCGGCGCTTTTTCTTCCGCAGGAAGTCGATGCAGAGGTTGGAGGCCAGGCGGTAGAGCCAGGTGCCGAAGGAGGCCTCTCCCCGGAAGCTTTTCAGGGAGCGGAAGGCCTTCAGGAAGGTTTCCTGACTCAGGTCAAAGGCGTCCTCCTCGTTGCCGGTCATTTTCAGGGTGATGTGGTAGACCCGGTCCTGGTATTCCAGCACCAGATCGTCGAATGCGTTTGTATTGCCGTCCAGGACGGCGCGGATGACCTTGGCTTCCTCTTCTCTCGTCAAGTCCTCCCCGCCTCCTCTCTTTCCTTAGCGTTTCCTATAGTTCCGTGCGGATCAGCTCCAGCACCTTTTCCACGTCGGCTGTGGTCTCCGCCCTGTTGATCCGCTCCTTGGCCCAGGTCGCGTAGGGGATGCCCCGGAGATACCAGCAGACGTGCTTTCTCGCCTCCAGGCAAGCGATCTTCTCCCCTTTGAACTCCAGGGCCAGGCGGAACTGCTTCTCGGCCATGTCCGCCCGCTCTCTCGCCCCCGGCATGGGGGGAACGTCCTTCCCCTCCAGGGCCGCCAGGCCCCGGGAGAAGAGCCAGGGGTTCCCCATGGCCCCCCGGCCGATCATCACCAGGTCCGCCCCGGTATAACGGAGGATGCGGGGCACGTCCTCCGGCTCGAAGACATCGCCGTTGGCCATCACGGGGATGCGCACGGCGGCCTTCACCTCCCGGATGATATCCCAGTCCGCCCTTCCGGCGTACATCTGGGCCCTGGTCCTGCCGTGGACGCAGACAGCCGCGGCTCCGGCCTCCTGGGCGATCCTCGCCAGGGCGGGGGCGACAACATTCCCCCCGTCCCAGCCCTTGCGTATTTTCACCGTCACGGGCACGTCCACTGCCCGGACCACAGTCTCCAGGATCTTCCCCGCCAGGGGCAGGTCCCGCAGGAGGGCGCTGCCCTCCCCATTGCGCACCACCTTCCCCACGGGACAGCCCATGTTCAGGTCGATGAGCTCGCAGCCGGAGAGGTCCCGGGCCTTTTTCGCCGCCTCGGCCAGGGTTTCCGGCTCGCTGCCGAAGAGCTGCACCGCCATGGGGCGGTCCCCCGGCGCGCGCTCCAGGAGCTTCCGGGCCTTGGCATCCTGGTACAGCAGGGCCTTGGCGGAGACCATCTCGCTGACGGTGTAGGCCGCCCCCTGCTCCCGGCAGACGGCCCGGAAGGCCGCGTCCGCCACCCCGGCCATGGGGGCCAGGGCCAGGGGGCCGGGGATGGGCACGCCGCCGATACTTACCATGTAAGCTCCACGCCCACGGGGCAGTGATCCGAGCCCAGCACCCCGTCCAGGATAAAGGCGTCCTTCAGATTGCCCTCCAGCCGCCGGGAGAGGAGGAAGTAGTCGATGCGCCAGCCCGCGTTCCGGCTCCGGGCCGCGGTCCGGTAGGACCACCAGGAGTAGGCCCCGGTCCTGTCCGGGTAGAGGACCCGGAAGGAATCCAGGAAGCCGGCATCCAGAAGCAGTGTCATCTTCTCCCGCTCCTCGTCGGAGAAGCCCGCGCTCTGGTGGTTGGTGTCCGGGTTTTTCAGGTCGATCTCCTCATGGGCCACGTTCATATCCCCGCAGACCACCACCGGCTTCTTTGCGTCCAGGGCGCAGAGGTAGTCCCGGAAGCAGTCCTCCCAGTCCATGCGGTAATCGAGGCGCTTCAGCCCGTCCTGGGAGTTGGGGGTATAGACCGTCACCAGGTAATACCGGTCGAATTCCAGGGTGATGACCCTCCCCTCCGCGTCGTGCCGGGGGATGTCCAGACCATAGGACACGCTCAGAGGCTCCTCCCTGGTGAAAACGGCGGTGCCGGAGTAGCCCTTCTTTTCCGCGTAGTTCCAGTATTGGTGATAGCCCGGGGTTTCCAGCTGGATCTGCCCGGCCTGGAGCTTCGTCTCCTGGAGGCAGAGGCAGTCCGGCGCTTCCTCCCGGAAGAACTCCGGGAACCCCTTTCCCATGACGGCCCGGAGGCCGTTCACATTCCAGCTCAGAAGCTTCATAGCCGCGCCACCAGCCGACAGATCGGCTTTCCCTCTCCGTAGAATTTCTTTTCGTAATCCGTCATGATGCCCACGGGACCGTTCTCATGCAGGTCCCTCGTCACCTGGCTCAGGCGGAAGCCCGCGCCCTCCAGGGTCTCCACGGACCAGTCGAAGAGGGGCAGATTGTCCGTCTTGAACCAAATCTCCCCTCCCGGAGCCAAAACCTGCTTGTACAGCTCCAGAAAGCCGGGTGCGGTGAGCCGCCGCTTGAACTGCTTTTTCTTGGGCCAGGGGTCGCAGAAATTGATGTAAATCCGCGCCACCTCCCCGGGAGCGAAGAGCTCCGGCAGACGCACGGCGTCCGCGTCCAGGAAGCGGACGTTATGAAGCTGGGCAGCGAAAGCCCGCTCCATGGCCACCACCATGGCGTCGGGCACCCGCTCCACGGCGGCCAGGAGCACCTCCGGCGCCGCTGCCGCAGCGGCACAGGTAAAGCCCCCCTTGCCGCAGCCCAGCTCCAGGTGCAGCTCCCTGCACTGGGGGAAAGCTTCCAGCCATTTGCCCCGCAGCGTCTCCGGCTCCGGGACCAGAACGGCGGAGGCCCGCTCCATCCGGGGCAGGAGGTTCGGCTTTTTTCGCATTCTCATGAGGTCTTGCCTCCGATCAGAAGAGATGGTCCCGCAGCCTCCGCCAGCTGAGGAGGAAGAGGACGAGACCGAGGGCCAGCGGCGCGATGCCGCCGATGAGGTACATGGCGGAGTAGCTTCCCGCGCTGTAGAGGAGCCCGCCCAGGAAGGGGCCCAGGAAGTAGCCCAGGTCCATGCCGAAATACTCCGTATTGCTGGCCACGCCCCGCCGCTCCGGCTCCACGGTGCGGATGCAGAGGGTCTGGATGGCGGGGTTCAGGGCTCCGTAGCCCAAAGCGCCCAGCACCGCGCCCGCCAGAAGCACGGGAAGGCTCCGCCCCAGGCCCACGGCCACGAAACTCAGGGCAAAGACCACGAAGCTGGGGAGCATCACCTTGTCCATGCCCACCCGGTCGCTGAGCCTGCCGAAAAGGGGCCTGGCTCCCAGGAGGACCAGGGCGTAGACCGTGAAGAAGATGCCGATGCTCTCGATGCCCAGGCTGTCGGCGTAGGGAACCATATAGGTGGTGTAGAGGATGCTGGAGACGGAGACCAGGCAGAGGAGGAGCGAGGGAGAGAGGGCCTCCCTGGCGATGATGTTCTTATACCAGGCACCCAGGCTCCTCCGTTCCTCCGCTGTGGGCTTTTTCAGGGGAATGAGGGCGCAGGGCACAAGGGCGATGAACATGAAGGCCGCCGAAACGAGAAAGACGGCGGTGTAGCCCCCGCCCTCGCCCCAGCGGGCAGAGGCCCAACCCCGGATGGCGATGCCCAGGCTGGGGCCCACGGCCTGGGACAGAGCCCCGCCGATGCCGAAGATGCCGATGCCGCTGCCCAGCTTTTCCCGGGGCAGGCTGTCGCTGGCGATGGTGAGGTTCAGGGAGCCCACAAAGGCAAATTGCAGCCCATGGAGCACCCTGGCCAGGACAAAGAGGGGGATGGTCCCCGCCGCGGCGTAGACCAGATTGGTGACGACGCCCATGGCATAGGTCACCAGCATGATCTTTTTCTTGTCCAGAATGGTGATGACCGGGCCGGAGATGGGCCGGGCGGCGAAGGCCACGCCGAAGTAGAGACCCGAAACGGTCCCCACCAGCACCGCCCCGGCCCCCAGGTAGTCCGCGTAGGTGGAGATCAGGGTGTTGGCCGTATTCTGAGAGAAGCAGAGGAGCAGGTTGGCCAGGAAGGCGCAGGTGAAGCCCCGGTTCCAGATGCTCCGGTTTTCCGTTTTCGTCATGAGGAGATGGCCTCCCAAGGATCGGGGTCAGGTCGCTGACAGAGCGTCAGTCCCTGGCGTAGCGGTACAGGTATTCCACGATGTCCATCCGGGGGCAGAGCTGCGCGTTGGGAGCGCCGAAGGGGTCGAAGCCGGTGCCGGCCAGAAGGCCGCCCGCCTCCGCCCAGGCCAGGGCGTCGGAGTACCAGGAGCCGGAGGCGGAATTCCGATTCCCGGTCACAGCCCGCCAGAGGATGGTGAGGATGTGGGCATAGGAGCAGTCATCGTCGGGAGAGAAGCGGACAAGTCCGGTCTCCGGGTCGGTGCCCGTGCCCTGGAGGATACCGTTTTCCGAGGCCCAGAGCACCGCATCCCGGTAATAGCTGCCCTCAGGCACGTCGCAGAAGGGGTTTACCGCCGTCTCCGGGACCGGACGGCCCGCGGCGCGCCAGAAGAAGGTCACCGCCTGGGCCCGGGTGCAGGTATCTTCGGGGGCGAAGCTGTCCTCCGTCTTGCCGGTGGTGATCCCGTTTTCATAGGCCCAGAGCACCGCGTCATAGTAGTAATCCGAGGGGGCGACGTCCGCGAAGGGGTTGTCGGCGGCGGGCGTCTCCTGCTGGGAAGCGTGCTTCCGCTCCGCCCGATAGATCATGATCTCTCCCTCGTCCTTGGGTCCGGTGGAGACCAGGCAGAGGATCCCGTCCTCCGCTGCCGTGATCCCGTACAGGAAGCTGTCGCCCACGGCAAGGGTGAAGGTCTCGGTGTCTCCGGTGGAGGGATCGTAGGCATAGAGCCGTTCGGAACCGTTGAACCAGATCCTCCCGTCCCAGAGGCAGAGTCCGGAATAGATGTTCGTCCAGAAATACCCTTCCTTCCCGTACACCGGCCAGTAGTCATAGACGGTGGACACCTCCGTTTCCGCGCCGGAAGTCCAATCCCGACACCGCAGGGAGACAGTCTGCTCGCTGCCCTTCCCCTCGCTGGAAAGAAGCCAGACGGTAGAGCTGTCGGTAAAGACCAGGGGATGCTCCAGCCCGGTCCAGAACTCCCCTTCGTCATAGCGGGTATCCCCGGCGGAGGGTTTTGCGGACCAGTCGTAGTGCAGCTTGCCGGAGCCGGAATCCCGGCTGCGGATGGCCTGGTCGCTGAGGAGGAAAAACGTATGCTCCGCCTGCCCCAGCCGGTCCGGCGTGGGGTCGTCCCAGGTCACGTCCGCGTGATACCAGCTCCCGTCCAGCTTCACCAGGGTCCAGCCGTGGTTCATGGCATCGCTGGAGGCATAGGCCGCCTGGATGCCGCAGCGCTCCAAAAGGGCCATGTAGGCCATGGAGTAGCCCTGGCAGACCGCGCTTCGCTTTACCAGCGCGCCGAAGGCATTGAAGGCGTCGTCGTCGACGGAGGTCCCCTCATAGGTGGCCTGGTCATAGCTCACGTTGACCGCCAGCCAGTCATGGAGGGCCAGGGCTTTCTGCAGGTCGCTCATGCCGGGAAGGAGGGCCTCCTCCAGCACTGCGCGGGTGGCCTCCTCATACTCCAGAACCTCGGCCTTCGTGTAGGGCAGGTAGCGGAACGTGACGGAGATCGCGGTCTCCGGCGCATCCGGGTAATAGGAGTAGGAGTAGCCCTCGTAATAAAACAGATCCGGCTTCTCATAAAAGCCGTCCAGGACCTCCAGCAGCTCCGACATCTTCACGCCGCCGGAGGCGAATTCCACGGTCTCCTCCCAATTCCGGACGGCCGCTTCCAGCGTCTCCTGCCAACCGTCGGCAGGGGCGGTAAGAGCGGCGGCATCCACCGCCAGCGACAGGAGCAGCAGGGTGACCAGCAGCAGGGTAAGCTTTCTCTTCATGAGTCTCTCCTTTCCGCGGCACAGGGCCCAAGGGAATGACTTTGACATTTTTCTATTATATCAGACCTGTTCCTTCCGTCAAGATTTCGTTTTCCCCGTCGAAGCAATTCACGGCTCCTTGGCAAGAAAAACCTCTCTGCGCCCTTGCAATCCGGCTTCGCCCGTGCTATTATGAGCACAATCCACAAAAAGGCGCCCTGTAAAAGGTCCTGACGGCGTCACATTTCATAGCTGGGTAAAAAAATGAACATAAATGGAGGAAAGAAAATGGCAAAGAAAGCTGTAGAGAGCGAGATCCTGAACATCGTCCCCATCGATCTCAACTACCTGAACGACCGGGGCATCACCGAGGACTGCCTGGCGGGCAAGACCGCCGTGGTCACCGGCGGCGCCAGCAACGTGGGCCTGGGCTACGCCCGCGCCCTGGCCTGGGCCGGCGCCAACGTAGTGGTGGCGGACCTGAACGAGAAATCCGGCGATGAGACCCAGCGGGTCATCAACGAGGAGAACGGCCGGGACTGCTGCCTCTTCGTAAAGACCAACGTCACCAAGCAGGAGGACATCGACAATTTGGCCGCCCAGGCCTTCGCCAAGTTCGGCAAGGTGGACATCCTCATCAACAACGCCATGAACATGCGCCTCAACGGCCCCGTGCTCTCCAGCCCGGTGGAGGATCTGGTGTCCTCCTTCGAGATTTCCGGCAAGGGCGTCATGATGGCCATTAAGGCCTTTGTCCCCGCCATGCTGGAGCGGGGCTACGGCGTGGTCACCTACTCTGCCACCCAGTTCCACTACTGCCCGCCCATGGTCGGCGGCACCATCTACACCGCCGGCAAGGCGGCGGCCACCAGCCTGGTGATGAGCCTGGCCAACGAGGTGAAGGGCAAGGGCGTTTACTGCTTCTGCCTGACCCCCGCCGGCATCGGCCGCATCGACTTCTCCAAGATGCCGCCCATGCCCGAGCCCAAGCCCGGCGATCCCCCGCGCCCGAAGTTTGACCCCAAGATGATGAAGCGGATGATGGGCATGCCCGGCTTCGACGGCATGATCCCCCCCGAGGCGGGCGGCGCCGGCATGGTGTACTGCATCCTGAACGCCGAGAAGCTCACCGGCTCCGGCTTCATGATCAGCGACGTCTTCCACGCCATGGATTTCCCCTACCCGGTCCCCGAGACGGCCCCCAAGGGCGGCAGCACCGGTCACAGGCTCTCCGACATGGAGATGACCATGGCCTTCTGCACCAAGGGCCCCGCCTTCGACGGTCCGGAAAAGGCCCCCTCCTTCGGCGCGCCTCCCGCGCCCGCGGCCGGCGGTCCGTTCTGATCCTTTAAGCCAAAGTCATTCTGCGGCGCACAGGCTTTTGCCTGTGCGCCGCACTTTTCTGTTCTGCGCGCCGCAGAAAGAGGGCGGCAGCGAATCATCGCTGCCGCCCCCATGCTGAGTCAAGCCCTTACTCGGCGGGCTCGATGTAGATGATGTGGGGGTTCACGCCCTCATACCAGTAGAGGTAGCCGTAGGCGTTGATCTTCTCGCCGATCTTCAGCTCCTTCACAGCCTGGTAAACGTCTTCCTCCGGGCCGCGGAGGTAGGACTCCACGGTGAAGGTGTAGGTCTCGCCGTTCAGGGAGACGTTGAAATAGAGGTCGTCGCCCTCCTCGCCGGTACCGTTCCACTTATAGAGGAAAGCGGCCTCGTTGCCGTCGGCGTCCAGGCTGGGCTCCACGGTCAGTCCCTCGAAAGACACGAACTGGTTCTGGAACTCGATGAGCCGGTCGGTCCCCAGGAGCGCGGTCATGTCCTTGGGAGCGGGATTGTAGTAATCCCCGTCGTCAATGTGCTCAATGGTGGCGTCGGTGATCTCGATTTCCCCGGCCCACTCGGACTTGTAGCCGGTGACCCGGATCTTGTCGCCGTAGTAGAGCTCATCGTAGAGCTCCTCGGAGCACTCGGCGTTGTAGATGAAATAGGCGCCGTCCTCGTCCTGGGTGTAGAGGGTGACCTTGTTGTCCCACCAGCTCTGGAAATCGGTGATGTAGGTCTCCACCACCACCGGGCTGTCCAGCTCGGCGGCCATGTACTCCTCGTAGGTCATGACGCCCTCGGGCTTGACGGTGGGGGCGGCGGGAGCAACGCTGATGACGTGGGGATTCACGCCCTCGTACCAGTAAAGGTAGCACTCCACGTCGATCTTATCGCCGATCCGGAGGGCCTTCACGTCCTGATAGACCTGGCTGTCCGGACCGCGGAGATAGGATTCCACGGTGAAGGTATAGGTGACGCCGTCTTCTTCCACGTTGAAGTAGAGGTCGTCGCCCTCGGCGCCGGTGCCGTTCCACTTGTAGAGGAAGGGGGCCTCGTTGCCGTCGGCATCCACGCTGGGGACCACGGTCAGTTTGCGGAAATCCACCAGCTCATTCTGGAACAGGGAGAGGATGTATTCGTCGGACAGGCTGCCGGTGAGGTCGGTGGGCATGGCGATGTAGGTGTCGCCGTCGTCCATGATCTCGATGGTGGCGTCAGTGATCTCGATCTCCCCGGCCCACTCGGACTTGTAGCCCTTGACCAGGATCTTGGTGCCGGGAGTCAGCTGCTCGTACAGCTCCTCGGAGCACTCGGCGTTGTAGATGAAGTAGCCGCCTGCCTCATCCATGGTATAGAGCGTGGCCTTGTCCTCCCACCAGGACTGCTTGTCCTGGACGTAGGTCTCCACGATCACGGGGGTGTCCAGCTCGGCCTCGATGTACTCCCAGTAGGTGATGGCGCCGGTGCCGGGCTTCACGCCCACCACGTGGGGATTCATGCCCTCATACCAGTAGAGGAAGCAGTCGATGTCGATGACGTCGCCGATCTGGAGGTTCTTCACATCCTTGTAGACCTGGCTGTCCGCGTCCCGGAGGTAGGATTCCACGGTGAAGGTGTAGACACCGCCGTCCTTCTCCACGTTGAAATAGAGGTCGTCGCCCTCCTCGCCGGAGCCGTTCCACTTGTAGAGGAAGGGGGCCTCGTTGCCGTCGGCGTCCACGCTGGGGACCACGGTCATGTTCCGGAACAGGGTCCGCTCGTTCTGGAACAGGATCAGGGTCTCTTCATCGCCCAGGGCATAGGTCATGTCGTAGGGCTCGGCGATGAAGGTATCGCCGTCGTCGATGAGCTCGATGGTGCCGTCGATGATCTCCACCTCGCCGGACCACTCGGACTTGTAGCCGCTCACCCGGATCTTCACGCCGGGAACCAGCTGCTCAAAGAGCTCCTCGGGGCAGTAGGCCTCATAGATGAAGTAGGCGCCGCTCTCGTCCTGGGTGTAGAGGTTTGCCTTGTCGTCCCACCAGGACTGCTTGTCCTGGACGTAGGTCTCCACGGTGACGGGGGTGTCCAGCTCGGCCTCGTGGTAATCCCACCAGTCCATCACCTCGTCGTCCGCAGGGGCGGGGGCTTCCGTGGGCGCGGGCGCTTCGGTGGGTGCGGGGGCTTCCGTGGGCGCGGGAGCCTCGGTGGGTGCAGGGGCCTCGGTGGGCGCGGGCGCTTCGGTGGGCGCGGGGGTAGCCGCGTTGGCGGGGCTCGCGCTGCTTCCGCCCTTGGCGCAGCCGGCGATGGCCAGAAGCAGCATCAGGGCCAGAAGCAGGGCAACGATCTTTTTCATTCTGGTTCTCCTTCTTTCTTGGCGTCCGTAAACGCTCTTTATTGACGGATCCTCTTTCTTTCCGGACCGCTTTCCGTCAGGGAAAGCTCTACTATTATAGCGAAGAGACGGCATAAATCAAGCTTTTCTTCACCACGGCGCATCCTAAGGGCGCTTTTTCTTCTTCAAAACCCCGTACAGGGCGTAGACGCCGATGAGCACCCAGACCGCTCCCAGGCCGCAGAGCAGCCCCACGGCCATCTTCGGCAGGGGCCCCAGGTCCGCCTTGCCGGCCTCCTGGGTGACGCTGATCTGGTTCAGGCGGTAGAGGGCGGTGACGTCGCCGAAGAGCTTCTCCATATAGGCTTCATCCACCGTCTCCTTCCGCCGCCGGGACTTCACGACGTTCTCGATGAGCTGGCCCGCCGCGTTGCGAAGGGAGGTGGAGCCGTTGAACACCGGGGTGATGAAGGTGTCCTCCACGTGGGCCAGCAGGATCTTGGAGGCCTTGATCTTCACCTCATAATGGACGTCGGTGTCCTCTCCCATCCGGCTGAGATAGTCCTGATACTCCGGGGAAGACTGGGCGCGGGTGGTCACGGGGACGTAGCCCTCCGTCTCGGAATAGGCGATCTGCACCTTATCCGACAGCAGATACTGGACAAAGAGCCAGGAGGCCAGGACCTCCTGGGGGTCCTCCTTGTTGAAGACGCAGACGCTGGGGCCCTGGGAGATCATCTGAGGATGCTCCGGGTCGAACTGGGGCAGGGGGAAAACCTCCAGGTTGAAGCGCACCACCTTGTCCGGGGCAATGTCCATGAGCGGGGCGTCGGCCCCCAGCCAGGTGGAGCCTGCGGTGGAGTCCACGGCGAAGATGCACTGTCCCGCGTTCAGGAAGTTGCCGGGATAGCTGGAGATCTTGAAGGTGGAGAAGGCCCCGGTGGCCGCGTGCTCCGAGATGGTGTAGAGAATGTCCTTGGTGTCGTCGTTGAAGATGAGGATGTCCCCGGCGGAGGTGGAGTAGCCCGCCCCCTTCTGCCGGAGCATCTCGATCATCATGTTGTCCGTGGACTGGTCGATGAAGGGGATCAGGACCTTCTGCCCGTTGAGGGCGAAGGTGCCGTCCTCATTCTTCTTCATGGCCGCCTCGGAGACCTCCCAGATGTAATCCCAGGTCATGGTCTCCGGCAGGGTGTAGCCCAGGGCCTCCACCAGATCCCGGTTCACGTAGCAGGCCTCGGTGGAGCGCATGAAGGGCATGGCGTAGGTCTTCCCCCCGATGGTGCACTCCTTCAGGAACTGGGGCACGATCTCCTCCCGGCTGGGGCTCTCGAAGCGGACCTCCTTCCCGCCCAGGCCGTACTTCTTGTCCGCCATGAGCTCGTCCAGAGGGGCCATGACCCCCTCGCCGGTGAGGTAGGTGGCGATATGGTCCGGGTAGGAGATGCAGACGTTGGGGGTGGTGTTGGTGGTGATGTTGGTGATGACGTCGTTGTAGATGTTGCCGTAGTCGGTATAGAGGCGGATGTTCACGTGGACGTTGGGGTACAGGGCCTCAAACTCCGCCGCCGCGTCCTCGTAGATCTTGGCCTGGACCCGGTTGGTGTCGTTTTTGGCCCAGAAGGTGATCTCCAGGTCCCGGCTCTCGTCAAAGGTCTCCGGGATCTCAAAGTCGCTCCGCTCCCTGGCCCCGTGGCAGCCAGCAAAGAGGGTGCAGAAGAGGAGGAGCGCCAGCATGAAGGCAAGCAGGCGTTTTCCTTTCATCCCTTGGTCCCCCCTCTCGCCACACCGGCCATGATCTTCTTGTGGAAGATCAGGAAGAGGATAATGAGAGGCACGGAAATGGCCACCACCGCCGCCATCATGGCGGGGATGTTCTCCCGGCCGAAGCCGTTCTCCCGGATGGCCTGGATGCCGTTGGAGACCAGGAAGAAGTTCTCGTCGTCGGTGATGAGCCGGGGCCAGACGTAGGAGTTCCAGCACTCGATGACCTTCAGGATGGTGATGGTGATGACCGTGGGGCGGCAGATGGGGATCATCACCTTCCAGAGGTACTTGAAGTCCGAAGCCCCGTCCACCTTGGCGGCCTTGTACAGCTCCTCCGGGATCAGCTCAAAGTTTTCCTTCAGAAGGTAGATGTAGAAGACGCTGGTCACCGAGGGGAGGATCAGGCCGGGGAAGGTGTTGCGCAGGTCCCAGTTGGTGATGGTGACAAAGTTCGTGATGATGACCAGCTCGTTGGGGATCATCATCAGGCTGAGGAAGAGGGTAAAGGCCAGGTTCTTTCCCCGGAAGCTCAGCCGGGAGAAGGCGAAGGCGGCCAGCACCGTCACCACCAGCATCGCCGCCGTGGTCACCAGGGTAAAGACCAGGGTGTTGCCGAAGTAGCGCAGCAGGGGGACCGCGGTGAAGGCCTCGGTGTAGTTCTGCAGGGTGGGTGAAAGGGTGAAGAAGGTGGGGATGTACTCCCCGTTGTAGGCGCTGTAGCTCTTGAGGGAGGTGAGGATCATCCAGTAGAAGGGAAAGAGGACGAAGACTGCCCAGACCGTCAGCAGCAGATAGGTAACGGTGCGGAGCGCGGCCGTTTTCGTCCGGGTGCGCTTTTCGATGCGCTCGAATTCCGTGCTTTTGTCCATGTGCCCGCCCCCTCTCAGTACACGACGGTTTTCTTGCTGACCAGGAGGTTCACGCAGGTGATGGTCAGCACGATGGCGAAAAGGATCAGGGCCGCCGCCGAGGCGTAGGAGGGATAGCCGCCGCTGTCGCCGTAGAGCATGTCGTAGACGTAGCCCACAATGGTGTTCATCCCGGCGGCGTTCAGGTTCGTGCCGAAGAGGGCCACCTCGTCGCTGTAGGCCTTGAAGGCCCCGATGAAGCCGGTGATCACAAGGTAGAAGATCATGGGGGAGATCATGGGCAGGGTGATGCGCCGGAAGATCCTTCCCTTGGAGGTGCCGTCCACCCGGGCGGCGTTGTAATAGGTCTGGTCCACGCTGGCGAGAGCCCCGGTGAGGATCAGGATCTTGAAGGGCAGGACCACCCAGACGGTGTAGAAGCACATGACGAACATCTTGGCCCAGTAGGGGCCGTCGATGAAGTCCACCGTCTCGCCCCCGAAGGCGTGGATCAGCAGGTTCACCATGCCGTCGGTATAGGCGGTCTTTTTGAAGAGGATCATGAACACCAGGCCCACGGCCAGGGTATTGGTGACGTAGGGCAGGAAGTACACCGTCTGGTAAAGGTTCCGCAGGGGCTTGATGGAGTTCAGCCCCACGGAGATGAGCAGGGCGAAGCCCGTGCTCAGGGGCACGGTGATGACCACCAGGATCAGGGTGTTCTTCACCGCCTGGAGGAAGTAGGGGTCGTGGAGGACGAAGGAATAGTTGTACAGCCCCACGCCGAACACCGTCTGGGAGGCGGAGTTGTAGCCCTCCTCGAAGGAATAGATGAACACGTCCACCAGGGGATAGACCATAAAGATCCCCAGGAAGAGGATGGCCGGCAGAAGATAGAGCCAGGCCTTGAGATTTGACTGCTTCATGCCTCTCCTCCCCCGCTCACTGCGCCCGGAAGGGGACGCGCTCTTCCGTCTCCCGGTCAAAGAGAAAAACCTTGCGCGGCCGCAGCGTGAAGCGCACCTCATGGGCCGCGCCGTCGATCCTCGTCTCGGCGTTGATGATGGCCCGGAGGTTCTCGGAGGCGCAGGCGCTGTGGGAAGCTACCACGCTGATGTCCCTGCCCATGACCTCCACGACCGCCAGAGCGCAGTGCAGGGGGCCGTCCTCCTTGGGCAGAAGACCCTCCGCCCGGACGCCCACCCAGACCTTCCGATCCGGCGTGTCCTCCAGGCGCAGCACCTCGTCCTCCCCGATCCGGAGGACGCCGGCGCGCACCTCGCCCGCAAAGACGTTGATGGGCGGCGTCCCCAGAAACTTCGCCACGAAGAGGTTCACCGGGTTGTCGTAGACCTCCTGGGGCCTTCCGATCTGCTGGACGACCCCTTTTTGCATCACCACGATCCGGTCGGAAATGCTCATAGCCTCCTCCTGGTCGTGGGTGACGAAAACGGTGGTGATCCCCGTCTCCCGCTGGATGCGGCGGAGCTCCTCCCGGGTCTGGAGCCGGAGCCGGGCGTCCAGGTTAGAAAGGGGCTCGTCCAGAAGCAGGACCTTGGGCATCTTCACCAGTGCCCGGGCGATGGCCACCCGCTGCTGCTGGCCGCCGGACATTTCCCCGGCTTCCGCTCCATGAGCTCCTGGATCTGCACCAGCTTCGCCGCCTCCAGGGCTCTTGCCTCCATCTGCTCCTTGTTGGGCCGCTCCGCCCCCTTCAGGTTCTGCAGGGGGAAGAGGATGTTCTGCCGCACGGTGAGATGGGGGTAGAGGGCGTAGTTCTGGAACACCAGGCCCACGCCCCGCTTTTCCGGGGGCAGGTCGGTGACGTCCTCCTCCCCGAAGAAGACGCGGCCCGCGGTGGGCTTTTCCAGGCCGGAGATCAGGTTCAGGGTGGTGCTCTTGCCGCAGCCGGAGGGCCCCAGCAGCCCCACCAGCTGCCCGTCCGGGATCTCAAAGGTGAAATCGCTCACCGCCACTACCTCTTCCCGGATCTTCCGGTTGCGGTTGGGGTAACGCTTGGTCAGGTTTTGCAGTACGACCTTCATGATGCTTCATCCTTCCCGTTGGGTGTCCGTATGATCTCTTTTTTGTTTATTCGTCAAAAAGCGGCGTGGAGAAGTACCGTTCCGCCGTGTCCGGGAGAATGGTGACCACCGTTTTTCCGGGGCCCAGCTTCTTCGCCAGGGACAGGGCCGCCGCCACGTTGGTGCCGCTGGTGATGCCGCACATGATGCCCTCCTTCCGGGCCAGGTCCCGGGCGGTGCGCAGGGCCTCCTCGTCGGTGACGATGTAGATCTGATCGTAGATGTTGATGTTCAGGTTCGAGGGGATCAGACCGTCGCCGATGCCCATCTGCACGTGGGTGCCCACGGTGCCCCCGGCGAGGATGGCGGCGTTCTCCGGTTCCACGGCCCAGATCTCCAGGCCGGGATTCAGGGCCCGGAGGGTCTCCCCGATGCCGGTGAGGCTGCCGCCGGTGCCCACGCCGGAGCAGAAGCCGTGGATGGGCCCGCCGATCTGCTCCAGGATCTCCAGGGCGGTGTGGTGGCGGTGCACCTCGGGATTGGCGGGGTTAACGAACTGCTGGGGCACATAGACCCTCGGGTCCTCCGCCGCCATGCGCTCCGCCGTCTGTATGCACTCGTCGATGCAGGCGCCGATGTTCCCGTCGTCGTGGACGAGCAACACCTCGGCCCCGTAGTGGCGCACCAGCTTCCGCCGCTCCTCGCTCACGGAGTCTGGCATGATGATGATCACCTTCATCCCCCAGACCGCGCCCACCAAGGCAAGGCCGATGCCCTGGTTCCCGCTGGTGGGCTCCACGATGATGCTGTCCTCCTTCAAAACGCCCCGTTCTTTCGCGTCCAGGAGCATGTTGTAAGCCGTTCTCGTCTTGATGGAGCCGCCCACGTTCAGCCCCTCATACTTCACATAGACGTCCGCGCTGCCCGCTTCCGGGAGCCTCTGCAGCCGGATCATGGGCGTGTGTCCCATGGCCTCCAGGATGTTGTTATATACCATTCATTTATTCCTGCCATCTAACTATAATGCCGACACAGCGGGTGTGTTTATTCCAATAAATATGGAAGCATTATAAACCCGGAAAAAACCATCGTCAACCCTGACCCAGGGCCGACGCCGCGCAGAACGCTTCGCCGCCGTTGACTTTTTTCCTCCCGGTGGATATACTACTTTATTATTTGAACCTATGTCGAGCACAAGGGACGGTGAGCGAATGCGGAAGAAAGAGGCGCCGGCGCCGAAACAGACCGTTCCCCCGGTCCTGGCGGAGCCGGACCGGGGGCTGACGGAAGCCCAGGTCCGGGAGCGGGCAGAGGCCGGGCTTTCCAACCTCCCGGTGGAGGCCGCCTCCAAGACCGTGGGGCAGATCATCCTCTCCAATGTCTTCACCTATTTCAATATGCTCTTCCTCGTCCTGGCCCTCTGCGTGGCGGCGGTGCGAAGCTGGCTGGACATGACCTTCATGGGGGTCATCATCGTCAACACCCTCATCGGCATCGTCCAGGAGCTGCGAAGCAAAAAGACTCTGGACAAGCTGAGCATCCTCACCTCCCCCAGGGCCAAGGTCCTCCGGGAGGGGCGGGAGCTCACCGTTCCCACGGAGGAGCTGGTGCGGGACGACATCCTCCTTCTCTCCGCCGGAGACCAGATCCCCGCCGACGGGGAGGTGGTATCCGGGGAAGTGCGGGTGAACGAAGCCCTGATCACCGGGGAGGCAGACGAGGTGACGAAGGGCGCGGGGGACCCTCTTCTCTCCGGCAGCTTCGCCGTGGGTGGCCAGTGCCGGGCCCGGCTCACGGCGGTGGGGGCCGAATCCTTCGCCTCCCGGCTGACCCTGGACGCCAAAAAGTCCCGGGAGCCCAGGCAGAGCGAGATGATGCGTTCCCTCAGCCGCCTGGTGAAGGTCATCGGCTTCATCGTGATCCCCTTCGGCGCGGTGCTCTTCTGCAAGGAGGTCATCTGGCTGCAGCGGGACGTGGTGAGCGCCGTCACCGGGACGGTAGCCTCGGTGATCGGCATGATCCCGGAGGGACTCTACCTCCTTACCAGCCTGGCCCTCATCGCGGGCATCCTGCGCCTGGCCCGGAAAAAGACCCTGCTCCACGACATGGCCTCCATCGAGACCCTGGCGCGGGTGGACGTCCTCTGCGTGGACAAGACCGGCACCATCACGGAAAACAAGATGACCGTGGAGGACCTGCGCCTTCTCAGCGACCTGAGCTTTTCGGAGCAGGAGGTCCGGCAGGTGCTGGCGGACTACGTCTTCGCCATGGCCGGGGACAACGAGACCATGCTGGCCCTCCGCCGCCGCTTCGCCGGGAGCCCGAAGCACAAGGCCGTCTCCGTCCGCCCCTTCACCTCCGAGGACAAGTTCGGCGGGGCGGACTTCGGGGAGGGGGGCGTCTGGCTCCTGGGGGCCCCGGACGTGCTGTTAAAGCTGAATTACGCCGAATACCAGGGGGAGATCGAGACCTGGGCGGAGAAGGGCTGCCGGGTCCTCCTGCTGGCGAAGCTGGACGGGAGCCTGGAGAGTGCCCCCCAGGGGCGGCTCCGTCCCGCAGCCCTGGTCCTTCTCTCCAACAAGATCCGCCGGGAGGCGCCGGACACCTTCCGCTACTTCGCGAATCAGGGCGTGACGGTGAAGGTCATCTCCGGGGACAATCCCGTCACCGTCTCCGAGGTGGCGAGGCGGGCGGAGATCCCCGATGCGGAGAAGTACGTGGACGCCCAGACCCTCACCAACGACGCCATGCTCGCCGCCGCGGCGCGGCAGTACACGGTCTTCGGCCGGGTGAAGCCGGAGCAGAAGCGGAAGCTGGTGGAGGCACTGCGCTCTGCGGGCCACACCGTGGCCATGACCGGGGACGGAGTCAACGACGTGCTGGCCCTGAAGACCGCCGACTGCGGCATCGCCATGGCCTCCGGCAGCGATGCGGCCTGCCAGGCGGCGAACATCGTGCTGCTGAACTCCGATTTTTCCAGCATGCCCAGTGTGGTGGACGAGGGGCGGCGGGTCATCAACAACATCGGCCGCTCCGCCTCCCTCTACCTGACGAAGAACATCTTTTTCTTCCTGCTGGCAGTGGTGACCCTCATCGGGGTCCTCCCCGCCCCCTTCAGTCCGGCGGGGCTCAGCATCGTCAACGGCCTCACCATCGGCCTCCCCTCCTTCATCCTGGCCATGGAGCCCAACAAGCAGCGGGTGGAGGGGCGCTTTCTGCCCCAGGTCCTCTACCGGGCCCTGCCCGCCGCCCTGACGGATCTGGTGCTGGTGCTGGGGATGCTCTTCTTCTACCACGCCCTGGAGCTGCCGGAGGACTCCGTGCGCACCGTGGCCACCGGCCTCATGGGGATCGTGGGCCTCTGGATGGTGGACCGGACCAGCCGCCCCTATACCCGCCTCCGGGTGGTGCTGATCGTGGGGATCACGGTCCTCTTCGCCGCGGCTTTCCTCTTCTTCAAGCCCTGGTTTACCCTGCCTCCGGCGGGGAAGGCGGGGACGGCGATCTTCATTGTCTTCGCCCTGCTGGCCAAGCCGGTGATGGATACCGTCAGCAAGGGGCTGGACGGGCTGAAGAAGCTGGTGCTGCGGTTCCGGGGAGAGTGGGACGTATAAACAGAGTGAAGAGTTGAGAGTGAAGAGTTGAGAGTTGTTGTACAGAAAGGAGTGTTGTCCTATGGTTTATGAACAGGCATATGCATACGGGAGCCAGGGGTCGGCGATCCGGGCTCTGTTTGAGTACGGGCGGCAGCGGGCCGCCCTGGTGGGGCGGGAGAAGATCTGTGATTTCTCCCTGGGAAACCCCAGCACGCCGCCTCCCCAGGCGGTGCTGGAGGCTTTCCGCTCGGTGCTGGAGGAGGACCCCATGGCTACCCACGGCTACACCAGCGCCGTGGGCTGCGACGAGCTGCGAAGTGCTCTGGCGGAGAGCCTCACGCGGCGCTTCGGCATGGCTTTCGCCCCAGGCGACCTCTTCATCACCTGCGGGGCCGCCCCGGCCCTCACTGCCTGCTTCGGGGCTCTCACGCTGGGGCACGAGACGGAATTCATCGCCCTGGCCCCCTTCTTCCCGGAATACAAGGTCTTTGCGGAGACCTTCGGGGGAAAGCTGCGGGTGGTCCCGGCGGATGAAAAGGACTTCCAGATCGACTTTGCCGCCCTGGAGGGGACCCTGAACCCCAGGACCCAGGCAGTGGTCATCAACTCCCCCAACAACCCCTCCGGCGTGGTCTATACGGAGGAGACCCTGCGAAAGCTGGGCGAGCTGCTTCGCCAAAAGAGCCGGGAGGCGGGCCACCCCATCTACCTGATCTCCGACGAGCCCTACCGGGAGCTCACCTACGGCGGGGTGAAGACCCCCTTTGTGCCGGACTACTACGACGACACCCTGGTCTGCTACTCCTGGAGCAAGTGCCTCTCCCTCCCCGGGGACCGGCTGGGCTACGTCCTGGTGCCGGAAAAGGCCGCCGATGCGAAAAAGGTCTTCGCCGCCGTGGCCGGGGCCTCCCGGATGCTGGGCCACGTCTGCGCCCCAAGCCTCATCCAGAAGGCGGTGGCCAGGTGCGTGGACGTGATGCCGGACCTGAGGGTGTATGAAAAAAACCGGAACCTGCTGCTGGAGGCCCTGCCGAAGATGGGCTACGAGTGCGCGAAGCCCGACGGCGCCTTCTACCTCTTCTTCCGGGCCCCCTGGGGGGACGGGGCGAGCTTCGGCGCCGCGGCCAAGGAAAAGGACCTGCTGGCGGTCCCCGCCGGGAGCTTCGGCTGCCCCAACCACCTGCGCATCGCCTACTGCGTGGACACGGAGGTGGTGGAGCGGTCCCTGCCGGTGTTCGAGGCGTTAATAAAGGAGAAACGATGAAAGCATACGACAAGCAGTACATCGGCGGCACCTGGCGGGAGGGCCGGGGACAGAAGGTCCTGGAAAACCGGAATCCCTACACCGGGGAAGTCCTCTATACCTACCGCTCCGCTTCCCGCGAGGACGTGGACGAGGCCTACGCCGCCGCGAAGGAGGCCCAGAGGGCCTGGGCGGCCCTGCCCCCTTCGGCAAGGGTGGATGCCCTGGAGCGGCTCTATAAGGTCATGCAGGAGTTCGCCCCGGTGATGGACGAATGCCTGCTGCTGGAAAACGGTGCCTGCGCTCCCAAGCGGGCCTACGAGGTGGGGGACAGCGCCAGGTTCGTCCGTTACTTCATGGCCTTTCCCCAGATGATGGAGGGGCGCATCCAGGCTTCCGACACTCCCGGGCAGACGAATTTCGTCTTTCGGAAGCCGAGAGGCGTGGTCACGGTCATCGCCCCCTGGAACGTGCCCTTCATTCTCGCCCTGCGGAGCGTCCTCCCCGCCCTTGCCTGCTCTAATGCCGTGGTGTTGAAGCCCGCCTCGGACACTCCCGCCTCTGCCCTCATCATCGCGGAGGCCTTTGAGAAAGCGGGACTCCCGGGAGGGCTCCTGAACGTAGTCGCCGGTGCCGGATCCGAGATCGGAGACTATTTGGTGGAGCACCCCCTCAGCGACATGGTCTCCTTCACCGGCTCCACCGAGGTGGGGCAGCGGATCGGAGAGAAGGCCGGAGCCAGAGTAAAGGACGTGTCCCTGGAGCTGGGGGGCAACAACTCCATGCTCCTCCTGCCGGACGCGGACCTGAAGCGGGCGGCGGAAAAGGCCGTCTTCGGGGCCTACTTCCACCAGGGCCAGGTCTGCATGGCCCTGAACCGAATCATCGCCGTGGGGGATACCTACGAGAAGTTCGTCCCCATCCTGACGGAAAAGGTCCGGGCTCTGAAGGCCGGGGACCCGGCGGACCCGGAGACCTTCGTGGGCCCGCTGATCAATGCCGGTCAGGTGAAGCATTTTAACGATTTATTGGAAGCCACCCGCCGGGCCGGGGCGAAGGTCCTGGTGGAGGGGAAGACGGAGGGGAACGTGATCCATCCCTGGCTCCTGGGGGAAGTCACCAACGACATGCCTGCCGCCAGGAGTGAGATGTTCGGCCCCATCGTCAGCATCCTCCGGGCAAAGGACGAGGAAGAAGCCATCGCCATTGCCAACGACACCCCCTACGGGCTCAGCAACAGCGTTTTCGGACGGGACGTGTACCACGCAATGCAGATTGCCCAAAGGCTGGAGAGCGGCATGGTCCACGTGAACGACCAGTCCATCGGGGACGAAGCCCACGTCATGTTCGGCGGGGAAAAGGAGAGCGGCATCGGCCGCTTCAACGGCCATTGGGTCCTGGACAAATTTACCACGGAGCAGTGGCTGGCGGTGAATGAGTAGTGCTTATTGAAAACCCCGGGGGCGGTGAGCCGTCCCCGGGATTCTCAGTAAAAACACGTTGACAAATGTAAGCGTCTGTGCTATGTTTTCGTTGACAAATGTAAGCGATAGCCGAAGGAGGCGCGGAAGATGGCAAAAATGATCCTCTCCGACGGGGAGTGGCGCATCATGAATCTCCTGTGGGTCTCTTCGCCCCGGCGGGTGCCGGAGCTGACGGAGGCCCTGCAGGGGGATACGGGCTGGAGCCGGGCCACGGTGAACATGATGCTGAACCGGCTGGAGGAAAAGGGGGCCGTGGCCTCTGAGGTTCAGGGCCGCGCCAAAGTCTACTATCCCCTGCTCAGCCAGGCGGATGCCCGGCAGAAGGAGACCGCCCGCTTTCTGGACCGGCTCTACGGCGGCAGCCTGGGGCTGATGGTCTCCTCCATGGCAGGACAGCAGGCCCTGAGCGAGGCGGACCTGAATGCTCTTCGGGCCATCCTGGCGGAGGCGGAAGAGAAGGAGAAGACCGATGCTGAGTGAATGGATCCTCTCCGCCAGTGCCCTCACGGCGGCGGTGCTGCTCCTGCGGCTCATTTTTCGCAGGCGCGTCTCCCAAAAGCTCATGTACGCCCTTTGGATCCCGGTGCTGCTGCGGTTGCTGCTCCCCATGCCCCTCTTCCACAGCCGCTACACCGTCTCCGGGGCGGCGGAGCTGTTTGAAACCACGTCCGCCCCGGCGTCCCGGGTGTATGTGACCCCCACGCCGGGGCCGGATATCGTGCTGCCCCGCCCCACGGGAGAACCGACCGGAGAGCACTCTTCCGCCCCGCCGGTGACCCCCACTCCCGCTCCGGCCTCGCCCCGTCCCGCTTCCCAGGCCCCGGCGGCAAGACCGGCTGCGGTGCCCCGGCCCCTGAGCGTTTGGGCCATCCTGGGACGGCTCTGGCTGGCGGGGAGCGTGGCCGCGGGCCTCTGGCTCCTCTGGGTGAACCTGAATTTTGCCCACCGTCTGCGCCGAAGCCGTCAGGAATTTCGGCGGGAGGGCGTTCCCGTATACATCAGCCCGGAGATCGCCTCTCCCTGCCTCTTTGGCCTGGTGTGCCCCGCCATCTACCTGACCCCCGCCTGCGCTGAGGGGCCGGAGGAGGCGCGGAGCCAGGTGCTGCTCCACGAAGAGACCCATCATAAGCAGGGGGACCACGTCTGGGGCTGCCTCCGCTGCCTCTGCCTCGCGGTATGGTGGTGGAATCCCCTGGTGTGGCTGGCGGCCCTGTGCAGCCGCCTGGACGGGGAGCTGTGCTGCGATGAAAAGGTGATGAAGCTCCTGGGAGAAGAGGGGCGTCTCAGCTACGGGCACACCCTGGTAGACCTGGTGCCCACGAAGGCTCCCCGGCCCTTCCTCAGCGCCGCCACCCTCTCCGGCGGGGCCAGGGCCATGAAGGAGCGGCTGGACCGGATCGTGAAGCAGCCCCGGCTTTGGGCCGCGGCCGCCGCGCTGGCCCTGGCGCTGGCCATTCTCGCCGCCGCCTGCACCTTCGGCGGGAGACCGGAAGCGGGAGGCAATTCCCCCGCCGCCAAGCCTCAGCCCTCCGCCACCCCGGCGGTAACGCCTACGCCGGGGCCTGAGCCGGAGGGGGCCATCCATCCGGCCCTGCCCGCTTCGGTTCAGGAGATCGTCCTCAGCGGCAGCGGAAAGACCGTTCACATTACGGACAGCGGGACCATCCGGGAGCTCGCCGTGGCGGCGGAAGCGCTGGAATTCCGGCCCGACCCGGAGGGGGACATGAACAAGCCCGGCGCAGTCTCCCTCAGCCTGGACTTCGTCACGGCCTCCGGCACGGAGACCCTCACCCTCCCCTACTGGCTCCGGGACGGCGCAGTGTATTCCGCCGGGGCCGACAGCATCCGCCTCTTCGGCGGGTATCTCGGCGAGGGCGGCGAAGCGACCGGCCCCGAGGCGGCTCCGGAAGCGGCGCTGCTGCTGGAGCAGATCAATACCCGCTGGATCGTCGCGCTGACCTACGGGAACGCCCCGGAGGGCGGGCTCTCCCTCCGGGAGGAGGGGGAGGGCTTCCAGGAGGCCCTGGATCTCTTTCTCTCCCTGCGGGGGACCCCCTGCGAGGTGCCCCAAGAGATATTGAATGAGCGGCAGTTTGCCTTGAACCGTCTCTACGGCGCCTGGCGGATCAACCTCGCCTGGGACGGAAAGTCGCTCTGCGCCCTGTGGGACGAGAGCTGGTACCGCCTGGAAAACGCGGGGCGGGCGGATCTGGAGCTGGAGGCCCTCTTTGAGGACTACGGCACCCGGAACCTCCTTCTGGTGCCGGAGGACCACAGCGGCCTGATCGAGGACGGCAGCATGACCATCGCCCTGGAGCAGACCGTTTTCAGCCTGGAAACGATCCTCGCCTGCCGGGATCTGGTGCAGGAGAAGCTGGACCGGGGAGAGACGCCCCGGGAGGAGGACTATGCGGGCGCTCTCCTTCGGCTTACCCTGCAAAACCACGCCGACGAGCCGATCAAGCCCCAATGGCCGGAGCTGGCGGCCTGGCGGGACGGGGTCTGGTACGCGCTGGACTATGCGTTCAGCCGCTACGCCATCGGCTACGTCATTTCACCGGGAGGGAGCCTGGCGGACGGAGTGGCCCTGACGGCCATTGCGCCGGAGCACCTGCTGCCGGGGCTCTACCGGGTCTGCGTCCCCTATCAGCTGGGGGAGGAGGGGCAGGGCCGGGACCACGCGGCCTTTGCGGAATTCGAGATCGCGGAGGCCCTGCCGACTCCCTCCGCCGTCCCGGAGGAACCCGCTTCTGAACCGACGCCGGAGCCGACCCCGGTCTCCTGGAAGCCGGTGACGCGGGAGATGGGAACGGACTGGCTGACCCTGCCTGAGGAGGCCCGCTGGCTCACGGCGGAAGAAGTGGCGGACTGGGAGGCCTGGTTCGACGCCCACTGGATGCGCCGGCAGTTCCTTTGCTCCGCCTACGAGGGGCCGGAGGACGTGGACCTGAAATGGCTGTTCTACGCGGGGGTGGATACGGAAGAAAACGCGGAGGTGACCGGCTCCCATCCCGTCACCGACGAGGACATCCGCTACACCCTAATGCACCTGGGCTGGTGGGAGACAGAGTGCCCCACGGACAAGCTGCCCCGGCAGGAGATGGACGCGATCCTGCGCCGGTACCTGGGGCTGGGGCTGGAAGAGACGAAGCGGGTGGGGCTGAGCTACTATTACCTCCCGGAGACGGACTGCTACTACCACGCCCACGGGGATACGAACTTCCACAAAACCCCCATGCTCTACGGCTACGCCCAGGGGGAGGAGGTCTGTCTCTTCTACGAGGGGGACGCCTTCTACTACGGCGACGAATACCGGGACGGCTACACCGCCAAGGGAGATATCTACCGGGTGCAGCTGCGCAGGGATGGAGACGGCACGCGCTTCCTCTCCAACCTCCGGGTCCTGACGGACGGCGCGGCTTTCTCCTTCGATCCGCCCCAGCCCGCCCCCGGCGGGAGCGCCAACGAGACCGGGGATTACGGGCGGGACGTGACGCGGTACACCCCCACCGTGTGGGAGGACTTTGAGAACTACGACGCCGCCCAGGCTTCCATCGACGAGATCACCTTCCAAATTACTGGCGACGACTTCGTGCACCCCTTTGAGCGGAAGCTGGAGCGGGACTTTCCCGGTTACGGGACCCTGGTCTATGGGGAGGTGGGCACCGGAACGGTCCACGGGAGCGACAACCACATCTTCTTCGTCACGGAGGAGGGACGCCGGTACGAGCTGCCCGTTCCCGACCACATGATGGGAGAGTATGAGCTGACGGATTGGGAGAAGGCCAACGAGGGCCGGGGCTTCTACTTTATGGGGGGATCCTCCTCCCTGGCCACCTGGTGGATGAACTGCGTGTACGAGACCTATATCGGCGCGGGCGAGATCCGCCAGGGGGGCAGCTGCTACTGGACCCTCTACCTCCCTACCATGGAGGTCTTCGCCTGGTTCCGCCCGGAGGACGGCGGGAGCATTCCGGAGCCCACACCCGAACCCACGCCTACGCCGACCCCCGAGCCCACACCTGAGCCGACGCCTACGCCGACCCAGGTCCCCTGGACGCCGGTGACTGTGGAGCAGTGGACGGATTGGCTGGAGCTTCCCGAGGGCGCCAGCTGGCTGAGCCAGGAGGAACTGTCCGAGTGGAAGGCCTGGTTCGACACGGACTGGATGCGGCGGCAGTTCCTCACCGCCCAGTATGAGCGGCCGGAGGACGTGAGCCTGCGCTCGGTGTTCTACATGGGCGTGGATACCAAGGAGGAAAACTATATGGCCTATTCTCCCCCGGCGTTCACCCCGGAGGACAAGGGGAACTTCCTCCGCCTCTTCGGGGAATGGGACGAGGGCTGGGGGGCCGTCAAGCTGCCCCGGAGCGAGATGGAGGCCGTTCTGCAAAAATACCTGGGCCTGGGCATGAACGACACAGCCCGGCGGGGCTTTGACTGGCCCTACGCCCCGGGCTCGGACGCCTACTACGCCATTAACGCCGGCTCCAACGCCTTCTCTCTGGCGGGCTTCCTCTACGGCTACGCCAAGGAGGAGGAGCTCAGCCTCTTCTACATGGTCAATTTCAAATACTACGACGAGCGGACCGGGCAGCCCGTCTACCCCCGGGAGGGCATTTTCCGGGTCGTCCTCCGCCGGGAGGGGGAGAGCGTCCGCTTTCTCTCCAACCTGCGGGCGCTTTCTAACGGCACGGACTCCGCCTATGAATCTCCCGAGCTGCAGGAGCCCTACCCCGACGATCTGGCGACCTACGCGGGGCGGGACGTGACGGTGATCGCCCCGGAGCCGGAGGTCTTTGAGAGCTACGAGGCGGCCCAGGCCGCCACGGACGAGATCGACTTCCGCATGGGAGAGGAGATCAATGACACCTTCCACCGCCTCCTGGAGCGGGAGTACCCCGGTTACGGGACCCTGGTCTACGGGGAGCTGAGCACCGGGACGATACACGGTTCTTACAGCTATCTCTATTTCATCACCGAGGACGGCCGCCGGTATGAGCTTCCCACGCCCCAGTACGGCATGGGAGACATGGAGCTGGACCTGACGGCGGAGGGCTGGAGCGAGAAAGCCAACCAGGGGATGAATTACGCCCTTCTGGACAGCGGCGGCGACACGGTGCGCTGGTGGCTGAACTGCGTGTACGAGACGAACCCGGTGCTGGGCATGCTTCCGAAGCAGGGCGGAAACCTGTTTTACACCCTCTATCTCCCCACCATGGAGGTCTATGTCTGGTTCCTGCCAATGGAATGAAGAAAAAGACGTCGGGCCCGGAGGCGGTTATCGTCTCCGGGCCCGTTGATTATGTACATGAACTATAGTCCCAGTTCCTCCGGCCTCATGTCCGGGGCCACGTTCATTTTTGTGGCGATAACGGCAGACGCCAGGAGCGCCCCCACGCGGCAGGCTTCCTCCAGGCTCTTTCCCCGCCTTAGTCCCAGGCAGGTCCCGGCGAAAAAGGCGTCCCCGGCGCCGGTGGTATCTATGACCTCCGCCGGAACGGGGGGACAGAAGCCCCGCTCCCCTTCCTTCGTCGCCCACACGGCCCCCCGCTCCCCCAGGGTCACGACCATGGCGGGGATCTCTTCCCGCCGCAGATGCCGGAGCAGGCGCAGGTATACCTCATCCGGCTCCAGGTCCTCCTCCGCCTCTTCCCCGAAGAGCAGGCCCATCTCCTGCCGGTTGCAGACGAAGAGGGCCGTCCGGGGAAGGAAAGCGCGGCGGGAGGCGGCGATGCTCATGACGCTGACGGCGGCGTAAACCGGAATACGGTGCTTCTCCGCCAGGGCGCAGGCCCGCTCCAGAGTTTCCTCCTCCAGATCCAGCTCCAGGAGCACGCAGTCCGCCTCCGAGAAGATGGCCTCCCCTTCCTGGGCCAGGATCTCCCCGATGGGCCGCAGATCCGGCCTTCTTGAGACGGAGGCGACCACATCCCCCCGATGGTCGAAGACCGCCAGCCAGGTCCCCATGCCGTTCTCCGCCGTCCGGGAATGGGAGACGTCCACCCCCCGCTCCCGGAGGTGCCGAAGGACGCCCGCTCCGGTGGGCGTGGGGTCCGCCAGGCCAACGTAGACCGGCCTCTCCCCCTCCGCGGCCAGGTCCTCGGCGATGTTCCGGGCCACGCCCCCGTGGACCTCCTCGATCCGGCCCGGATTCCTCCCGCCGGGGATGTAGGTCTCCAGGGAATAGCCCTTCAGGTCCACAAAGGCGCTGCCGATGACCACCATGCTCATCTCAGGGATTCCTCCTTCTTCTGCAGGCGGATGTCCCTGCCGTAAAACTTCAAAACCTCGAAGCCCCCCGCCAGCCGGGAGGCGATCTGGGGAGAATACCGCCGCCCCAGTTCCTCGGCGCTGTAATTGGAGGAGACCACCATGCTTCTCCCCTCCCGCAGCCGGGTGTTCAGCAGCTCGTAGATCACGCTCACGCTGAAGGAGGTGCTCATCTCCGTGCCCAGGTCGTCCAGAATGAGCAGGTCGCAGCGGAGGCAGCGCTTCACGTCCGCTTCCGCCTCCTCCGGCTCCCCCCGGCGGCCGAAGCGGGCCTCCTCAAAACGGGAAACCACGTTCACCGTGGTATCGTAGACCACGCTATAGCCCCGCTGGGCCACCTCCCCCGCGATGCAGGCAGAGAGGAAGGTCTTCCCCAGGCCGGGGCCCCCGGTGAGGAAAAGATTGCCGCTCCCCTCCCCGAAGGTCTCGGCGTAGCGGCGGCAGATGCGCCAGACCATCTCCATGTGCTTCCGGGGGCTGACGCCGCTGAGGGGATCGGGCCGGTCGTCGTAATAGCGGAGGAGGAAGGCGTCGAAGCGCTCCCCCTGCAGGTCCAGCAGGCGGCTGAGCTCCCTGCGCTGCTCCTCCCGATAGAGCTTCATGAGACAGGAACAGGGCTCCATGCCCACATAGCCCCGGTCATTGCAAATGGGGCAGGCGGGCTCGTCGTCGATGCACCCGGCAGGATAGCCCAGGGCGGCGATGCGGCGGCCTCTCTCCTCCTGGAGCCGGAGATTCGCTTCCTGCACCCTCTCCACGGCCTGAACCGGGTCCCGCCCGCCCCCCAGGGCCAGGGCAGCCGCCTCCGCCACGCTGCTCCGGAGCCGGGCGTCCAATTCCGGCAGCACGGGGTCCAGCTCATAGAGCCTCAGGCGCAGGCGCCTCGTCTCCTCGGCGCGGCGGCGCGATTCCGCCTCGTAGCGGTCCAGCGCCCGGCGCAGGATCTTTCCGTCAAGTGCCATGAGCTCCGCCTCCGTTCAGCTTCTTCATATAGTCCTGCATCCGGTCGTACTCCCCGGCCTCGGGCCGGGCGGCGGAAGCCTCCGCCGGAGGGCCGCCCCGCCGGGGCGGCCGGTCCCCCGCCTCGATCTCCGGGACCGTGTGCAGGCCCTTGGAATGCCAGTTTTCCAAAATGCGGTTCATATAGGGCCAGGCCAGCTCGCCCTTCTTGCTCACCGTCTTGTCATAGGCCAGGAGGATGGCCTCCTGCCTGAAGCCCATGTCCAGCCAGGAGAGCATGTATTTCTCTTCCGTGGGGGCCAGGCTCCGACCCCGGATGCCCAGCAGGGCGCTGAGCTCCCCCAGCCTCCCCCGCCTGGCGGAACGCTCCCGGAGGTAGCGGTCCGCCAGCTCCAGGTTGAACAGCTCCTCCCGGCACCAGATGTAGGCTTCCTTCTGGATCTGCCGCAGGGTGGGCTTCCGCCCCTCTCCAAAGCGGCGGCGGCACTCCTCCAGGCAGTAGCCCAACAGGAGGAGAATCACGTCCGGGGGCAGGCCCAGGTCGTTGTAGATCCCGAAGAGGATCTTCATGTCCGCCCCGGAGAGGACCCGGCCCAGCCGGTCCGAGGTCTCCCTCAGGAGCTCCCGGAAGCCGGGGTCCGCGTCGGCCTGGGAGCGGACTTCGGCGGCGGTATACTCCGGCAGTTCCTCCCGCTCCTTCGGCGGGACCTTTTCCCGGGGAGCCGGGACTGTCTCCCCCCGGATGAGGCCCGCCTGACGCAGGAGCTCCATCCCCTCCGCCAGGGGCCGGGAGAGTCTGAGTGACCGGGCGGCCGCCTCCGGGTCCAGCCTGCCTCCGTTTTTCAGAAGGTACAGATAAAGGAGGGCCGCGTCCCCGCTGCCCAGGCTGAGGAGCCGATCCACTTCCTCCGCGCCGATGGTCAGCGGCGCGGGCCTTGCCAGGACGTATTCTTCGGCCATGGGCCGCCCTCCTTTCCAAGCGCTCGAATCGTGTCGTAATTAATATTATACTTCTCCCGTTCCCTTCCTGCAAGACGATTTTCTCTTTCCGGAAGGGCGGAGAAATTTCACGCTTGCGGCAAAAAGCCTTCCCTCCCCCCTATGAAAAACCCGCCCGGCATGATATACTATAATTCTTAAGGCAGATCAAACGGGCCCGCTCTCGCGGGCCGACGGAAGGGGGCGGCAGAATGGAGTTACTCACCTGGGTATCCTCGGCGGAGGCCCTGCACGCGGCGGTCGCCGCCGGGGCGGACGCGGTACGCGTCGGCCATCGGGACTACAGTCTCACGGGGCTGGGACAGGAGGAGCTGAAAAAGGCCGCCGTCTGGTGCCGGGTCCGGGGAGTTCGCCTCTCCGTGGCGATGGACCTGCCCCTTCCCGGGAAAAGCTTCCGCGCCGCCCTGGATGCAGCGCTGGACCTGGCGCGGGCGGGCGTTAGCTCCTTCTGCGTGGGGGACCCCGGCTTTCTCCGGGCGCTGCGGCTCCTGCTGCCGGAGCTTCCCCTGGAGGCCTCCGAGCGTCTGGGGATCAGCGACGCGGCGGGCCTGAAGCTCATCGAAGCCCTGGGGGCGAGGAAGCTACTGCTGCCGCCCCAGCTCAGCCGGGAGGAGATCCTCCACGTCACCTCCCATACCAGACTGGGGACAGAGGCCGTAGTCTGCGGTCGGGTCTGTCCCGCTCTGGGGCCCTGTCGTCTCAGCGCCTTTGCCGGGGAGGGTCCCGGCTGCAGCCGGGAGTGCCGGGAGAAATACCTCTGCCTCGGCCGGAGTGCGGAGGTGCGCCCCGCCCTGAAAAGCATCCTTCTCCCGGGCGCGCCCTCGGATTGGGAGGCCCTGGGCCTGGGAACCCTGAGCCTCCGCTGCGAATCCCAGCGCCCCGAGTGCGCCGCCTTGGCCGCCGATATTTTCCGCCGCGCCCTGTCGGAGGGAAAGGTTCCCTCCGCCAGGGATCTGCAGCTTCTGACAAAAAACTTCTTTCCTGAGGGAGAGAGCGACGCCCTGTACCGGGGGAAGGCGGCGGAGGCGCTGCTCCCCGCCCAGGTGGAATGGCACTGGCCGAACCTGGCAAGAAGCGGCCTGCTGGGCTCTCTCCGCTCGGAATACGCCGGGGAGGAATTCCAGCGGGTCAAAGTCACCTTCACCGCCGAAGTGAAGCGGGGCAATTTCTCCCGGGTGGTGGCCACGGACCCGGAAGGCCGCTCCGCCGGGGCCACGGGCCCCATCCCCCAGAAGGCCGGGAGCGGGAAACGGGAGGTCACTCCCGCCTTCCTCCGCTCCCAGCTGCTGAACACCCTGGGGACCCCCTTCCTCTGCACGGAGGTACGGACCGACGTTGAGCCGGGGCTCAGTCTCTCCGGCGCCGACGTGGGCCAGATGCGCCGGGAAGCCCTGGGAAGGCTGATGGAGAAACGAAGCGAGCTCCCGGAGGTCCGGGTGGGCGAGCTGCCGCCCCTGCTGAAGGCCGAAAAACGGCGGGAGGCGCCGGACGTCACCTTCTCGGTGCGGAAGGCCGCCCAGCTCTCGGAGGCCCTGGCGGCCCTGAAGCCCAAGGTCCTGTACATCCCCCTGGAGGAGCTGCTGCGGGAGGGGCAGGCCGTGACCCCCTTCTGGGAG
Source organism: Oscillospiraceae bacterium (assembly GCA_017535635.1). Taxonomy (GTDB): domain Bacteria; phylum Bacillota; class Clostridia; order Oscillospirales; family Oscillospiraceae; genus UBA1774. The sequence goes on from JAFXTU010000056.1 coordinate 55,436, forward strand.
AACGGGACCACCGCCGTCTGCGCCGTCCTCCCCCGCCGCTACCCCGCCGGGGAGGCGAGGGAGCTGTTCCTGTGCCTGAAAAAGCTGAAGGAGCTCCACGTGAGCGAGGTGATGGCGGAGAGCTGGAACACCCTTCTTCCCGCCGGGATGCTGGGCTTCCGCCTGCGCTGCGGCCTGGGCCTCCAGGTCTGGAACGACTGGAGCCTCCGGGTCCTGCGGGAGCTGGGCGCAGCGTCGGCCATTCTCTCCCCGGAGCTGAGACTCAGCGAGATCTCCGAGATATCCAAGTGCATAGACACGGAGCTTTTCGCCTACGGAAGGCTCCCCCTCCTCGCCTCGGAGGCCCCCCTCTCCGCCCCCGGAAACCGGGAGGACACCCTGCGGGACCGGCGGGGAAGGCAGTATCCCGTGGGAGAGGAAAATGGGCGCAGCATCCTCTACAGCCCGGACAAGCTCTTCCTGGGCGACCGGCTCCGGGACTTGGAGGACCTGGGCCTCTGGTGCCTGCACCTGAGCTTTACCACCGAAAACGCCGGGGAGTGTGTCTCCGTGGCGGAGCGATACCTGGGCATGGGGAATTATCTGCCGAATTTCAGGATCAAAGGGCTGTATTATGAAAACGAAACTCATTCTCGCTTCCGCTTCCCCGCGAAGAAGGGAGCTTCTGGAAATGCTGGGCAGCTTTGAGCTGACCCTTCTCCCCGCGAAGGGCGAGGCAGCCTTTCCAGCGGACAAGCCCGTCCCGGAGGCGGTGATGTATATCGCCGGGAAAAGGCCAGGGACGCCGCCGGGCGGGCCCCGGCGGGGAGCCTCGTCCTGGCGGCGGACACGGTGGTCGCCCTGGAGGGAAGGATCCTGGGAAAGCCCAGGGACCGGGAGGACGCCTTTCGGATGCTCCGGGCCCTCTCCGGGCGGATGCACACCGTCTACACCGGCATGGCCCTCCGGCAGGGAGAGCGGAGCCTTCTTGACTATGCCGAGGCGAAGGTCTGGTTCCGGGAGCTGAGCGAAGGGGAGATCTGGGACTACGTCGACACCGGCTCCCCCCTGGACAAGGCCGGGGCCTACGGGGCCCAGGACATGGCCGCCCTCTTCGTGGAGCGCATCGACGGGGAATTCTACACCGTGGTGGGCCTTCCCCTCTGCCGTCTGGGGCGGATGCTGCGTTCCTTCGGCGTATCCATCCCCGGCAGCCATGGGTAAGGCCTTCCGGACGGCGGGGCTCATCGTACTGGGGGCCCTGGTGCTGGTGTTGCTCCTCACCGGCGTCGGCCACTTCACCGGCCGCCCCAACTTCGCCACCCGCGCCTTTCAGACCGCCGCGGCCCCGGTGGAAAAGCTCCTGGGCCGGGGCCTCGGCCGGTTGGAGGACCTGAAGGCCGCCCTCACGGAGCTGGAGGAGCTGCGCGCCGAGAACGCGGCCCTGAAGGCCGAGATCGCGGGCATGGAGGCTCTCGTCCGGGAGAGCCAGGGCATGGAGTCGGAGAACGAACGTCTGCGCAGCCTCCTGGAGCTGAAGCGCAGCCACATGGACTATACCCTGCTGGACGCCTCCATCATCTCCTGGGGCTCCTCCAACTGGAGCAGCACCTTCGACCTGGACAAGGGCAGCTTCTCCGGGGTGGAGACCGGGGACTGCGTCATCACCGAAAACGGCGAGGTGGTGGGGGTGGTGACGGAGACTGGCCTCTACTCCTGCTCCGTGCGCACCCTCATTGATCCCCAGTCCGCCATGGGCGCCATCCTCCACTCCTCCGGCCTCACCGCCGTGGCGGAGGGGGACTTTGCCCTCATGCGGGAGGGAAAGCTGAAGCTCACTTACGTCTTTGAAAACGCTGGCCTGGAGCAGGGGGACACGGTCCTCACCTCCGGGGCCGGGGGCGTGTTCTCCGCCGGTCTGGTGGTGGGGAAGATCTCCGGCGCTTCCTGGGAGGAGAGCGGCTACGGCCAGGTGGGCGTCGTGATCCCCTCCGCCGAGCTGCAGACCCTCAGCCAGGTCTTTCTCATTCTGGACTACGGGGAGAGGGAGTCATGAAGACGGATACGCTGAAAAGCGCCCTGGGGCTCCTCCTCACCCTGCTCCTCTGCTACTTCCTGCAGCGGGGCGTCTTCTCCCGCGTCCTCATCTTCGGCGTCTCGCCTCTGCTGCTGCCCCTGGCGGCGGTGGGCGCGGGGCTCCTGTGGAGCCCCGGCTGGGGCGGGGCCGCCGGCCTCCTGGGGGGGCTCCTCTGCGACGCGGCCCTGGGAGGCGGCGGGGTCCTGTTTACCGCGGCCCTCACGGCCATGGGCTTTTTCTCCGGCTTTCTGGGGGAATTCGTCCTCCAGAGGGGCTTTCCCTCCTTCGTTCTCCTGGGGACGGCGTCCCTGCTTCTCTCGGCGCTGCTGCAGATGTTCCGCCTGCTGTTTTATGACCGGGCCGCTCCCTGGCCCCTCATTCAGGTGGGCCTGTGGCAGACCCTCGCCTCCATGCTCTTCCTTCTTCCGATGTACTTCTGCGTCCGCCGCGCCCTGCGCGCCTGGCGGCGGCGCAGGGAAAGGACCGTCCGCTGATGCCCACACGCAGCATCCGTCCCCTTCGGGCCGCCATTCTGACTGCCATTCCCCTGCTCCTGGCGGGGGCCCTCCTGGCCATTCTCTACGGCCTGCAGGTGGTAAACGCCGCCGCCCTGCAGGAGGAGGACCACGGCACCTTCACCCGGACGGAGACCGTCTCCGCCTCCCGGGGAGACATTCTGGACCGCTACGGCCGGGTCCTGGTGACCAGCGAGGTCAGCTACGACGTGGCCATTTCCCGCAGCGCCCTGGTGGCGGATGAGGACCCCAACGGCATTCTGCTGGAGCTCATCGCCCTCACGGAGGAGGCAGGGCTGGGGCATACGGACACCCTGCCCGTGACCAGGGGCGTCCCCTATGCCTATACGGAAATGAGCTCCGGGCAGCGGGACCGCCTCGCGGACTACGCCGCCCACTTTGAGCTTGGGGAGGAACTCACGGCGGAGGAGCTGATGGCCTGGTTCCGGGAGCACTACGCCATCCCGGAGGAATATTCCCCCGAGGAGGCCCGGCTGGCCGCCGGGGTCCGCTGGGAGCTGGAGATGGACACCCTCTTCGGCGGGGGCTATACCTTCGCCTCCGGCCTCAGCCAGGGGCTCATCGCCGCTGTTTCCGAGCGCTGCTACCCCGGGGTGAGCATCGTCACCGGCTCCCGGCGGGTCTACCGGACCCCCTACGCCGCCCACCTGCTGGGGCGCGTCGGCCCCATGAACGAGGAGCAGTGGGCCAAATACAAGGAACTGGGCTACCCCCTGAACGCCCTGGTGGGGCAGGACGGGGCCGAGGGCGCCTTTGAGGAATACCTCCACGGCACCGAGGGGCAGCGGGTCACCGTGCGAAATACTGACGGGGAGATCCTCTCTTCCTACTACACCCAGGAGCCCCAGGCCGGCGCGGACGTGACCCTGACTCTGGACCTCAGCGCCCAGCAGGTGACGGAGGAAGCTCTGGCCGCCGAGATCGCCAAGATCAACGCCGACCGGCTGAAGGAGGCGAAGGGCGAGGAAGTGCAGCTGGCCCAGGGCGGCGCCTGCGTAGTGGTCCAGGTGGGCACCGGGGACATCCTGGCCTCCGCCTCCTACCCCTCCTATGATCTGGCCTCCTTCCAGGAGCGCTACGCCGACCTGCTGGCGGACCCGGCCCGGCCCATGGTGAACCGTGCCCTCCAGGGCCGCTACGCCCCCGGCTCCACCTTCAAGGTGGTCACCGCCACGGCGGGGCTCAGCGAGGGGGTCATCACCCCCCTCACCACCATCTACGACCGGGGCATCATCGACGAATACGAGGGCTACAGCTACACCTGCTGGGCCTATCCCGGCTCCCACGGGACCATCAACGTGATGGAGGCCCTGCAGATGTCCTGCAACTACTTTTTCTACATCACCGGGCGGAACGTGGGCATCGACGCCATCGACCGCTACGCCAAGGCTTACGGCCTGGGGCAGAGCACGGGCATCGAGCTCTACGAGAGCACCGGCATCCTGGCCTCCCGGGATTACAAGGAGGAGAACGTGGGGGAGAGCTGGTACGTGGGCGACACCCTCCAGGCCGCCATCGGCCAGAGCTACCACCTCTTCACTCCCCTGCAGCTGGCCTCCTACTGCGCCACCATCGCCGGTGGCGGGGACCGGTACGCCGCCCACCTGCTCTACTCTGTCTCCGGCCCCGGCGGCTTCCTCTATCCCCCCACGGTCCTCAGCACCGTGGAGGCAGACGAGGAGACCTTCAACACCCTCCACGAGGGGATGTATATGGCCTCCCGCTACGGCAGCGCGTCCTATGTGTTCAACAGCTACTCCATCCCCGTCTGCTCCAAGACCGGCACGGCCCAGGTCAGCGAGGATACGGTGAACAACGCGGTGTTCATCGCCTTCGCGCCCAAGGAGGACCCGGAGATCGCCCTGGCGGTGGTGGTGGAGAACGGGGCCAACGGCTACTACCTGGCGGAGGTGGCCAGAGATATCTTCGACTGGTACTTCTCCCGGGACCCGGAGGCCGCTCCCATCCCGGAGAATACGATCCTGCCGTAAAAGCCCCTTTTATCCCCAAGGAAAAACTTGTCACCGACCTTCATTTGGAGTATACTATTTTGTTGTAATTCGGAGGAGCGCCTATGAGCACCGTGATCGCCGTCCTCTCCGGCAAGGGAGGGACGGGCAAGAGCACCGCCGCAGCCGCCCTCAGCTGCGCTCTCAGCGAGCTGGGGCGAAGCGTCGTCTGCGTGGACGCAGACACGGAGCTCCGGAATGCGGACCTCTGCCTGGGCCTGGGAGATCGGGCCCTGCTGGACTACGGCGACGTGCTGGAGGGCCGCTGTTCCCTGGAGGACGCCCTGCTCCCCCTCCCCGATTTTCCCCGGCTGCGGCTGCTGGCCGCGCCGCCTCAGCGGCGGCCCGGGAGCCTGGAAGAACTCATTCCGCAGTTGGAAGGACAGCTTGATTACTGCGTCGTCGACTGTCCCGGCGGCCTGGGGGACACGGTGGCGGAGGCAGCCTGCCTGGCACAGCGGGCCATTGTGGTCGCCACGGCGGACCCCTGCAGCCACCGGGACGGAGAGCGCACCGCCCAGCTCCTGCGCTCCGCGCTCTGTCCGGAGGGCCTGCTGCTCATCAACCGGGTCCGGCCCCGGCAGCTGAAGGCCATGGGGATCACCCTGGACGACAGCATCGACCTCATCGGCCTGCGTCTCCTGGGCTACGTACCGGAGGACGAGCGCGTCCCCCTGGCCCTGGGCGCGGGAAGGCCCCTCCTGGCGGAGGACCGCCGCCCCAGGCGGGGCGCCGCCGCCGCCTTCCGCCGCATCGCCCGGCGCCTGGACGGGCAGAGCGTCCCTCTTCCATAGAAGGAATAAAAAAGACCAGATACATATGAAGGAGGCAGCTTGCATGAACGTCGCCCTCATCGCCCACGACAACAAGCAGGAGCTGATGGTCCAGCTTTGCATCGCCTACTGCGGCATCTTCGCCGCCCATGAGCTCTGCGCCCCCAACCCCACTGCCCGGCTGGTGAGCGAGGCCACCGGCATGTCCGTGGAGAGCTATATGACCCGGAGCCAGGGGGGCATCCAGCAGCTGGCGGCCCGGATCGCCTACAACGAGATCGACCTGGTCCTCTTCCTGGCGGACCCTCAGAGCCCGGAATACATGGAGGACATGGGTCTCATTGCCCGGCTCTGCGACCAGTACAGCATCCCCTTCGCCTCCAATGTGGCCACGGCGGAGGTCCTGATCCTGGGGCTCCAGCGGGGGGACCTGGCCTGGCGGGACATCGTGAACCCCAAAAAGAAAGCCAAATAAACACCATATTGATACAGCAAAGGAACTGACCATGGAAAAAATCAAACCCAGAACTCTTTCCGGCTTTATGGAGCTCCTGCCGGGGCCCCAGAGCCAGATGGACGCCGTTTTGGACGTGCTGCGGGAGACCTACGCCCTCTTCGGCTTTGTGAACATCGACACCCCCATCCTGGAGGCCAGCGAAGTGCTCCTGGCCAAGGGCGGTGGGGAGACGGAGAAGCAGATCTACCGCTTCGAGAAGGGTGACACGGACCTGAGCATGCGCTTCGATCTCACCGTGCCCCTGGCCAAGTATGTGGCCATGAACTACGGCCAGCTGGCCTTCCCCTTCCGCCGCTGTCAGATAGGCAAGGTCTACCGGGGGGAGCGGGCCCAGCGGGGCCGCTTCCGGGAATTCTACCAGGCGGACGTGGACGTGATCGGCGACGGCAGCCTGGACCCGGCCAACGAGGCGGAGATGGTGGCGGTGATCTGCGAGACCTTCCGCCGGCTGGGGCTGAGCCGCTTCGTCATCCGCATGAACAACCGCCGCTTCCTGAACGGGCTTTTTGAATACCTGGGCCTGAAGGAGCAGTCCGCCGCCGTCCTGGGGGCCATCGACAAGCTGGAGAAGATCGGCCGGGAGAAGGTGCTGGAAGTTCTCTGCGCCCTGGACGGGGTGACGCCCGAGAGCGCCGGGCAGCTGCTGGACATCGTCTCGGCTGAGGACCCGGAGGGCATGCTGGACTCCCTCAGCGGGAAGAGCGAAGCCCTGGACAAGGGCATTTCCGAGCTGCGGCAGGTGACGGGGCTCCTTCCCGCCTTCGGCGTCCCGGCGGACAAGTGGAAGCTGGACCTCACCATCGCCAGAGGCCTGGACTACTACACCGGCACCGTCTACGAGACCACCCTCCTGGACTACCCGGAGGTGGGCTCCGTCTGCTCCGGGGGCCGCTACGACGACCTGGCGGAGTACTACACCGACAAAAAGCTCCCCGGCGTGGGGGTCAGCATCGGCGTGAGCCGCCTCTTCTTCATTCTCCAGGACCAGGGGCTGCTGCGTGAGGAGGCTGTGAGGCCCCCCTGCGACGCCCTGGTGATCCCCATGGGGGACGTGCTGGACGCGGCGGTGACCGCCTCCACGGCTCTGCGGAGCGCGGGGGTCCGCACCCAGCTCTACATGGAGCAAAAGAAGGTGAAGGCGAAGTTCGCCTATGCGGACAAGCTGGGGGTCCCCTACGCCGTCGTCGTGGGAGAAGAGGAAAAGCAAAACGGCACCGTCGCCCTGAAGGACCTGCGCTCCGGCGACCAGGAGACCATGACGGCGGCGGAAGCGGCAAAGATAATCTTAGAGGGTCTGCCCTCCCGGGCGGCCCCCGTGCAGGAAAAGAGGAAGTAAGATGACACAGATGCGCACCCATACCTGCGGGGAGCTTCGGCTCAGTAATGTGGGAGAAAAGGTGACCCTTTCCGGCTGGCTGGAAAACCTCCGGCTGGTGGGCTCCAACCTGGGCTTTGCCGTCCTGCGTGACTTCTACGGCACCACCCAGGCCGTCATTGAAAACGAGGAGCTTTTGAAGTCCTTCCGTGGCATCAACAAGGAATCCACCGTTCAGATCACGGGCACCGTGCGGGAGCGGGACAGCAAGAACCCCAAGCAGGCCACCGGCGATATCGAGGTGGTGCCCGAGAGCGTCACCATCCTGGGCCGCTGCCGCTATAACGAGCTGCCCTTTGAAGTGAACCGCAGCCGGGAGGCCGGCGAGGACACCCGGCTGAAATACCGCTATCTGGACCTGCGCAACCCCGAAGTCAAAAAGAACATCATCCTCAGAAGCAATGTGGTGGCCGAGCTGCGGCGGCTCATGACCGAGCGGGGCTTTCTGGAGATCACCACCCCCATCCTCACCGCCTCCAGCCCGGAGGGGGCGCGGGACTACCTGGTGCCCGCCCGGAAGCATCCCGGCAAGTTCTACGCCCTGCCCCAGGCCCCCCAGCAGTTCAAGCAGCTTTTGATGACCGCGGGCTTCGACCGCTATTTCCAGATCGCCCCCTGCTTCCGGGACGAGGACGCCAGAGGCGACCGTACCCCTGGGGAATTCTACCAGCTGGATATGGAAATGGCCTTCGCCTCCCAGGACGACGTGCTGGGGGTGCTGGAATCCGTGATCGAGCCGGTCTTCCGCAAGTTCGGCCTCTATGAGCGGGTGACCCCGGCCCCCTTCCGCCGCATCCGCTATAACGATGCCATGGAGCTCTACGGCACCGACAAGCCGGACCTCCGGATCGATCTCCTGATTTCCGACACCACGGAGCTGCTGGGAGACATCGGCTTTGAGCCCTTTGCGGGAAACACGGTGAAGGCCATTGTCGTCACCGACTTCGACGCGACCCGCAAACAGATCGACAAGCTCTGCGCAGACGTGGAGGTCCAGGCCGGGCAGAAGCCCTACTGGTTCCGAATGGATGAAGCCGGCGAGCTGGTGGGCGGCATCGCCAAATTCCTCCAGCCGGTGAAGGAGCAGGTGGTTTCCGCCCTGGGGCTGAAACCAGGCTGCTTTGTGGGCCTCGCCGCAGGCAAAAAGGCTGCTGCCCAGAAGACCGCCGGCGTCCTGCGGGTAAAGCTGGGCGCTCTCTGCCCCAGGCACATGGACCGGGAGCAGTATCAGATCTGCTGGATCGTGGACTTTCCCATGTACGAGATCGGGGAGGAGAGCGGCGAGCTGGAATTCTGCCACAATCCCTTCTCCATGCCCAACGGCGGCCTGGAAATCCTGGAAAAAGCGGAGAAGGGAGAGGTGGACCCCCTTTCCATCACCGCCTTCCAATACGACCTGGTCATCAACGGCTATGAGTCCGCCTCCGGCGCGGTGCGGAATCACGACCCGGAGATCATGGTGAAGGCCTTCGAGCTGGTGCGCCTGGGAGAAGCGGAGGTCAAGGCCAAATTCCCGGCCATGTACAACGCCTTCTGCTACGGCGCGCCTCCCCACGCCGGCGCCGCCCCCGGGGTGGACCGGATGATCATGCTGCTCTCCGGCGAGGAGAGCATCCGTGAGGTCATCACCTTCCCCATGAACCAGAAGGCGCAGGACGTGATGATGGACGCCCCCACCACGGTTTCCCCGAAGCAGCTGGAGGAGGTCCACATCGCTGTCACGGCAAAGGAAGAGGAATAACAAAGATGCTGATTCCCGGCGCTTCCGCCACGGGCGGAAGCGCCGGGAATCGTGTTTCTTCATAATGCTCGATCTCAGTGGATCATCGCCGGGAGCCCCATGTCCTGGAAGAGCTTCAGGGCCTCTTTCATGAATTCGTCCGAGGGGGCCTCCACATTGGGGAGCTTGTAGGGCTTCCCCAGGCGGTCGTACTTCGTGGCCCCGAACTTGTGGTAGGGCAGCAGCTGCACCACGTCGATGCCGTCTTTGATCTCCACGCAGAACTCCGCCGTGGCCCGGATGTTCTTCTCGTCCGCGTTCAGCTTGGGTACCATGGGATAGCGGACCTGGAGCCGCCCCCCCGCCTTCACGATCTCCCGGGCATTCCGATGGATGAGCTCGTTGGGAACGCCGGTGAGCTTCTCGTGCCGGGAGGAGTCCATGTGCTTCAGGTCATACAGGAACAGGTCCACATAGGGAAGGATCTCCATGAATTTCTCCGTGGGGGCAAAGCCGGTGGTGTCCAGCGCCACATGGAAGCCCTCTTCCTTGCACTGCCTGGTGAGGGCCAGGGTGAAGGGAAACTGGCTCATGGGCTCCCCGCCGGAGATGGTGACCCCGCCGCCGGACTTTTCGTAGTACTTCTTATCCTGCCGCACCACCTTCATGACCTCCTCCACCGTCATGGGCTTCTTGGGGTCATAGAGGGCCAGGCTGGGACAGGCTTCGGCGCATTTCAGGCAAATATCGCACTTATCCCGGTCGATCACCGGGCAGGTGATCTCCTTCTCCCCCTTGAGGTCCAGCTTCGGCGTGCCGGGGCTGATGGCCCCCCGGTCGCAGGCCTTTTCGCAGAGGCCGCAGGCCGCCAGGCCCACGCACTTCATCTCCATATAGGCCAGGTCGGAGCCGAAGCCCTGGCTCTCCGGGCTGTGGCACCAGAGGCAGTGGAGGGGGCAACCCTTGAGGAACACGTCCGTCCGGATGCCGGGACCGTCGTGGACGGAGAATTTCTGGATATCGTAGACGTTGCCGGTGAGCTCAGGGGCCATAACGCACATCCTTCCCCGCCGCCGGTAGGCGGCGAGCCTCCGGCAGAGGCCGGAAGCCGTTTTTATGTATCACACAATCGAATTATACCGCTGCAGCGGGAGCCTGTCAACCGCCGCGGCTCCCCGGAATTCTGCATTCCCGGAAGCAAAAAAACGGCAAAACGGGCCGAATAGCATAATCTTTTTCTTGTGTCCGGGGCTGGGAGCCGTTATAATTATTTCTATTCTAAATCCACAAAAAAGCGAGCTGAAACGCCATGATCGACCTTGGATACTACAACGGAACAATCGACCGGATCGAAAACATGACCGTCCCCATGAACGACCGGGTCAGCTACTTCGGGGACGGGGTCTACGACGTGACCTACGCCCGGAACTACATCCCCTACTGCCTGGAGGCCCACCTGGACCGCTTTTACCGCAGCGCGGAGAAGCTGCGCATCACCATCCCCATGGAAAAGCCCGCCTTGGGCGAGCTCTTAAAGGAGCTGGTGCGGAAGGTGGACTCCCCGGACCAGATGATGTACTGGCAGGTGACCCGGGGCACCGGCCCCAGGGAACACGCCTTCCCCAAGGACACCCCTGCCAACCTCTGGGTCATGCTCCGGCCCATCCCCGTGAAGAAGCTGGACACCACCCTCACCCTCCACAGCGTGGAGGACACCCGCTTCCTCCACTGCGACGTGAAGACCCTGAACCTGATCCCCAACGTGCTGGCGGAGCAGGAGGCCAAGGACGCCGGGGCCTCCACCGCCCTCTTCCACCGGGGAGAGCAGGTGACGGAATGCGCCCACGCCAACGTCCACATCCTGAAAGACGGCGTTTTCATCACGCCCCCCACGGACAACCTGATCCTCCCCGGCATCGCCAGGGCCAACCTGCTTCGCATCTGCCGTCAGATCGGCGTCCCCGCCCGGGAGCGGCCCTTCACCATGGCCCAGCTGATGGCCGCCGACGAGGTGATCTCTTCCTCCTCCGGGGAATTCTGCCTCCGGGTCACGGCGGTGGACGGCGTCCCCGTGGGCGGGAAGGACGAAAAGACCCTGAAAAAGCTCCAGGACGCCCTGGAGGCGGACTTCCTGGCCGCCACGGAGGGGTAAGCAAGAGAGAAATACCGCGCAATTCTGTTGCGATCTTGCAGGCAGAATTGCGCGGTATCTTTATGTTCCTATTCCGGTTTCTTCTTCCCGCATTTCCCGCAGAAGTCACAGGTCTTCTTGTGGTCGAAGATGCACTCGTCCCCGTGGTTCAGGGGGATAAAGGCGGGCTTTTCCGGGGCTGCCCCCGGCTGGGGCTTCCGCTTTCCGCACTCCCCGCAGAAGTCGCACTTTTTGCTGGCGTCCTTTACGCAGGGGACCCGGCCGGTGAAGGTGGTGAAGCCTGTGTATATGAGCTTCTTCTCCCCGTCCACCTCCCGGTACTGGAAGGTGCCGAATTCGCCCCGGAGGTGCACCACCTCGAAGTACACGGGCTTGGTGACCCGCCGGTATTCCAGGGGGCAGTGCCACCAGTAGGCGGGGATGCGCACGATGGTGGGCCGGGTGATGATGTGCTCCTCCAGGGTCTCCAGGGTCTCCCCGATGCAGAAGCTGATCTCCGCGTCGAAGGAGCCGAAGGGGTCCGCCACGTCGTAGCCCATGAAGCAGAGGTACTCCTCCTCGCTGTGGAAGTTGGACTCCCGGTCCACAAAGGCCTCCTTCATGTAGCAGCGGTAGGAGGCGTAAAGATTGGCCTCCGCCATGCAGCCCTTGCCCCGGAAATAGGCCTGGTACTTGGGCATAAAGTCGCCCCACATGGTGTTGTATTCCTTCTCAAACACGTGGATGAGATGATCGTAGCGTCCCATATTCAGCCCTCCTTCCCTTCCCGGCACTTGCCGCAGAAGGAACAGGTTTTGTCCTTCTCCAGTTTGCAGGGGCTGAGGCCCTGGCACACCGTCTCCATATAGGGGTTCCCCGCCCGGTCAAAGCGCCGGTGGATGGCGTAGTAGCGGCTGTTGAAGAGCACCGGCTGGAAGAAGAGGGGTTTCCCCAGACGGGTGATCTCCAGAGGCCCGTGCCAGTAGAGGCCGGGGACCTTGATCATGGTGGGCCTGTCAATGACGATTTTCTCCATGTCGTCCAGGCTCTCCCCCATGTAGAAGACGATCTCCGCGTCGAAGGAATCAAAGGCGTCCCGCAGGTCGTGGCCCACAAAGGCCAGGTATTCCTCGTCCCGGTGGAAGTGGGGCTCGTCGTCGATGACTCCAGGCTTCAGATAGGCCCGGTAGGGCAGGCAGACCTGACTTCCGGGCACGGAGCACTCTCCCCGGAAATAGGCCTGCACCGGGGGCAGCATCTCCCCCCTATGGGTCTCCTCCTTGGGAAATTCAAAAAAGAGCCAGTCATACTGTCCCATCAGCGTTCCTCCTTAGTTGTTCAGATGCGGCCCAGGTTCGCGGCGATGTCGTGGCCCTGGGCGGTGGCGTTTGCGATGTTTTTGGGCTGCACGCAGTCCCCGAGCATGTAGAATTCCGGGGCGCAGAGACGAAGGGCAAGGGCTTCCTCCTGCCGGGGTTTCTGGCCCAGGGTGCAGACCACCGTGTCCGCCGGGAAGAAAACCTCCCCGCTCTCAGCGCGGCAGCGGACCCCCTGGGGGGTAACTTCCTCCGCCCGGGTCCCAAAGTGGAGGGGGATGCCGTATTTGCCTAGCTCCAGGCGCAGGGCGGCGGCGTGGAGGATGTTCCCCCCGTCGCTCAAGTCCGGCAGCATCTCTACCACCTCCGGCTTTTTCCCCTGCATAGCCAGGTAGACCGCCAGCTCGGCCCCCACCAGTCCGCCGCCCAGGATCAGGACCCGCTCGGAGCACTTGTCCGGCTGCCGGTAGGCTTCCTCCGCCGGGAGCACGTTCTCCCCCCGGATGCCGGGGATCTCAGGAACCAGCGGCTCCGCCCCCAGAGCGGCGATGATCACGTCGGGCCGGATCGCCTCGGCCAAAGCCGGGGTCACGGGGGTGTTCAGGCGGACCTCCACGCCCTCCCGCTCCAGGGCCAGGATCTGCCGCTCAATATAGACCCCCAGCTTTTTCTTGAAGGGGACCTCCTCCTCGCAGCGGATGGGGCCGCCCAGGGTGTCGCTCTTCTCGCAGAGGATGACCGAATGGCCGTACTTTGCGGCGGTGACGGCGGCCTCCATGCCGCCGATGCCGCCCCCCGCCACCAGGACCTTCTTCCAAGGCCCGGTCTGGCGCAGGGAATAGAGGGTCTCGTGCTCGTGGCCGCTCTCCGGGTTCACGGCGCAGTACTTCACCCCGTGGAGCTGCTGGTTGGAGAAGCAGTTCAGGCACAGAAGGCAGGGGCGCACCTCCTCCGGATGCCCCCGGCGCAGCTTGTTGGGCAGGTCCGGGTCGGCGATGAGGCTCCGGGCCAGCTCTACCACGTCCGCCTGCCCGGAGGCCAGGATCTCCTCCATCTGCTCCGGCTCCCCCAGGGCGCCCACGGCGGCCACGGGGATGCCCACGTTTTTCTTGATCTCGGCGGCGTACTTCACGTTGCAGCCGTCCTCCAGAAAGAGGCTGGGATGGGTCACGGTCATGACCTCGGGGACCTCGTGGTTCCCCACGGAGGCGTGGATCAGGTCCACATAGGGTTCCAGCGCCTGGGCGATGCGGATGCCCTCGTCGATGCCGTAGCCCCCGTCGTAGCACTCGCTGGCGCTCATGCGCACCTCGATGGGGAAGCCTGGGCCCACAACCTTCCGCACGGCCTGGCAGATGGAGACGACGATGCGGCAGCGCCCTTCCAGGCTCCCGCCCCACTGGTCCTTCCTCGTGTTGAGGGAGGGAGAGAGGAACTGATGGAGGCCCCAGCCGTGGCCCGCGTGGATGAGGACCATGCCGAAGCCGCAGTCCTTGGCCGTTTTGGCTGCCTGGGCGAAACGGGCGATGGTCTCCTCGATCATCTCCTCCGGCATCTGTCGGATGAGCCTGCCGTTCAGCTCCATCTCCACCGGGCCGTAGGCCTCCCCCTGGGACTGGGCGCCGAAGATGGCCAGGGTCCGGTTGGCGTACATCCCCGCGTGGGTCAGCTCCGCCGTGGGCACCGCCCCGTAGCGGGAGATGGAAAAGGCCAGCTTCCCCAGGGGGATGTGGGAAGCGGGGTTGTCAATGCAGATCTGGTTGGGGCTGCCCCGGCCCCATGCGGTGTCCACGATGAGCTCCCCGGAGGACACGGAGGCGCAGCCCCCCATGGCCTTGCGCCGGTAGTACTGAATGTATTCCTCGGGGAAGACGCTGTCATAGGTCATGTTCCGATAGCCCGTGGGAGCGGCGAAGATGCGGTTCTGGAAGAGCTGCCGCCCCAGGCGCAGGGGCTCGAAAAGATGGGGATAGCGTAATTCACTCACGGTTCATGCCTCCCGGTATTTCGATAAAGCAATACCGCACAGGAAATCTTGTGCGGTATTGCCCTGGGTCTCTATAAGCCCTCTCTCGAAGGGGAGGGCATTTGTCTTAAATCACGTGCTCCGCCCGGGAAATCACGTCGTTCTGCATGGCTTCGGTCATATCCACGAAGTAAGCCGAGTAGCCCGCGATGCGCACCACCAGGTTGTGGTACTGGTCCGGATGCTTCTGGGCGTCCCGCAGGGTCTTGGCGTCCACCACGTTGTACTGGACCTCCATGCCTCCGTCGTCGAAATAGGTCCGGGTCATGTCCTCCAGCTTGTCGATGCCGGCGTCGCTGGAAAGGGAGGTGGGATGGATCTTCAGGTTCACGGCCATGCCGTCCATGTACCGGGAATGGTCGAAGCAGCAGGAGGAGAGGAAGACGGACGTGGGTCCGTGCTCATCCCGGCCCTGGACGGGGCTCATGGCGTCGGCGATAGGGGTGCCGGCCTTCCGCCCGTCGGGAGTGGCCCAGGTGATCTCCCCCTGGGGCACATGGTCCGCCGCGCCGAACATGCCGCACTTGTAGACCTTGCAGCGCTCGTTGTTGAAGGCCCGGGAGATGCCGTAGTACAGGTCCATCACGTACTTCTGCTCCTCGTCGGCGTAGGGGTCGGCGTTGCCGTAGTGGGGCACCTCGTTGATGATGCGCTGGCGCAGGGGCTCGTAGCCCTCCCAGTCGGCCAGCAGGGCGTCCAGGAATTCCTTGCCGGAGACCAGCTTCTTGTCGAAGACCATGTACTTCAGGGCCGTGAGGCTGTCGCCCACGGTGGCGAGGCCGGTGGCGGTGCCGCCGTAGGAGTTGTACTTTGCGCCGCCCTCGGACACGTCCTTGCCCTGCTCCATGCAGCCGATGGTGGAGATGGAGAGGTTGGGGAAGGGGAAGAGCCGGGCGTACTCGTGCTCGGTGTAGTTGTTCAGAGTGGCGATCCAGGTGAACATCCAGGTGGCCAGCTTCTCGTAGGCCGCCTTCACTTCCTCCATGGACTTCATCTCATAAAGGTAGCCGGAGCAGTACTCCGCCGGAGCCTGCCGCCCGTTCATGGGGTTGATGCCGTTGTTGATGGCCATGTCCAGGACGATGGGCCAGTAGATGCCGTTGATGCCCATGCTGGAGCCGTTGGGGGCCGGGTAGTCGTTGCCGGAGCCCACGATCTCCTGGCAGCCGATGAAGCTGTAGTCCCTGGCGTCCTCCAGGCTGAAGCCCAGCTCCCGCATGATGCCGGGGATGATCACGTCGTCGTTCTGCAGCAGCGGCAGGCCGCCCACGTTCATGCTGGTGGCCATGGCGCAGTCCCACATTTCCTTGGGGGTGTCCTTGGTGACCCGGAGGGAGACGGTGGGCTCATGGAGCTTCAGCCGGGCGATGGATTCCAGCACCATGTAGGACACGGGGTTCACCGCGTCCTCGCCGGTCTCGGGGATCTGGCCGCCGATGGTGGTATGCTGGCCGATGTGGCCGATGCCGGCGGTCTGGGCGCCCTTGCCGAAGCCGCCGCCGTAGAAGATGTTCAGCTTGAGGAAGAAGGCGTCCACCAGCTCCTGGGCGTAGTCCATGGTGATGGTCCCCGCCTCCAGGTCCTTCTTCAGGAAGGGCCAGATGTACTGGTCGAAGCGGCCCATGCTGGTGACGCCGGGGCCGTTGTCCACCATGAGGAAGATGTGGTAGAGCATGACCATCTGGCAGGCCTCCCAGAAGGTCCGGGGGGTCCCGGTGGCGATGTGGTCCAGCCCGTCGGCCATCTTCTCCAGCTCAGCCTTCCGCTCGGGCCGGGTCTCGGCGGCGGCCTTCTCTCTCGCCTTCTCCGCGTAACGCCGGTTCAGGGTGATGGCCCCGTCGCAGGCCAGGACGGCGGCGGAGTAGAACATATACTTGCCCATGTCATTGCCCATGACGTTGCCCTTGTGGGCGTCCAGCCAATCCTGGGCCTGCTTGCGGATGTCCCCGTAGCCCCGCTTCAGGATGTTCTGGAAGCCGGGGGTCAGGTGGCCGGGAGGCATCAGGACGCCGAAGCCGCCGGGACGGCCGAAGGGGGTGGCCTCCAGGCGGAACACCTCGTCCGCCCCTGCCGGGAGCCACTGCTCCGGGCGCACCATGGGGCCGCCGGCGCCCATGTTCTTGCGCATGTCCTCCCGCATCTCCTTCAGGTCCTCCGGGGAGATGGCCAGCTTCTGGTGGGAGTAGAGGGGATCGTCGTCCGGGGCGTGGTAGAGGCCGTCCTCCCCCATGGGCCAGGTGTGCTCGATGTCCATCATGGCCCACATGCTGCCGTTAGCGGCGCCCCAGTGCTTGTTGCCCATGTCCCCGGCGAAGTACTCGTCCTCCACGATGTCGATGGGCATGTTCTGGATCACATAGAGGGACTCCGCGGGCTTCTGCAGCATGGGGGGATAGTTCTTATACTTGGCCTGGGCCTCGGCTTTGATCCGGGACTTTGCCGGATCGGCGATGATGATCCGGTCCCGCACCCGGTCCCGCATCCGGGCAATGCGGTCGGTAAAGGGCTTGAACTGATACATATTCCTCTTCCTTTCTGCTCAATGGCAATTCTATTTTCCTAAACTATAGGGTAGCACAACCGGCCGCCCTTTTCAAGGATGGTCGGAAGAAAAAATGCCGGGGACCGCAGATCGCGGTCCCCGGCAGGGGGTGTATCGCAGGAAAAAGCCTCGCAGAGTTCGCATCCGCAGATGCGAATAAAGTCGGAATCATTTTTCGCACGGACATGTGCCGGGCGAAAAATACCTCTCGCGGAGCGGACTGTGGGCCCGAAGGGCCTGCGGGGAGCGCAGCGCAAACCTTCTCACCCCGAAGCCCAGCGAAGCGGGTTCGGGGTGATTATGTCAGGCGCTGTAGTTCATCCGGGACTGCTTGTACATCTCCTCCCGGAAGGCGGGGGTCAGCCAGTGGGCGGCGTAGAAGTTGTAGAAGCTGGGCTTGCCGTGCTTGCAGACCCGGTTCACGTAGTCCCGGGCGATCTGCCGCTGCTGCTCCTCGGGGAGCTTGGCGAAGGCGGCCTGCTTCTCCTCGGTGGTGGCCAGGGCCATGATGTCCTCGGGGATGTTCTGGGGGAAGGTGGCGATCAGGATCTTGTCGCCGAAATCGTCGTA
>JAFXTU010000057.1 GCA_017535635.1 Oscillospiraceae bacterium
GTCAAGATCCAGCAGCGCAACTGGATCGGCCGGAGCACCGGCGCGGAGGTCTCCTTCAAGACCACCGCCGGGGACGAGCTTCTCATCTTCACCACCCGGCCGGACACCCTCTTCGGCGCCACCTATATGGTCATGAGCCCGGAGCACGCCCTGGTGGCCAAATGGGAGGATCAGCTGGAGAACCTGGAGGAGGTCAGGGCCTACCAGGCCGAGGCCGCCCGGAAGTCCGACTTCGAGCGGACGGAGATGAACAAGGAAAAGACCGGCGTCTGCCTCCAGGGCGTCCGGGCCGTGAACCCCGTCACCGGGGAGGAGATCCCCATCTTCATCTCGGATTACGTTCTTTCCACCTACGGCACGGGGGCCATCATGGCCGTTCCAGGCCACGACCAGCGGGACTGGGAGTTTGCCAAGGCCTTCAATTTGCCCATCCTGGAGGTGGTCCAGGGCGGCGACGTGACGAAAGAAGCCTTCGTGGACAAGGACGAGAACGCCCGGATGGTGAATTCCGGCTTCCTCAACGGCCTCAGCGTGAAGGAGGCCATCCCCACCATGATCCGCTGGCTCACGGAGAAGGGCATCGGGGAGGAGAAGGTGAACTTCAAGCTCCGGGACTGGGTCTTCTCCCGCCAGAGATACTGGGGCGAGCCCATCCCTATTGTGAACTGCCCCAAGTGCGGCTACGTCCCCCTGGACGAGAAGGACCTGCCCCTCCTGCTGCCGGACGTGAAGAGCTACGAGCCCACGGACAACGGGGAGAGCCCCCTGGCCCACATGACGGACTGGGTGAAGTGCGCTTGCCCCCAGTGTGGCGGGCCCGCGGAGCGGGAGACGGACACCATGCCCCAGTGGGCGGGTTCCAGCTGGTACTTCCTCCGGTATATGGACCCCCACAACGACGCTTCTCTGGTGGGGAAGGAGGCCATCAGCTACTGGAACCAGGTGGACTGGTACAACGGCGGCATGGAGCACACCACCCTGCACCTGCTGTATTCCCGCTTCTGGCATAAATTCCTCTATGACATCGGCGTGGTGCCCACCAAGGAGCCCTACGCCAAGCGCACAAGCCACGGCATGATCCTGGGCCTGAATCCCCGGAGCTTCGACAACCTGGACCCGGCGGAGCAGGAGCGGCTGAAGGCCGAGTACGGCGGGGAAGAGGGGGCGCGGAAGCATCTGGTGGAGCAGTACGGCGAGATGGCCGAGCACCCCATCGTAAAGATGTCCAAGTCCCTGGGCAACGTGGTGAACCCCAACGACATCGTGAACCAGTACGGCGCGGACACCTTGCGCCTCTATATCATGTTCATCGGCGACTTTGAGAAGGCCGCCCCCTGGCAGGACACCGCCGTGAAGGGCTCCAAACGCTTCCTGGACCGGGTCTGGAACCTGGAGCAGAAGGTGGTCCCCGGCGACAGCTATTCCAAGGAAAACGAGGCCTCCATCCACCGGACCGTCAAGAAGGTCAGCGAGGACATCGAGGCCATGAAGTTCAACACCGCCATCGCCGCCATGATGACCCTGGTGAACGAGTTCTACGACAAGGGCCTCAATCGGGCGGACTACATGGCCCTGCTGAAGCTCATGAGCCCCTTCACTCCCCACATCGCCGAGGAGCTCTGGGAGCACATGGGCGGGGACGGCCTCTGCTGCCGCCAGCCCTGGCCGGAGTTCGACGAGAAGAAGATGGCCGATTCCGAAAAGACCATCGCCATCCAGGTGGGCGGCAAGCTCCGGGCCACCGTGGTCCTCCCCGCCGACAGCCCGGATGAAGCGGTGGTGGCCGCCGCCCTGGCGGAGCCCAAGATCGCCAAAATGATGGAGGGCATGGAGCTGGTGAAAACCATCGTGGTGAAAAATAAACTGGTGAATCTGGTTATAAAGCCGAAAAAATCTTGACAATACCTGAGAATAAAGCTATAATAGTCAGGCTAATGGCCCATCGGAGGGAGGGATAAAGATGTCGGAAGTCAGAGTGAAGGAAAACGAGTCGCTGGACAGCGCCCTCAAGAGATTCAAGAGAAGCTGCGCGAAGGCGGGCGTGCTTGCGGATCTCCGCAAGAAAGAGTATTACCAGAGCCCCAGCGTGAAGCGCCGCAAGAAATCTGAAGCTGCCCGGAAGAATAAGAACAAGAGATACTACTGAGTTTTTCCCGAAGCCCGGTCATCCTGCGATGGCCGGGCTTTTTCCCTGTCTGAGCGCCTCAGCGGCCGCGGAGGCGTCCTCCGCGCTCCACTCGCCCAGGAGGAGGAAGCCCCGCCTCACGCCCAGGGTCTCCGCCAGACGCACCTTTTCCGCCAGGGTCTCCCGGTCGTCGAAGATGATGAACTGGCTTTTATCCCCGTCCTCCAGGGGAAAGGCCTTGCACATCAGATCCCGGGAGAACTGCACCGCCGCGCCCCGGCGGAGCAGCCTGTCCAGCTCCTCCCCGGAGATCCGCTCCCCCTGGCCGTCCGGGCAGGGGAGGGGGAAGCGGTGGCAGAGCTTTTCCAAGTCCAGGGCAAGGTCCGGGCATTTCGCCAGGGCCTGGCACAGCCGCTCCTCCAGGGTCCCGCCGGAGACGGCGGAGGAGATGAGCAGCGCGCCCCCGCAGCCGGGGACCCAGCTCTCCTCCGGGAGGATGGGGGCGATCCCCCGGCGCAGGAGAGCGTCGCAGAAGCGCAGCGCCTCCAGGGCCGAGGGACTGCCGCCCTCCGACAGCAGAGCGGAACAGCTCCGCCGCCGGCACTCGGAGGCGAGGATACCCGCCCGGCCAGCTTCCGGGCCTTCCCCCGGCAGCCAGACGCCCTCCCGGCCGGCGGGCAGGGGAGCGTCGGAAACCGGGCCAATGAGGGCGAAGCCCAGCCCCGGCGGCAGCTCCCTAAGCTCCTCCGCCGTCCCGGTGAGATACAGAAGCATGGCTGATCCTCCTTTGAAAAGCGGGAAAAGTTCCCTGTTCACCGGATTTTTACGGTCCGGGCAGAAATATTATGCGGAAGCCGGAGAATTTTTCTTGCATATTCTGAAAAAGCGATATAAAATGAAATGTAAAAATATGAAAAGCGGGACATACTGCGAGAGAGGAGACTCTTTATGATTTCAGCAGGCGAATTCAGAAACGGCGTGACCTTTGAGATGGACGGACAGGTAATGCAGGTGGTGGAGTTCCAGCACGTGAAGCCGGGCAAGGGCTCCCCCTTCGTGCGCACCAAGATGAAGAACGTCATCACCGGCGCCGTCATCGAAACATCCTTCAACCCCACCGAAAAGTTTGAAAACGCCTACGTGGACCGGAAGGATATGGAGTACAGCTACTCCGACGGCAACCTCTATTATTTCATGGACAGCGAGACCTACGAGCTGGAGCCCATCGACGAGAGCATGCTGCCCGACGGCTTCAAGTTCGTGAAGGAGAACATGGTCTGCAAGGTCATGTCCTACAAGGGCAGCGTCTTCGGCGTGGAGCCTCCCAACTTCGTGGAGCTGGAGGTCACGGAGACCGATCCCGGCTTCCGGGGCGACACCGCCACCAACGTCACCAAGCCCGCCATCGTGGAGACCGGCGCCGAGGTGAAGGTGCCCCTTTTCATCAACCCCGGCGACAAGATCAAGATCGACACCCGCACTGGCGAATATCTGGAGCGCAGCAAGGGCTGAGCCCCATAAGAATGTATGATTTGGAGGAACCCATGAAGATCACGGAAAAAGCCGCTTATATCAAGGGCCTGGCCGAGGGCATGAAGCTGGATGAGGGGACCAGTGAGGGCAAGCTCCTCAAGGTCATCATCGAGCTGCTGGAGGACATCACCCACGAGATCGAGGATCTGAACGAGAACGCCATGGACCTGGCCGAGGAGATCGACACCCTCAGCGACGACCTGGCCGACGTGGAGGAGATCCTGGCGGCGGAAGAGGACGATGACGACGATTTCTGCTGCCCCGGCTGCGACGACGATCGCTGCTGCTGCGACGATGACGACGAGGAGCCGGTGTTCTACGAGATCACCTGCCCCAAGTGCGGCGAGACCATCAGCGTGGACGAGGATGTGCTCAGCTACGATTCCATGAAGTGCCCCAAGTGCGGCGAGACCCTGGAGTTCGAGTTCGATACCGACGAGGACGAGGGCTGCTGCTGCAAGAAGGACGAGGAGTAATTCCGGTTTTTGAACGGGGGTCGTCTCCCAGGGCTGTACCAGCCCGGAGACGGCCCCCGTTTTTTTGACTCTACGAAGCGTAGGTTGCTTTTTGCCCGCTCCGGTGTAGGATCAAGGCATCAATCTTAGGAGGAACAAAAGATGAACCAGTACGTCACCGGGACCATGATCAAACGCCTGCGGGAGAAGAGCGGGCTGACGCAGCAGCAGTTTGCGGAGCGTGTGGGCGTCAGCGACAAGGCCGTTTCCAAATGGGAGACCGGCAGGGGCTACCCGGATATCTCCCTGATCGAGCCTCTTTCCGCTACCCTGGGCGTTTCGGTCATCGAGCTGCTTTCCGGGGAGAGCGTAGTGAACACGAACCGGGCCTCCAACATGCTGCGCCTGAAGCTCTACGTCTGCCCCATCTGCGGGAACGTCATCCAGAGCGCAGGGGAGGCCGTGGTCTGCTGCTGCGGGCTGACCCTTCCGGCCCTGGAGGCGGAGGAGCCGGACGGGGAGCATCCCCTCCGCTGGGAGCGCCTGGAGGATGAATACTACGTTTCCGTCGCCCATGACATGAGCCGGGGGCACCATATCTCCTTCCTGGCGGCGGTGCGGGACGATGGTTTTGAGATGAAAAAGCTCTACCCGGAGGGCGGCGCGGAGGCGAGATTCCCCATGGCCGGGATCCGCTTCTTCCTCGCTTACTGCAACCGCCACGGGCTGTTTAAGGTGAAGGTAAGGTAGAACGAGGAAAGGCAAAAACCTCCCCGACTCTCAAAATCCGAGAATCGCGCCCCGTTTTGGTTTTTGACTCTCCGGAGCGTTGCCGTTATGATAGAGGCACAAGGCGCCTTGAAACGAGCAAAAGGAGAGTACCCCATGAACCGAGAGAAGATCATCGAAAACCTTGTCAAGCTCCGAAAGGACCGGAACCTGATGCAGAAGGACGTGGCCCAGGCCCTGGGGGTCTCGGACAAGACCTATTCCAAGTGGGAGACCGGGGAGACAGAGCCGGGGCTGGAAAACCTCTGCCGCCTGGCGGAGTACTACGGCGTCGCCCCCGCCGCCTTCTTCGCCGTGGGCGCGCCGGAGGGGACCCTGCGCCGGGAACTCTTGGCCCTGTCCCCCCAGGAGGGCCACCTTCGCTGCCATGAATGGATGAGCGAGATGTACGACGCCCTCTATGAGAACGTCTGGCAGCTGGTGGAGAAGACCAGAACGTTTCCCAAGGAGCCCGTCCCCGTGCCGGAAAACCCCGAGATCTGCGGCAGCAGCTTCAGCGAGCTGCCCGGCGGGGCCCTCTTCCTCCGCCACCGGGGGGACGACGCGAATTTCCACCTCCTGCTGATGCCCTCCAGGGAGGACTACGGCTGGATCGGCCCGGAGGCGGAGGGCCTGGCGGCCTTCTTCGCCCTGCTGCAAAAGCCGATGTTCCTGGCCCCCCTCCTGGTCGATGAGAAGGAGGGAAAGCGGGTCCTGCACTCCACGGAATACCTGGCCTCGCAGGCCGGGCTCAGCCTGGAGGAGACCCGCAGAGCCCTGGAAGAGCTCACGCGCTGGGGCCTCTGCTCCCACGAGCCGGCGGAGACCGGCGAGGGGCGCCGGGAGCTGTGGAGCGCCGGGGAGACCCGGATCCTCCGGGCGATCCTGACGCTGGCGCATCTGATGATGGACCGGCCCCCGGCGAAGGAAAAGCGGGAAGGGGGCGAGGAGGCATGAGCCTGGGCGAAAACATCCGGGAGGCGCGGCTGGCGCTCTCCCTCTCCCAGGAGGAGCTGGGGGAAAAGCTGGGCCTTGCCCACCAGACCGTGTCCAAGTGGGAGCGGGACGAGAGCATGCCCGATGCGTCTCTCCTTCCCGCCCTCTCGGACCTGCTGCACGTCTCCCTGGACCGGCTCTTTGACCGGACGACCAGGGAGTACATGGACGCAGCCTCGGCGGCGCGGGACTGGCTGCTGACCCTGGAGGGGGAGGAGCGGTGGCAGGGCTTCCTGCATTTAACGCAGGTCCTCCAGACGGTGCTGGCCGGGTTCTGGGAGCATCCCGCCTTAGCGCCTACCACGAAGCTGGAAATCTACGAGGATCCCGGCGGCAAGGGCTACACCGGCTATGTGGTGAAGGAGGAGGGCTTCACTCTCAGCTCCAGCCGTCCCGCCTTCCCCTGGCTCCTCCTCTTTCCGGAGCCGGCGGAAGGCTGGGGAAAACTCCTGGAGGAGGACGACCCGGAATACTGGAGTGCCCTGGGGAGCGGGGAGGTGCGCTCTGTTCTCCGGCGTTTTTACGCCGGAGAGCTGCCGGAGCGCTTTGACCGCCGCTGGGCCCTGGAGCACCTGGGCACGGCCCAGCCGGAGGAGACCCTCCGCGCCTTGGAAAAACTGCACGCTTTCTATCGGGAAACAGTGATGTTGGACGGGGAGGAAACTGACTTCTATTATGGATATGGAAGTGGATATGGAATTTCAGCCGTCCTGCCGCTGACGGCCCTGCTCCTGAGCACTGTGAAGATGGAACAGGATACCGGCTTCCATTCCCCCACCCGCCGCAGACCCATGCTCCGGAAGCGGGAAGAAATCGGATCAAAATAAGATCAACATCCACCAAAAGGCCCTGTCCGCGTTTGCGGGCAGGGCCTTTTGGACATAATGGTGCGCCCGGCGAGCGCACGTTCTCTAGGGTGAAAGTCCCGAACGCGCCCGGCAGCGGGAAGCGTTAGCCGAAGGCAAGGGTGTCCGTCGTGAGGCGGAATCTGAAGGAAGCCGGATTGCGGAGGTTGAAAGGTCCGA
>JAFXTU010000058.1 GCA_017535635.1 Oscillospiraceae bacterium
AACGCCGAGAAGGACATCCAGAAGCTCACCGACGACTATGTGGCAGAGGTGGATAAGCAGGTGGCCAAGAAGGAAAAGGAACTGAGCGAGATCTGATGCCGATTTGGACAAAAGAGAGCGGCCCGGCTGCGGAAGCAGCGGGCCGCAGTGCTCGCCCCCGGCACATCGCCATCATCATGGACGGCAACGGCCGCTGGGCCAGGTCCCGGGGCCTGCCCCGGACGGCGGGCCACGCCGCCGGCGCGGAGACCTTCCGGAAGATCACCCGCTACTGCCGGGATATCGGGCTGGAGCACCTCACCGTTTACGCCTTCTCCACGGAGAACTGGAAGCGGGCCGAGGAGGAGGTCTCCTCCCTCATGGGCCTGCTGAAAAAGTACCTCCTGGAGGCCATCGCCACCATGGAGGAGGAGCGGACGAAGCTCTACGTCATGGGAGACCTGGGGCGCCTGAGTCCGGAGCTGCGGGAGCTCAGCGCCAGGGCTCTGGACACCGCCGAGCACGTGAACGGCATGCAGGTGAACGTCTGCTTCAACTACGGCGGGCGGGACGAGATCCGCCGGGCCGCGCAGAAATACGCCCTGGACTACGCCGCCGGACAGGCGGGGGAGCTGACGGAGGAGCTGTTTTCCTCCTATCTGGATTCCCGGAGCATCCCGGACCCGGACATCATCATCCGCACCGGGGGAGAGCAGCGCATCTCCAATTTCCTGCTATGGCAGTCCGCCTATGCGGAATACTATTTTACGGATACTCTGTGGCCGGACTTCACCCCGGCGGAGATCGACCGGGCCATCGAGGTCTGCTCCCGCCGGGAGCGCCGCTTCGGCGGCACGAAATAATACCGCACCCAAAAAGGGGAAACTATGGCAACGAATCGACTGAACCGTATCAATGAGGACATTCTGCGGGAGCTGTGTGTCCTCCTGCCCAAGGTCAAGGACCCCCGCGTCCAGCAGGGGATGGTGACGGTCACGGCGGTGGAGACCACCGGGGACCTGCGCTATGCCAAGGTCTATCTGAGCTTCCTGGAGGAAGTGAACGAGAGGGAGCTGCGCCGGGGCCTGAAGTCCGCCGCTCCCTGGCTCCGCCGGGAGCTGGGCAGCGCCCTGACTCTCCGGTATACCCCGGAGCTTGTGTTTGAGCGGGACCGCTCCATCGAAAAAGGGGCGCGGCTCTCCCGGCTCATCGACGAAGTAGTTTCCGGGGAGGGGGCGCATGAGGAACACCATGACGAGGACTGAGTGCGCCGCCTATCTCCGGGAGCGGGACGGCTTCCTGATCCTGAACCACCGCCGCCCGGACGGGGACGCGATGGGCTGTGCCGCCGCCCTCTGCCGGGGACTGCGGACCCTGGGAAAGCGGGCCTTTGTCCTCCCCAATCCCGAGACCACGGAGCGGTATCTCTCCCTGGTGGAGGACCTGTACCCCGCCCCCGGCTTCCGCCCGGATACGGTGGTGGCCGTGGATCTGGCGGAGGAGGGGATCCTCCAGAATAACGCCGGGGACTGGGCGGGGAAGGTGCAGCTCTGCATCGACCACCATCCCTCCAATTCCGGCTATGCCCGGCAGGGTTGGGTGGACCCGGCGGCGGGGGCCTGCGGGGAGCTGATTTACTTTCTCCTGCTGGAACTGGGCGTGGAGATCACCCCGGAGCTGGCCGAGCCCCTTTACATCGCCGTCACCACGGACACCGGCTGCTTCCGCTATAAGAACACATCGTCCCAGACCCTGCGGGTGGGGGCGGCCCTGCTGGAAGCCGGGGCACCCATCGACCTGAACCGGACCCTCTTTATGAAGAAGAGCCGGGGGCGGCTCCTCCTGGAGAGCCGCATGATCGCCGGACTGGAATTCTTCCAGGCCGGGGAGGCGGATATCGCCGCCGTGACCCTGGAGGACCTGCGGGACTGCGCCGTCACCGAGGAGGACATGGAGGATATCGCCTCCGTGGCCGGGTCCGTCCGGGGGGTGGAGCTCAGCGTTACCCTCCGAGAGGTGGAGGCGGGGAGCTGGAAGGTCTCCGTCCGCACCGGGCAGTACTCTAACGCCAGCCTGGTCTGCGCCGAGTTCGGCGGCGGCGGCCACGGCATGGCCGCGGGCTGCACCGTGAAGGGGAGCCTGGAGGAGGTCCGGGAGGCCCTCAAGGCCGCCGTGGGCCGCCATTGGCACGCTTTGCCTCTATGACCGGCATCGCCATCGTGGACAAGCCCGCCGACTGGACCAGCCACGACGTGGTGGCCAAGCTCCGGGGGGCGCTGCGGGAGAGACGCATCGGCCATGGCGGGACCCTGGACCCCATGGCCACCGGGGTGCTGCCCGTCTTTGTGGGCCGGGCCACCCGGGCGGTGGAGTTTTTGGAATCCGCAGACAAGGAGTATCTGGCCTCCTGCCGTTTCGGCCTCACCACAGACACCCAGGACATCACCGGGACCATGCTCTCCGAGAGCGGGCTGCGCCCTTCGGAGGCAGAGATCAAAGAAGCCCTCCTGGGCTTCCTGGGGACGCAGGAGCAGCTGCCGCCCCTCTACTCCGCCATCAAGGTGGAGGGAAAAAAGCTCTATGAATACGCCCGGCAGGGGAAGAACGTGCCCCGGAAGCCGCGGCAGATCGAAATATCAGACATTGCGCCCCTGGGCTTCGGGCCGGAGGGGGACTACCGCTTCCGCCTCACCGTCTCCAAGGGGACCTACATCCGCACCCTCTGCCACGACCTGGGCCAGCGCCTGGGCTGCGGGGCGGCAATGTCCTCCCTAAGGCGGCTGCGGGCGGGCCCCTTCTCCATCGGGGAGGCCCTGCCCCTGGAGGCGCTCACCGCGCCGGGGGGCGAAAGGCTGCTCCGACCCCTGGACAGCCTCTTTTCCGCTTACCCGGCCCTGACCCTGGACGGGGAGCAGAGCCGCCGCTGCCGCAACGGCAACGAGGTGTATCTTCCGGCGGCGGAGGGCCTGTGGAGGCTCTACGGCGAGGACGGGGAGTTCC
Organism: Oscillospiraceae bacterium; assembly: GCA_017535635.1. Classification (GTDB taxonomy): domain Bacteria; phylum Bacillota; class Clostridia; order Oscillospirales; family Oscillospiraceae; genus UBA1774. Next base: position 2,980 of record JAFXTU010000058.1, read on the forward strand.
TGGCTCTCGCCAGGGCGGAGCAGGGGGTCCTGAAGACCGTAAAGAACTTTTTCGAGGTTTAACTATGACGAAACGTGTGCTGGCCCTGGGCTTTTTCGACGGGGTCCACCTGGGCCACGCCGCCCTGATCCGGCGGACGAAGGAGCGCGCCGAGGCCCTTGGGGCCGTTCCCGCGGTGCTCACCTTCGACGTCCATCCGGACACCCTGGTCCGGGGCGCGCCGGTGCCCCTCATCACCTCCCCGGAGGACCGGGCGGAGCTGGTGCGCCGGCTCTTCGGCGTGGAGGAGATCCTATCTCTCCGCTTTGACCGGAGCCTCATGGAGATGCCCTGGGACCGGTTCCTGGAGTGGGTGCGGGAGGAGTTCGGCGCGGTGCACCTGGTCTGCGGCCACGACTTCACCTTCGGCTGGCGGGGGGAGGGGAACCCCGACCGGCTGCGCGCCAAGTGCGCCGCCCTGGGCCTTGGCGCGGACGTGATCCCCAAGGTCACCCTGGACGGGGAGACCGTCAGCTCCACCCGCATCCGGGAGCTCCTGCTGGCGGGGCAGCTCCGGGAGGCCAACCGGCTCCTGGGCCATCCCCACGTCCTCACGGATACGGTGCGCACCGGCTACCGCCTGGGGCGGAAGCTGGGGACGCCCACCATCAACATGCGCTTCGGGGAAGGGGTCCTGGTCCCCGCCCACGGGGTCTACGCCGGAAGGCTGCGGATCGAGGGGGAAAGCGTGGACCGCTGGGCCGTCACCAACGTGGGGGTTCGCCCCACCGTCAGCGACGGGGAGCAGGTCAGCGTGGAGAGTTACATCCTGGACTACTCCGGGAACCTCTACGGGAAGCGGGTCCGGCTGGAATTCCGGGATTTCCTGCGTCCGGAGCGGAAGTTCCCGGACACCGACGCCCTGAAGGCCCAGATCGCCCGGGACGCCCAGGCGGTGCGGGAGCGGATGGAAGCCGGGGAAGAATGAGATCACCCAACAAAACTATGGATATACGGAGGAACGAGCCATGAACGAAAACAAGCGTCCCGAGACCATGGAACGGATCACCACGCCTCAGCTGGCGGAGGCGTTCATTGCGGAGCAGCTGGCGGCGCTGCGGGAACAGATCGGAGACAAAAAGGTGCTGCTGGCCCTCTCCGGGGGAGTGGACTCCTCGGTAGTGGCCGCCCTCCTCATCAAGGCGGTGGGCAGCCAGCTCACCTGCGTCCATGTGAACCACGGCCTTCTCCGCAAGGGGGAGCCGGAGCAGGTCATCCGGGTCTTCCGGGAGGAGCTGGGGGCCATCCTCATCTATGTGGACGCGGTGGACCGCTTCCTGGATCAGTTGGCCGGGGTCGCCGACCCGGAGAAGAAACGGAAGATCATCGGCAAGGAGTTCATCGACGTCTTTGCCGAGGAGGCGAGAAAGCTGGACGGCATCCGCTTCCTCGCCCAGGGGACCATCTACCCCGATATCCTGGAGTCCGGCCCGGTGAAGAGCCACCACAACGTGGGCGGCCTGCCGGAGGACCTGGATTTCGAGCTGGTGGAGCCGGTGAAGTTCCTGTATAAGGACGAGGTCCGGGTGGTGGGCAAAGCCCTGGGTCTGCCCGACAGCATGGTCTACCGCCAGCCCTTCCCCGGCCCCGGCCTGGGGGTCCGCTGCGTGGGCGCCATCACCAGGGACCGGCTGGAGGCCGTGCGGGAGAGTGACGCCATCCTCCGGGAGGAGTTCGCCAAGGCGGGGCTGGAGGGCAAGGTCTGGCAGTATTTCACCATCGTGCCGGACTTCAAGTCCACCGGCATCACCGACGGGCTGCGGACCTACGACTGGCCCGTGGTCATCCGCGCCGTGAACACCGTGGACGCCGTCACCGCCGAGGTGGCGGAGCTGGATTTCGGCTTGGTGCAGCGGATCGTGGCGCGCATCACGAAGGAGGTCAAGGGCGTCAACCGGGTGCTCTGGGACGTGACGCCGAAACCCTCAGGCACGATCGAGTGGGAATGATGACCCTTGGCTGACAAGTGCCCGCAAACCCTTTATTTTCAAGGGTTTGCGGGTTTGCTATATTTTTCCAATCCGTTTTTGCAACACTTTTGCAACACGCTTTCCCGAAAAAGTGTTTTGCAACAGATGGAATCGTACCGAGTGGCTTTGTGGTAATGCCCGTATATTGAGGTATTTACGAAAGAGCCAACTTCCCTTGCGATGAGGGTAAGCCAGCTCTTTTTGGTACGAAATCTTTTCAAAAACTTATAGTTTACCTTCGATCAAGAACCCAAAGTTGTGTACACCAATAAAATCATCCCAAACCTGCGGTTCTGTGTTTTCGGCACAAATATATTCCTGGACCTTGAAATCTGCGGCTTCGCAATATGTACGAATTGCGTCAGCATCTACCTTCGGGTCCTCCAGATAGTCGATAATGATGTAGTACCGGCTTTGTATGGAAAACAAATTCTGCAACAGGTCCTGAAAGCTATTGCCGAATTTGCTTGCTTCCCCAAGGAGCAAATGGGCCACAACCAGATCGTAATGAGCGGGAATCGGCGTATCACAAATATCCCATTCTACCACATTTACCTTATTAGACTGCATATTTCTGATCGTTTTCAGTTTCCGCTCATCGCCTGGATAGACAATGGCATCCGTGCTTGCTTTCGGGAAACAGGAAACGATTGTGGACAGACTGGTCTTGCCGCTTCCTGCATCCAAAATATGACTGATATCCGAGATAGAAGGGTCCGACAGTAATTCTCGCAGAATCGTTTTATGGCTTTGTTCAGTCACAGGCCGAAAAACCCCATTTTGTTCGCGAATACACCGATGGAGGTATTCTTTCAGCACCGCTGTATCGCGGGCTTTAAGGTATATCTGTTGGTTGGTGTTCGGTTTTCCATTTTCGATCAAGGATACCATTTCTTCCAACGTACACCACATCAGCGTAGTTCCTACGTCGATTTCTTCGCTGGTAAAGGTGGGTGCCATTGAAGACCCTTTGGTGGTTACCGTAAAGAAGTAACTGTATTGCTGCATATCGCAATAAGCCCGGTTTTCATAAACATACCCAAGCTCATAGATTACATCACACGTGCAGCCAGTTTCTTCCAGCATTTCACGCTTCAACGCAGTAAGTATATCCTCCCCGCTTTCAACGCCTCCACCGGGAAGCGAATACAAACCTGTGCTGTCTTCGTACATGACGGCGTACTTGCCATCTGAGTTTCGCAGTATCGCTCTTACTTTGTATCTTGGTGCAGAATGAGCTTCTCCCAGTTGGCCAAGCAAGTCTTTGTCCGTTAGTTCCGCAATTTTCTTCATGCGCTCGAATTACTCCTTCGCGTTCTATTGGATCATCCGCTTGACCCAATAAGTTAAACCATTTTGCGCCTTGCAGCATGGGGCCGGGAATATTTGTTCCATCTTCTTTGGAAAACAGCCACGGCAGCTTGATGTCAAGCGCAATGATTCAGTCTTCCTTATCTACCCCGATAATCTCCATGATTGCAGCAAGAGCCGCATAGGAACAGGACGCTTTGAAATGTATGTACCTTATAAAAGAACCGCTTTCCCTGAAAAGTGTCTTTAGTATATGAAAGAGAATGCTGAAAAACAAGACTTGTAAATACCAGTTTTTTTAGTATAATATAAATAAAGAAAGGCAGCGGTGACGAGGAACCCTGCCGTTTTTGCCAAATAGTACAACATATGTCTACAGCAGTTCCCCGCCTCTGTTATCAATGCTGATAACAAGATGATAACAGGAGGGGAGATAGACTGGATAATGTGGATACATCAAATAATCAAAGGAACTACGAACAGGACGAACAACAATTCCTAAACGGAATCAGTTAAGTCCTGTCGAGTGGGAATGATACCGAATCGCTGACAAGTGCCCGGGAACCGTTGTGTACCAACGGTTCCCGGGCGTTTTATAGTGCGCCCGGCGAGCGCACGTTCTCTAGGGTGAAAGTCCCGAACGCGCCCGGCAG